>JBCCHE010000003.1:0-192399 GCA_039028875.1 Myxococcota bacterium | reverse complement strand
CTGCGTTCTTGATACACCCAACATGAAGCAGGTTGAACTCAACCGACGCCCCGAGGTCCAAGGGCCGCACGCCGATGCGGAAATGGACGAAATCGTCGCGCAGGAGGAAAAAGTCCTCGCCAGGGTGCACCGAACCCTCGAATCGCGCCGGCCGGTCCACCGGGGCCAATTGATCGACTACGACGCCGAGCTGATCGCCCTCCGAGACCAAATCCGAGAGGCGAGGCTCGAGGACATTCCCCCGCTCGTCGAGGAGATGGAGCGGCTCCAGCAGGTGGCGAACCGCCGCGCCAAGGTCGTCGAGGGGGCGGTCGACCGCCAGTCCCCGTATTTTGGCCGGATGGTGCTCGAGGAAGAGGAGCGCAAGCGCGAGATTCTCATCGGTCGCAGCACGTTTCTCGACTCGAAAACCGGGGTGCGGATCGTCGACTGGCGTGACGCGCCCGTAAGCCGGGTCTACTACAGGTACGAGGAGGGCGACGACTACGACGAGATCTTCGGCGATCGCGAGGTCGAGGGAGAGGTGGTCGTTCGGCGCAATCTGTCGATTACTTCGGGCAAGTTGCGGCGCATCGGGGCACCTCAGGGCACCTTTCGGCGCTCGCGCGAGGACGCCTGGCGTCGGGTTGCCGACCAGTCGACGCGCCTGGCGGGCGGGCAGGGGGCGGCGATGCGGCCGGAGGCGCACCATCGCCCCGGCGAGCTCGGGATCGGCGACGAGGACCTTCGCGAAGACAAGCACCTCTCCGAGATCACGGCGTTGATCGATCCGCGCCAGTTCGAGCTGATCAGCCAACCGACGTCCGGTCTCGTGGTCATCCAAGGTGGCGCGGGAAGTGGCAAGACAACCATCGGGCTTCATCGCCTCGCGTACTTGGCGTTTCAGGACAAGGGTCGGTTTCGAGCCGACCAGATGCTGGTCATCGTCTTCAACGACGCGCTCGTTCGCTACATTTCCCGGGTACTGCCGGCGCTTGGGGTCGAGGACGTCCCCGTTCAGACGTTCCAGACGTGGGCCGAGCAACAGCGACGTCGCCACCTCCCGAAACTCACCACACGCTACGTCGAAGATACGCCCACCCATGTCGTCCGTCTGAAGAAGCACCCGGCGATGCTTCGTGCGATCGACGAGTACGTCGCGGAGCTCACGGCGCGCGTCGACACCGAGATCGCAGAGGAGGTCCGAAAGGGGGAGGGCGGCGCGCGCGTTACCAGTACGTGGCGAGGCTCGGCGGGTGAACCGCTCGGCGTCAGGCTCGAGCTTCTTGCCAACTGGCTCAAGGGTGGCGACCCGACGGCGAACCAGGTCCCGGTCGGCATGCGTCATTCGGTGGGACGCATCTGCCAGCGATGGCGGTCGCGCACAAACGACGTCGTGACCGCTTGGGCCGACCTTCTGACCGACCGGCAGCGCCTCGTTCGGACCTTCGAGCGATGGGCGCCGGACGCCCTCAGTGCAAAAGAAATCGAGTGGGCCCACTCGTGGTGCAGCCGGAACTCCACCCGCTCGCTCCTCGCATACGAAGATGCCATCGAGGAGGACGACGAGCGCGCCCCACGAAGTCTGGGTGTCGACGGCGAGCAGGATGAAGAGCCGCCAGAGCTCGACGTCGAAGACGACGCCCTCTTGCTTCGCATCTACCAAGTCATGCGCGGGCCACTCTTCGGCCGACGCGCGCCGCTTCAGTACGAGCACATCTTCGTCGATGAGGCGCAGGACATGAGCCCGGTGGAGCTCGCGGTCGTTCTCGATACGTCGACCCCGCAGCAAAGCGTAACGCTCGCCGGCGATATCGCGCAGAAGCTTCACCTCGACAACGGGTTCAGCGACTGGCGTCAGGTGCTCGAACAACTCAAGCTCGACCACATCGAGATCGAGCCCCTGAAGCTCAGCTACCGCTCGACCTACGAGATCCTCGAGTTCGCGACGGATGTCCTTGGTCCGCTTCGCAACGAGGTCTCCGGAGAAGCCATTCGCTATGGGGCGCCCGTGGAGTTGTTCCAGTTTGGTGGCAGTGGCGAGGCGGTCGGGTTTCTTTCGGAGGCGCTCCGCAACCTGGTGAGTTCCGAGCCGTTGTCGTCGGTTGCCGTCATTGCCCGCTATCCCGAGCAAGCGGATCTCTACTACAAGGGCTTGCGCCACGGCGAAGTTCCCAATCTGCGTCGCGTCGCGCAGCAGGATTTCCCGTTTCGGCCAGGCGTCGACGTCACCGACGTCCGTCAAGTCAAAGGGCTCGAATTCGACTACGTGGTGATCGTCGAGTGCAATTCTTCGGCGTTTCCGGTCGACAACGAGACCCGCCATCTGCTTCACATCGCGGCCACGCGCGCAGCGCACCAGCTATGGGTGTTTTCCACGGGCAACCCGTCCGCCCTGCTCCCGGATTCGCTGCTCGGTGCCTCCGACTAGCCCTCGAGGCCAGGGGGGTGGTCCCCATCCGGAGAGTTGCGGTCTCGGGGATCGTGTGTAACATCAGGGTTGTAGCGGCTGGTTGCGGCCTACACCGGGGTCTCCAGGGTAGATCGAGCAACCGAGTCGCGACGGGGAGAGACTGAACGCGCGCTGAAACGTGCAGGTCGAACGAACCGCCACCCGAACACCCTTCAGTCATGGCTGAAACTGCGCTCCAAGATACGGAAGCTGACCCCGCGGAACCCAAGCCCGCGGAAGAAGAGGCACCCACGTGGCGTGAACCGACCACGGAGGTCGCCAAGAAGCTCGCCTCGATGAGTGACCGCGCGATTCAGCGCGTCACAGGAGGCAATGCGTTTCTGCGCGGGCGCCTCTACGCCCGGCGCAAAGCCGTCGACAATCTCGACGAGCAAGAGACGTCGGTGAGCGGCGAGATCTCCGTGCGCACGGCCGACGAGCCCTACCGCACCAAGGTCACGTACGACGCCGAGCAAGACGCATGGGAGTCGAGCTGCACGTGTCCTGGGTGGCGTGGCCCGACGGGCCACTGCAAGCACGTTGCGGCTGTGATGGTCGCGCTGCGTGATGAAGTCCGTCCGCCCCGTGCAAAGCAGCCCCAGCAGCCCAAAAAGAAGAAAAAGAAGAGCGAGCCCATTCACGTGCCCGGCACCGTATCGGTCGGTGGCAAACGTCGGCGTTCGCGGCGGCGACGGCGAGGCGCGGGCGGTGACAACGGGTCACTCGAAGTTCTTTCTCCGCGTGAGCTTCAGTCTGGCAGAGGAGAGTCCCGCGGCCCGCTCGACGCGTGGCTTCCACCGGAGGCCTTGCCGAAGCCTCTCGATTTCGAGTACCGAATGACGGTGCGGCCCGCGTCGATCACGGTGACGCCCGTGATGGCTGGCTCGCGAAGCGCCGTGCCGATCAACGACGCGCTCGGTTCGTTCAACATGGTGTCGATCGACGAGCGTCCGCTCTTCAGGGCGCTTGCTCGCAACGCGAATCGTGGCCAGGCCACAACCGCTGAGCTCAGAGGCGAGGACGCAGCGGAGGTCCTCGAGATGCTGAGTGATCGCCGGGTCCTGCTCGAGCCCGCGTCGATGGAGCTTCGGTTCGCGAACGAAGCGCTGAAGCCCAAGATCGAGCTTGACCCCGCCAACGGCAATAGCCTCCGGGTCCGGGTGGTGTTCGGCCTCGAAAGCAGTGGGCGGCGCTTCGCGCTGTCGAGCGGTGCTTGGTTCGAGGGGACACCGGGTTGGCAGATCGACACCACCGAGGGCGTCGCACGCCCCGTCAGCGAGTTGGTCACGCCCGCTTGGCTGCAGAGGCTCTACCGATCGCCCGCCATGGTGCAGTCCCTCGAGGACTTGCCTGCGTTGCTCGGCGAGTATGTTCCGCGGATCGCGGCCTCGCTTGGCGCCGAGCTTCCAGACCTGAGTTCCGTCGCCGACTTGGTCGACGCGCAGCCTCGTTTCGAGTTGAAGGCCAATGGCGACATCATCGACGCCAAGGTGCAGCTGGTCGTCCGCTACGACGACCAGGAGTTCGACGTTCCACCGGATGATTTCCCTTCGCCGCTCGCCTTTCTTCCTCCGAAGAACGGGAAGGCGCGCCCTCGGGTGGTGCGCCGCGACGTGGGTGCGGAGATGGCGGGCATCCAGTCACTGATGAGCCTTGGCTTCGAGGTCTCGGAGTCCGGGGAAGAGCTCGTCGCGCACGGCGACGATGCCATCAACTTCTGGACCACCGGCATCGGTGAGCTGCCCGAGGAGTGGGACCGGTTCATTCCCGACGACCTGGTCGACGTCACGATTCGAGACGACTCGGTGACGCCTCAGATGCGGGTATCGAGCGGGATGGACTGGCTGAACCTCGACATGACGTTTGCCTCAGGCGGGGCCGCCGTACGTGAGGCGGAGCTCCGGGCGTGCCTCGAGCACGGTCGACGGCTCGTTCGGCTCGAAGACGGCACCTTTGCGCCCGTCGACCCGGAGAAGGTCGGCGAGGTGTTGGTGCGCATGGCGGAGATCTACGCCACCTCGGGCGCGCAAGAGAAGCTCCCGCTATCGCAGGCGGGCCGTGTCCAAGATCTCCTCAAGATGGTCGAGAACGCCAAGGTCTCCGCGTCGGCCAAGTCGCTCTTCACCAAGATCGGCGATCTCGACGAGATCCCCAATGTGCCCAAGCCCCGAAGCCTGAAGGCGACCCTGCGCCCGTACCAAAAGGAAGGCTTCAACTGGTTGGTGTTTCTCCACGAGATCAACAGCGGCGGCATCTTGGCCGACGACATGGGTCTCGGCAAAACCATTCAGGCGATCGCGCTCCTGACCTGGGCCAAGGGCAAATACAAGCGAAAGCTCAACTTGGTCGTGGCACCGACGTCGGTCGTCCCGAACTGGGAGCGCGAGATCAACAAGTTTGCCCCCGGCCTCACCACCGTCGTCTGGCAGGGGCCGAACCGGGCGCAACGACGGGCCGAGCTCGACAAGGCCGACGTGATGATCACGAGCTACGCGCTGCTTCGGCGTGACGAAGAGCTCCTTCACGATCTCGATCTACGCTACGTCATCCTCGACGAAGCGCAGCACATCAAGAACCCCGCGAGTCACACGGCACGGGCCGCGAAGAAGCTTCGCAGCGAGCGAAGGCTCGCCCTCACCGGAACGCCGATCGAAAACCGCTTGAGCGAGCTCTGGAGCATCTTCGACTTCGTTTCACCCGGCCTGCTTGGCCAGCTGAAGACGTTCGAGGAACGCATCGCGCGCCCGATCGATCGCGGCGATATGGAAACGGCCCAGCGGCTCCGTTCGACGATCAAACCGTTCGTGATGCGGCGCGTGAAGCGCGACGTCGCAGCGGACCTTCCGGAGAAGATCGAGCAGGAGATGATCGTCCCGCTCGCCGAAGAGCAGGCCAAGCTCTACAAGCAAATCCTTCGGCAGGTACGCAAGAGCGTGATGAGCGAGGTCGAAAAGCAAGGCGTCAGCCGCGCGCAGATCCAAATTCTCGCCGCGCTCACGCGCCTTCGTCAGGTCGCATGCGATCCGCGCCTGATGAAGCTTCCCGACACCGAATTCACCGCCGCCGAGAGCGGCAAGCTCGGTGCGCTCCGCGAGATCATCAGCGAGGCCGTCGATGGCGGACACCGCGTATTGGTCTTCAGCCAGTTCGTCGAGATGCTCAACCATATCCGGGCTGCGCTCGATGAAGACGGGATCCAGTACGAGTACCTCGATGGCTCGACCAAAGACCGTATCGAGCGCGTCGATCGCTTCAACGCCGACGATAGTGTCCCCGTGTTTCTCATCTCGCTCAAGGCGGGCGGGACGGGCCTCAATCTCACAGGGGCCGACACGGTGGTCCACTTTGACCCCTGGTGGAACCCTGCGGTCGAAGACCAAGCGACCGACCGCGCGCACCGCATCGGGCAGACCAAGAACGTCAACGTCTACAAGTTGATCGCGAAGGGCACGGTCGAAGAGAAGATCCTCGAGCTATCCGCCAAGAAGCGCGAGCTCGTCTCGAACGTGCTGTCGACCGAGGGAAGCCCGCTCAAGGGCCTCACCAAGGCGGACGTCGAGAACCTCTTCAGCGAGTAGGCGCAGCGCGCCACCCTTTGTGGTGCAGCTCACTTCCCGCGCCGCCGCTTGTCCCAACGGCGGGCCCAGCGATCGAGCTTGATGAGACGATCTGCGAGGGAGTCGCCATCTCGCGTGAGGGCGTATCCGTCGTCTGTCTTCTCGATGAAGCCAAGTTTGCGCAGTTCGCCGAGCCGTGTGTTGAGCACGCTCGGCGAGACGCCGTCGCACGCCTTTCGGAGCGCACGAAAAGTCGCCGGTCCTTCCTGTAATTCCCAAATGATTCTAAGGCTCCAGCGCCGCCCGAGGCTATCGAGCAAAACCATGATCGGGCGGTCTTTTTTCGACTTCGCCATGCCTTCCCTGATTAGCCCAAGGCGGCTCGCAACGCCAATGCTACGAAAAAAATAGCGTCAAAGAGTTGACTGACGCTACTGAATTGATAGCATTGAGAGTCGGGGGCCGAAAAATGACTAACTTCACAAAGAGCAGAGGATCACAATTGACGCCGTCTCTTCGCGAAGCGGCCGCCCGCAGGCGCCGTGCAGCGGTGATCGACCCAGCAACAGACTGGGAGACAGCGGCCCTTCGGCGCCGCGCCCTTTGTGGGCTTTGGAGTGCGCGGGTCGCCTTGGTCCTTTCGGTTCCGTTTGCGGTGACGGCGTGGGCAGGTGGCGCCAGCGACGCCTGGCTCGTGTACATGCTTCTGCCCGTCGTGGCCTCCTTCTTTGCCGGTTCGCTCTTCGGCGCGGCGATTCTCGACACGCACTACGTGACCGACGCGTCGCTTGCGGGTCGCCAGGGGGTGCTCGTGACGATCGTCGCCTTCCTCTTCTTTGCACTCGAGGTCGCGGCGATGAGTCATACACCGCTGCACACCGCTCTCGATTACTTCATGGGCGGGGTGCTGCTGACAGGGTGGGTGGCCTTCCCAGCTGGTTTCTTCGCAGGCGTGATGGCGTTTCGGGCTCGCGAAGGTGCGACCAAGTACGTTGCGGTCGGCCACGCCAATGCGGTGATGCCTGGCAAAACCGCGCACTAGGGCCTGGTTCGGGGCCGCCGTCGCTATTCGTCGAGCAGAACGAAGTCGTACTCGCCGATGCCCTGGAGCACGAGAAAAGTGCTCGAGTCGTCCGTGTCGTTGGTGACGAGGTGCGGGCGCTTCGGTGACACGGAGTAAGTCTCCGCCGGGCCGAGAACCACTTGTTCGTCCGGTTGACGGAGATGCAAACGGATCCGGCCTTCGATGACGTAGAACGTGTCCTGAATCGTGTTGTGATAGTGCCACGGCACGGACTGCGTGGGACCGAGCTGGAGCTCGTTGATGTGAAAGCCTGGCCGCTTCCCGAGATAGGCACGTCGCTCTGCGGCGAACATGGACGTGGCGTCTTTGACGGTCGTCATGGAACTACTCCTCGTTTGAGTCTAGGCCAAGGCGTGCTGTGCGCCACGAGGGGTCATGGTGGGGCGAGATCGATGCCGGCGTCGCGGCGAAACTCGCGACACTGTTGGCTCCCGCGTTCGAACTCGCGGCATGTCGTTCCCCGGATCTCGTAAATCGAGCAGCCGTTCGGGCTGGTGTCGGTGCCGAGATGGACGCAGGCGCCATCTTTGCGGGTGGCGAACGCCACCATTCCAAAGTGCCCCGGTTGGATTGCCTCGGCGATGTCGCCGCGCCCTCGGTCGCGCCACCGGACTAGATCGTCTGGTGGGATCAGGATCCTGCCATCCGTTCCGGTTCGGCAACACGCGCCGCACGCCAAGCAATCGAACTCGTCAGCCACCTGGGGAGCGTATGCTTGTTTCTCAGTTGGGGCACCCGGTAGACTTCCCGGTCGATGCGTGATCTAGTCTGCCGCATGTGGAACCCTTTGATTCGCGTCCTGTTTGTCGCGTCTTGGTTGTGCGCATTCGGGTGCGAGCCGAAGGCCGAGGAGGCGGTCTTGATGCCAAGCTCGGCCCCAGACGAAGTGGTCGTCTCCTGGGGCATGATTGGCCGGAACGCGACCCGAGACACCCTCTACATGGCGGTCCAGGGGAACCGCGACATGGTGGTCGTGACCAAGAGTCCAAACGGCACGATGATGAGTGTCGAGCAGGTGGTCCCTGAAAAGAAGTATCGAGAGCTGGTTCGCCAATTGCGCGCGCTCGACTGCTGCTCGCTCGAGTCAGAGCACGAGACCGCGCCAAGCGCGCTCGAGTCGAAACCGGAGCTTGGCATCAACTTTGGTGACCTCGAGTGCCAAGTGTCGCTGTGGGACAGTGAATGGCGGACGGGGCGCGCTCGGGCATGCGGCTCGGCGGTAGCCGCCATCCACGGACACGGTTTCGTGCCCGACCATCTCGAAGAAGCCGAGGCGCCATAGCCGCCTAGCGCCGCAGGGCCTTTTGGGTATGCTCGCGCGCCATGGCTGACAAGCTCTTTTGTGCCCACTGCGACCTCGAGTTCGCATCGGAAGAAGCCGCCAAGAAGCCGCGCTGTCCGCAGTGCATGCGGCGAGGGGGCGTGCAGCCTGTTGTCGCCCAGCCAGAGCCTACGCCAAAGCGGCGGGCCGGGGTGCTCGCGGCCGTGCTCGTCGCGGTCGCCGGCCTCGTGGGGTACGGCGCCTACCGTGCCAACACCGTCACACTCGAAGAGACGCCTCCGCTGCGGCCTCTCGACCCACGCGAAGTAACCGGTTACCTCGAACGAGATCAGCTTTCGGTCGGAAGGCTCGACGGGCTATTCGTGCTCACCGGCGAGATAGACTGGCCGTCCGATCCTGCAGAAGTCGCCGCTGCCGTTCGGAGCAAGTCGACGCGATGGAATCTCGAGAAACCGCTCCCGAGGGACCTCTACACCGCAGAAGAGACACTGGCAGCGCTTTCAAGTGGAGACAAGCCGCAGCTCTACCCGCTCGAGGCGGCGGTGGCGATGGCGGCCTTGCTGCGCGACGAGGGGCTGCCTGCGATGGTGGCGGAGACGTGGGATCTCGGAGAACCCTCTCCGCCGGATCCCACCGGCCGCCTTGGGTACTTCCTCGTCGCGGTCGAGAACGACGAATCTGACGATCCCGACTTCTACGATCCTTGGGGTGGGCGGACGAACCCGAAGCCGGCGTCGGTAAGAATCCTCCGGGATACCGAAGTCATTGGGGCCGGCCTGGCCACCGACGCGGTGCGCACGTTCGTCCGGTCGGGGGATGGTGCCGAGTCCCTTCCCTTGATCGAGACGGCGCTCCTCCTCGATCCCGTCTCGCCTTCGAGTCGTAGCGTCCACGGCACGGTTCTGCTCGAGACCGGCGGCGTCACGGCTGGCTCGAAAGAGCTCGAGGCCGCGCGGGAGCTGCGAGCGGACGGGCCCCGTGATCTCAACCTCGTGCAACTTTCGATGGCGACTGCCGCGATGCTGCAGATGGGAGGCCAACACGCGGCGGCCGCTGCTGAACTCGGCGCCGTGGCCCAGACCATCGATCAAGTGATCGAACGGTGGCCGCAGTACGCCCGGGCCTATCGCGTCCGCGCGATGATGAATTTCGGGATGGATCAGCCTGAACGAGCGCGGGCGGCCCTCGAGACGGCGCAGACGCTCGACCCGTCGTCTGCGTCGCTCTGGGCGCTGTGGGGTCAGTATTACTTGGCCGAAGGGGATCTCGACGCCGCGGTCGCGCGGGTGAGACGGTCCGTCGAACTCGACCCAGACAACTGGCAGCAGCGGCTACAAGCGGCGCGGGTGCTCCTCGAGGCCGGCGATGTCGATGGCGCCAAGGCGCAGACCGACGCGGCGCTCGAACTCGTACCGCCGAAAAAGCGGGATGAGCTCCGGCGGTACCTTGCGGAGGCACTCGGGCCAGGCGTCGCGGGAGGGGGAGCGATCGGTGCGCCCCCCGCCGTTGGGCTCGAACTCGACGCGCCAAGCCTCGGGGCCCCCGGCGGAGCGCCTTCTCCGGGCGGGCAGGATCCTGCGTTGATGCTCGGCGACCCGTCCAATCTTCGGCTCCGCGATCCGGATCAAGACCTCCGGCTCGACCTCGACAACTGAGTCGCCCTCGCGGTCACGACGGTCATTCGTTCGGCTCGCGAATCCCGCTGACCCTGAGGAGCTCCCTCCACAGGGCGTCTCGGCCTTCCTGCGTGACCGAGCTGTATGCATAGATGGTTTGTCCCGCCTCCCGTCGAAGCGTGGCGAGAGAAGGCTTGCGTTTGCTGGCCGGGAGCTTGTCCACTTTGGTCGCGACCAGGATCGGCTGCACATCGACGCTTTGTAGGAACTCCATCAACTGCTCGTCTTCTGCCTGCAGGCCGCGACGGACGTCGACGATGACCACCGCGCCTCGGAGCCCAGCCCGATGCGTAAGGAAATCTTCGATCAACGGCCCCCACGCACGGCGTTCGGCCTTGCTTCGGCGTGCGTAGCCGTAGCCTGGCAGGTCGACGAGATCGACGTGTCCCTCGTGCGCGTCGTGCCGGAGTCGCACCCGAAAGATGTTGATCGCCCGGGTGCACCCCGGGTCGCTGCTGGTGCGAACGAGCTTCTTGCGGGCAACGAGGCTGTTGATCAGGCTCGACTTCCCGACGTTCGATCGACCCGCGAACGCAATCTCGGCGTAGATGGGCGCAGGGAGCTGGCCGAAAGCCGTGGCGCCCGCCACGAAGTCTGCGTCCAGCACGTCCATCGGGTCTCTCTTAGCGCCGATGCGCGCTCATGCACGTCCGCGTCCGGCAATCGAGGTCCAAAGATCCCGAAGCTCCGGGGCGCCAAGCGCCCGGGCGACTCCCAGGTACACGATGCCGCCAACGACGACGGTTCCGAGGAAGACCAGAAGGTTCCTGGCGTCGTCCCCGCCGAGCTCCCATCTGCCGAGAGTTGCCATCGCAGCGACGACGGCACCCATCACCGCGCTTGCGACAAGCACACGAAGCACACTCGCCCCGATCTCGGAGAGCCCAATAGGACCCGCTTGCCGTCGAAGGAGCCCAAGCAGGGCGATCAGTTGAACCACCGCTGCGGCCGTAGTCGCCGCCGCCAACCCGGCGTGTTGCATCGGTCCCATCAGGGCGAGACTCAAACCTACGAAGGTCACCAGGTTGAGGGCGCTTGCGATGACTGGCGTTCGCGTGTCGTTGTGTGCGTGAAACATCGGGATGATCGTTCGTACCGACGCGACCGCCCAGATTCCGCCAGCCTGCCAGACGAACGATCTCACGGTTTGCGCCACCTCCGCGGCGTCGTAGCGGCCGCGCCCAATGAAGACCGTGATCGTCGGTTCGGCGAGGATGACCAGCGCCACCCCGGCCGGGACGGCGACGAACAAGGTGAGGCGAAGGGAGTATCGAAACAGCCGCTTCGCCTCGGAATCGTCTCCGCGCGTCACCGCGTCGCTCAGTGACGGCAAGGCCGCCGACGCGATCGCGAGCGCGAACATGCCTTGGGGGATCTCGGCGAGTCGGGCTCCGTAGTAGAGGTAGCTGATGCTTCCAGTTGGGAGAAAGGATGCGAACAGGCGCGACAGCAACAAGTTGAGCTGATAGACGCCGAGGCCGGCGAGGAGGGGGACCATCAGCCGCCCGCACTTGCGTACGTACGGATCCCGGAGGTCGAGCTGAGGCCTGACGAGGAGTCCTTCTTCAGCAAGGGCCGGCACTTGAAAGAGGATCTGGAGCACACCGCCGATGAGTGCGCCGAGCGCCAACGCGAAGATCCCGGGCCAGCCAAATCGGTCGACGACGGGTACCAGTACGAAGGCGGCCGTGATGAGCGCGACGTTCAAGAGCGCGGGGGCGAAGGCCGGCGGTGCGAACCGTTTGCTGGCGTAAAGGGCAGCCATCATCAATGCCGAAACGCCCATCAAGAAGATGTACGGGAAGAGCATCCGCGTGAGGCCCACCGTCGTTTCGAAGAGGGCAGGGTCGCTTTGAAACCCCCACGCGTAGGCGCGCACGACCCAAGGCGCGAGCAGTACTCCGAGCGAGGCGACGCCAATCAAGATGAGTGACATCACCGCGACTAGGCGCCGGTAGAAGACGCGCGCGCGCGCCTTGCCTTCCTTCTCTCGGACCTCGGTGAAGACCGGTACGAAAGCCGCCGACACAGCTCCTTCACCCAGAAGCGACCGGAGGGCATTGGGGATCGTGAAGGCGAGCCAGAACGCGTCCGTCGCGCCGATCGCGAACTGCGCGGCCACCACCGCGTCTCGGACCGCGCCCAACAGCCGAGAGGCGAGGGTGCCGCTCGCCACGAGGCCAGCGCGACGTACAATCGCCCGGTTCGTCGTTCTAGGCGGTTCGGCCATCGGCGGAAGAATGCTTGGGTCGAGCGCCTTCCGGCAAGAAAGCCGGACCCGGCATCAGCTCGAGGCCAAGAGGCCCTGGAGCTGCGCGATCTCGACCGTGTACTCGGTGCCGCAGTAGTCGCAGCTCATGCTGAGGGGGTCTCCCTCGTCGACCAGTTCCTGGATGTCGGTGCGATCGAGGACGCTCAAGGTCGTCATCACGCGAAGCTGACTGCAATGACAGCCAAAGCGTACGTCGCTCTGCTGGAGCCAGGTAAACGGCATTCCTTCGAAGATGTCTTCGATGAGCCTCGACGGGGACGCGTCCGACTCCTGGAGTCGCGCGGTGATGTCGACGAAGTCCTCGAGTCGCTCCGTCATGGTTTGGACGGCCGCCTCTGCCTCGTCCGCTTCGGGAAGAAGCTGCACGACGAATCCCCCGGAGGCCGGATGGTCGCCGACCAGCGTCGATCCGAGTGAGATCATCGATACGATTTGCTCCGATAACTGCATGTAACGCATGAACGCTTCGGAAAGATTCCCGCCCTCGGGAACCTCGACCACGCCCCGATGAAGGTCCGAGTTCGGCAGCGTCCGCATCATCTGAAGGGTGGCTTTGTGCTTATCGAGATCGGGGGCGGCGCCCTCCTTCCCCGTTTGAACGAGCCCCCGGGTCGACCCGTCAGGCCGCGAGTCGGCCACGAGCTGGCCGCCTTGGTCCTCGAGGCTCACGATGCACTGGACTCGAAGCGAGGGAGCCATGGTCTCCCGGTAGAGGACTGCACTGGTGGCCAGGTCTGACAGCGCTCCTGCGACGGCGCCGTCTAGCTTCTGTGCCTCGACGATTGCGCGAGTGGTGTCGGTCGTCCGCGCGGCGACCACGCGGAAGGCACCGTCGTTCGTCATCGCTCTGTAAACGGCGTCTTTTTCTGGCATCTAATCCGGGTCCTCGAGGTTGGCGACAGACTCGCAAGCGCTAACATTGGGCCGGGAGCTTCAAATGACAAACCACGCTATCGTTCTGATCCCAGGTGACGGCATTGGGCCGGAAGTCGCCGCCGCCGTCACCCGAGTCATGCATGCTGCCGAGGCTCCCGTCGAGTGGGAAGAGCATCAGGCGGGCGTCGCCGCGCTCGACGACTCCGGCGAAGTCCTTCCACAGGCCACCCTGGACGCCGTTCGTTCGCTTGGCGTCGCGCTCAAAGGCCCATGCACGACCCCGGTCGGAAAGGGGTTTACCTCGGTCAACGTCCAGCTTCGCAAGCGACTCGAGCTCTACGTCGCGGTACGGCCGATTCGGAACCTCGCAGGTGTCGAAACCCGCTACAGCGGAGTCGACCTCGTCGTGCTCCGAGAAAACACCGAGGGCCTCTACAGCGGCATCGAGAACGAAATCACGGACGGAGTCGTGACTAGCCTCAAAGTAGCCACGGAGCACGCCTCCAAGCGGATCGCCAACTGGGGCTTTCAGTACGCTCGTGAGCGGGGCCGCAAGAAGATCACCGTGATGCACAAAGCCAACATCATGAAGCTTAGCGACGGCATGTTCCTTCGTTGCGCGCGTGCGGCTCGAGAGGAGGGCGGTTTCTCGGACATCGAGCACGATGAGATGATCATCGATGCGGGTTGCATGAAACTCGTTCAAGACCCCACCCAGTTCGACGTGCTCTTGCTCGAGAACCTCTATGGCGACGTTCTCAGTGACCTCTGCGCTGGGTTTGTCGGTGGCCTTGGCGTCGTTCCGGGAGCCAACATCGGAAATGACTACGCGACATTCGAAGCGGTCCATGGGTCCGCGCCGGACATCGCCGGCAAAGGGGTGGCCAACCCGCTCGCCCTTCTCATGTCGGGGGTCATGATGCTCAACTACCTCGCCGACCGCCGCGACGACTCGCGCTGTGGTGAAGCGGCTAAGCGGATCAAGTCCGCGTACGATCGGGCGCTTTCCGAAGGTGCCAAGACGGGCGACCTTGGAGGTTCCCTCGACACCGAGGGCTTCGCTTCTGCCGTCATCGAGCGACTCGCCTAGCGCGTTGTGAGCCGGCTCACACGAAGCGTGATCCGGCGGGAGTCCTCGTGCCCGTTTCGTTACCCTGAACGGGAGAGGTGGGACGAGAGTTGTCGACGAAAGCCGCGTTCTGCTTGGTTGCCACGACGATGTTCGTGGCGGGCTGCAGTGTGAAGATCCCGAACGGGGTGTTCTCATGCGTGAGTGCAACCGATTGCCCTTCAGGATTCTTCTGCTGGAACAGTGACGGTCGTTGCTACGACGCCAGTGAGCCAGAGCTGACCTGTGAGCCGGCGACATGCGAGCAAGTGATCAGTCAGTTCGAGTCCCTCGGAGTCACCGTCGAGTGCGGAATGCTTCCAGACGGTTGCGACGGTACCGTCGAGTGCCCGCCCTGTGAAGAGGGAGATATCTGCGGCGCCAATGACAAGAACTTCATGTGTGGCTGCGAGGACAACACTTGTAGCTCTGTCGAGGCGCAGTGTGGACGAATCGACGTGGGGTGTGGAAGCGCAGAGGCGCTCGACTGCGGCGCGTGCCCGGGCGCCCTCGAGTGCGTGGACAATCAGTGCGCGTGCACGTCCGGGGATTGCGAGTGTCCCGAGGGCTGTGACGACGGAGAGATCTGCGTTGAAGGCGCTTGCTGTGTTCCGCTCTTCCCATGTAGTGAGAACGAATGCTCCCCGTCTGGAGGCTTGCCCGATGGATGCGGCGGGTTCGTCGAGTGCCCGCCCTGCGACAGTGACGAGGCGTGTACCGCGAATCCTTCGATTCAAGCGTTCGAGTGCGTCGGAGAGTGCACCTGTGAGTCCGAGGGGATCGAGTGCGGCACGACGAACCTTTGCGGGACTTCGTTGCTCTGCGGCATCTGCGACACGGCTGGTGCGCCCCTTTGCGAGGACGGCCGATGTGTTTGCAAGGACCAGTACGAGGCCAACGATACCCCACCTTCGGCGAGTGAGCTTTCGTGCGATGGACCATGCTCCGCGGTAGACCTTCGCGTCGACGTCGACGCCACCCTAGACCGCGCTTCCGACTTCGACTTCTACCGCATTCAGCTCAAGCACGTCGAAGAGTACTCGATGCGTGTCGACATCGCTGGGCTCGATAGCGAGCGTCAGCTGCTGATGACGTATCGATGTCCGGATGGATCCGAGCGCATCGATGACTGCAGTGGCTCGAGCAGCTCCTTTGCCGGCGACGATTACTGCATCGAGGATGGGGTTGACACCTTGAGGCTCGTACACGAGTGCGAGAACCAGAACGGCGGCACGGGCACACTCATCGTCGGCGTGTCGGCCAAGGAAGGTGAGTTCCGAGGTCCGTGTGATCGGTACTCCATATCGATCTCCACCGACTACTTCGATGACGACGACTGAGGGTCTGCAGGCTCGCTGCCCCCGGCGACGCGAAGAAGCGGCGGCAGGACGATCAAGGTGGCGACGAGGCACCCGCCGATCGTGACCGAAATCAGTTCGCCAAAGTTCCGGACGGGAACGAACGAACTGAGAAGCAGCACAGCGAAACCTGCCATCAGGGTGATACAGGAGATCACGATGGCGCGACCGGTCCCACGCGCTGCGCGAATGAGCGCAGCCTCTCGACCGAGACCGGACTGCATCTCTTCGCGGAACCTCGCCAACACGTGAATTGTGCCATTCACGGCCAGCCCAAGGCTGATCGAAAAGATGATGACGGTTGACACGTTGAGCGGGATCTCCCGCCACACCATGTAGGCCATCGTCGCCACGAGCGGGATCAGGTTCGGCGGAATACTAAGCAGTCCGAGACGGATGCTTCGGAAGAAGAACGCGAGCAGCAAGAAGATGACCACGACCGCAACGAGCAAGCTCCCCAGCAAGTCGCTCACAACGGCGGCTTGTCCCCGCGAACCCGTGTAGGCCTCTCCCGTAAACGAGTGCGTCACCTTGTCATCGTCGGCGAGCTCGTCGTTGATCACACCCTCGAGCTCATCGAGGAAGGTCATCGTGGCCTGCGCGCCGACGTCGCGAAGCTTGAACTGGACCCGTGCTTTTTCGCCGTCCTCGGTGAGCCACGCATCGAGCGGCGAAGGTTTGCGCTGGCTCATCATGGTCACGAGGCCTCGGACCTGCTTCGCGCTCTTGAACTCCTCCGAACGCACGGTCGGGTCGTCGGCCAGAAGTGCGTACGATTCATGCAGCATGTCGCCGTAGCTGAGTGTTCGAATGATCTCCGGGCGGAGAGCGGCCCAGTTTCGAATATTCTGGATCTTCTCGATCATCTTTGGATCGGTGAAGTACCCATCTTCCTCGCTGACGAGCACGAGCTCGAGCGGTCGGACGCCATCGAGTTTCTCTTCGATCAGGACCGTCGTGACGTACACCGGGTCGGTCTCGTCGAACTGGTCGAGGAGGGCGTGATCGACCGTGATCTGGCTCGCGACGTAGCCTGCGCCAACGGTGAAAATCGCGGTGAGCCCGAGAATCGCCCAACGCCACCGAAGGAGCCGCGAGACAAGGTTCATCGTGACGTTGGTGTAGAGGCTCTTTCGGTCGCGCTGCGGCGGCGCTTTCGGAGGCTTTGCCCAGGTCAGGACCGCGGGCACGAAGGTGATGATCACCACGTACGACACCATCACCCCAAGCCCAGAAGTTAGCCCAAAGTGGCGGAGCATGACGGTTTTCGAGACGACCAGGGATGCGAGCCCCACCGCGGTGGTCGCAGACGTGAGAAGCACGGCGACTGCAATGGCTCGGACAGTTCGCTTTCCGGCTTCGATCGGATCCTGTTCGCCCACGACTTCGTCTCGGTAGCGTTGAACGAGGTGCGTCGCGTCGCTGATGCCTATGATGATCAGGAGCGGTACGATGATGTTGTTCAGGATGTTCATCGGTTCCCCGACCAAGCCCATCCCGCCAACGACGATGAGTGCTGTCACGCCCACCGCAGCGAGGGGCATCAGAACGCCTGGGACCCATCGGAACGACAACATCAGCAAGAAAAGGCACACCAGGACCGTCACCGGTATCAATCGCAGGTTGTCGCGCCGCATCTTTTCGACGATGACGCTCCGCAAGTACGGGAGGCCGCCGACGTGCACGGTGATGTCTTCGAACTCAGGCCGGGCAAGGTCGCGTCGAAGGTCGGCCATGGCGTTACGCATTTCGCGTGGCCCGAGCTCCGGCAGCTGAAGTGCCACACCCGCCAACGTGTGGTCCTCGTCGATCAACCGGCCGAGGAGTAGAGGGTTGTCATCGATTGCGCGTGAGAGCTCCTCGGCCTCGGCCTCTGTGACCTCGGCTTCAACCACGATAGGGTCGGTCTTGAGCTCGGCAGCAAGGGCGGGACCGGCGACCGCGATGCCCCCTGGGAACCGTTCGGGGTCACTCTCGATGATGTCCAACAGCGCATCGAACGCCTCATCCTGGAGGTTTGCGTCCTCTCCGTTGCCTTCATCAAGGCTGTCGAGGTCATCGAGATTATCGAGATCGTCGAGATCGTCCAGATCGTCGAGTCCTGCATCGTCCTCGACGATCTCGATCTCCTCGAGACCGCCCGGATCGTCTCCCTCGGGGTCCTTCTCTCGTCGCGGGATGTTGAGGGTCGTGACGCTTGCCACCTTGTCGACCCAGGGCTTCTCCGCGAAGTACAGCGATAGATCGTGGATGTCTTGGAGGGAGTCTCGCGACAGGACATCGTCCGCCTCCACCAGGAGCAGCACGGCGGTGCGCCGTTTTCCGAACCACTCCTGGAAGCGCTTCTGGATGACCGCGTACTCCTCTCCTTCGAACGAGGACAGCAGGCTTTCGGGCGCGGGATCGGCCCTCAGTTTCGGGATTTGTGACGCGAAGGCCAGGGTGACCAAGACGGTGACGCCCACGACCAGCTTTCGGCGTCCTGTGACGAGACGAGCGAGCCAATCGAGCGTTTCCTGACGTCGAGACACGAGCGTGTATGCCTGGCTAGGAGGCAGTTTTCAAGAGTTTTATCACCGACTTGACAGCCCTGGTCGGCAGGGCTACCACCCGCGTCCCTACGGGGAGGATTTTCAGTGGCCAACCACGCTTCAGCAAAAAAACGAGTTCGCCAGACGATCAAGCGTACCGCTCGAAACCGCCACATCCGCACCAACGTGCGTACTTCGGTCAAGCGCGTTCGCGCCGCCGTGGCAGCCGGCGACGCCGATGCCGCGAAGAAGGCGCTCATCGTTGCCATCGCGAAGATCGACTCCGCAGTGTCCAAGGGCATTTACCATCGCAAGACCGGCTCGCGGTACATCTCTCGGCTAACGCACCAGGTCAACCGGCTCGCTTAGTGCGCGGCCCGTTCGGCTCTGCGCACAGCGCCATCACCGTTTCTTGGAGGATGGTGTCGGGAGGGCGTTTGCTGCTCTTGAGCGCGATGTCGGCCTCAGCGATGAGCTGAAAGGCCTCGCCCAAGCTTTGGGCGCTGAACTGCCGAGCAGACGCCGTGAGATCCGAGGCCTTGAAGGGTGGGGCGCCTGCGCGCTTGGCGGCCTCTTGGGGGCTCATGCCTTCGGCAAGGGCCTCTCTCATGCGCGCCACAATCCGCAGTTGCCGTGCGGCCATCGACAGCAGGCGGAGCGGCGGCTCGCGATCCGTTAGCAGCGACTGCGCAGCTGCCATCCCCTTGCGCCGATCCTTCATGCCTATCGCGTCGACCAAACTCCAGATGGAATCCACGCGGACGCGCGTGACGCAGTGGATCACCTCGTCGGTTCCGATGCGCTGTCCAACGCCAACAAACAGAGAGAGCCGCTCGACCGCATCATCGATGGCGGTCAGGTCGTCGCCCACCGCGTCGATCAGGGTCTCGATCGCGTCGGGTGCCACGACGTGGCCGCGGTTCTTCGCCTCGGTGCGCACGAATGCACGAAGGTCTCGGCCGCGTAGCGGTTTCGCGTCGGTTAGGAACCCCTGTTTCTTGCCCGCTTTCGCGAGTTTTCCGCGTCCGTCGAGCTTCGTCGCGGTCAGGACAAGGCTGGTCGTATCGTTCGGGCCGTCGAAGTAGGAAGCCAGCTCGTTTTGTTCGGTGGGGGTCATCGCGTCGACGTGGCGTACCCAGACGAATCGCCGGTCCGACATCATGGGAAGCGTGCGCGCCGCGCTAATCACGGTGGCCGCGGCCAGCCCCTTGCCATCGAAGATCTCGGTGTTGAAGCCGGCTACGCCGTCTGCGTCGACCGCTTGTCGAATCGCGCCGACCGCACGTTCGATCAACAGCCGTTCGGGCCCGACCAGTAAATAGACGGGCTCGAGGGAGCCTTGCGCGGCCCCGCGGATGACGTCGTGGATGGTGGGCAAGAGGCTAGCGGGCTTCGTCGTCTGAGAAAGTGACTTCGCCGCTGTGTTGTACCCGGTCCCCAAGAATTTGAAAGCGGTAACGCCCGACCTCTTGTCGACGAACCGTCACGACCATCTCGAGTCGCCGGTTCGGCTCGAACTGGGGCCGCTTGAGGTACATCTTGTGCACGATGGTTCGTTGGCTGGTGTCGTTGACGAACACCGTCATCGCCGGCGCGATGAACTTTCGCTCGGCCGTCTGAATATCGTAGAAGAGCACCTCGAATTCGGAGTCACGGACGGGTGCGTTGAACGAGGCCACGAGGCTTGCGCGCCACTGTCGCTCTTCAATCGGCGCCTCTTTCGTTTCCTGCAGCCGCGTCGCCTTGTGGGTCCGCGCGAAACGAATGACACCGGCCTCCGAGAGCGATCGCGGGATTCCCTTCTGGGTGAGGAAGAGCTTCGCCCTCAGCCCAGGCGCGGCCTCAGCCCCGCCCCCCGGCATGAGTGTCAGTAGAAGGGCTGCCGCGATGGCAGCGGTGAAAGCGATTCGTGTTCTCAACGCCATGCTCCGAGATCTCTCCTCGGAACACGTTAACAAGTGTAATTATCCAATGACAGGGTGATGAAGTGGGGAGATGTAGTCTGTTGGGGATCTCCTCGCTGTTTCCGAGACCGCCGAAAAGTTGTCTGTGGGGACCTCGCCCGCTAACTCCGAGGCAGGCTTCGGGGGGGAAAGACGACGGCATGACCACGGTTGGCGGGGGAGTCAAGGGACTCGTTGCAAGGGCGCAGCGAGAGGCCCAGCGTCGCTCTGAGAGTCCGTCGACGGGCTACCTTCTGTTGGTGATGCTGCGGGCGGGCGGCCCGACCGGGACCCTGCTGTCGGGCCTCGGTGTTCGGGAGGGCGATTTGCTGAGCGCGGTCCGTGTCGTCGATCCGGAGCCATCGAGTGCGCTCGAGAGAGCTGTCGAGCGGGCGTACCGCATCGCCAAAGCGATGGGCGATGAGCAAGTGCTTCCGGCGCACCTCCTGTTTGCGATCGCGCGTGACAGCCGGAGTGCAGCGCATCGCGCCCTCGAACACGTCGGCGCTGGCCCCAAGCAAGTTCAAGAAGAGATCCGAAGGCTTCTCACGCCAGAGCGAAACCGGCGCCGAGACACGGTGATCCGACCGACGTCCCCAACGGCTTCCTCGACTGCGCGCGCACCACGTCCCTCGGCGCGCCCAAGCGTCGAGCCGTCGCCCCTCATCGAGCTTCGCGTCGAAAAGCCTGACGTCGTGCCGGAGGCGGACGTTCAGTCGGAGCCCGCTCCAGCTGCCGACGAAGACGTCGTGGTGCCTTCGAGCTCGCCGTTCGCCCTCGACGCAGGAGCCTACCCGATGTTGTGCAAGCTCGGACGGAACCTGACCGAAATGGCGGCGCTTGGGGAGATCGACGAGGTGATCGGGCGGGATGCCGAGATCGAAAGCCTGCTCGACGTGCTCGCGCGGCGCCGTTCCAACAACCCACTTCTCGTAGGTCCTCCTGGCGTCGGCAAGACCGCGATCGTGGAAGGGCTGGCCCGCAAGATCGCCGATGGAGGCGTGGGTGTTCGGGGACTCGAGGGGACGGTGATCGTCGAGCTCTCCGCAGGGGGACTCGTGTCAGGCACCGGGGTTCGCGGGGCGTTGTCCGAGCGCATCCGCCGCCTTCAGTTCGAAGTGAAGCGCGCCAAGGGTCGCATCGTCTTGTTCATCGACGAAGTGCACGCGCTGTTCACCGGGGGCGACTCACCTGATGATCTGGCACACGAGCTCAAAGCGTCGTTAGCCCGCGGGGAGCTTCCGTGTATCGGGGCGACCACCGATGCGGAGTATCGAAAGTACGTCGAGCGCGACGCCGCCCTTGCACGGCGGTTCTCTCCCATTCACGTGGCCGAGCCCAGCCGGGACGATGCGGTCGAGATTCTTCGCGGCATTGCGCCGCGCTACGAGGTTCATCACGGCATTGCCTACGCCGATGATGCGGTTGAAGCGGCGGTGGAGCTTTCGGTTCGGTACCTCCCCGAGCAAACGTTGCCCGACAAGGCGATCGGCCTTCTAGACCTCGCAGGCGCGCGGTTGCGACGCCGTGGTGGCGAGATCGTCGACCGCGAGTCGATCGCACAAGTGGTCGCCGAGAAGATCCGGGTCCCGCTCGAGCGTCTCTTGGTCTCGGACGCGCAGAAACTGCTGCAGCTGGAAAGCCATCTTGCCGAGCACGTCGTGGGCCATAGCGAGGTGATGACTCGGGTGGCCGATGCCCTTCGCAAAGGAGCAGCCGGCTTTCACGGCCACCGGCCATTGGCGACGTTCTTGTTCTTGGGTCCGACAGGGGTCGGCAAGACCGAAACTGCGCGCGCGCTCAACGAGCTCTTCTTCACGGGCTGCTCGATGACCCGCATCGACATGAGCGAACTGAGCGAGTCCCACGCCGTCGCCAAGCTCGTTGGCGCGCCACCGGGGTACGTCGGTCACGAGTCAGGCGGCCAGCTGACCGAGGCGGTCCGGCATCGTCCGTATCAACTGGTGCTTCTCGATGAGATCGAAAAGGCCCACGTCGATGTGCTGCAGTCGTTGTTGCCGCTGCTCGAAGACGGGAGACTGACCGACGGCAAAGGACGGACGGTTGATTGTTCCCATACGATCATCGTGATGACCTCGAATCTGGGCGGTGAAACCGTAGGCGGTAGCGGCGCGTCGATCGGGTTTCGGACGGAGTCGAGCCCCGAGGATGCAGGGGCACCGCCGGCGCTCGCCGCTGCAAGACGAGCCTTGCCCCCAGAGCTTTGGAACCGGATCGACGAACCGTTGTTCTTCGGTCGCCTGAGCCGGCAGGAGGTCGCCGAGATCGCCCGCAGGCTGATGCTCGGCGTCACGCGGAAGCTCCGCGCGTTGCAAGGGGTCGATCTCCGTATCGACGACTCGGCGATCGATGCTCTCGTCGCCCTGGGCGGCTACGACGCGGAACTCGGTGCGCGCCCCATGCGGCGGACGATCGGTCGGTTGATCGAAGCGCCACTCGCGTCCGCCGTGCTGTCAGGCGACTTCAATGAAGATGACCGCGTGGTGGTCATGGGACGGGGCGACACGATCGTATTCGAGCCGGCCGAGGGATCGGTTGAGGCGGCCGAGTAGGTCAGTCGTCTCGTGGATCGAGGAGCGCCCGAAGTGCTTTGGCGTGCTTGCGCGGTAGTTTTGCCGCCTCGGCGGTAGAGATGATCGCGGGAAGGATGGCGTCGTAGACCGACCGTGGACCTTTCGGTGCGCGACGCAGACCCCGCCGGTGGCGTTCAACCGTCGCGACATCGCCCCTTGCCACCGGGCCAGTGAGCGCTTGCGGGACGCCGACCGTTCGGACGTTGCTCCCGACGCTCTCGACGATCCCACCGACCGCATGCTCCGCCTGGCCCTTCGACAAGCCGATTCGTGTCAGCAGGCCCACCGCGAAGAAGGACAGTGCGGCGGCTCCGTTTGCCGCGAGCGCTGCGCTGGCGTGGTAGATCGGGTTCGTCGTGTCCGCACGGACGGCTTCTGCGCCGCAGGCCCGGGCGATGTCTCTAATCGTCGAGAACGCGCCGGGGTCTCCGTTGACGACGAATGTCTTGCCCTGAAGCGTCGGGGGGTGGCGGGCACTTGCGAACGAAACCATCGGGTGCATCACGCTCACTCGCGCACCGACACGGGCGCATGGCGTAAGAGGCGCTGTGTCGCGCGCGCCGGCACAGTGCACCGCGACTGAGCCCTTCGTGAGGGACGGGGCGACCGAGCTCGCCACCGCTTCGATGGCACCGTCCGGCACGGCCAGCACAACCACGTCCGCCGCTTCGAGTGGACCGCTGACGAGTCTCTTTCCCATCGTTGCGACCGCGTGGCGTCCGTCCTCGATGAGCGCATGCTCGATCGCGCGACCCACTTTGCCGCGTCCCACGATGACGATGTTCATGAAGGGTCCCGGTAGAGTCCCTGCATCCGAACGTAGGCGAGGACCTCATATGGGACGAGTCCGTCCATGGTCGCCCCCTGAGCAAGCCCCTGACGAACGTCGGTCGAGTTCACGTCCGGGATCGCGATTGGGCATCCGTCCGGAAGGGGGTATCCGGCGCGCCCCACCACGAGGGGGGGTGCTGCCCGGGCGACATCGTCCCATCGGTGCCATCGACCGGTCTCGCTCAGGATGTCCGCGCCGATGAGTAGGCGAAAGCTGTTGTTGGGGTGCGCGGCGGCAAGGGTCTCGATCGTGGTCAGAGTGCGGCTCACCCCGCCCAGTTCTTTCTCGACGGTCGAGACTTCGGCGTTCCGAAGCCCGGCAAAGGCGCGCTCGCACATCTCGACTCGTGCCTCGAAGTCAGCGCCATGCTCCTTGCCCAAAGGGTGCTTCCAGGTTGGAATGATCCATGCGCGATCGACCTCTCCCGTGCCGAGGGCCCAAGCCACAGCGAGGACGTGCCCCATGTGAGGCGGATCGAAACTGCCGCCGTAGATCGCCACTCGCGCCGCGCTCACGGCGCAACCTTCATCTTCGCTCCTCGACCTTGAATCGCCTCGGTCCAGACGATCTCGGCATCAAGGGCGAGCGCTCGCAAGGTCACGCCGCCCCCCTCGGATTCGTCGTCGAGAATACCGACATGACCGCCTTCCAGAGGACCCGGGCTGAAGAAACAGCGGGGCCCATAGCGCTTGAAAGTGAGACTCTTGGCATCGCCGTACACGACCACGTTGGAGTTCACGACGTCCTCCTCGCCGATGCTCGACTTGTCGCGGACCAAGAGAACGATTCTGTCGTCGAGCATCTCGATGACGCTCGCCGGTGACTGGGGCACGACGCGGAGTTTCTCCAAGTACCGGGCGCCGCAGAGCGAGCGAACCACCTGGTGGATCTCGTCCGGGGATCCGGTGGCCGCAACCTGCGCAACCTGTTGCTCGAAGGTCAGGTCGGCCTTGTCACGTTGATGTGCGGTGATGAAGTCTCTGATGGCCTCATCGGCGGCGAAGTAGATCACAGCGTCGGCCTCGAACTTCGTCACCAAGAGGTCGACGGCGCTCTCGAGGAGCGCGGCGTCGAGTCCCGCTGGGCCGATGAAACCAAACCGCATGAGCTATCGATCTACACCAGCTTGGGCCCGAGCCTCAAAATGTGCGTTGCTGAGGGCGAAACGTATGAGGTTCCACACCTCCGGGGTATCGCGGATGACCGCCAGCTTGGCGTGTTGGATCTCCGGAACGGGCTCGCCCGAAGCCCGCAAAAGGGCGGTCACGGCTGACGGCACATCGCCGGTGAGTGTCAGCGCCACCTGATTCCCCAAGGCGGCGATCGCCATGGGGACGGCAAGGGACGAGAAACCTTGGTCTCCACGGAGCTCTAGGATGAGCCCCTCGAGATCATTGCGTGACCGACGGGGCACGGATCGCACCAGGGTCCGTCGGAGGTCGTCCGCCTGCGTTGGGGGAGGGCGTTGCGCGCGGCTGGCCTCTTGCGTGCCGAGGAGTGCCAATAGAACCGCGTCGAGATCGGACGGCTGGGCGCGAAGCGCCGGGGCAAGATGAAGGCTTGCGATCTTGAGGGCACGAGCCAACAAGAAGACGCGTTCTCGCTCGGACGTCACCTCGGTCAGTTGCTCGCCGATTGCGATCGTCATCGGCTGGCCCGAGATGGGCATGCACACGGTCGACGAGCCGCTGGCGATTCGAAGCTTCGGTTCCCCCAGCCCGAGGGCCTTCGCCACCTGGCTCGCCTCGCCGTGCAGGGCGCGCATCGAGGTTGGGACGCGACGAAGCTTCCAGCCCCCACTGTCGAGGGGCAGGAGCTTCTCGAAGCCTTGCTCACACATCTCAAAGACGCGTAGCAATGTGGCCGGCAACTCTTTCGGCGTGGTGATTCGATCGACGTTGCTGTCGATCGGAATCTGGGGCGTTCCGAGGGTCCGACCCCGTTCGTCGACAGCTCCCTCGAACAAGGCGGCCGGGTGGCCGAGGGCGATTGCCGCGCTGGCCGCGCACGAGGCGGGGCCAGGTCCGTGCCGTCGGCCGAGGATCCGGACGATCGTCGTCCAAAGCTCTCCGTCTTCAGGGTCGGCGTCGATCGCGTCGCGCACGTCGGCCAAGGCTCGATTGAGATGCATCGATGCCGCGGCGGGCGTGCCCTGGCGTTCGAAGTGGTCGGTCAACGCGAGGACCAGATCCAGGTCGGTGGGGTGCTCCGCACGAAGGTTCTCGAGGTATTGCTCGGCCTGCCGTGGTTGCCCTGCCGCCTCCACGGCCGCCGCCAGCCGAATCGCATAGTCGGTTCTTGCGGGGCCCGTCGGGGATCGTCGCACGAGGCCGTCGAGCACCTTCGCGGCCTCGACGGCCTTGCCTTGTATCCGCAACACCCGGGCGAGCTGGTCGTGGGCCTCGGCGCGAGTTGGTGCGAGCTTGAGAACCTGCCGAAGCGCGGCCTCGGCGCGGGGTGCGTCCTCGAGCTGGAGTTCGTACAGCTCCGCGAGCTGCGAGAACGCCCAAACCTGCTCGTCCGGGGACCGCTTGAGTCGCGCGATCCGAATCAGACCCTCAGCAGCGCCCTGCCAGTCCTTTCGTTGCCGATGCGTATCGACGAGCTCAGTCAGCGCGCCGAAGTGGTGAGGGTCGAGGTCGAGACACTCGTGGAGCGCAGAGACCACGCCATCGAGATCGCCACGACTGCGTCGCTGGCTCGCCTGCTCGAGCAGGAGCGCGACCAAGTTGGGTGTGTCGGCACCCGCGTCGATGCGCGCGTCGGTGAGTGCCTCGGCTTCTGTGGAGCGCCCGAGTCGTTGGTAGAGGGTCAAAAGTCGTCGGTACACATCGAGGTAGGTGATGTCGGCCCCGGCTGCTGCGACGTAGGTTCGAACCGCGCTGTCGGTGTCGTCGAGTTTCTCCTCAAACAGCTGCGCCGCCGCGCGCCAAAGCGAGGCCGCGCGGCGTCCGTCCTTGGCATGGGTTGCGGCGCGCTCGAAGCATGCAGTCGCTTCGTCCCAGCGTTCCGCCGCTGCCAACAGTTCTGCTTCGAGCGCGAGGCCAAGTGGATGATCCGATGCATCCGATAGGATCGCCAGAGCGCGTTCGGGCTCTCCCCTTCGTTCGAGGACGTGGGCGCGCTCGAGTGCGATCGCGCTTCGTTCGAGCTCGCTCGGCAGGTGCGCTTGGAGCGATGCGAGCGCTCGAAGTGTGGTCTCGTCCTCGCCCCTCGCGTAGGCCATTCCGACAACCCGTCTTGCGAGACCGGGGTCCGCGTCGATGTCGTCGTTGGTTCCGGTGAGCAGCCGGTCAACGTCGTGCGCCAGGATGTCGGGATCGGCAGTCAAGACCTCCACCATCAGCCGCCGGCGTGCTGCGTGTTCGTGAGATTCTTCGGCCAAGCACCCAAGCATTCTCTTCGCGCTCGACATGATCCGCTCACCATCGTTCATGTAGAGGGCGTCCCACTCGAGCGCGCGGGCGGTTGGGAGGTGATCGGGGACTCGCTCCGCCACCGACTGAAGGGAGAGCCGAGCACTCTGTCGATCCCTCCGAACCAAGCGGTCCACCATGACCATGTCGGCAAGCGCGGCAAGCTCGTCCGCCTCTTGCGTTGCCTCGCGCACGCGGCGCATCATCGAGGTCGCGACCCTGGCGTACTCGCCAGCTCGGATCTCCGCGTCTTCACACAAGGTTCTGACATCAATATCGTCCGGTTCGCGCTCCGCAAGCGCGCGCAACTCTCGGGCTGCACCAGCGGAGTCACCTTTGGTGAGAAGCGCCGTCGCCGCGCGAGAGATCCGAACCGATGCTGGGTCATGGGTGGACGACAGCAGGACCTCCGCCGTCGGCTGTGCGCACGGGCCGAGGGCGCGCACGAGGGCTTCGGCGAGAATTGGATCCTGCGCCGTCGTTGGTCGCGCCGCCTCGAGGTGCAAGAGCTGTTCCTCTCGTTCGGTGGTGAGAAAGGACGCGCGCAGCCATGCGTCCGACGCGTCAGGGGCCCCGATGTCGGCTTGAGCGACGGCCGACCGCTGCCGAGTGGCGTCGTCGAAGGGACCGTCTTCGAGCGCCCACAGCGCGGGCCAGTAGTCGACCTGTTGTTGGGTCGCTTCTTCGAAGCACTTGATCGCGTCGCTTAGCCTGTTGGCGCGCTGGTGCAGGCGACCCGCCATCGTCGATGCGAAAACCCCGGCCTGCCCGGGCGTGGCGCGTCCTTCTTGGCGCCAGGCCTCGGCGACAGACGGTGCGTCCTCAGGCCCCGCCGCCAAGGTGAACGCCCGAAGAACGAGTGGATCCGAGTCGGCTCGGAGGGATTGGGCGCGGCTTTCCGGGTCGAGTTCCTCGGAGATCTCCGCGAGCGCCAAGGCGGGTCCCGTAGGATCCGCGGCGCGTTCGACCTCGCGGCCGAGCGCCGCGACGAGGGCGGCTCCGTCGCCAAGGAGAGCCGCGCCGTCGGCATTGACCATGTCGGCCGGCACGCTTTCGGGGGCTACGTTCAACGCCTCGATCAGCCACCGGAGCTCGCTTCCGTCGTCCTCACCGCGGAGGCGTTGGGACGCGCGGAAGTAGTTGGTTAGGCCGTGCGCCTCGATGCGTTCCAGATCCGTCGCGGAGATCTGGGGGGCCTCTCTTCGCTCGGCGTGGATGCGTTCACTTCGCGCCGCGTCGATTGCCCTGACGGCATCGTCGTCGTCCGGTTGGGGTCGAAGCGCATCGACCAACGCGTCGAGGTCCCCGTCGGCTGCCGCGATGCCCGCGTCGGTCCACCGATGGAGTGCATCGCCTCCGTCCCGCGTGGCGATATCTGCCGCCGGGTCGCCGGCCCACGCGCGAACCACGGCGGCCATGCGAGTCAGGCCCGCGGCAAGGACAGGGCCGCCGACCCGTCCGGCAAGTTCCTCCAAAGTCGCCACACAGCTTCGGAGGTCTCCGAGTTCGTAATCGGCTCGGATGAGCCCGAGCTGAGCTGGCAGCGAGTTCGGATCGAGGGCGGACGCTCTCTGATACAGGCTTCGGGCGGCCGCGATGTCTCCCGCTTGCTCGGTGAGTGCGCCTGCGTGTTGTAGCAGAGCTGCTCTGGCGTCGTCGTCTGGCCAGCCCTCGGCGGCGTTGGCGATCGCCTGCCCCGCGCCCGCCGAGTCGCCACGGGCGAAGCAAGCCAATGCGACGGTCAGGTGTGCGCAGAAGCTTCCCGGGGTGAGAGACGCGGCGTCTCGGGCGGCGTGCTCTGCGGCTGCCGTGTCGCCCGTGCGTGCCAGGTGAACCTGCGCGAGTAGTTCGAGGGCTGTGGCTCGTTCGTCTGGTCCGAGGTCGAGCGCAGCCTCCTGTGCGAGGAATCCGGCCATGCTGTCCCAGTCTCTTCTGGCTCGCGCGTGCCGCCGGAGCGCCCTCAGGGCAACGACGTCGCGCGCGTCCGAAGATAGCGCGCGTCGATAGGCTTCGCCGGCTGAGGCAAGGTCGCCGAGCCGCTCGTGAAGCTCGCCGGCGCTCGTCCAAAGGCGGGCCTCTGCCGAACCGCTGGCGCTCGCCGCCAAAGCCTCGATGAGCGAGATTCTGCGGCGCAGGGCCTCTGGCGTGTCGCCGACCAGGGGCATACGCTCCTCGCGAGGCGCGTGTTCGAAGATCGTGCGGTGCGCGGCCTGTGCACCTGCGTCCTCGGCGTCCGGCGGTCGCGAACTCTCCTGTCGTTGGGGCCCAGTGTGCGCTTCGACGAAGTGGTCGAGTAGGGTCGAGATACTCCCTTCGTCGAAGTCGAAGACCGCACCGCTCGGCGGCGGCTGGCTGGTGAGTTCGTCCTCAGCCATGCGCGCCCCATACCGGTGATTCCGGGTGCAGCCAAAAGCGCGTGAGCTCGATCGCGCGAGGCGATTCGGCGATGCGCTCTGGGGTGATCTTCTCAGTGCCTAGGATCACCTCGAGCGCTGCGGCTATGTCTTGGCAGGCGATCAGCCCAGCGCGGTCGGCACTCTGTTGGAACCAACGCGCCACTGCTTGGAGTGAAGATAGCGTCGTTGCGGCGTCGCCGAGTGCGTCACCGACACTCCGTCGGGCAGACCTCGAGAGCTTCACGTCGACCCGCGGGATGCCCCCGAGATCGGACGTCACCTCGCATCCTGCCGCGCGCAAGACGGCCGCCAGTGTTCCGGTCGCTTGCGCTCTCGTGGCCTCGAGGAGAACGGAGCCTCCGCGCGGTGTGATCCATGCCAATCGTCCCGCGGTGAACGAGAATGCGGCCTCGAGGCCTTTGACTGCCGCGTTCGGCAGTAGCCAGTCGACCTCGCCACGTCGGTTCAAGCGGGCTTGCGGTTTCGCCACGTCGTCGCCGAGCCGAACTACGCCACGCGGGGCGCCGAACCTCGTGCAGAGCGCGTTCAGTTCGGCCACCGCGCGGGCATCCTCGCTCGCTTTGTGCCGAGATCGGTGGCGGCTCTTGTCGAGGCCTGCGCAACCACGCAGCACGAGTTGCTGCATCCGTTCGTCGAGCGAGTGGTCCCCCAGTGCCTCCGCATCGACGCTCCCGAAGTCGGGCGCCTCGCCTGGCGCTCCCGCAAACGTCCCTGTCGGCTCGAAGAGCATGAGCACCCGTTCCGCCGCCACTGCGCGATTGGCGTGACCGCGCCATCGTGCAGCGTCTCGCAACGAAGCCCACGCCGTGACGTCCGCCCCTCCGCGGTCGATCGCGCTGAACAGTGCGTCCTCGAAACCGCGGAGCATCCGATCGCGAGAAGGCCCGTCGGGCAAAGCGGCGACGCCCCGAGCGGCCGTGTGGTCTGTCGGGGCGAGGCCGAGGGCGCGTTCGTACGCTTCGGCGGCTGCGGAGTCATCCGCTTCGGATTGAGAAAGCCGTCCCATTCGGTTGAGGACAACGACGCCAGCGAGGCCAAGCGCATCGACCGCACGGAGTTCCTCAAGGGCTTCGGCAGGCCGCCCGAGCTGATGCTCCAGGAAGTCCGCGGCGCCGAGATGCGCCATCCGACGTTGCGCCGGCGGAATATTCGATTGGGTCAGCCGCTCAAGCCTGGTCACGGCGTCTTCCCATCGCTCCATCGATACAAAGGTCTCCGCTGCCAGCGCCAGTGCTCCTGGATGCTGGGGCGAATCGGCCAGAAGCTCGTCGAGCACCGAGAGTGCTTCCTCCCGCTCGCCAACCCCGCGTAGCAGGCGTGCACGTTCATAGAGCAACTCGCTTCGGTCGTCGGCGTGGCCCCCAGCGAGGCGCGTGGCTACGAGTGCTTCGAGCGCATCGGAGTCCTCTCGATCCGCAAGGATGTCGTGGAGGCGTCGAAATGCGACTTCGCGCGTGGGGTCGCTCTCGAGTGCGGCGCGGAAGAGGTCCTCGGCTTGGGCGGCTTGGTCGAGCTGGTCGAGACGCACCACGCCTCCCTCCTCGAGAAGGTCCGCTCGAAGAGAACCTTCGACCGACTGCGCAAGCCGGTCGCAAGCAAGCGCGACCCATGACCACTCCTCCGCCTGCCTGGCGGCGGATCGAAGGGTCTCCCAGAGCGCAAGATCGTCAGGGCGAGCGTCGAGGGCCTCGGTCAGAAGCGGGATGGCATCACGGCCGCGACCGGCGTTTACGAGTGCCCGCACGAACGCTGCCTTTTCCGAGGCTTCTCCGCCAGTGGAGCCGGTTCGTCGATGACGCAACCGTTTGTCGAGCGCGTTCGCGATGAACTCCGCGTCGTCGCCCGGCGCCAGAGATTCGTCGAGCGCGACCGCGGCTTGCAACCGATGCTCGGCGATCCCCTCCGCTTGTTGTGCCATCAGAAAGGTATCGTCACCGTTGGCGTGCTCCCCGAGCGACGCCGAGCGTAATCCGTGAAGGAGCGTACTCGCCCGTACAGCTTCGTTTGGCGCCATCTCGGACCATGCGAACCAAGCCTGTGCGTCGGTGTCGCCTGTGGAGGCCGTTGACCGCCAGCCGTTGTAGGTATCTGCGAAGCTCTGCGGTTTGGGTTCGGCGCCGACGAGATGTCCTTGTAGCGCTTGCTCGGCGGCACCTCGCTGCGCGTCGGTGGTTGCGCGCGCGGGCGTGGTGAGGACACCAAGCGCTCCGGCGACCGACGTCGACGGGCTCGCGAGACCAGCCTGGTATGCCTCGGCAGCTTCGGCTTCGCGGCGAGCCCTCCTCAACGCGTCCGCGTGGAGGATGGTGAACCGTTCCGGACTCTCGCCGCTGAGTTCGCTTAGGGAGAGCGCCTCGTAGGCCCGAATTGAGGCGGCCCGGTCCCCCTGTTGTCGGGCGATGTCGAGGAGTGACAAGGCTGCGGACGCCGAAGCGGGGGCGCCTTTGAGGGCCGTCTCGTAGGCGTGCCTCGCGGCGGGGAGATTGCCGCTCCTTTCGGCCGACGCTCCGGCGAGTAGCAAAGCGAGTTCGTCGAGCGGCGCCCCCGGACGGCTCGAAGAACGCTTCTCCACCAGCGAGACCGCTGCCTCGGGCCTGCCACTTTCGCGCATCACCGCCTCCATGAGGGAGAGGGCATACGGGTCGTTTGGTGACTCCTCGAGAGCGCGTTCCAGGGCTTGTTCGCAAAGCTCCCAGTCGTCCTTACGAGCGTGGGCTTGGGCCACCGCGCAAAGGTGCCCGACACGGGTCGCGCCTGCTGTCGTCGATGCCAGCGCTTCGTGGGCGCGAATCAGAAGTGGGAGGTCACCGGCCAAGGCGGCGCGTGCGCGCGCAATGCTGGGCGCCCAGCGTTCGTGCGTAGGGTCGTCGATCGCCTCTTGAAGCCATGCGCGGCTGCTCGCTTCCCCGACGCCTCGCTTGAGAGCCTCGTACTTGCAAAAACCGATGGTCGCCCGCTCGTTGTCGTCGAGGTCGTGTCCCATCAACTCGTCGCAACGGCTTGCGAGTTGGTCGTATCGATGTTGGATCCAGGCTTCGCCGAACTTCTCTCTCGCGATTGCCGCGGCGTGGGAGGGGTTTGCGCCTGCCGCCTGCTCGAACAGGGTTGCGGTGTCGATCCCAGGTGCGCCCTGGTCCGTCGCCAACTGAGCGGCTCGCCATGCCGACAGGTGGTCGCCCGTAGCGCCCGACCGTGAACGCCACGCCTGGACGCGATCGGTGCTGCTTCCGGTTTTCCCCAAGACGACGTCGAGGGCGCTCCGTGCGTACCGCGACTCGGGATTCGCATCGCATACGGCTTGAAGTGTGGCGAGTGTGTTCTCGTGCCCGGCGTTCTCGACCGCTTCCCGAGTCCGGTGAGCGACGAACCCCGGATGCTCGGGAGCGTTTTCCTCAAACCAGACGCGCGCGACGGTGACGCGCGCGTCGTCGCCCGTCTCCTCTGCGATAGCGAGATCGAGAAGTCGCAGTCGAAGGCTCTCGGGGCGGAGCTGAATCGCTTCGTCGAGCACTTCGGAGGCTCCCTTTGGATCACCGAGGGCGTCGAACCTCCGGATGGCGGCTTCCTCGAGGAGCCACGCCGCGGCCGCAATCGCCGACGAATGGTCGAGCGGAAGTCCCAAGGTTCCATTGGGTCCTAGGGCGTCTGCGTCCTGAAGCTCCGCGGCGAGCGTTCGAGCCTGGCGATCAAAGGTGTCCCACTCCTCGTGTTCGCGCGCGACCCGGACCGACAGCGTTCGAGCTTGCCAACGCACGTCGATGGACCGGCAGGCCTCGGACAACGCGCCGAGGGCCTCCTGGACGTGGCCGAGGTCGAGCTCAGCCAGCCCGAGATCGAGGTAGAGCGCGCCACGCAGTGCCGGGTCCGTGGCGGCTTGGGCCTGCGCACGCAGTGCGTCTGCGCGGGCAGCGTCGTTCCCGTGCTTGCCAGCGAGCCACTCGAGGAGCAGCGAAGCCGAGCCCGTCGCGGGCGAGATCCGGATCGCCTCGCGAATCAGCCCCTCCCAGTCCTCGGTGTGGAGGGCCAGGTCGACGAGCGCCGAGCCCCGCAACGTGGGCGACGACGCCGCAACTGCCTGCGCATCGCAAATCGCTTCGATCGGTTGGCCGTTCGACCCACGTTCGGCGATGCGAAGACTCGCGATCAACGGAGGGACGAAGAGTGGGTCGAGCGTTGCGGCGCGCGCGTGCGCCAGTGCAGCTTCGGCCGGCCGGTTGAGGTCATGCTCAAGTAGGATTCCGATCTCGTAGAGAATCGCCGCCTGACTCCGCGCGTCAGTCTCGGCATCGAGCTCGCGACGCAGGTTGTCGATGCGCAACTCCGTCAGGTCGCGCTTGCGTATCGCCTTTGTGGGGCGTGAGGGCGGATCTCCGACCATTCGCCCTCGTCTATCCGATTGTCCAACCGCCGTCGATAACCATGACTTCCCCCGTCACATAATCGGATTCGTCGGATCCGAGAAACACCGCAGCCCCCGCGATGTCTTCGGGTTGTCCAACACGACCTGCGGCCGCTCGCTCGACGACCATCGCACGAAAGGTGTCGTTGGCGACCAGCGCTTGCGCGAACTTGGTTTCGATCAGGCCCGGGGCGATCGCGTTGACCCGGATCCCGGCGCCGCCAAGCTCCATCGCGAGCGTGCGGGTCATCGAGATCACGGCGGCCTTCGTCATGGCGTAGGTGCCTTGAAAAGGCGCGGCCATTTGACCGGCCACGCTTGCGACGTTGACGATCGACCCTTTGGCCTTCCGCTCCTGCAGGTGGTTCACGAGGAGCTTGATCATCCCGAAGTACCCTTTGACATTGACTTCGAAGGTCTTGTCCCACGCGCCCCAGTCGATCGTCATCATCGGACCGAAGTGCGGATTGGTCGCCGCGTTGTTCACCAGGATGTCGACTTGGCCGTACGCCTCGATCGCCTCGGCGAGCATCTGTCGTCGCGCGTCTTCCTTGCCGACGTGGCACGCGATCGGCGTGGCATCGCCGCCGGCCTCCCGGACCTTGGCGGCCACCGCCTCGAGGCCCTCGATCTTGCGCGAGACGAGCACCACCTTGGCGCCTTCGCGTCCCATGTGCATCGCGATCGCCTCCCCGATTCCCCGGCTGGCGCCCGTGATGACTGCAACTTTGCCTTCGAGCCGTTGACCCATCTTCCTCCCCTTGTCTGTTCGACCGGTATACCGCCGGAAAGGGTCGGTTTGCCAGCTCCATCTGCACGCCGCTTGCGCGTCCTTACGCTTGCGCAACACTCCGGCCTTGGCTGACCGCATCACGAGGCTCTCTTGACGCTCGTCTACGCTTCGGTTGCCATCCTGACCGGATTTGCTGCGGTCGTTTGGGGGGCCGACCGATTCGTCTACGGTGCGGCGGGCATCGCGACCAATTTGGGGGTCGGACGCCTGGTCATTGGCCTGACGATCGTGGCGTTCGGGACCTCCGCGCCCGAGATGCTCGTGTCCGGGATGGCAGCCTGGGCAGGGAGCCCCCAGATGGGCGTGGGGAATGCGATCGGATCCAACATCACCAACACCACGCTCGTCCTTGGGGCCGCCGCGCTCGTTCGTCCTCTCCGCGTCAACTCGCAGCTCTTGATTCGGGAGCTGCCGATCTTGGTGGTGATCATGTGTGCCGCTTGGTTCTTCCTGCGCGATGACACGCTGACTCGGCTCGAGGGCGGGCTTCTTCTTGCCGGCATGGTCGCGCTGATGACGTGGATCGGCGTCCAGGGGCGGGCTCACTCGAAAGAGTCCGAGGACCCGCTGACCGCGTCGCTCGATGAGGAGCTCCCGGAGGCGATGCCGACCTGGAAGGGGGTTTCGTTGTTCTCTGTCGGCCTCCTGTTTCTCCTTGGCGGGTCGCGAGTCTTGGTCTGGGGTGCGGTAGAAGCAGCGGAGAGCGTCGGTGTGAGCGAGCTCGTCATTGGACTCACGGTCGTGGCGCTTGGGACGAGCCTGCCGGAGCTTGCGGCATCCGTGGCGGCGGCACGCCGGAACGAGCAGGACATCGCCGTCGGGAACGTCGTCGGTTCCAACATGTTCAACTTGACCGGTGTGCTCGGGCTACCCGGCGTCATCGCGCCGGGGGCGCCCGTCGATCATGGATTGGTCACGCGCGACTTTCCGATCATGTTCGGCGTCACCGCGCTCTTGATCGTGATGGCGCTTACAGGCAAAGAAAGTCACATCGGCACCAAGCGGGGTGGGTTGCTGGTGTTGATCTTCGGCGCCTACTTCGTGATGCTCTTCGTCTCCCCGGTGTGACGGAGGGGTTCGCGTTTCCAGACGAGGGTCATGTTCTCGGTGGGCATGGGGAGGGTCGCCTCGAGGGTGAAGCCGTTGGCGGCCGCTACTTCTTCGAGTTCGCCGATATCTCGAACGCCCCATGCTGGATCTCGGCTGCGAAGGTTCTGATCGAAGGCCTGATTGCTCGGCGCCGTGTGCGCACCGTCGACTCGGTAGGGACCGTACGTGAACAATACTTCGCTCGGGCAGAGCAAGTGGGCTGCGCCCTCGAACAACGCGAGCGACGCCTCCCACGGCGCGATGTGCACCATGTTGATGCAGACGATCGCGTTGGCGCGATCGATGGGCCACGGTTGGCTTTGTACGTCCAGTCGGAGTGGTTGCCGAAAGTTGGAGCGGCCCGATGCGTGTGCACGGGCGCCGATGCTCTCGAGGGCGGTGTCCAAGATGTCGGTCGGCTGCCACTCGAGGCTCGGGAACACCTCCGAGAAGTGTTCGGCGTGTTGACCCGTGCCGCTCGCCACTTCGAGAACCAAGCCACGAGGCGGCAGGTACTGGCGAAGGGCGGAGGCGATCGCTCGCCGGTTTCGTTCCGCCGCTGGGGCGAACGCTGGGGGTGGAGACTGCGTGTTCATGCGGTCTTCGTGATGTAGCTCACCCGAAAACCGTCCCCAATCGGCTGGAAGCGCTTCGGAATACACTTATACTCAAGAAATGAATTATTATCGGATTCTTGCAGTAGGTTCGCTGACCCTGGCCTTGGCCTGTTCGGACGGCGGTGGAGCTTCCGATCCCCGTGGAACCGGGGGTACTGGCGGCGATGCGGGCAGTGGCGGGGCTGGCGCGATGGGCGGCAGCGGCGGTGCTGGAAACACCGGCGGCGATGGCGGTGCAGGCGGGATGGCCTCGCTCGATTGCGGCGACGGCGTGTTGCAAGCGACCGAGGCCTGCGAGGACGGCAACCGCGAAGGAGACGACGGTTGTTCTGCCGACTGCATGGAGATCGAACCGGGCTTCCGGTGCCCGACCGCCGGCGTCGCGTGTGTGGCCATCGTATGCGGCGACTCGAGGATCGACCCACCGGAAACCTGCGATGACGGAAACACCACCGCCGACGACGGATGCGATGCGACGTGCACCCGACAAGACGGCTGGAGTTGTCCGCTGCCCGGCGTGGCTTGCGGGGCTGCCGAGTGTGGGGACGGCATCGTTGCTGGATTCGAGCAGTGTGACGATGGCAACTCCTCCGCGCCCGGATGCAACGAGGAGTGTCAGCTCGAGGAAGGCTTCAAGTGCGACACTCCAGGTGCCGACTGTGAGACAACTTCCTGCGGCGACGGGCTTCGAGAGGGCACGGAGCAGTGCGATGACGGCAACGTCACGCCTTTCGATGGCTGCGACGCCGCCTGCAAGAACGAGCCCAACTGCAGTGCGGGCGTCTGCCAGGCAGTGTGTGGCGACACCGTCATCCTGCCCGGAACGAGCGAGGCGTGTGACGATGGCAACACTCAGGACGGGGACGGATGCTCTGCCGAGTGCCAGGTGGAAGAGGGCTTCACGTGCCTTCTCACACCTGTCGAGCTCCCCGATCCACTTCGAATCCCCGTGATCTACCGGGACTTTCGCAGCAACGACACCAACAACAGCAACCCCACCGACTTCAGTCCCGATTTCAATAATCCGGGCGACAGCAACGGTGGGATCGCGTTCCACATCACCGAGGACTTCTTGGACGTCGACGGCAAGCCCGCGCTTTCCGACGACCCGGACGCGAACCTGTACGTCTCGGGATCGAACGAGGGGCCACCGCACACATCGGAATCCTTTGCTCAATGGTACCGCACGAGCGAGACCGTCGAAGCGACCGGCAACCTCGAAGTCGTGGGCGAGTTGGTCCTGAGCGAGACCGGCGACAACGTCTACGCGTTCTCCAGCAACGACGATCCGGAGTCGGTAGGGTTCTTCCCGCTCGATGACGCGGCGCTGGCGCCTTTGGCGTGGCCTGCCGAGTCGACTCTCGGGGAGACCATCTTTGTGCCGAGTGGTGCGTCTGCTGGCGAGTATCGGAACTTCAGCTTCACGACGGAGACGCACTACTTCTTCGTCTATCAGGGGGACGAGGTGCTGACGTTCAGCGGCGACGACGACCTGTGGGTGTTCGTCGATGGGTTCCTCTGTCTCGACGTCGGCGGGCTCCATCCGAGCCAGACCGATGTCATGAGCTTCGCAGACCCCACCGAGGCCAACAGCGCTACCCAAGATGGGATCGTGGCGGCCTGCAAGCAGAGGTTGACGATCGGCAACGTGTACGAAGTCGCGATCTTTCACGCCGAGCGCCACACCGGAGCGTCGAACTTCAGTCTCACCCTCGACGGGTTTGTCACGGAGAGTTCGAGTTGTGACTTCGAATGTGGGGACGGTTTCGCGACGCGCTTCGAGTTCTGTGATGACGGCGATGGGCAGAACACAGGCGAGTACGGCCGATGCCTCCCGGACTGCTCGGGGCTTGGACCGTTCTGCGGCGATGGCAACCTCGATGCAGAGTTCGAGGAATGCGACGCCGGCGACAACCTCGGCGCGTACAACGGTTGCAATCCGGATTGCACCCTGGGGCCGAGCTGCGGTGACGGCATTCGCCAACCCGATTTCGGGGAGGAGTGTGATGCAGGCGAGGACAACGGCGCGCCTGCTGCGGGTTGCAGCGCGGTCTGTACCGTGATTGTCCAGTAGTGGCCTACCGGCGGGTGGCGCCCCTGTACGTCAGGGGGCGCCGGACCGCGGGTCTGAGATTGGCGATGGCGAAGGCCTCTTTGAGATGGGGGATGTCTTCCCCGTGGCCCAGGAAGAGGACACTGTCCTCTTCGGAGAACGTGAAGTGTTTCTCGGGGTTCCGGACGAGCTCACCCCCAGCCCGGCGGATGGCGATGACGAGGAACCCGCCGTCTCCGTTGCTCTCGAGGGCTCCGACGGTTTGTCCGATCAACGGAGAGTTGGCGTCGACCTCGAACTGCTCCATTTGGATCCCGAGCGCGCCGAGCTCTTGCTCGAGGCCAGAGAGATCTTGCCCGGAGAAGAAGTCGACCATGGCGGGGCGCAAGAGCATCTGGGCTGCGCGTTCCCCAGAGAGCGATGACGGGAGAACAACTTTGTCGGCGCCCGCCTGAATCATCTTGGAGTCGGACGCTGGGTTTTCAGCTCGCGCGATGATGCGGAGGTCTGGGTTGAGGTTTCGGGCGGTGAGCGTGATGAAGACGTTCAGGGCGTCATCTGGAAGCACCGTGGCAAGCGCGCTTGCGCGTCGCACGCCTGCCTGTTCGAGCACGTCGTCGGATGTGGCGTCACCGACGAGGCCGTATGCACCCGCTTCGACGGCGGCCGTGATCCGTTCGGAGTTGCTATCGACGAGCACGACCGTGGCGCCTCCTTTTTCGAGGTCGGACACCAGTACCCGTCCGATGCGGCCGACACCGCAAACGATGATGTGACCCGTCAGCTCTTCGATGGACTTCTTCATTTTGCGATTTCCGATCAATCGGTTGAGTTCGCCCTCCGCGACGAGTTGAAAGAACCCGCCCAAGATGTAGAGGAGCGACGAACAGCCAAGGATGATGACGACGACGGTGAACCAACGCACCGGCCCGACCACAGGATGGATTTCGCCGTAGCCCACGCTGAAGATCGTGATGGCGACCATGTAGACCGCATCGGAGAAGCTCCACCCAAGCGCCATGTATCCCGCCACCGCAGCCAGGCAGACCGCGCCGAGAAACACGAACCCTTGGGCGATCCTCCGGTGAGCGGGGTTGAGATCGCCGAACATCGTCGTGCAGTGTAGAGGCGCACTCACGACTGCGGGGGCTTTTGCCCCTGCAACTCCGGCGTTTAAACCGTGTGGAAACCCTTTCGACACATCGGTCGATGGCGCGGACTCAGGGGAGTGGTTGCGGGGGTCGGGCGGGTTTTCGCGGTGCGGGCTCTAAGGGTATGAATGTAAAGGGGTTTTGGAGGGCTAGCGTGACCCCGATTCGAGGAGGCGGCGGGCTACGACGTGGGCTTGGATTTCGTTGGCGCCTTCGAAGATGCTGAGGACGCGGGAGTCGACGAGGATTCGCGACGCTGTGTATTCCTCGGCGTAGCCGTTGCCGCCGTGGATTTGGACGTTGGCGTCGGCGGACTCCCACGCGGCACGTGTTGCGAGGAGCTTGGCCATGCCTGCTTCGAGGTCACAACGCTTCTCTTGGTCCTTTTCGCGGGCGCTGAAGTAGGTGAGTTGTCGGGCCGCTTCGGTGCGGACGATCATTCTGCCGATTTTGCGAGCCACTCGTGGGAACTGGAAGATCGGCCCGCCGAACTGTTCGCGTTCGGTCGCGTAGAGGATGGCGTCCTCAAGCGCGGCCTGGGCCACACCCACGCCCCGTGCCGCCGTCTGGATGCGGGCGCTTTCGAAGGTGCGCATGAGTTGCTTGAAGCCGGCGCCCTCCTGTCCCCCAAGCAACGACCCCTCGGGCAGCTTGAAGTTGTCGAAGCTCAGCTCGTATTCCTTCATCCCGCGGTATCCGAGCACTTTGATCTCGGTCCCCGTCAGGCCTTCGTCGACGAACTCAGGCTCGCCGTCTTCCCCGGTCAGCCGGGTCTTTTCGGCGAGGAACATCGACAGGCCCTTGTAGCCAGGCTCGTCGGGGTTGGTTCGCGCCAAGAGGGTCATCAGATCGGCGCGCACGGCGTGGGTGATCCAGGTTTTGGCCCCGCTCACCGTGTAGCTACCGTCGTCCTGTTTGATCGCGCGCGTGCCGAGGTGCGCAAGGTCGGACCCCGTGTTCGGTTCCGTGAAGACCGCCGTTGACAGGACCTCGCCGGCAGCGATCCGGGGGAGCCAGTTCTGCTTTTGCTCCTCCGTGCCCCCGCCGAGAATGAGCTCGGCGGCGATTTCGGCGCGTGTCCCGAGGGAGCCCACCCCGATGTACCCACGAGAGAGCTCTTCCGTCACGATGCACATCGCCACCTTGGTCATCCCGAGGCCGCCGTACTCTTCCGGGATGGTGAGCCCGAAGACCCCGAGCTCGCTCATCTGCTCGACGATGTCCATCGGGATAAGGATGTCGTTTCGGTGGATCTCCTGCGCGCGTGGGACCACCTCGACGTCGACGAACTTCGAGAACTGGGAACGGATCTCGTCCAGCATGGGGTCGCCCATCCCTGGGTTCGGGGACCCGTCGTCCCGCGCTTTGGCGGCGAGTTCGAGATAGACCGCGCCGTTCGTGTGCTCGGACGAGAACGCAACTACGTCCGGCCGAAGGAGGGTCTCCATCAAGTCCGACTGCGTAATCCCGAGCTCATCGAGGCCGATGCTCTCGCAGGCGCCGAGGTCGACGCCACCTACCAACTCACGAGCCACCTCGCCGACGTACGCGCGGGCGACCTTCGCCGAGTACTCATCTCCCACTCGCGCTGCCCATTCGGCCAACTGCCGGCATGCTTCGAGCTCCGTCGCGATGAACGCGAGGGCGTGCGCACCAAGTTGGTTTGCGTTGAGCTTGCTGCCGCTGATGCGGTCGCCCTCCGAGACCTTGGCTTTCAGGTTTCCGTGGGCCTTTTGGTAGATGGCTTCAATGGCTTGAATGACTTCGTGCATGGGGTCTCCTAGCCGTTCCAATGACGGCTCGGGTTTCGTTATGTTTTGTCTTGTGAGTTCTGGCAGAGCCTTGCCACATACTCTTCGCTTAGATGTTCGCACAGGCTCAGTGGGTTTTGGCCTCGGTCGAGTTCTCGGGCGGCGCGATCTCGTAGTTCCCCCAGACCGTCTAGGGTCGCGACTCCGTGGTCGCCATGTTTTCGTGTGAAAAGATCGATGGCCCACCGGACTTCGCCCGTACGCCTCCGCACTTGAAGGGTGGGCGCAAGATGCTCGCGGTGGCGCTCGAGCGCGTCGATCAGTGCGTCGATACCCGTTCCCTGGGTGGCACTCGTGGCGACGATCGGGGTCTCCCAATCGCCATCTTCGCGCTGCCCCGCGCCCGCGGTTTGCGCGGTCCGGAGGGCGCCCTGAAGGTCGGCGACTGCGCGGCGTGCGAGTGCGTCCTGGTCAGCCTTGTTGACCACCAAGATGTCTGGGATCTCCATGATCCCCGCTTTCAAAAACTGAAGCACGTCGCCACTGCCGGGCTGGATGACCAGGACAACCGTGTCGGCCACGTGCACCACGTCGATCTCCGACTGCCCGACTCCCGTCGTCTCGACGACGACGGTGTCGTACGCAGACGCCAGGACCCGGACTGCGGAGTTGGCCGCATACGCGAGCCCGCCGACCTCTCCGGCGGTTGCCAAAGACCGCACGAACAGACCTTCGTCCGAGGGGTCGAAGCTCATGCGCGCTCGGTCACCGAGGAGCGAGCCACCGGACTGTACACTCGAAGGGTCGACCGCGACGACCCCTACGGTCGTTCCACGGCTCCGCATCGCGCGGGCGAGGGTTGATGTGAGTGTGCTCTTACCCACACCCGGAGGGCCTGTGAGCCCAACGCGATGTCCACGGGTCGCTTTCGGCGCATCCTCGAGCGACGCCAGCAACGCGGCGACCCGACCTTGGGACTCGGAGCGGCGGTCCTCGACGAGGTTGAGGGCCCGCGAAATGGCGGTCTTGTCGGCGTTCATGACGCGGTTGGCCTCGTGTCCGGAATCACTCGGCGGCATGCTGCCGATCCACCAGATCGATCAAGTCGCGCATGATGGCGTCGAGCTCGAAGTCTTTGGGTGTGTAGACTGCGGTGACACCCTGCGAGCGAAGTTGCTCCGCATCGGCTTCAGGGATGATTCCTCCAACCACCACCGGGACGTCGGAGAGTCCACCCTGGGCGAGCCGGTCGACGACCTCGGGAACCAGTGCGAGATGGGAGCCGCTCAGGATGCTGAGGCCGATCAGGTGCACCCCCTCTTCAAGCGCAGAGGCGACGATCTGTTCGGGCGACACCCGAATCCCTTCGTAGACGACGTCGAAGCCAACGTCCCTCGCTTTGATTGCGATCTGTTCGGCGCCGTTCGAGTGGCCGTCGAGACCTGGTTTGCCGACAAGGATCTTCGGCCGGCGCCCCATTCGGGTTTCGAGCTCCGAAAGCCTCTTGCGAAGCTCGGCCACGACCTCGACCGCAGGCCCGGAACCTGAGGTCTTCACACTCGCTCCGGCGACACCGGTCGGGGCTCTGTACTCGCCCCACACCCCGCGAAGCGTATGCGCCCATTCGCCGGTCGTGATTCCTGCATGGGCGGCGGCGATCGACGCGGGCATGAGGTTCTCGTTGGAGCGCGCGACCCGCTGAAGTTCGGCGATGGCTTTGTCTGCGGCGGCTTCATCGCGAGCCGCGCGCCACTGTTCGAGCGCTTCGATCTGCTGCTCCTCGACTTTCGGGTCCACCGTCAGGATCGCGTCGTCCAGGTTCTCCGTGAGAGGCGAGGGCGCGCCCTCCGTGTACTTGTTGACGCCGACGACGATTTGTTCGCCGTTCTCGATCGCTCTGAGCCGCGCGGCGTTGGACTCGACGAGCTTTTGTTTGATGTAGCCGCTCTCGACCGCCTCGACGGCACCCCCTCGGCTCAAGACCTCCTGCACCTCGGTCCATGCCGACTCGACGAGCCGCTGGGTCTCGGCCTCGACGACCTCACTGCCTTTGAAGAGGTCCGCATACTCGAGGAGGTCGCTCTCGTACGCGAGGATCTGTTGGGCGCGGAGCGACCACTGCTGGTCCCACGGGCGAGGAAGGCCAAGGGCTTCGTTCCACGCGGGAAGCTGTACGGCGCGGGCCCGGGCGTCCTTGCTCAGCGTGACCGCAAGCATTTCGAGAACGATTCGAATGATGTTGTTCTCGGGTTGCTGTTCGGTGAGTCCGAGTGAGTTCACCTGAATGCCATACCGAAACCGTCTCTGCTTCGGATTCGTGACGCCGTAGCGCTCCTGGGTCACGCGGTCCCACAACTCGACGAACGCGCGGAGTTTGCACATCTCTTCGACGAACCGAATGCCTGCGTTGACGAAGAAGCTCATTCGCCCAACCACGTTTCCGAACTCGCTCTCGGGTATGCGGCCTGTGGCCTTTACCGCGTCGAGGACCCCGATTGCCGTGACCAGCGCGTAGGCGAGTTCTTGCGTTGGCGTCGCCCCTGCTTCTTGGAGGTGGTAGCTGCAGATGTTGATCGGGTTCCACTTGGGCACGTTGACGACCGTGTAGGTGATCAAGTCGGTGATCAGGCGCATCGACGCGGCAGGCGGAAAGATGTGCGTTCCCCGAGACAGGTACTCTTTGATGATGTCGTTCTGGGTCGTCCCGCGAAGAACGCTTGGATCGACGCCTTGGTCTTCGGCGGTGGCCACGTAGAGCGACAGGAGCCACGCAGCGGTGGCATTGATCGTCATCGACGTATTCATTTGGTCGACGGGGATTCCTTCGAAAAGGGCCCGCATGTCACCGAGGTGGGAAATCGGAACACCGACCTTGCCGACTTCGCCGCGCGCGAGGGCGTCGTCAGAGTCGTATCCGGTTTGCGTCGGGAGGTCGAAGGCGACACTCAGGCCGGTCTGCCCCTTGGCGAGGTTGGTTCGGTAGAGCTCGTTCGACGCCTTCGCGGTGCTGTGGCCCGCGTAGGTTCGCATAATCCACGGTTTGTCGCGTTCACGCTTGCCGCTCGGAGCCATGCGCCGATCCTTTCACTCGCGATTTCGCGCGAAGCGAAATCCTACCTCGTTTTGGGTTGCTTGCGGTCTCAGGCCCTTGTGGCCGTTGCGGTGCCTTTACAGCTTCACACGGCCAGGCCTTGCGTCAGTTTCGAGTACCACACGCCCCACGTCGGTCAAGCGCCTCACGGCCTGCGTTTTTGTGGGTTCCCGGCCGGCTAGCCGGAGTTGTAAATTCGCGGTAAATCCGCTCGATGGCCGAAACCAACGCGGCAATGGGCCAGCGATTGCGCGAACTCCGGCTGCGACGAGGCCTCCAACAGGGAGAGGTCGCGCGCCGACTCAAAATCTCGCCCGCGTACCTGAGTCTGATCGAAAAGGGAAAGCGGGTCGTTCAGCTGCCCTTGATGTTTCGCGCGCTCGAGCTCTATGGGGTGCCGGTCGAAGAGTTCATGGCCAGTCTCGGCGAGCGGCACGTGGACGACGGTCTCGCCCGACTGCTCGACGAGCCCCTTCTTCGTTCGCTCAATCTCAACGAGGAGGACCTCGCGAGCATCAGCGCCGAACCGAGGATGGTCGCGACGATCACGGCCCTCTTCAACCTCTACAAAAACACCCGGAGTCAGCTCGACCACGTGATGACGAGCATGGCCCAGCTCGAGAAGCAATCCGGCGAAGGCGACGTCCGCTTCGACTACAGCCCCTACGACGAGGTCACCGACTTTCTGGAGCAACACGACAACTGGTTCGAGTCGCTCGAGACCCGCGCCCAACAGTTCCGGCGCGAGTCTGCGTTCGAACAGCGCGTGCTGAGCCAGGACCTCGAACGAGGCCTCCGCGACCAACTCGGCGTTCGCGTGCATCGTTCGACGGAGCCTGCCGATACGTCCGTGATCCGCCGATGGAACGCCGAGGAACGCGTGCTGACGGTATCGGCAGGCCTTTTCGAGCAGCGTCTGAAGTTTCAGCTCGCGCACACGATAGCCCTTGGACTGTTCGACCAGGAGCATCTCCACAAGCCGATTCTCGAGGGGTACACGGGTCAGCATGCCGAGACGCGGCGGCTGATCAAGATCCACCTGGCGAACTACTTTGCGGGGGCGCTCCTTCTGCCGTACCCAGAATTCTATCGCGAGGTCACCAGGACCCGCTACGACGTGGAGTTACTCGCGCAGCTCTTCGAGTCGTCGTATGAGACGGTCGCCCACCGGATGTGCAACCTCTCGGATCCGCGAAGGCGCGGTGTGCCGATGCACTTCCTTCGGGTCGACGTGGCCGGTAACATCTCGAAGCGCTACTCCGGCGACGGGATCCGCTTCGCGCACGAAGACGGCTCTTGTCCGAAGATGGGCGTCCACCTCGCGTTCCTGACCCCCAACGTCATCACCAAGCAGTACTCGACCTTTCCCGATGGTTCGACCTATTTCTGCTTCGCCAAGGTCGTGACCGAGCCGGAGAAGGGGTCGTTGGTCAAAGGTACGACCTACAGCATCGGTTTGGGGACGCACGCCGACAACGCAAAGTTCTTCGCCTACGCGGACGAGCTCCCATTCGCCGATCCCAAGAAGATGGCCGTTCCTGTCGGTACCACGTGCCGGTTCTGCGAACGGACCGACTGCAACATGCGATCGGCGCCGAGCTACAAGTTCGCGTTTCGCGTCGACGAGTACACCAAGAAGGACAACTTCTTCTCGCCGTTGGTGAGCAGCGATCAAGGGTCCGACGACCGAAAGCCGGGTCGCCGCAAGCCTTCGGTGTGATAGGGTTCGCACCCGAGAGGAGCCGAAATGCCGTCGTTTGATGTCGTATCCAAAGTCGATCAGCACGAAGTCGACAACGCCCGCAATCAGGCGAGCAAGGAGATCGCGCAGCGTTACGACTTCAAAGGCACCGAGAGCACGATCGAGCAGACGGAAGAGGGCATCGTGCTGCGCTCGAACAGTGAGGGCCGCATCGACGCGGCGCGGGACGTGCTCGAGAGCAAGATGGTTCGACGCAAGGTGTCTCTCAAGTCGCTCGACCCGCAGCCCCCGCAGCAAGCGGGTGGCTCCATGTGGCGGCAGCTCGTCAAGCTCAAGGAAGGCGTGTCCAAGGAGAAGGCCAAAGAGATCGTGAAAGCCATCAAGGACAGCAAGATCAAGGTGCAGGCTTCGATCCAAGGCGACACGGTCCGGGTATCAGGAAAAAAGCGCGACGACTTGCAAGACACAATGGCGATGCTCAAGGAAAAAGACTTCGATCTACCCTTGCAGTTCACGAACTTCCGGGATTGAGGCCTGACACCGTGTCGGACGCGAAGCGAACTTGGGTCGTTGGTTACCAAGGAAGCGAAGGGGCCTACAGCCAACTCGCGGCGACGCGCCATTTCGCGGACGCGGTTCCCCAGGTCGAATGCCGGGGCTTTCACAGTTTTCGCGAGATGCTCGAGGCGCTCGAACGCTTGGAGATCCACTATGCGGTGCTCCCTATTGAGAACTCGATCGCGGGGTCGATCAACGAGAGCTACGACCTTCTCGCCGAGAAGGGGTTGTCGCTGGTTGGTGAGGAGTACCAGCCGGTGGCCCACTGCCTGATCGGCGCGGCCGAGGTGCCTCTCGAACACATCCGTCGCGTGTACTCGCATCCAGTCGCGCTCGCCCAATGCGGCGCATTCCTCGAGTCTTTGAACGACTGCCACGTCGAAGCCTTCGTTGATACCGCGATGGCCGTAGAAAAGGTCAAGATCGAGGGCGATCCAACACAAGCGGCGATCGCAAGCGAGCAAGCGGCGGCCCTCCACGGATTGCCGATCCTTCGTCGCGGCATCGCCGACCATCCCGAGAACTTCACGCGAATGGTGATTGTGGCGACCGAACCCGCTCACCATGCCCCCGACGTTGCGTGCAAAACGTCCCTCGTGTTTTCCACCATCCATGAGCAGGGGGCGTTGGCCCGCTGCATCGCGATCTTCGCCGAGCGGGGCCTGAACCTCACGAAGATCGAATCGCGCCCCAAGCCCGATACGCCATTCGAATATGTTTTCTACGTCGACTTCGAAGGGAACATTGACGCCTCCGCGACCCAGTCCGCTCTCGAGGAACTCCAACAAGTGACGACGTTTCTGACCGTGCTGGGTTCGTACCCGAGCCGTCGGGTCCGGGCTGAGCCCAGCCCTTCGTAGGTGTGCACCAGGGGACTTAACTCGCCACCGCTTCGGCGACGTGCGCGATTCGGACCGCGTCGTTTTCGAGGCCCGCCGCGAGGCAGCTTGCGGAGATCATCTTGAGTGCGGCGGCTTCGCCGAGCCCGTCTTCGCGCTCGCGCGCGGTGGCGAGGGCGCCGAGGGCATCCAGCATTGCTTGACGCGCGTGACCTCGGGCGAGCTGCACGCACGCGGACGCGATGCCGATCCGTATGCCCGCGGCCGGCGTCTGGTTCGGGCTCTTCTTCGCCAATTCGAGCGCGTGTCGTGCAGCCGGCAGGTCCTGCCTCGTCACGTAGGAGATCACCTGGAGGCAATGCGTTCCCACGAGTTCGGCACCGGCGGCGATCGCGGCGTCGATCAACGTGTCGAATGCGTCGTGGTCTTGGTCTCGAAGCGCCTGAATCACGGCTACGGCGGGACTCTCGAGCTCATGTTCCTCGACGGGAATCGTGTGTCGCTCTTCATGCTCGTCGCGCTGCGGCGGCCCTGAAGGCAGCCTGACGGCTCGGCTGATCTCGGTGGCGGCGAGACGCGTGTCCTCGTCCGGTTGATACTGGACCGCGGCGGCCGCCAACCGGACCGCGGCGGACGCGTACCCCTGGGTGGCCGCGAGCGACCCTGCGTCCAGGATGGCAAAGGCGCCACGGCCGAGGTCGCCGCCTTCGCACAAGTACGCTCCAACCGTTGCCGCCATCGAAGGCCCGACCAAGGGTTCCGATTCGTGAAGTGCGCGCGCCACGAAGCGGTACACCTCGGTGCGCCGCGCTGGTGGCATTCGCTGGACGACCGCGCGTCGCAAGAGTTCCGATTCGGGCTTCCCCTGGGCGCTGAGAAGGCCATCGGCGATGAGTGCGCCGAGGGCGCGCTTGCGGGTCCCGGGTGGGACCCCGTCGAGCGCAACCGCGGCGTCGATCACTTGCGCCGAAGAGGCGGGAAGGGCGGCGCAGGCGATCTCGAGGAAACGCATCGAGGACGTGTCCAAGGTGCCAAAGCGCTCCTCGAGAAGCGCGCGCGGTCCGAGAAACTGGCGCTGACCGGCGGTGTCTTCGCGCCACGTGAACGCGTGGCCATCATGGACGATGTCCCCGGTCGCGACCATCGTGCGCGCCGCTTCTGTGAGTCCGAGAAGGGTTGTCCCGCCGGCGATCACGACCTGCTTGGCGATCTCGATGTCGGTGTCCGGACCCAGGATTGCCGAAGCGACGACGAGCGCTTCGTTCGGGTTCAGCGCCGAGAACTCGAGGCCGACCGCCGGGCGTACGCGCTTGAGGCCTGCGGGGACCTTCGACTCCATCGTACGCACACAAAGAAGCGCTGCGACCGACTCGTCCTCGAGCGTCGCCTCGAGCACCGACAGGGTGGCCGGATCGACAGCCGAGGTTCGGTCGATGTAGATCCACGGAAGCCTACCGTTGCTGGCCACCGCCCGAAGGGTCGCTTTCAGGGCGTGGATGGCGGCCTGACGTCTTGGCGGCGTGGCACAGGCGATCGCTTTGAGCGCGTCGGCGGCTCCGGGTTCGTCGGACTTGAGTCTCTGGCGCGTCGGCTCGAGCGACCGCCAGGCGGCGAGCAGGGCCAACCGCAATCCGCCAAGGGGCTCGAGTCCACCGGGGACGGCGCCGATCTCCAAGAACAGGCTCGGATCGAGTTCGTCGCGAAGCGCATCGAGGCCGGCGCGTGCTCCGACGCCGAGGGGGCCGTCGAGATAAAACGCGCAGGTGGTGCTGCCGGCCGCCGCACTTTTGAGCGGCTCGAGCGCGTGACGCACGCTTGCGGGGACCGGGGCCGGATGGAGCCGCGCGACGGCCTGCCGGCACTCCTCGACCAAGGGGCGTGACCGGTCGATGGCTTCTCCCCGGAGGGAGAAAGACGTCGTGCTGACGCTCCGGCCAAACAGGTAGGTCCTCGACGCGGCTTCGCGGGATTCTACGTCGAGCACCACCTCGCCCGCGCGGGCCTGGTTCGCGAGCAGCTGTGCGCGATCGATCGCGCTACCGGCGTTGGTGGTGCGCCCCGCTTCGTCTTTGCCGTGCTGGACCTCGCCAGTCGCAATGCCGAACGCGATCGGGAGACCCCCTGCCGGAACGGGCTGCGCCTCGGCCTCGGCGAGAAGCCGGAGCGCCAGGTTGATGGCGGCCCGGAGCTCGTGAAGTGCGAAGCTCGAGACGACCGTGCCTGCCAACGAGGAGATCACCTCGCCTCCGGCCCCCTGCATCTCGTGGGTCACGTACCGCGCCCACTGCCCGGCGGCTGCCGTCGGCTCTTCCTCCTCGAATGCGGGGGGAAGGACCCTATGCCATAGGACGAAGCGTTCCATCATCATGCCGTTTCCCCGCGGCGCTCCCCCTTCAAATACCAAGATCTCACGGAGGCGTGGCTGTGTAAAGGGAACCGGGCTTTCTCGACGGCTCGCGGCCGTTTATGATAGCTGAGGGGCAAAAGGGGAAATATGTTGCAAGGGGCACACGTGCTGATAACCGGGGGGGCCGGGTTCATCGGGACCGGGTTGGCGGCACGTCTCGCGGAGCACAATCAGATTCGCGTCCTGGACATTTTGCGTCGGAACGCGCTGTCCGAAGCAGGGCTCGATCACCACCCGAACGTCGAACTCGTCGTGGGCGATGTTCGCGACATGACCGCCGTTCGTCGAGCGGTCACTGGATGCGACTACGTCGTCCACATGGCGTCCATCGCTGGGGTCGACACCGTCCTCAAGAATCCGGTCACCACGATGGAGATCTCTCTCGAAGGGACGATGAACGTGCTGCGTGCCGCCCACGACTGCACAGGAGTCAAACGTGTGATCGACTTCTCGACCAGTGAGGTGTTCGGCTCCTATGCGTTCCGTGTGCGCGAGGCCGACGTCACCAGTCTCGGCGCCGTTGGGGAAGCGCGGTGGACCTACGCCGTGAGCAAGCTCGCTACCGAGCATCTTGCCCACAACTACTTCAAGCAGTTCTCGTTGCCGACGGTCTCGATCCGCCCGTTCAATATCTATGGTCCCGGCCAGGTCGGTGAGGGCGCGGTGCACGCGTTCGTGGTTCGAGCCCTGCAGGGCGACAAGATCACGATTCACAACGAGGGCGATCAGATCCGGTCATGGTGCTACATCGACGACATCGTCGATGCGATCATGTTGTCGCTCGAACGAGACGCAGCGGTCGGCGAGAGCTTCAATATCGGAAATCCCCGCAGCACCGTCACCATCTACCAGCTGGCGCAACTGATCCTGCGGCTCTCCCAGAGCAAGTCGGAGTTGGAGTTCGTCGACTGGGATTTCCCCGACGTCGAGTTGCGCATTCCGGACGTCAAGAAGGCGGAACGCCTTCTCGGCTTTCGCGCGCAAGTCGATCTCGAGCAGGGGCTGCTGCGTACGATCGATTGGTACCGGCGAAAGCTCAATGGCGAGGCTTGAAATGGCGGGCGCGAGCGTGCAGGTCTTCGACTTGGCGGTCGCCCGGCCGGACGGCTGGTACGACGAGGTCATCAAGCAATCGAAGGACTTCGAAGCGGCCGCAGAGCTGATCGGTCGGGCCACACTCGGCCTCGCGCTCGTTGCTGGAGTTCGCATCGTCAGTCTTTCGCGAGACTCGGCCGCCAGCGACCTAGTGATGGTCGAGTTCGCGATGGGGCCCGGCGCGGCTTCGCGAGAAGGACCGCTCGACGAGTTTCGGCAGGTTGTGGGGGGTACCTTGCTGGCTCCGCTCCAGACGCAACCCCTGCCCGCGAACCCGGATGTCGAGGCGCTCCAAGCATACATCGGGGGCCGCTACCTCCTTGAGGCAGCGCTTTTCGGAGTCTCCCCCCTCGAACTTCGGGTCGACAGCGGCCTCGCAGAGATCGCACTCGAGTTCAACGAGTTGCGCCATGTCCTCTCCCTTGAGGATTTTCGGGACGTGATCGACGAGCGTGTTCGTTCCGAGCTCGGGATGCGGCGACCGAGCGGCGATTTCGCGATCGACCTTGCGGTGGTGGACGAGGCACACGCCGCGAACCAGCAAGGCGACTTCGCGGCCACGGTGGCGATGCTGAACCCCTGGCTCACACCGATCTCGATGCTCCTTCGTACGGGCGAGGCTGCCGACCTCGCAACGGACGTGCATCAGCAACTTTCCCACAGTCTCGATCTGCTCGGTTCCGCATACGCCGGGCTTGGTGACTTCGAGGCGGCAAACGAGGTGCTGCGACTCGGCATTCAATGGGCGGGCGACTCGAACAAGGCGGCGGGGATGTATCTTGCGCTCGGTCGTGCATCGGCGACCTCGGCCAAACACGGAGAGGCGATCGGTCTCCTGCGGCGTGCGCTTACGCTTGGGGTCGACGAGTCCGAGGCGTTGCCGCTCCTCGCACATTCGTTGGCGGCGCGAGATCAGAACATCGCAGCGATGGTGTGCCTCGACCGCGCCGTCAAGGCGGGTGGGGACGATCCGATCCTCGACGAGACGGGCGCGCTTCTGCGGTCGCGCATCGGAGATGCTTGGGCGCGGCTCGAAGACCACCTGCAGCCGCCCTCCGAAGACTGACCCCCGCCTCGCTCGTAGCACCCCGAAAAAGCCGGCTGATCTGGGCTTTACTTTAGCCCGACGGCTGCGTACGGTACCCGTTCGATGTCTGGCTTTATCTTGGCGATCGATCAAGGAACCACCGGTTCCACCGCGCTCGTATTGTCCCCGAGTGGTGCCATCAAGGCCAAGGCCGGGGTTGAGTTCACCCAGCACTTTCCGAAACCCGGCTGGGTGGAGCACGACCTCGACGAAGTCTGGAAGAGTGTTTGCGATGCTGTCGGTACTGCGATCGAGAAGGCCGGCGTCCGCGCCAACGACTGCCTGGGCATCGGGATCACCAATCAGCGTGAGACGACCGTGTTGTGGGATCGCGACTCCGGGGAAGCAGCCCATCGGGCGATCGTATGGCAGGACCGGCGTACCGCAGACCGCTGCAGCGAGCTCAAGGCAGCGGGCCACGAGGCGCTCTTTCGCGAGCGGACGGGCCTGGTGCTCGATCCATACTTCTCTGGGACGAAACTCGAGTGGTTGCTTCAGCAAGACGCGTCACTGATGAGCCGTGCGAAAGCTGGGAGGCTTGCCTTCGGGACGATTGATTCATGGCTGGTGTTTCGTCTATCGGGCGGCGCGGTGCATGTGACCGACGCCACCAATGCGTCGCGGACGCTCCTCTACGACATCGGACGACAACGCTGGGATGAAGACCTTGCATCCACGCTCCGCGTACCGATGGCGGTCCTTCCCGAGGTTCGGACGTCGTCCGAGGTCTACGCGCGAACGTCGGGCGTTCCGGGTCTCCCCGATGGGATCCCCATTGCAGGGATGGCCGGAGATCAGCACGCCGCGCTGTTTGGACAGACGTGCTTCGAGGTGGGCGACGCCAAGTGCACGTACGGGACGGGCGCGTTCCTCCTCATGAACATCGGCACCGAGCCCGCCCAGTCGGACCATGGCCTTCTCACGACGATCGCATGGCGACTCGGTGACGAGACGGTGTACGCCCTCGAGGGGAGCGCTTTCATTGCGGGGGCTGCGGTCCAATGGCTTCGCGACGGCCTCGGGCTCATTTCGGAGTCCTCGGAGATCGAAAACCTTGCAAAACAGGTCGATTCGGCGGGCGATGTGGTCTTCGTGCCGGCGCTTGCGGGGCTTGGGGCGCCCCACTGGGACCCCAGGGCCCGGGGGCTGATCTACGGCCTGACCCGCGACTCCAGCGCGGCGCATATCGCACGGGCGACGCTCGAGGGGATGGCGTTCCAGATCGTCGATCTCGTCGACGCAATGCATGCGGATGCGAAACGCCCTATAACTCGGTTGAGGGTCGACGGAGGAGCGGCCCGAAATGACTTACTCATGCAATTTCAGAGCGACACACTCGGGGTGACGATCGATCGTCCCGCGTCTGTCGAAACCACTGCACTTGGCGCTGCTTATTTGGCCGGAATGGCTGTCGGAGTGTTCGACGGCCTTCAGTCTGTCGTTGATGCTTACCGTATCGAACGTAGCTTCGAGCCGACGATGTCTTCTGAGGAAAGGGAAGGCCACCTTCGGCGATGGCGTCACGCGGTACGGCGAGCGCGGAGCGATTAGAGGATAACATGAATGAGAATGAATCGGATGTCGGGCAAAACAAGAAAGAACTAGAAGTACCGGTAGCTTGGGAGGCACTCGAAGACGCGTTTGAGAACAATGCACCGGAGGTGCACAGCTACCTGCATTTCGATACGGGCGAGGTGATACGCATCGTCGATGGAGTCGCCGACCCTGCGATGCACACGCGTATCCTGAGTGACAGTCGCTACCTGCGGATCGACCCCGTCTCGTCACGCGAACAGTATCGTTGGATGGAGCGCTTCATCGCGACGGTCGAAGATGATGAGCTGCGGCGGAGGCTGAACATCGCGATCGATGGCAAGGGCGCGTTCCGCCGCTTCAAAGACGCGCTCGTGAGCCACCCGGTCGACCGCGAGCGCTGGTTTGCCTTTCGTTCCGATAGGTTGCGGGCGTGCATGGAGTCATGGCTGACCGCGCACGGGATCCACTCGGTCGAGCGACCGACGTGGCACGTACCGACGGCAGACGAGGTCAAACCCGATCCCGTGCCGGCCAACGAGCGAGGCCCGTCGCGAGAGTCTCGGCCATCCGAGCCGGACGGCCGCCGAGCCAACGCGCATGCGTTGGTCGACGCACTCACGCATCACGACCTTGAGACCGCTGAAGCGTTTCTCGAGTTCCTTCGTGACCGCCGACGTGCGGCTTCGCGCCCCCGCAGCACGAAGCCCTCCGAGGTGGCCGTGGTGGCCGCCAAAACCGCGGACCGCGAGTCACGGTGAGCGCGCCCTAGACGCCATCGCGCGCGCACCTTGCGACACGTACCCCAACATGTTGTGGGGGTCACGGACTGACCCGCACTTCTCGTCGCGCAAAACGTTGCAATGTCGTATGTTCAGTGATAGCCACGTGCAACTACTCCTTTGGGGGGCAGCTTGAAGATCAAGAAGCTCGAAATCGCCGGCTTCAAATCGTTCGTCGACCAGACCGTTGTCCACTTCGATCACGACATCACGTGTGTGGTCGGGCCCAACGGCTGCGGGAAGTCGAATATCGTCGACGCGATCAAGTGGGCCATGGGCGAGCAGTCTCCGTCGCGTCTTCGTGGCAAGCACATGGAGGACGTGATCTTCAGCGGAGCCGAGGGACGCGGCCCACACGGTTTCGCCGAGGTCACCCTGACCTTCGACAACACCGACGGGCTCGCGCCTCCAGACTACCGAGATTACGCGGAAATTCAGGTCACCCGGCGTCTGGATCGACAGGGTCGCAGCGACTACTTGATCAACAAGACGCCCGTGCGGCTCTTGGACGTCACCAATCTATTCCTGGGCACGGGGGTAGGAAAGCGTGCCTACTCGATCATCGAGCAGGGCCGCATCGGGTTCATCGTGACCTCAAAGCCCGAGGACCGTCGTACGATGATCGAAGAGGCGGCCGGGATCAGCAAGTTCAAGCTGAGCAAGCGTGCCGCCGAGCGGAAGATGGACCAAACGCGGCAGAACCTGCTGCGCGTCACCGACATCATCGGGGAGCTCGAGCGAAGCCTCGCTTCATTGAAGCGGCAGGCCCAGAAGGCCGAGCGGTACAAGCGCTACAAGAAAGAGATGCGCGACCTCGATCTGTGGGTCGCCTCGCATCGGTTCCTCGAACTTCGCGGGCAGATTGGGGCGGTCACCGCCTCGCTCTCCAAGGCCAGTGAAGACGTTCAGGCGAGTCGTCGCGCGCTGGTCGCGCAGGAGGCGACCGTCGAAGCGGAAAGGGTCTCGCTTCATCAGATCAGCGCCGAAGTCGAACGAGGCCAGGGCCACGCGTACGAGCTCGACAATTCGGTCCGCCAGCTCGAGGGGTTGATTCGACAGCAGCAGGATCGTCAGTCGGCGCTCGCCGAGCGAGAAGAGCTCGCGGCTCGCGAGTTGGGTCAGCTCGATGACCGACGCGAGTCGTTGCGGCAAGAAGGCTCGACGTTGCGGGTGTCGTTGGGCGAACTCGAAACCTTGGAGGCCGAGGCGGAGGCGCTCCTGGCGTCGGTCGAAGCCGAGCTCGACCAGCGAAGAGGCGCGGCCGCCGAGGCGGAACAATCGCTCGAAGCCGCTCGAACCGATTTGGCAGACGGTCGCGCCCGCATCGTTCGAGCCGAGGCTGTCCTCGGCGGGTTCGAAGCTCGCCGAGACGAGATTCGCCAGCGAATTGCAGGGCTCCAGCAGGAAGCGGAGGCCCTTTCGGCACGCGATGTCGAGTGTAGCCAGCAGCGCGGCGAGCTCGACGCGCGGATGCGGGTTCTGCGGAGCGGTAAAGTCGAGACCGCGGAGCGCCAGGGTGAAATCGAAGGGTCTCTCAGCGCAGAGCGCGAGTCGTTGAAACGGGCGGACACCGAGGTAGAGCGAATCCGCGAGGAACTGGCCGTGACCCGCTCGCGGCTTCGGTCGCTCGACGAGATTCACGCTCGCTTCGAAGGCGTTGGGGCGGGCGCGCAGGCGGTGATGACAGGGTATGCGCCGGACGACGGGACGCGAGCTGGCCTGGTGGGCCTCGTCGCCGATCGCCTGGAGTGCGCGCCGGAGTACACCCGTGCCCTGAGTGCTGGGCTCGGCGGGTCGCTCGAAGCGTTGCTCGTGCGAGACACCGATGCGGCGCTTCGTGCCGCGGAGTACCTCGCGCGAGAGGGCAAGGGGCGAGCGACGTTCCTTCCGCGCGTGCCTACGGGTCGGCCGAGAGTCGTCCCTGTGTTTCCCGGAGGCGACGGAGTCGTGGGGCCGCTCACCTCGTTGATCCGCTTCGCCCGTGAAGACGAAGCCTGGGTTCGCTACCTGTTGCACGACGTGCTCGCGGTCGACTCGTTGGCCACGGCCTCACGGCTTCACGCCCAAGGGTTCGTGGGCAAGCTCGTGACCCTCGACGGGCAGGCTCTCTATGCTGACGGAACCGTCGCGGGCGGCGCGGAGGACGAGTCCGCGTCTCACTTGTTGGTCATGAAGCGTGAGATCCGCGAGCTTGGCGAAGCCGTCGTCAAGGGAGAGGTCGAGCTCGCAGAGGCCACGGCGCGGCAGGGGCAAGTGCGAGCTACCATCGCCGAGCGGCAGGCTGCGATCGACGCGACGAGGGTCGAGGCGCACGACGCCGAACTCGCCATCCTCGGCGCGGAGCGGGATCTGCGGGCCGTCGAGATGGAGCAGCAGCGCGCGCGAGAGCGACGCTCGGCCATTGGGACGGCCGAGCGCGACGCCAGGGATGGGCTCGTCCAAATCGACCGCGACGAAGACGCCGCGAAACGAGAGCTGGCCGATGCGCAGCGGGTGATTGCGACCGCCGGAGACCGCTTCAGCGTGTCGGAAAGCGTTCTCAGCGAGCGGCGTCGATACGTCGAAGAACAAGCTGCTCGGTCGACCGAGGTCAAGGTGCGAGCGACTCAGGCGCACGAAAGAGCGGATCGGGAGCGTTCGATTTTGAGCCAACTCGAGCGGTCGGTCGCCGAGCTCGACGACCGGGAGCGGCGGCTTCGAGACGACGTGAACGACGCTCACCGGGACCGCGGCCAGGCCGCCGGGCGAATCCTCCTCCACCGTGGGCGCTTGGCCGAGGCCGCGCACGACGCGTCCGCGGCTCGGGACTCGCTGTCGAGGCAGCGTGCGCGCTTCGACGAGGCCCAGGTACAGCTCGGGGCGTCAGAGGCGACGCTCAAAGACCTCAGAAGCGCGATCGACCAACAGTCCGACGAGTTGAACGCCCTAACGCTCCGTGAACGAGAGCTCACCCTGGGGATGGAGCACCTCGAAGAGCAGGTCACCGAGAAGCATCGCGTCGAGCTCCAGTACGTGATCGGCGACTACCATGCGCGTCCGGTCCCGAGCGCTGAGGCCACGGGCCGCGCGGAAGAACTCCAGCGATTGATCGACCGCATGGGCGAGATCAACCTGACGGCCATCGAGGAATACGAAGAGAACGCCGGTCGCTACGAGCACCTCACCGCGCAGCGCAGTGACCTCGAAGAGGCGCTCACCAAGCTCGATCGCGCGATTCGCCAGATGAACAAGGAGAGCAGGGCGCTTTTCCGCGAAGCATTCGCGGCGATCGACGAGCGCTTCAAGCGAATCTTCCCGTTGCTGTTCCGCGGCGGGAAGGCCGAGCTCAAGCTTACCGATCCGCGGGAGCTTCTCGAGACTGGAGTCGAGATCATCGCGCAGCCTCCGGGCAAGCGGCTGGGCTCGCTAGAGCTCATGAGCGGCGGCGAAAAGGCACTGACCGCGGTCGCGCTGATCTTTGCGATCTTCCAGTACAAGCCGAGCCCGTTCTGTCTGCTTGACGAGGTCGACGCCCCGCTTGACGAGGCGAACATCGGACGGTTCGCCGAGTCGATTCAGCAGATGACCGATCGCTCTCAGTTTATCATCATCACCCATTCGAAGCGGACGATGGAGTTCGCGGATGTCCTCTACGGCGTGACGATGGAGCAGCCGGGAATCTCGAAGCTCGTATCGGTCGAGCTTCGCGGCGACAAGCGTCCCGTCCGAGCGGCCGTCGAAGCCGCCGAATAGCGATTCCCTCGGGCTGCTCGGCCGAGCTGCCCCACAAAGTCGTCCCGACACCAGCGAACCAGGGTAGGGTCTACCCCGTAGCCGCCATGGACCATTCGCCCCAATCCGAGCGACCGGCGCACAGTCCAGCCGCCTTTCTCGGAGTCCCGTCAGGGGTTGGGCTGGTCATGGCGACGATGATCGGTGCAGGCGTCTTCCTCAGTGCCGGGTTCATGGCGCAGGAGCTGAATCCGAGGTGGATCATGACCGCCTGGTTGGTTGGCGCCGTGCTCGCGTTGGCCGGCGCCAGGACTTACGCCGAAGCGAGCGTTCTCATCCCGCGCTCTGGGGGAGAGTATCGGTACCTGAGCGCGCTCCTCCACCCGGTCGCTGGCTATCTCGCCGGCTGGGCGTCGCTTCTCATGGGTTTCGCCGCACCCGCGGCCATCAGCGCATACGGCGCCGCCGCGTTCATCCTCGCGACGCTCGGGGTAGACGACGTGGACGTTCGGCTGGTCGCCACCATCGTACTCCTCGTGCTGGTCGTCGTGCACGCGGCTCGCCTTGGGGTGTCGAAATGGGCTCAGAACGCCCTGGTATCGATGAGCGTGTTGGCGATCGCCGGCTTCATCGTCGTCGGGTGGGTGCTTGGGCGTCACGCGTGGCCGACTTGGTCCGCCCCCGGGAGTACGGGCCGGTTCGAGGCACTTCCTTTCGCTACGAGCTTGTTCTACGTGGCCTACGCCTTCACAGGCTGGAACGCCGCCGCCTATGCCGCCGACGAGTTTCGAAGGCCGCGGCGCGACGTGCCGCTCGCGATGATGATCGGGTGCGCCGTCGTGGGTGTGCTCTACGTGATGATCAACTGGGTCTTCGTCGCCAACCTCACGCCCGTGCAGGCGGCCGCCGTCTTCGAGTACGAGCAGACGCGGGTCACCCTCGGGCACCTCGTGGCCGAGCAACTACTTGGTGCGTGGGGATCGCGGTGGATGTCGGCAGTCGTGGCGCTTGCCATGTTGTCGAGCGTCAGCGCGATGTTGTTGGTGGGGCCGCGAGTCTATGCGGTGATGGCTGCCGATGGCTTTCTGCCGTCGGTGCTCCGTGGGAGGCAAGGGTCGCCGCCCCGCGCGTCGGTCGTGGTCCAGGGCCTGATCTCGTTGGTTCTGTTGCACCTGCACTCGGTTGGTGAGCTACTCACGAACGTTGCGGGGGTGTTGATCGTGTTCTCCTCGCTGGTGGCGCTCGGGCTCTTTGTCGCTCCCCGGCGGCGGCCCGATCTCCCCCGCCCGCGTCTAACGGCGCTCGTCGCGGCGCTGCTGTACGCGGCATCCTCCGTTTGGATGCTCTACAACGCATTCAAGGAGTGCACCGGCTTGCTCTCCTGGCTTCTGATGGTCGGCGCGGCTGGGCTCGCCGCCTATGTGTGGACGGTGCGTCGCCAACGACAGAACTAGGTCAGGCCCCGACGATTGGATCGAGGGCTGCCGAGTGGGCGTCTGCCAGCTCGTCCACGGGGATCGTGCAAATGCCGGTGATCTCGAGATCGTGTCCCTCGACGGTGCCAAGCCTTTCGAAAGGCACACCGAGGCGTTCGCAGATCGAGAGCACTTCGTCGACATTGGGAGCTGGCAGGCTCACGACGATGCGGGAGGGCTCCTCGCTGAATAGGAGTGCGTGCGCCGGCGCGTCCTGGGCGGCCGGCAGCGAGAGGACGGCACCGTGCCCATGCGCGATGCATGACTCCGCGAGACAGGCGGCGATGCCCCCATCGCTGATGTCGTGCGCGCTCGAGAGCAGCCGTTTCCGGGCAAGTTCGAGCACGGCCCGTTGGAGGGCGGCCTCGCCATCGAGGTCGATGCCCGGTGCAGCCCCAGCCACCGAGCCTTGGGTTTGCATCAACCATTCCGACCCACCGAGGGCGCCTCTCGAAGGCACGCCAAGATGTGCCACGACGTCGCCGGGGTTGCGGAAACCGAGGCCTAACCGATCGTCGGGCGAATCCAACTGCCCTACGACTGCGACCGTAGGCGTGGGGAGGATCGATTTGCCGTCGGTCTCGTTGTAGAAGCTCACGTTGCCGGAGACCACGGGGGTATCAAGCGCGTCGCACGCCGCGGCGAGTCCGTCGATCGCCCGCGAGAAGCGCCACATCTGCTCGGGGACCTCCGGGTTTCCGAAGTTCAGGCAGTCGGTGAGCCCTAGGGGCTTGGCGCCGACGCAAGCCACGTTTCGCGCGCACTCCGCAACGGCCATCGCCGCTCCGACGTAGGGGTCGAGCTCGACGTGGCGTCCGTTGCAGTCGGCGGATATCGCCAGGAACTTCTCACGCGTCCCGTCCTCGTCCTGGCAAAACACGCGAATCACGGCGGCGTCTCCGGCGCCCGGCCGAATGACGGTTCCGTCTTGCACGATGTGGTCGTATTGCCGCCAGATCCATGAGCGGCTTCCGATGTTTGGGGAGCCGATCATTCGGACGACCTCCGCGCGCAAGTCGGCCGGTGCGTCGTCTGCCGCTGAGACGCCGGGTTCGGACGGCGCGGCGAGCGTCTTTTGGGGGCGATCGTACTTTGGTGCCTCGTCGGTCAGTAGGTCGACGGGCAGGTCGACGACGACGACGGGATCGGGCCGCCCGGGATCGTCGTCGAATGGGTCGTAGTCGGGGGTTGCTTTGCAGACGAAACGACCGCTGTCGGTTACGCGTCCGACGATCGATGCGTCGAGGTCCCACTTCGCACAGATGTCGAAGACCTCCTGTTCGCGACCTTCCTTCGCGACCATCAGCATCCGTTCTTGGGACTCGCTCAGCAGCATCTCGTAGGGGCTGAGTGCCCGGGTACGTCGCGGGATCGCGTCCAGGTCGAGTTCGACGCCGTTGCCAGCCCGCGCCGCCATCTCGACCGAGGAGGAAGTGAGGCCGGCCGCGCCCATGTCCTGAACACCGGAGAGGCAGTCTGTGGCGAAGATCTCGAGGCAGGCTTCGAGCAGAAGTTTCTCCATGAAAGGATCGCCGACCTGTACCGTTGGAAGCTTGCTGTCGGTTTCTTCACCGAACTCGGCGCTTGCCATCGTGGCGCCGTGGATGCCGTCGCGTCCGGTCTTCGCGCCCACGTAGAGAATCGGGTTTCCAAGCCCTTCGGCGCGGCCAAAGAACAAGGACTCGGTCTTGGCCACACCTACCGTGAATGCGTTGACCAAGATGTTGCCGTCGTAGCTGGCGTCGAACTGCACCTCGCCTCCCACGGTGGGTACGCCGATGCAGTTTCCATAGCCACCGATGCCTGCGACCACACCTTTCAAAAGGTGTGGTGTCTTGGGATGGTCGGGCCGCCCGAAACGGAGCGAGTTGAGCGAAGCGACGGGGCGAGCGCCCATGGTAAACACGTCGCGCAGGATTCCACCAACACCCGTCGCGGCCCCTTGGTAGGGCTCGATGTAGGACGGATGGTTGTGCGATTCCATTTTGAACACAGCACAGAAGCCATCGCCAATGTCGACCGCGCCGGCGTTCTCGCCCGGCCCCTGAACCACTTGAGGTCCTTCGGTCGGAAGCCTCGACAGATGAATGCGCGACGACTTGTACGAGCAGTGCTCGGACCACATGACGCTGATCACTCCGAGCTCGGCGTAACTTGGTTGTCGCTTCAAGGTGTCGAGCACGTGGGCCCATTCACGATCCGCCAATCCAAACTCGCGGGCGAGCTCCGGGGAAGCATCGGGCTCCCCTGGGAAGTTCTCTGGGGTCTTCATGATTGGCGCTCCAGGTGTTGACGGAGCGACTCAAACAGGTGCAGCCCGTCTTCGTTGCCGAGGATGGCCTCGCTCGCGCGTTCCGGGTGGGGCATCATTCCGAGCACGTTCTTTTCGCGGTTGTAGACCCCGGCGATGTCGTCGACCGCCCCGTTGGGGTTAGCGGACGTCCCGTTCGCGCGATCGCCGCGACGCGTGCAGTACCGAAAAGCGACCTGGTCGTTCGCTTCAAGCTCGGCGAGGACGGCCTCGCTGCACTGGTATCGTCCGTCGGCGTGGGCGACGGGCAGGCGCAGCACCTTCGCCTCCGAGACCCGAGTGAAAGGTCCGTCGTTTTCGACTCGGACGTAGATGTCCCGGCACTCGAACCGAAGATGGGCGTTTCGGGTGAGGGCGCCGGGCAGCAGCCCCATTTCGGTGAGCACTTGGAATCCGTTGCAGATCCCGAGAATCGGGCCGCCAGCGGCCGCGAACTCCCGGATCGCCGAGACGATCGGGCTGAACCCCGCGATGGCGCCCGCCCGTAAGTAGTCTCCGTAGGAGAAGCCTCCTGGGATGACGATCGCGTCGGGGCTTCCGAGAGACGTGTCCTTGTGGAAGGCATACCAAGCCTCGGCTCCCATGACGTCGCGGACGGTGTGGAGGGCGTCCCAATCGGCGTTGGAACCTGGAAATTGTACGACGGCGACTCTCATCAGGGCGCTCTGGGTCTCCCGGCGCGCGGAGCATACGGACAGCCCGCGCCCGAGGCAACGTGGACGATGGCTATTGCACGAGCTCGAAGTAACCGTGTGCGATCTCGGGGGGAAGGCCACTCATGGGCGTGAGCCGAAAGGCGATCGTTCCCCGACAACTCGAGGCATCCACCGGCCCATACGCGCGACTGTCTTGCCCCATGTAGCCCCGATAGTCCCCGAGGAGATAGAGCTTTCCCGGTTTGACCGTCGTCTTCTTGACGAGATGCTGCGGGTCGCTGCGGCTGAGAAAGATCGTATGTCGGCTTCCCGATATCTCCTCCGTTCCGAAGGTCACTGAGCGTTTCAGGTCGTTGTCTTCATTGTAGAAGTCGGTCACTCCCCGCTCATCGAACGGGATCCTCGCGCCGTCGATGTCGAGGGCATCACGGAAGGATCCGATCGTCTGCCCCTCTTTCGCCACGACCCGGCCGACGACCCAGCCGTCTTCCGAGGGGTGACGGCAGACGGCGATCTGGTTGAGGTCGGGTTCCTTCCTCTTATTGATGACGACGCGCTCCCCGCGCAGCAACGTCGGGGCCATCCCGTTGTGCCCCATCTCGGCCACGTCGAAGAGGGCGACCTTCAAGATCAACAGCACCACGATCACTGCGGCGCCGATCCACGACAGGCACCCGAGTCCGCTCTTCACGATCCCCACGGGTCGGCTATCCCGCGTCGGCAGGGAGCTTGTCAAGCGCCACCAGGCACCGATCGACTTCCTGGCATGGGTCTTCGGCCCGGTACACCGCGCGACATACGGCGGCCCCGAAACCACCCGCAAGCCGGAGCGGCCCAAGGTTGCGCGCGTTCAGACCCCCGAGGCCGAAGACCGGCATGTCGATCACCCGGGCAACCTTGCCGAAGCCCTCGATCCCAAGAGGGCGGTTCTTGCCGGGGACCTCGAAGACCGGGCTGAGGAACCCGTAGTCGGCCCCAGCGTCGGTGGCCGAGGTCAGCCCCGCCTGATCGTGTCTCGACACCCCTATCCACATCGACGACGAAACGAGCTTCCGAGTCTGCGCAACCGAGAGGCCACGTTCGCCGAGGTGGACCCCGTCGGCTTCGATCCGAGCGGCGATATCCGCGCGTCCGTTGACCACCAAAGACGCCCCCCGTTCCCTCGTGAGCACGCGCAACTCCCGGCCCCAGTCGAAGACCTGGCGGTCCGACGCGTTCTTCGCGCGAAGCTGAACCCCAACCCGCTGGCGTTCGGTTCCGGCGAGCGCGCGCCGAAGCGGCTCGATGGGCCCGCCCGTATGTTGGGGGTCGGTGATCAACCACAGGCGAGGGAGCGCGCCGTCCATCCGTTCTGCCAGCGCCTACGTGCGACCGTCTTGTTCGGAGCCGATGACCCCTTCGAGCGGACTCGATGCGGTGGCGTAGAGTTTCTTCGCAATCCGTCCTGCCAAGAACGCGTCCCTTCCCGCAGCCACAGCATGCTTCATGGCCCTTGCCATACGGACCGGATCGTTCGCACCCGCGATCGCGGTATTCATCAGCACGCCGTCGATCCCAAGCTCCATCGCGACAGCCGCGTCAGATGCGGTTCCCACCCCCGCATCGACGATGACTGGGACGCTTGCGTGCTTGACGATGATCTCGATGTTGAAGGGATTGCGGACCCCGAGCCCGCTTCCGATGGGCGCCGCGAGCGGCATCACCGCTGCGCAGCCCAAGTCTTCGAGACGACGTGCGGCGATTGGATCGTCGTTGAAATACGGGAGGACGGTGAACCCATCCTTCACCAGCGTCTCAGCGGCCTCGAGGGTTGCGGGCACGTCCGGGAAGAGGGTCTTTTCGTCGCCGATGACCTCGAGTTTGAGCAACGGGGTATCGAGAAGCTCCCGAGCTAGCCTCGCTGTTCGGACAGCGTCGTCGGCCGTGTAGCATCCTGCGGTGTTCGGGAGGATCGTGTAGCCACCTTCGCGCAGCACATGCATGATGGTTTGGTCGCCGGTTGCTTGGAGATCGACTCGGCGAACCGCCACGGTGACCACTTCGCACCCCGATGCTCGGAGCGCGCGCTCCGCGGTGTCGAGGTTCGGGTACTTTCCGGTTCCTGTGAAGAGACGGGACGCAAACTCGAATGTCCCGATGCTGAGTTGATCGTTGTCCACTCATCCTCCTCCAACGAAATGGACCACCTCGACTTGGTCACCGTCGGCAAGCTCGGTGGAGCTGTGTTGGGCGCGTGGAACGACTTCCTGATTGCGCTCCACTGCGACGAGCTGGTCGGCGAGCCCGAGGGTTGCAAGCAACGCCGAGACGGTCGTGTTGGCGTCGACGTGCCGTTCCTCTCCGTTGACCAAAAGCCGCATGGGGCGGAGGGTAGGGCCGAGGTGCGTGCCTCGCAAGCGTCCTAGGTATCCTGGGCACGGCTCGCCTCCCGGTGATAGGCTCGCGCAGTGAACCGGATCATCGAGGGCGACAGCGCGGCGATCCTACCGACGCTCCCGCGTGCGTTTGCGAGGTTGGCGTACATCGATCCGCCGTTCAATACCGGCCGGACGCAAGCGCGCGCCAGGGTCCAAGTCCGGGCTTCGGAGGATGGGTCGCGTACCGGGTTTGGGGGGCGGCGCTACGATGTCGAGCGGGTCGAGAGCCCCACGTACGCAGACGACTTCGACGACTACCTGGCGTTTCTGTTGACGCGGATCGAGGCTGCGCTCCCTTGCCTCACGCCCGATGCGTCGCTCTTCGTCCACTTGGACTACCGCGAGGTGCACTACGTGAAGGTTGCGCTCGATCGCCTACTCGGCCGAGCGTGCTTCCAGAACGAGATCGTTTGGGCATACGACTTTGGAGGCCGCCCCAAGAGCCGCTGGCCCGCCAAGCACGACACGATCCTCTGGTACGTCCGTGACCCGAAGGACTACGTCTTTCGATTCGACGAGATGGATCGCATCCCGTACATGGCGCCGGGCCTCGTCGGCAAGGAGAAGGCAGCCCGCGGCAAGACTCCAACCGACGTTTGGTGGCATACCATCGTCCCGACCAGTGGAAAGGAGAAGACGGGCTACCCGACACAGAAGCCGCTCGGCGTCCTTGAGCGAATCGTCAAGGTTCACAGCGATCCAGGCGACACCATCCTCGACTTCTTCGCCGGCAGTGGCACGACCGCGACGGCTGCGGCGAGCCATGGTCGGCGCTTCTGCATGATCGATACCAATCCCGAGGCGATCGATGTGATGGAAGCGAGGCTCGCAGCTTACCAGCCAGAACTGGTCCGCCGGCCGTCAGAGTCCTAGTCGTGTGCACGAGGCTTATCGGGGGACGAACTCGACCTCGAATAGAGCTGGCCAGTACTTGCCGGTCAGCAGAAACGTTCCGGTATCCGGTCGATACGCGATGCCGTTCAAGACGTCGGCTGCGAGTGCTTCTCGCGAGGAGAGGAGGCCTCTGGCGTCGATCACACCGGTCACCTCGCCCGTGCTTGGGTCAATTCGGAGGATCTCTTGGCGTCGCCAGACGTTGGCATAGACCGCACCGTCAACGCACTCGAGCTCGTTGAGCTGCGACACCGGTACTCCGTCGCGACGAACGGTGACCCGGCCGCGGATCGCCATGCTTTCGGGGTCGCGGAACGTGAGCGTGGCGGACCCGTTACTCATCACGAGTGCCTCTCCGTCGTGACAGAGTCCCCAACCCTCGCCGGAGTACGGAATCGTTCGTTCTTCTTGAAGGTCGTCGATGCTGGACACGATGGCGACCTCTTCGCGCCATGTGAGCTGAATCAGCCGCTGGCCCACACGGGCCAGGCCCTCGCCGAAGAACTGTGGGCTGAGTTCTCGTTCGGCCAGCACCTTGCCATCGCGCAAACGGACGCGTCGCAAGGTCGAACCGCCATACTGACCAGTGCTTTCGTAGAGACCGTCGTCGGCCCAAAGGAGGCCTTGGGTGAATGCGGTCACGTCGTGCGGGTAGCGCTCGACGACGCGCGCTCGGAGCGACTCGATCTCGGGTCGCTCGGGTTCAGACGGCTCGAACTCGACCGGGGTGACCGTTTCCTCGGCCGGCGTCTCGCAGCTCTGCCCGACGAGCAGGGCCATGGCGAGCGCGCCGCCGAGGAACATGCCTCCCCACAAGGCCGCCACCGAACGTCCTTCGGCCTTCGGGCCCGCGGGCGTCTTCGTCGGCGCGGTCCGTTTCATGCTGACTGGAGCGTAGTCGCGAGTCCGCGCGACGCCAATGCTTGACCCGATCAATCCCACCCACTAGCCAGAACCCGTGCCGACAGGTTCTGCGAAGCCACGACGCCCGAAGACTCAGGAAGCGGACGCTTCGCTGCGTCCTACCCGTGCCGAGATCCACCTCGACGCGATCGCACGTAACTTGCGCGTCGTTCGTGAGGCCGTCGGCGGGGCCAAAGTCTTGGCCGTCGTCAAGGCCGATGCATACGGCCACGGCATCGTCCCCGTCGCGAGGAAGTTGCAGGCCGAGCGGGTTGACGGGTTCGGTGTCGCCCTTGCCGAGGAGGGTTTGGAGCTCCGCGAGTCCGGAATTGATCGTGCCATCCTCGTGTTGAACGGGATCCACGGCGGGGCCCATCGAGAGGTCGTCGCAGCGGGGCTGACTCCGGTCTTGTACGAGCTCGACGAGGCTGCCGCCTTCGAAGCGGCGTGCGGCGACCGTCGCGTCGACGTTCACCTCAAGGTGGATACGGGCATGGGCAGGCTCGGCGTTCCGTTCGATGTTCTCACGGATTTTCTCGCCGGGCTACGCGCCTACCCTTCGATCCGTATCGTCGGGCTGATGACCCACTTGTCGACGGCGGATGCGGACCCGGAGTTCGTCGCGGTCCAGCTCGACGCCTTCGAACGAGCGGACGGACTGGTGCGTCGGTACGGGCACGAGCCGGTCGTGCGGCACGCTGCCAATAGTCCTGGGCTCTTTCGACACCCCGAGGCGCGGTACGACTGGGTTCGCCCGGGTCTGGCGCTCTACGGTTACCCCGGCGCCGAGTCAGTGCCCGCGTCGCTCGAGCCCGCGATGCGATGGCGCACCGAAGTGATCCGACTGCGGAACCTCAGACCTGGCGAGACCGCGGGATACGGGAGGACGTTTGTCGCGAGGCGAGAAACCCGACTTGCAACGATTCCGCTCGGCTACGGGGACGGCCTCATGCGGTCGGCCTCGAATCGTGCGGAGGTGCTGGTGCGAGGCCGGCGCTGTCCCCTCGTGGGGAACGTGTCGATGGACCTCACGACCGTGGACGTGTCGGCCGTTCCCGACGTGACACTCGGCGATGAGGTCTTGCTCTTGGGGAGCCAGGGGCAAGAGGCGCTCGATGCCCGGGATCTGGCGCGTAACACGGGTACGATTCCCTACGAAGTCTTGACGAATGTGTCCCGTCGGGTGCCCCGCGTATATCTCGACGGCTGACTTCCGTGCGCGAAACCGTGCTATGAAGCGGCGTGACTGACGCCGCCCCGACAGCGTCTTCCTCCGCCCGGGAGGACCGCGTTCAACGAGGGCTGCGGGCCGCACGCGATTGGATCCTGCGCCTTTTGCTCGCCCCCTTCGTCGAGGTGGGCGCGCTCTTTCGCCTGCTGACCGAGTCGCTGTTCTGGGCCGTGCGGCCACCGTTTCGGGGCCGGCTCTTCGTCTCCGCGATGGAGTTTATCGGGATCGGGTCACTTTTTATCGTGTCGCTGACCGCGCTCTTCGTCGGTGGGGTCTTGGCGTTGCAGCTTGTGGACGGGTTTCGCGATTTCGGAGCAGAGAACCAAACGGGGGCTGTGATCGGCCTCGCCTTGGCCCGCGAGGTCGGGCCCGTATTCGCCGCCCTCATGGTCACGAGCCGCGCGGGCAGCGCGATGACGACCGAGCTCGGTTCGATGCGGGTGACCAATCAGATCGACGCGCTGGTCTCCATGGCCGTCAACCCGGTTCAGTACCTGGTCGTGCCAAGGTTGGTCGCTGGGTTCGTCATGGTCCCCGTACTCACGATGCTCTTCGACGTGGTCGGCGTATTCGGCGCGTTCTGCGTCGCGGTCTTCTTGCTTGGCCTCGACCCAGGTGTCTTCATGGATCGGCTTCAGTGGTTGGTTGATTGGGACGACGTCTCGCAAGGCTTGATCAAGGCCATGGTCTTTGGGGTCGTCGTCAGCCTCATCGCTTGCCGACAAGGGTTCTACGCGAAGGGTGGGGCGGCCGGCGTCGGGCGCGCAACCAACCGGTCGGTGGTGCACAGCGCGATTGCCATCCTGATGTTGGACTACCTCGTGACGAGCCTGGTGCTTGGAGAAGGCTTCCTCTGATGAAGATCTTCCGTCGCAACCTGATGCGCCCGACTCGGCCGACTGCGCCTGCCGATGTCGTGAGTGACCCCATCCATGTTCGCATCCGCGACCTCCACAAGTCGTACGACGACCACCACGTATTGCGCGGGGTGTCACTCGACATCCATCGTGGAAAGACCAACCTCATCATCGGCCCGTCGGGGTCGGGCAAGAGCGTCCTCATGCGGCAGCTCATCCGCCTCGAAAAGCCCGACTCGGGAGAGATTTTGGTCAACGGAGTCGACTTCGCGAAGCTCTCCGGTCTCGCGCTCGACAACGGACGGCGCACCTTCGGGATGGTGTTTCAGATGTCCGCGTTGTTCGACTCGATGAGCGTCTTTGACAACGTCGCGTTTCCACTTCGAGAACACACCGACATGTCACGAAAAGAGATCCGGGCGCGGGTGATGGAACGCCTGGCAGGTCTCGGGATCGCCTCGGCTGCCCGCAAAATGCCGTCGGAGCTCTCCGGTGGCATGCAGAAGCGCGTGGCAGTTGCGCGCGCGATGATCGTCGAGAGCGAGATCCTCATCTACGACGAGCCCACGACAGGCCTGGATCCGATCACCACCGAGATGGTGGACGACCTGATCACCGAAGCCGAGGACTTGTTCGGCGTCACCTCGGTGGTGATCAGTCATGACATGGCTTCGGTCGTACGTATCGCGGACCAACTTAACTTCTTGCATCAGGGTCAGATTGCGGCCACCGGTACCCCGGAAGAGCTCCTTCACAGCGATCACCCCGCCACGGCCGAATTCATCCGCGCCTCACGCATCAGCCTCGAGTAGCGGCGCGGCGCCAAACGGGCCAAAGTCGGCCCCGTGTCACTGCTGGACGAGAGGATCCGAAACGCGCATGACGAAGCGGTGGCGCGCGGTGAAGACGGGTATCTCGACCCAGTCACCGGTCTCTTCGTCATGACAGCTTCGTTCTTGCGTGCCCGAGGCAAGTGCTGTGGCACGGGCTGCCGTCACTGCCCTTACGACGAAGCGACCCAGCGCGCTGCGGGCCGGCCCCGCTAGGTATGTCGGCCATGAGCGAAGGCACTGCTGGAGATTCCGGGCCCTCAAGTCGTGCCAACTGGACGCTGGCAGTCTTGTTGCTGGCCTACATTCTCTCGTTCATCGACCGAAACGTGATGGCGATCCTCGTCGGTCCCATTCGTGAGTCGTTCGACATCAGTGACTTTGAGTACGGCCTCCTTCACGGACTTGCGTTCACGCTCTTCTACACGCTCCTCGGGGTGCCGATCGCACGCCTCGCCGATCGTCGGACGCGCCGAACGATCGTGGGGGTCGGGGTCCTCTTCTGGAGCTTGATGACCTGCCTCTGCGGCGTCGTGAAGAGCTTTGGAGGCCTTTTCGTCGCGCGCATGGGCGTCGGCGTCGGCGAGGCCGCACTGTCTCCTTCTGCCCATTCGCTTCTGAGCGACCTCTTTCCGGCGCATCGACTGCCACGCGCGCTGTCGATTTATACGCTTGGGATCACCATCGGTGGCGGCATGGCCTACATGGTCGGCGGGTGGGTGCTCGGTGCGGTGGGAGACACGGCCGTGGCGTTGCCCTGGGTCGGCACTTTGCGTCCCTGGCAACTCACGTTCGTCGTCGTGGGCCTTCCGGGGTTCGTGGTGGGCGCCCTCGCATGGACCATGCGGGAGCCTTCGCGCAAGGGGCGCCTCGTCGAAAGCGGCGCAGAGCTCCCACTTCGCGAAGTGCTCGGCTACTTTCGACGCCACGCGCGCACGTACTTGGCGATCATCGGGAGCGTGTCTCTGCTCTCCATTCTCGGGTACGGCACGATCACTTGGTACGTCGAGATGCTGATTCGTCGCTTCGGTGCTGACCCGAGTGAGATCGGGCCGGTGTTCGGCTGGATCTTCGTCGTCGCTGGGAGCCTTGGCGCATTGTCGGGCGGCCTGCTGGCGGAGCGGCTTCGAGGTCGCGTGACGGACCCCAACCTTCGTGTCGTCGCCATCGCCGCGGTCGCCTGGGTCGTTCCGGGCGTCGTCGGTCCGTTCATGCCCACCGTGGAGGGGGCCCTTTGGATGGCTGCGCCCATCCTGTTCCTGATGAGTAGCTACTATGGGCCTGCCATCGCGGCCCTTCAGACGTCGACGCCGAATGAAATGCGGGCGCTCGCGTCAGCGGTTCTGCTGTTCGCGGCGAACATGTTGGGCCTCGGCGTGGGCCCGGCGCTGGTCGGCCTGCTGACGACCCATCTCTTGGGCGGGGACCATACGCTGCACGTCGCGCTCGCGAGCTTCGCGGCCATCCTCGCGCCCTTGGCGGCCCTGGTCGCGACCCAGGCGCCCCGTCCCAGCCAAAGTCTAGACTCGGGGTAGCTCGAGAGAGGTTCTAAAGGCTCAGTAGTTGCGAGCGACGATTTCGCTGACTTTGCCGCGTCCGCGCGCGTTGCAGTTGATTGCGCGTGGCGCAGCGACGGTGTCGATCCGAAAGTCGGCGTAGAGTTCGCGGATGAAGGGGACATCGCTGTTCGACAGCATCAACTTGCAGCCACGGCGGTCGAGGTCACGGTACACGTCCCTGAGACGCGTTTGATCGTTTCTCGAGAAGCCGCCGCTCGCGTACGACGTGAAGCTTGAGGTCGTCGACACCGGCTCGTAGGGAGGGTCGAAGTATACGAAGTCGCCCGGCTTGGCAGACTCGACGAGTTCCTCGAACCCCGCACACTGGAGGTTCGCCTGCTCGAGCGCCACACTCGCGGCTCGGAGCCTTGCCTCGTCGAGAATCTTCGGGCTCTTGTACGAACCGACGGGAACGTTGAACTCACCTTTGCGGTTCACACGGTGGAGGCCATTGAAACAGGTCTTGTTCAGGTAGATGAACATCGCCGCCCGGGTGGGTCGTGAGAGGCGCCTCGCTTCGTTGTACCGGCTTCGTACCTCGTAGTAGCGCTCCTTCGAATGCCGTCGCGCCAACAGACCAAGAGAATGAATGACGCTCTGGACATCGTCGCGAATGGCCGTGTACGCCGCGATCAACGCTGGGTTGATGTCGGTGAGCAACGCGCGCTCCGGGCGGCGCGAGAAAAAGAGTGCGCCGCCACCGACGAAGGGTTCGACGTGCCGCATGCGCGCCGCGCCCGGCGGCAGAAGTGGGCGCAGCTGGCTTAGCAAACGCCCCTTGCCCCCGGCCCACTTGACGAAGGGCGCCGGTTCCTGGGGAGTCTGCTCGACTTGCGTCGCGGCCGCCGAAGATGTCGTCATATGTAAGATGATCGCCTACATATGACGATGGCCCAAAAAAACCGCGCCGACGGCCAGGGGAGCTTGGGCTAGCCCGCGTCGCCGATGACCTCCGCGAGCCTCGCTACCGCCTTTTCGAGCACTGGCATCGGCGGACCGAACGAGAATCGAACGTGGTTGGCGAATCGTGAGGGTCGGCCCGTCCGTCGCTTGCCTGGGTTCACGTCGAAGAAGTGACCTGGAACGCAGATGACCTTGCGGTCGAGTGCAGATTGGAAGAACGCATCACTCGAGCGAATCGAGTCCGGCAAACTCCCGAGGTTCCCCCACGCGTAGAAGGTGCCCTCGGGTTCGAGGTCGAACGTGATTCCGAGGTCGCGAAGCGCACCCACGAGGAAGTCGCGCTTCCGACTGAACTCGCCGCGCAGCGCCGAGGTTTCGGTCAGCGTGGGTGTCTGCTGAACCAAATCGATCGCCGCTCGCTGCATCGGCGCAACTCCGCCGCCGTCGAGGAAAGAGCCAGCACTTGCCGCCGATTCGATGACGCGTTTCGGCCCCAGGATCCAGCTCACCCGAAAGCCAGGGTATCGCCAGTTCTTGGTGAGCCCGTCGAACACGATGACGGGGTCAGCCTCGACGTCCTCGACGTATTTCGCCGCGCTCACGATCGGTTCGTCGCCCGTCCAGATGTAGTGTGAATAGAACTCGTCGAGCATGAGCGCACAGCCAAGATGACGAGCGCGGCTCACCCAGCCCTCGAGCACGTCGCCACGGACCACCTTGCCTGTCGGGTTGCATGGATTGCTCAAGAGAATCGCGTTCAGACCGAGGCCGAGGATCTCGCGCTCGAGCCGAGCTGCCGTGAACTCGTAGCCCGACTCGGGGTCGAGAAGCAACGGGATCGGTAGGAACCTTCGAAAGACATCGAGCAACTCTTCGTATGCGGTGTAGTCGGGGATGAAGTGGCCAAGGTGAATAGGGGCCACCGCCGCGCAGGCGCGCATCACAGCGACACGGCCACCTCCCGCGATGCCTACGTTTTCGGCGGAGTACTGGGACTTCATCCCTCGTCGAAAGAGGCCGTTGTACAAGTCGGCGACCGCTTCCCGAAGTTCCCACAGGCCCGGCACGGGTGCGTAGTCGAGGTCTTGGCCGAGGACGTCGATCTGTGAGACCCGCTCGGGGGCTCCAGGGATCGGGCCTGTGTCAGGTTGCCCCTGACCGAGGTTGCACCAGCCCGGCGCGTCGAACTGGAAGCCGCGCTTCTGCGCCTCCACCGTCACGTAAATCACACCGGTCCGTGGGACTGGACGAAACGCGGTGAGGGCCTGCGTGTCGCTCGTTGGGTCCGGACGCCTCGGGTCCATGGCGCACTCTAGCAGAAGTCGCCAAATGCGATAGCCTTGCCACATGGATGTGCTGCGGATCGAGGCGCTCGACGTCGACTGTGTCGTTGGCGTGTATCCCCATGAACGGGACACGCCTCAACCGCTACGCGTCGATGTTGAGCTGCGCCTCGACACGGAAGAAGCGGGTACGCGCGAGAGCTTCGCATCGACGGTCGACTACGCGTCGACAGCGTCAGAGCTCGTATTCCTTCTGCGGAGCTGTAGGTTCAAGATGCTCGAGACCGCCGCGCACGTTCTTGCTCGGTACCTTCTCGCGCCGCCGGTGGTGCGAGGCCGCCGACCTCAAGTTTGCTCGGTTCGTATTCGCCTCACCAAGCCCAACGCACTTGAAGGGCGCGCGATCCCTTCGCTCGAGATTGAGCGAGACGCGCAGTGGTGCGCTCTCGCGGTGGAGACGAAGGCGTTCGGGACGGTTGACATCATTCACGAGACCCAGGACGCGGGCATCTACCGGCTGAATATCGCGCCGGGTCGCTCGATTCCACTTCATCTTCATCGGCAGATGCGCGAAGCGGAGATGGTCCTGGGCGACGGACTGCTTTGCCAAGGGGAACCCTGTAGCCCCGGCACGGTCCACCGATGGCCACTCGGGGCCGCGCATACCTATCACAACCCGACCGATCGGACGCAGACCATCCTTTGCGTCGATTCGCCCCGCTTCATCGAGGAGGACGAGATCGAGGTGGATGGGGAGCCGGCCGCGGTGCCGGCGGAGCCGCCGTGGGCCCCGGCACAGCCCGCGAGGCTCGCATGAGTGTCTCGGCGGGCCGGGTTCTCGTCACCGGCGCCAGCCGCGGGATCGGGAGGGCTACCGCGCGCAAGATCCTCGAGCGGGGAGGTCGGGTGGTCGCTGTCGGACGCGACGACGCGAAACTCGAGGAGGTCCGCGCCCTGGCGCCCGACCGAGTGCGCGTCGTCGTGACGGATCTCGGTCGGACGGACGCGCTCGGCAAGCTGGCTGACGCAGCCGTCGCGGCCTTCGATGGGCTCGACGGCCTGGTCAATTGTGCCGGCGTGGCTCGTTACGAATCGGTCGGCGCGATCTCTCGCGATGCGGTCGACCTTCAAGTCCGCATCAACTGGCTCGCGCCGCTTTTTCTGTCGCAGTACGTCGCCGAGAACCTTCAGGGGCGCGGCGGCGCCATCGTCAATGTCTCGAGCACCCTGTCGGAGCGCGCCGCAGCCACAACCGCCGTGTACGCCGCGACGAAGGCAGCGCTCAATGCGATCACCAAGACGTTGGCCCTCGAGCTTGCGGCCAGCCGGATTCGGGTCAATGCGGTACTTCCGGGCGTGGTCGACACCGAGATGGTTCGGGCGCCGAGGCGTGGTCCCGGAGACCCACCTCTGGAGGGTCCCGATCTCGACGCGGAGGTCCAGGCTCAGCTCGATTCGCTTCGGGCGCTTCATCCGCTTGGCCGGCTCGGCCAGCCTGACGAAATCGCCGATGTGATCCTGGGATTACTCGATCATCCTTGGCAGACTGGCAGCCTCGTCGTCGTCGATGGTGGCTTGTCGGTAGCGTAGGGTTGAAGCCCAGGTTTTTTTCCAACACACTCGGCCGAGCGTGGCTCGAACCCAGAAGGTCGTCCTCGATGCGGATGCGATTCGACGCAGTGTCCGACGCATGGCCGTTGCGATCCTCGAGGCGACGTCAGGCATCGAAGACCTTACCCTCGTGGGGATCCGACGAGGCGGTGTGGCCCTCTCGACCCGGATTGCCGATGAGATCGCGAACGCAGAGGGTTCTTCGCCGCCCGTTGGGACGGTCGACATTTCGCTCTATCGCGACGACGCTGCCACAGCGCTGCCCAACCCCAAGATCGGTCCGACCGATATTCCCTTCGATGTGACCGGCAGGCACGTCGTACTGATCGACGATGTCTTGCAGTCTGGACGGACCGTTCGAGCGGCCATCGAGTGCCTCCAAGACCACGGTCGACCGGCCCGTGTCTGGCTTGCCGTGCTCTGCGACCGCGGCGGACGGGAGCTTCCGGTAGCTCCTGACTTCGTCGGCAAGACGATTGAAGTCGAAGAGGGTGGCCGTCTCGACGTCTGGATCGACGCGGCAGGTCCTGACCGCGTGGTCCTCACCGGAGCCGACTGATGGAACCCTATGCGCACCGTCACCTACTCGACATCGACGGCCTGACGCGGGCCGACGTCGATAGGATCCTCGACACCGCCGAGGCGTTCTTCGAGGTCTCGCGCCGCCCGGTCCGCAAGGTTCCGACGCTCCGCGGGAAGACCGTCATCAATCTGTTTTACGAAGCCTCGACACGTACCCGAACTTCGTTCGAGCTCGCGGGCAAGCGCCTGAGTGCAGATGTCATCAACATGAACGTGTCCGCGTCGAGCGTGAAGAAGGGCGAGACGCTTCAAGACACTTGCAAGACGCTCGAAGCGATGCACCCCGACGTCGTGGTGATGCGACACGGTGCCTCCGGAGCCCCCGGCTACGTCGCTTCGAAGGTCGATTGCAGCGTGATCAACGCGGGCGACGGGATGCACGCGCATCCAACCCAAGCGCTGCTCGACGCATTCACGATCCGCAGGCACAAAGGCGGCCTCGACAACTTGGTCGTCGCCATTTGCGGCGATATCGCTCACTCTCGCGTAGCGCGCTCGAACGCCCAACTCCTTCGTCTGTTTGGATGCGAGGTGCGCTTCGTCGGTCCACGAACCTTGCTCCCTCCGGCCGCCGATTCCCTCGGCGCGAAAGTCTATGACCGGCTGGACGACGCGCTGACCGACGCCGACGTGGTCATGGTGTTGCGGATTCAGAGGGAGCGCCTCGAAGGCGCGCTTCTGCCGAGCCTTCGCGAGTACGCCCGGACCTTTGGCATCGGGCCCCGTTCCCTCGAGATGGCCAAGCCAAGCGCGATCGTCATGCACCCCGGGCCGATGAACCGTGGCGTCGAGATCGAGAGTGCGGTCGCGGACAGCGAACGCAGCGTCGTGCTCGATCAGGTGGAGGCCGGTGTCTCCGTGCGCATGGCGCTTCTCTACCTTCTGGCTGGGGAGTCCCAAGAGTCGCCCCAGGTGGGGGAGTCTACCGGGGAGTCGGCTTGAGCGTCGTCCAGACAGGCCTCGACCGATTGACGAGTGATGACTCGGATGCAGTGCGCCTGATTCGGGGTCGCAAGGTCGGGCTACTGGCCCATGCGGCGAGTGTGGATCGAGAACTACGGCCTGCGCGCGCCGTGGTAACGCGCGCCGGAGGTCAGCTTGAGGCCGTCTTTGGGCCCGAACATGGCTTCAGCGGAGCGGCTCAAGACATGGTGGGCGTGCTGGGTGCACAAGGCGAGGCGGTCCCGACCCACTCCTTGTACGGAGAGTCTGAGGATGATCTCGTTCCGCGGCCTGAATGGCTCGAAGGCCTCGATGCCGTGGTGATCGACCTACAAGACGTGGGCTCTCGGTACTACACGTATGTGTGGACGGCCGCGCTGATGCTGAAGCATGCGGCGGCTGCGGGCGTCACGACGGTCGTCCTCGATCGGCCCAATCCGCTCGGCGGGGTCCGCGTCGAGGGTGCGCCGCAACGTGAGGGGTTTCTGTCGTTCGTGGGCCTCTACCCGGTCGCTGTGCGTCATGGGCTGACGATCGCTGAGCTCCTTCAGTGGGTGCGCGTGCGGGAGGGACTGGATCGGGAGTCGCTGGTCGTGGTGCCGATGAGGGGCTGGCAGCGATCGATGTCCTGGCAACAGACCGGTCTTCCCTGGGTGATGCCCTCGCCCAACATGCCGACGCTCGACACAGCGATCGTGTATCCGGGCGGGTGTCTCATCGAAGGGACGCGGCTGTCGGAAGGGCGAGGGACGACCCGTCCATTCGAGGTCTGGGGCGCGCCCCGGCTCGATCTCGCCCCGCTGCTCTCGCTCGATACGCCGGGGGCGCGTCTCCGTCCGCTCGAGTTTACGCCCACGTTTCAGAAACATGCTGGGCAAACGTGCGTCGGTGTCCAGGTGCACGTCACCGACGCTTGGGTGTTTCGACCCTACCAAGCCTATCTTCGGATGCTCGGGGCGGCGCTCGTGCGTGTCGAGCCAACCGATCGCTGGAGGACCGAAGAGTACGAGTTCGTCTCGGATCGCCCAGCGATCGATCTACTGACGGGCGGGAGCGAGTTCCGAACCGCGGTGGACTCGGGCGACTCGGTGGACGGCGTCGTTGCGGCCGAGACAGCAGGAGCGGCGCGATTCGACGAAGAGCGTCGCGCTTGCTGGCTCTACGAGAAGTGACGGTAGCCGGCGGCGCCGGGTTCGATTTCGCGTCCACGACCATCTTCGACCACCACGCGCGGTTCGGACGTCACATCCCCGATCCACGTCGACCCCTCCAGTGGTTCGACCTCAGCCGGTGCGGTGAACAAGATCTCGTAGTCTTCGCCGCCGTTGAGGGCCACCGAGCGTGGGTCGAGATCGAGGGCGCGGCACGCCTCTTCGAACTTCGGTGCGAGCGGTAGCGCGTCTGCCCGGATCGTGGCGCCGGTACCCGAAGCTCGGCAAACGTGTCCGAGGTCCTGCAGGCAGCCATCCGATACGTCGATGGCTGCCGTCGCGGCCGTGCGCAACAGGGACTCGAAACCTCGATGCGTTGGGGGGCGTCGCCACCGACGCACGAATTCGCCGAATGATTCGAGATCGGCGTCGCGTTCGATCAGCTGGAGGCCCAACGCCGCGCCGCCCAATGTGCCGGTCACGTAGATCCGGTCTCCCGCGGACGCGCCGTCTCGGCGAATGGCGGGGGCAGCCGTCGCCCCGAGTACCGTGGTCGTGATCGTCAGTTGCGCGGCGCGACTGAGGTTGCCGCCGACGACCGACGACCCGATCAGGTTCGACCCCTCCCGGACTCCGTCGATCAGCGAGCGGAAGTCGGCATCTTCGAACTCCTCCGGCAGGGTAATGGCGACGACGGCTGTGGTTGGCGTCGCGCCCATCGCCCAGACGTCGCTCGCGGCAGCGATCAACGCGCGTACGCCGAGGTCCGCAGGGGTGATCGTCGATCGTCGAAAGTGAACGCCTTCGACCTGTGTGTCGACGGTCACGACGACGGGCTTCCCTTCGAAGTCGACGACTGCCGCATCGTCTCCGATGCCCACGAGTACACGCGAGAGACTCGGCAGCGCTGGGCCGAGATGGGTGCTCAGCCAGTCGATCTTCGCAAACTCGTCATCCATGATCTTCGGCGGCGGGGAGGGTGATCACGAACACAGTGCCTTCTCCCACGACACTGGTCACCTCGATTCGACCATCGTGGGCGTCCACCAGTTGCTTCGCAATCGAGAGCCCAAGCCCCGCTCCCCCGTGCTCGCGCGTCGTCCCACCGTCGATCTGATAAAAGGCGTTGAAGATTCTGCTTACCTGTTCTTCGGGGATGCCGCGCCCGCTATCGCGGACCGTCAGAACCACGGCCGTCCGGCTGCTGCTGAAGAGCGCCTCGCCGAGCCCACCGCCGACGCCCGTATCGATCGTGCCCGGCGCCGCCAAGAGCGCGATGTTCCCGCCCTCCGGCGTGAACTTCACGGCGTTCTCCGCGAGATTGAGAACGATCTGCCGAAGCCGAACCGGGTCTCCGAAGAGCTTTGGGGTGTCGTCATGAATGTCGATGTCGAGGACGATGTTTCGGCGGTTCGCCGCAGGCACGATGGTGGAACCCACGTCGGACAGGAGGCCGCGGGCGTCAACCGCCTCCTTGTGAAGCTTCATCGTGTCGGCCTCGAGTCGACCGAGGTCGAGCAGTCGGCCGATCAACCCGAGGAGTTGATCGGCCTTGTGGCGAATGGTCCCCAAGAACTCGGACTGCCCGTCGCTCAAGGTCCCAGCCGCACCACTCTCCAGCATCTCGGTGTAGCCGATGATCGACGTGAGTGGGGTGCGCAGCTCGTGGCTGACGGTCGCAAGGAAGCTCGACTTCAGCTTGTCGAGCTCTTGCAGCTCCTCGAACGATGCCCTCAACCGCTCATTTTTCTCTGCCAACTCACGGTAGTTCTCGCGGACGTTGGCGACCTGCATCGTCGAGGCAAGTTGTGTTCGATGACCGGAGAACACCAGGATCTCGAGAGTCCCCCGTAGGTGGGCGGCGAGCTTGGCGGCGACGTCACGAGCCACTCGCGGCATCGCCTCGAAATGCGAGAGGGCCGTTCGAGCATCGAGTGAAGGGTCGACGGCGAGCAGTGACGCCGGCGCCTCGTCGGCTTCCGCGGGAACGTAAGGGCCGATCACGAAGCGTCCCACCGCGCGGCCTTGGTACTCGATCGGGGTGACGTGGTAGGCGGCGCCGGAGAAGCACGGATGAACGACCGAATCTCTGGCCGGGGCGACATTCCGCACGTCCCCGACGGTGTTGTCGCACGCGCGTTCGCCAGAACCAAAGGAGTTCAGGTACCGGCAAAGCGGGCGATCCTGGTGGACGTCTGCGAGCAACTCGCCGTCGTGTGCGATGACCCGAACCGGGAGGCCGAAGAGCGCGAAGAACGACCTGCATACCTTGCCGACGGCGTCCCGATCCAACACATGCTCGAGGCGCACGACGTCGCCTAGAATGAGGTCCCCCTCGGCCGGATACTCCGGGGTCATCGTTCTCGCAGCCTCGGGTCGTGTTTGAGCTTCGACTCTATTTCCGTCATCAGACTCACTGCGCCAATGCCGAACTTGTCCTCGAGCCCGTGTTGCCGTTCCAAATGGTTCCAGGTCTCCCGTATCAGGCCGAGCAGCGTCGGCACGACCCCGTATCCACGGGTCGCTATCGCTTTGTAGATCGTCGCCTTGCTCCGGGCGGCGAGCTCAGCCAGCTCTTCGTCAGAGCGGATCTCATCGAGGTCCCGCTTGTTGAACTGGATGATGATCGGGATCTCCTCCGGATCGATCCCTATCTCTCGAAGATTCTCCTTCAGATTGGCGAACGATTCGCGGTTGGCTTCCGCCTCGCTCTTCTGAGAGTCTGCGACGAACGCGACGCCGTCGGCTGCCTGGAGGACGAGTCGTCGCGTGGCATCGTGCATCACCTGGCCAGGAACCGTGAAGAGCTTGAGTCTCACCTTGAGGCCGGTCTTCGAGTCGACGGTGACGGGCAGCATGTCGAAGAACAGCGTTCGGTCGTTCTGGGTCTCGAGCGTCATGAGCTCGCCACACGTCTCGGGTGTCGTCAGCCAGTGGAGGGCGCGAAGGTTGGTGGTCTTTCCGCTGAGCGCCGGGCCGTAGTAGACCAACTTGACGGTGAGCTCCTTCGCGGCGAAATCGACCTGCATTTCGTGACGCCCCCTTGATGCTCCTCACTCAGCCTCGCAGCATCCACCAAGCGACGGCCATCAACCCCATCATGATAGCGAACGCGACCCACTGGATGGTCCTTTTGTGATCGGACACCGAGGGGGTCGCACGTGTGTCCTCGAGACGTTGGGTCGCCAGGACGAGGAGTTTGTCGATCTGCGCGGACGCGGCCTCTTGGCGAGCCGGGTCGCGCTCACGAACCTCCCGGTAGCGTTTCCCAGCCTCTGGGAGCCGATCGAGCGCGACGCATACCCCGACGAACCGCCGATGCGCCTCGTCGCTTTCCCACTCGGCTTCCACGCCGCCCCACGCTTCGTCCACTGGATCCAAGGCCATCAGGGTAGCATGGCACCCAAGGGGCGGAACTGGCGCATCTGGGCCATGAAAATGCCACAGCAGCCAGATCTCTCGGTCTCGGGAACGGCCTCCCCGGCGCCATCCGTTTCGGGGTTGGCCGGGCCGATTTCCCAGCGACGGGCGCCCGGTCCACGCACCGCTTCCCCCACGGGCAAAAAAGTATTGAATTCCATCACTTGGGACGAAGAAAGAAGTTGACATTGGGGCCATCAGCGCCTTAGTTTCCGGTCCAGTGGGAACTAGTGGGATCAAGTGCCAATAACCCCGCTTTTAACCCCCAACGAGAGACGCGAGCCGCATTTGTTCCGAGGACGCTACGAACACAGCATCGACGCCAAGGGCCGCACGTCCGTGCCGTCTCGGTTTCGTGAGGTCATGTCCGCAAGAGACGACAGCCAAGTCGTGCTCACCACGGGCCTCGACGCGTGTCTCGTCGCCTATCCAATGGGGGAGTGGATCCAGTTTGAGGAGCGTCTCGCCGCGCTTCCCCAGTTCGATCCCGAGGTCGTCATGCTCAGGCGCATCTACGTGTCCGGTGCGGTCGAGTGCGACATCGACAAGGTGGGACGACTGCTGATTCCGGCGGCGCTCCGCAAACATGCCGGGCTCAAGCGGGACGCGCTTTGGGCGGGGATGGGACGCCATATCGAGCTCTGGTCGAAGGCCACGTTCGAGAGCCTGCGCGAGAACGCACTCGCCGACCAAGACCATCGACTGGCGATCGCCAAGCGGCTTGCGGAGCTCGGCCTGTGACGGGCTTCTCGCATACGCCCGTGCTCCTCGATGAGGTTCTCGAGTGCCTCGAACCGGTACCTGGGGGCGTCTACGCCGATGTGACGGTCGGTGGTGGTGGTCACGCGCGCGAGATTCTCGAACGCAGCGCTCCGGACGGTCGGCTCGTCGCAACCGACCGGGATCCGGCTGCCCTCCGGGAAGCGACGGCCACCCTTCAACCGTTCGGGGACCGCGCCGTGGTGAGGAAGGCGCGCATCCGCGAACTCGGTGACGTGCTGGGCGCGCTCGGCATCGACGCCGTGGATGGCCTTGTTGCGGACCTGGGCGTCAGCTCGGCCCAACTTGACCAGGGTCATCGCGGATTCGCGATGCACCAAGACGGCCCCATCGACATGCGCATGGATCCGAGCGAAGGTGACACCGCCCTCGACGTGATCGCCGCGAGCAGCGCGGATGAACTCGCCGACATCATCTATCAGTACGGAGAAGAGCGCCGTTCTCGGCGGATCGCCCGCTCGCTGCGACGGGCGTACGAAGAAGGGGAGCTCGACACGACGACGGACCTCGTCCGCGCCATTCACAAGGCTACCGGACCGAGGCGTGGGCGGATCGACCCCGCGACGCGTACGTTTCAGGCGCTTCGGATCGCGGTCAACGAGGAGCTCCAAGAGCTCGAGGCGTTGCTAGCCCAGTTGCCATCGTTGCTTCGAGAGGGCGGGGTCGCCGCCGTGATCAGTTTCCATTCGCTCGAGGATCGACTGGTGAAGCACGCTTTTCGCGATACGCCCGAGCTCGAACCCCTGACCAAACGGCCCATCGTCGCGAAAGACGAGGAGCGTGACAGCAATCCACGCTCGCGTAGCGCGAAGCTCCGTGCCGCCAGGCATGTACGAGGGGAAGCATGAAGCAGCGCTTCCTCCCGCTGTGGTGCGTCGCCGTGTTCGCGACAGCCGCCGCGTTCGTGGTGCACCTCGGGATTCGCTTCGAAACGGTGCGGCTTGGCTACGAGGTGAGTGACGAGCGAGCACGACAGCGTGAACTCTTGCAAGACCGACGTCTTCTTTCGATCGAGGCGGCCACTCTTCGACAAAGCGGCCGTGTCGAAACCATCGCGCGTGGGACCCTGGGGATGGAAGTCCCGAAGCCCACGCGCATCGTCACGATGAGCGAAGATCGGTCTCCTATCGCCTCCGGGAGACTGCGATGAAATCGCGCACCAACCGTCGTCATCGATGGTTCCGTGCGCGGATCGCGATGCTCGGCGTGAGCCTGCTCTGTGTTGCGATGCTGGTCGTCGTGCGCGCGTTCCAGCTCCAAGTCGTCGGTGGTGACCGGCTCCGCGAGATGGCGGAGGGGCAGCACCTGCGGGAGCTGCGAGTATCTCCTCGGCGGGGTGCGATTTACGACCGTCAGGGCGCGGAGCTGGCCGTGAGCGTCGACGTCGACAGCGTCTACGCGAATCCCAAGCGGTTGCGGGCGATGGACCAAGATCCAGCCCGCACAGCACGACGCCTGGCGGCCGTTCTCGACGTGGACGCCGAGCGGCTGACCAAGCGTCTCGGGACTGATCGCTACTTCGTGTGGATCGACCGGCACGTGACGCCCCACGAAGCGACCCGAATCGCCGAGCTCGACATTCCGGGCATCGGCCTCACGACGGAGTCGCGTCGCTTCTATCCGAACCGCCATCTTGCGGCGCACCTCGTCGGGTTCGCGGACATCGATGGACGCGGGATCGAGGGGGTCGAGCTTGCATACGAGGGGCAGCTCCGTGGCTCGGATCGTCGGGTCGAGGCCGTTCGCGACCGGCGCGGGCAAGTCGTCTTCGCCGACGAGATGCCCGACGATGTGGCGAACCAGGGTCACAACGTCGTACTCACCATCGACAAAGCGATTCAGCACGTGGCTGAACGAGAGCTCGCGCTTGGTGTGCGCACGTTCGAGGCGCGGGGCGGCAGCGTCGTCGTCATGGATCCGTCGACGGGCGAGATCTTGGCGCTCGCGAACTACCCACCGTTCAACCCAAACGAGCCTTCCCGGCATCCGATCGCGCATCGGCGAAACCGGGCGTTGGTCGATAGGTTCGAGCCTGGATCGACGGTGAAACCGTTCACCATGGCCGCCGCCCTCGCGGCGGGCACGGTCCAACCCAACCAGTCGATCAACTGCGAGAACGGCGCCACGCGCATTGGGGGCCGGATTCTACATGACGCGCACCCCTACGAGTGGCTTACGCCGACGCAGGTCCTTGCGCACTCGAGCAACATCGGGACCGCCAAGATCGCGCTCGACCTGGGCAAGCGAGACCTCTACCGGGCCTTTCGGAGGTTCGGCTTCGGCGAGCCTACCGGGATCGGCATCCCAGGCGAGACGGGCGGCATACTTCGTCACTATCGGCGCTGGTATGAGATCGACGTCGCCGCGGTCTCCTTCGGGCAGGGGATGAGTGTGACCAATGTCCAGCTCGCCACTGCCATGAGTGCCATCGCGAACGGGGGCCGTCTGCTTCGACCGAGTCTCGTACGTCAGGTGACTGACGGTGAGGGCGTCACCATCGAAGAGACGAAGCCGCAAGTACGACGCCAAGTGGTACCGCGTCGGGTGGCGAAGCTTGTTGGCGAGATGCTCACCGCGGTCACGGAGCCCGGCGGCACGGCGATGGAGGCGGCGGTTGATGGGTATCTCGTTGCTGGCAAGACCGGCACTGCGCAAAAGGCCGACTACGTTCGAGGCGGGTACGCCAAGGACAAGTGGCTCGCGTCGTTTATCGGTTTCGCGCCAGCCGACGAGCCGGCAGTGGTGATCTCGGTGGTCATCGATGAACCGGTGATCGCGCACTACGGGGGTACAGTCGCGGGCCCGGTATTTCGAAGGATCGCGGAGGTCACACTGCGACACATGGGGATCGCTCCGGATCGCGGGCGGGCCGTCCTCGCCAAGATGAAGGCAAGTCCCCCGGTGCAGAGACCGTCCGAAGTCGAACCGGCCGAGGCCGTCGACCGAGGGGAAAGCGCTGTTCCCGATGTGCGCCGACTTCCGCTACGTCGCGCAGTCGTTGCGCTTCATCAGGAGTCGTTGGTGCCTCGTGTCGAGGGTTCGGGGTTGGTGATACGCCAGGACCCCAAACCTGGCGCGATCGTCCCGCATGGCGCGATCGTGCATCTGACGCTCGCACCGCGGCCTTCGGATGAACAAGCTGGGCTCGATTCGGCGTCCGGCCGCTCACTCGCCACTGCGGCGCTGGGGGGCGCGCGTGAGCGATGACCGCGAGGACGCCATGACGCTCTCGGCACTCCAACGCCATGCGGGGGGCTCCGTTCGAGGTTCTGTCGACCCGACGATCACCGGCGTGCGACACGACTCACGAACCGTTGAACCAGGCGACTTGTTCGTCGCCGTTTCGGGCGGCACCCACGACGGGGCGCGTTTCGTGCCTGAGGCATTGACACGAGGGGCTGTTGCGGTTGCGTCGGAGCACATCCTCGACGACGTGCCCGCGCAGTGGATCGTCGACGACGCCCGTCTTGCGTTGAGCTGTGCCGCCGAGGCGGTCTACGGCCACCCGACGAGCTCACTTGCGACGATTGGCATTACGGGGACGAACGGAAAGACGACCACAGCGTACCTGCTCGCACGGGCCATCTCAGCAACTGGCGCGAGCCCAGGGGTGATCGGCACGACAGGCTTCTTCGTGGGTGGGCGCGACCTATCGGCGACGCACACGACGCCCGAAGGTGACGACATCTCGCGATTCGCCCGGCGAGCGCTCTCGGACGGTGCGACGCACCTCGTCCTCGAAGTGTCCAGCCATGGACTCGCCCTTCGGCGGGTCGATGGTGTCGAGTTTGCCGTCGCGGCGTTTACCAACCTGAGCCGAGACCACCTCGACTTTCACGGCACCTTCGAAGCGTACGGCCGCGCCAAGGCCCGGCTCTTCACGGATCTCGCTCCGCGCGTCTCGGTGATCCACGTCGACGACGCTTTCGGTGCGGCGCTTGCCGAAGAGGCTCGGGGGAGGGTGCTCCGCTGTTCGCGCAGGGACGCGACCGCGGACGTCTTCGTCGAGCGAAGCACGGTGACTCGCCGCGGCATCGAAGCCACTGTGCGTACCCCGCGTGGAACCCTGACCCTCCGCAGCCCGATGCTTGGAGACCACAACCTCGAGAACCTGATCGTCGCCCTCGGGTGTGTGGAGGCGATGGAACTCGCCGCCGAACCGGTCCTCGAAGACTGGTGCGTTGCACCGGGGAGCCCGGGACGACTCGAACGGATCGACCATCCCCGAGACGTTGCCGTCCTGGTCGACTACGCGCACACACCCGACGCGCTGGCCCGCGTGCTTGAGACGCTTCGTCCGATCACTCCGGGCCGCCTCATCGTCGTGTTCGGCGCAGGAGGGGATCGCGACCGCGGGAAGCGGCCGGAGATGGGTCGCGTCGCGGCCGAAGGTTCCGACCTCTGTGTGATCACGAGCGACAACCCGAGAGGCGAAGATCCGGGATCGATCATCGACGAGGTGACCGTCGGTGTAGGCCGCGGGGGAATGCCGTTCATCGGCCCCGACGATCTCGCGAGAACCGAGCGCGGCTACACGACCGTCGTCGACCGTCGCGAAGCGATCTCGCTTGCAATTGGCGCCGCGCGCGACGGAGACAGTGTGCTCTTGGCGGGCAAGGGTCATGAAGACTACCAAATCGTGGGGACACAACGCCTTCGTTTCGACGATCGACAAGAGGCGCGTCTCGCGATCGCGTCTGCGGGAGAGTCGCGCTGATGGCAACGTCGATCCCGCAAAACTCGGCCCGCTTCACGCGCGAGCAGGTTCTCGCGATCACCGCTGGGACCACGTTCGGTCGAGACTGGGACGCTGTCGAAGGAGTCGTCACCGATTCACGGGCCGTCACTCGAGGCAACCTGTTCGTCGCGCTTCGTGGCGAACGCTTCGACGCGCATGCGTTCGTTGAAGGCGCTGCCAAGCAAGGGGCGGTCGCGCTGGTCGAGCGTACGACCGACCTCTCGGACGACGTCAGCGCGATCGTCGTCGACGACACGCTGCGCGCGCTCGGCGATCTTGGCGCCGCTCATCGTGCGTCTTGGTCCGGCACCCTCATCGGGGTCACGGGATCAGCGGGCAAGACTACGACCAAGGAGCTTCTCGGGGCCGCGCTCAGGGCCAGTGGCCAACGCGTCCTTCAGACCAAAGGCAACCTCAACAACCGAATCGGCGTCCCGATGACCCTGTTCCAGCTCGACACGTCTCACGCCACGGCGGTCATCGAGATGGGGACGAGCCAACCTGGCGAGATCCCGCGGCTCGCCGAGATCGCGCGACCAGATGCAGGCATTGTGACCCTGGCGAGTCTGGCACACACCGAGGGGCTCGGGTCGGTTGGCGCGGTGGCGGACGAGAAGATGGCCCTACTTCGCGGACTCGGCCCCGAGGGGATTGCGGTCGTCTATGGCGACAACGAGCCTCTTCGAAAGCGTGCGTCCGTGTTGAAAGCGAGGCGCACCCTATTGTACGGGCGCGCCGCCGAGAACGACATCCGGATTCTCGGTTGGCGTGTCGAGCGAGAGCGTACGCTCGCGACGATGCAGGTGCGGGGCCGTAGTGTCTCGGTGAGCCTGGCGTTGTTGGGGGAGGGCGCGGTGCTCAATGCGGCCGGTGCCCTCACGGTGGCCTACGGGCTCGACCTTCCGATCGAACCCATCGTCGCGGGGATGGCCGATGTGGCGCCCGCCGCGGGTCGGTTGGTGCCTCGAAGGGGAGCAGACGAACGCCTCGTGATCGACGACACGTACAACGCGAACCCGGCTTCGATGGCGGTCGCCTTGTCCACCGCGAGGGCTGTCGCTGAGGAGCGAAGAGCGCCTCTGGTGGTCCTTCTCGGCGACATGAAGGAGCTCGGCGCGGAAAGCGCCAAGGCACACCAGCAGGTCGGATCGCTCGTTGCGGAGGCCGACGTGTTTCTGTTCGTGGGTTGCGGGCACGAGATGCACGCGGCGATCGACGAGGCCAACGCCCGCGGCACCGACACGCTGTGGTTCGAGGACTCGGCCGACTGCGCGCAGCTGGCCGATCGATTGCCTCTCAACGCCGTCCTCCTCGTAAAAGGGTCGCGGTCGATGCGGATGGAGCGCGCGCTCGCACCGCTCCTCGAGGAGGCCGAGTGATCTACTACCTCCTTTACCCGCTTCATACCCACGAGTCGCTCTCGTTCCTCAACGTCCTGCGATACCTGCCGTTCCGCTTCTTGGCAGCAACCATGACTGCCCTCTTGCTTTCGTTTGGGCTCTACCCCTGGTTCATTCGCCGGCTGCAGCGCAAGCAGATCGGGCAGGTGATCCGCGCAGACGGTCCAGAAACGCATTTTTCGAAAGCCGGTACGCCGACCATGGGCGGCGCGCTGATGTTGCTTGCCCTCGTGCTGTCCACCGTCCTGTGGGCGGACCCAGCGAACTCGATGGTGTGGGTTGTCACACTTGTGACGGTCGCGTACGGCGTGGTCGGTTACATCGACGACGCGTCCAAGATCCGCACCCGGTCAACCGGCGGGCTGGCCGGTCGGTACAAGCTCTTGTTGCAGTTCTCGACCGCGATCCTCGTCTGCGCGTGGCTCTTCTACGCCGACAAGGGCCTGCCGGCCGACTGGCTGGAGATTCGCTACCGCCTTGCCGCGCCGTTCTTCGCCTTCTCGAAGTATCCGATCGAGTTGCCGCCGTGGCTCTACGTGATCTTCGCTTCCTTCGTGATCGTCGGCACCTCGAACGCGGTGAACCTCACGGATGGCCTCGATGGTCTTGCGATCGGGCCGGTGATGATCGTCGCCGGCACTTACGCGATCCTCGCCTACTTGGCAGGCCTCACCTTGTTTGGAAACGTCGTGGCCGGATACCTGGACATCCCGCACATCGAGAGCGCCGGCGAGCTGAGCATTTTCGCGGCTTCGGTCGTTGGTGTGGGCTTCGGGTTCCTCTGGTACAACACGTACCCGGCACAGGTCTTCATGGGGGACGTGGGCTCGCTTGCGCTCGGAGGAGGGCTCGGCGCGCTCGCGGTCTTGACCAAGAACGAGCTTCTCTCGCTGATCCTCTGTGGGATCTTCGTCGTCGAAGCTGTCAGCGTCATCTTGCAAGTCGGGTTTTTCCGAATGACCGGGCGGCGGATCTTCCTGATGGCGCCCATTCACCACCATTTCGAGAAAATGGGCTGGCCCGAGCCAAGGGTCATCGTTCGTTTCTGGATCATCGCCATCATGCTCGCGGTTGCGAGCCTAGCCACGTTGAAGCTGAGGTAGTCGTTGAACCTCTCTCGGAAAATCTGTGTGGTGATTGGCCTCGGCCAGACGGGCGTTGCCGTCGTCCGGTTCCTCCGCAGTCGCGGCGCCATCGTTCGAGCCAACGATCGGCGAGAAGCGGAAGCGCTTGGCCCGACGGTGGGCGAGATCGAGGCCATGGGCGCCGAGCTCTTCCTCGGAGGCCATCCCGATGCCGCTTTCGAGGCGGCTGAGCTTGTCGTCGTCTCCCCGGGTGTGCCCGCTCTCGACGCCATCGAGAGGGCCGAAGCGGGCGGAGCGCTCGTCGTGAGCGAGATCGAGCTCGCCGCTCGGTTCATCGACGCGCCGATCGTCGGCATCACGGGCACCAACGGCAAGAGCACGGTCACCACCCTCCTTGGGCGTATGGCCGAGCGTCTGGACCGCCCGACTTTCCTCGGTGGAAACCTCGGACGCCCCATGATCGAGGCGGTCGGGACCGACGCCGCTGGTTCCTCCGGGTTGGTCGTCGTCGAGCTTTCGAGCTTTCAGCTCGAGCGTGTGTCGACGTTTCGTGCGCACGTCGCCGTGCTTCTCAACCTCAGTGCGGACCATCTCGACCGTTACCCGTCGATGGCCGAGTACGCCGCTGCCAAGTCGCACATCTTTGATCGACAAGGTGAGGACGACTTCGCCGTCGTTCCAGCCGATGCGCCCGACCTTTTGCCGCTGATTCGAGGCGATGGAACGACTGTGTCGTTTGGCGGTGAATCGGGCGACGTTCGGGTTGATGGGGACGAACTGGTAGACACGAAATCATCGCTACGTGTGCCGGTCCGCGATCTCCGACTCCGCGGTTCCCACAACGTATCGAACGCATGCGCGGCGGCGCTCTGCGCACGGATCGTCGGTGTCGGCCCGAGCGACATCGAGGGGGTGCTCCGATCCTTCGAGGGACTCGCCCACCGGATGCAGTATGTCCAGGCGGTGGGCGGCGTCGAGTACATCGACGACTCCAAAGCCACCAATGTCGGGGCGGCGGTGGCCTCGATCGAGGGGCTCGTCGCGCAAACCGGCAAGGTTGTATTGATTGCGGGTGGCGTCGACAAAGGCGGTGGCTACCGCGCACTCCGCAAGGAGATGGAGAGCCGCGGTCGGGCGGTCGTCCTGATGGGGGACGCGGCGCCCCTGATCGAAGAAGCATTCGTCGATTCGGACCTCGCGCTTCGTCGCGCGAGATCGATGGACGAAGCGGTGTCCACTGCGGCTTCTCTCGCGTCGCCGGGCGACACGGTGTTGCTTGCACCGGCGTGCTCCAGCTTCGACATGTTCACTTCGTACGCCGCGCGCGGGGATGCCTTCCAGCGCGCCGTCGCAGACTTGGGAGCAATACGATGACAGGATCCTCCGCGCCCCCTCCTGTGAAACCGGGTCCAGTGGACGTGTCCCTCGCGGCCACCGTCGTCGGGCTCGTGGCGTTCGGCGTGGTGATGGTGTACAGCGCCAGCGCGGTCTACGCGAACCGGATGTACGCGGACGGGGCCCATTTCCTCGTTCGCCAAACGGTCTTCGCTGCAGTGGCGTTCGTGGTGTTGGCGATCGCCAGCCAGGTCGACCTCAAGCTCATTCGCCGGTTGACATACCCGGTCTTGCTCGTTGCCGTGATCCTGATGTTGGCCGTCGCGCTCGGGTTCGGCAAGAGCGCGGGCGGGGCGACGCGTTGGATCAGCGTAGGCCCGGTCAACGTTCAACCGGCAGAGCTCGCGAAACTCGCCATGATCTTGTGGCTCGCGCATTCCCTCGCCAAAAAGGCGCACCGGGTCCGGACGTTTTCGATCGGGTTCCTGCCGCATGTCATCGTCATGGGTTTGCTCATGCTGCTCTGTCTTGCGCAGCCTGACTTTGGTAGCGCGGTCATGATCGCGCTTCTCACGTTCGTCGTACTATTCGCAGCCGGGGCTAAGGCTGGGTATCTCCTCGGTGGCGTGCTGGTCGCTCTGCCCATCGGCTACGCCGCGATCGCGTCTTCTCCGTACAGGATGCGGAGGATCCGCGCCTTCCTCGAGCCTTTCGAGCACCGGCAGGGTGCGGGGTACCAGATCACCGAGTCTCTCATGAGCTTCGGGTCGGGCGGCTGGACCGGGGTTGGGCTCGGCGACAGCCGGCAAAAGCTCTTGTTCTTGCCCGAGGCCCACACCGATTTCGTGAGCGCGATCGTCGGTGAGGAGCTCGGGTTCATCGGCGTTGCGTTTCTGTGTGGGGCGTTCGCCTGGATCGTCGTTCGGGGGCTGCGCGCCGCCTGGCGCGCGTGCGACGAATACGCAGGCTACTTGGCCGCCGGGATGACGTTGTTCATCGGGCTTCAGGCGTTTACCAACCTTGCCGTCGCCATGGGTCTACTCCCCACCAAAGGGCTCGCGCTGCCGTTTGTGAGCTACGGCGGATCGTCGCTGCTCGTCAACGCCGCGGCGGTGGGTCTGATCCTAAACGTTTCGCGCTACGGCGTTGAGCGCGCGACGACCGACGAACAAGTGGAAGCCAAGCGCCCAAGACCGAGGCGAGCGAGACCGCGGCTTCGCGCGGCTAGAGGAGGAGCACGATGATCAGGCGTATCATGGTTGCGGGAGGCGGAACGGGGGGGCACCTCTTCCCGGGGCTCGCGGTGATCGAGGAACTCCGACGCCGTGTTCCAGACCTCGAGGTGCGGTTCGTAGGCACCGCGCGAGGGATCGAAGCTCGTATCCTACCCGACCGGGGCGAGTCGCTCGATTTGCTGACCGTAACGCCACTCAAGGGGCAAGGCGCGTCGGCCCGTGTTGGAAGCCTCGCGCGCATCCCGAGCGCCATGATGGCCGCTTCACGGTTGATCGCCGGCTTTGCACCAGACCTGGTCCTCGGTGTGGGCGGGTATGCGTCCGGGCCGGTGTTGCTCGCGGCTTCGCTACGCGGTGTCCCCACCGCCGTGCTCGAGCAAAACGCGCACGTTGGGATGACCAATCGTCTGCTCGCTCGGTTCGTGGACCGTGCGTACATCACGTTTGACTCTACCGCTTCGGTTTTCGGCCAGAAGAAGGCTAGGTTGACGGGCAACCCGGTGAGACGCGACTTCGTCGAGCACGCCCGACGCGCACTGGCGGACCCCGAGGGCTTCGAAGCAAGAGCAAAGACGATCCTGGTGCTTGGCGGGTCGCAGGGGGCGCGCGCCCTCAACCAGGATGTGCCCGCCGCCTTGTCGCACGCGGGGGTCGACAGGCGCTCTGTTCGCGTCGTGCACCAGACGGGTGCTTCGATGCGCGACGAGGTAGAAGCCAGGTACAACGAACTTGGGATCGAAGCGGAAGTCGTGACGTTCATCGATGAGATGGCGCGTGCTTTCGCGGGATCGGTGTTGGTAATCGCACGTGCCGGGGCGACGACACTGGCAGAACTGTGCGCGATCGGTCGTCCGTCGATCCTGGTTCCCTTTCCGTTCGCAGCGGATGATCATCAGGCGAAGAACGCCGCCGCGCTTGCGGAAAGGGGGGCCGCCCTATTCGTGCGCGAGTCAGACCTCGAACCCGAGACCCTCGGAAGCATGGTCACCGACCTACTCGACAGTCCGGAACGCCGGCAAACCATGGCAGAGGCGGCACGCGCGCATGGACGCCCCGACGCGGCGGCTTCGATCGTCGACGACATGATCGACTGGCGTGGGGGGCCCGCGGTCCGCGAGACCGACTCCGTACCGCCGCCCGCGGAGGTGCCGCCGCGGGGCGGTTCGAACAACTTCGGCTCCGTTCCCGCAATGGCCCTCGCCCCGACCGCGCTTGGATGGCGGGCCGCCGCCCCACGGCCGCGCCGCCCTGTGGTGGTCGACGGCGCGGTGTGGGAGTAGCGAGCCGTGTTCCGTGGTCGCATCCGCTCGATTCACTTCGTAGGCGTCGGTGGCGTTGGGATGAGTGGGATCGCCGAGGTCCTCCTCGATACTGGGTTCTCGGTCACCGGTTCCGATCTTCGGCAGAACGACCACACGCGGAGGCTGGCCGACAAGGGTGCCACGCTCTACGTGGGCCACACGGCCGACCAGGTGTCCGAAGCCGATGTCGTGGTCTTCTCGTCCGCGGTCCCAGCCGACAACCCAGAGCTCGTCGCTGCACGGCGTCGAGGCGTACCGGTGATCCCGAGGGCTGAGATGCTCGGGGAGCTGATGCGCCTCAAAGACGGAATCGCGATCGCGGGGTCGCACGGCAAGACCACGACCACCTCGCTCGTGGCCACCGTGCTTCGGGCCGCGGGTCTCGATCCGACCGTGGTGATAGGCGGCAAGCTCAACGCTCTCGGCTCCGGCGCGGCGATGGGTGCCGGGGACTTGTTGGTCGCGGAGGCTGACGAATCCGACGGATCGTTCCTGCACCTGGTTCCGGCTATCGCAGTCGTCACGAACATCGATCCCGAGCATCTGGATCACTACGGAAGCCTCGAGCGGGTCAAAGACGCGTTTGTCGGCTTCGCCAATCGTGTTCCCTTCTACGGTGTCGTCGTCGCATGCCTCGATCACCCCAACGTGCAGGATGTGATCCCGCAAATCGACAAGCGTATGGTCACGTACGGGTTTTCCGCACAAGCGGACTATCGCGCCCGCAACCCGGTTTTCTCCGGGCTGTCGGTCGGGTTCGACGTGGAGTTCCGCGGCCGGGGCCTCGGCCAGTTCGAGGTGCGCATGCCAGGCCAGCACAACGTGTTGAACGCTTTGGCGACCATCGCCGTCGCGGACGAGCTTCGGGTCGACCATGACCAGGTGCGGTCCGCCCTGCGAACGTTTTCCGGGGTGCAGCGTCGGTTCTCCGTGGTGGCTGAGGTCGGGGGGGTGACGATCATCGACGACTACGGCCACCATCCCGCCGAAGTCGAGGTGACTCTCGAGGCGGCCCAGCGCGCCTTCGGGCAGCGACTGATCGTTGCGTTCCAGCCCCATCGCTACTCGCGAACCCGCGATTTGTTCGACGAGCTCACCCGAGCTTTCAATCGCGCAGACGTCCTATTCTTGACTGAGGTTTATCCGGCGGGCGAAGAACCGATTGAAGGAGCCAACGCGCGCCGGCTTGCAGACGCGATCGTCGCGCATGGACATCGGGACGTGACACTCGTCGAAGACCGCAAGGACCTGGCCGCGGCGATTAAGCACCGGCTTCAACCCGGGGACGTCGTGATCACGCTTGGCGCCGGCGACATCACCAAGACGGGGCCGGAGCTCCTGCAGGCCCTCGACCCATGAACAATCGTCGGGCCACCACGACCGCGGCGAAACGCGGGGCCACCAAGAGGGTCAAGCGCGCCAAGAGCGGCGTCCGAAAGCGTCCTGCGGCCAAGAAGCCGGCGAGCCGGGCCGCGAAGAAGACCCTTCGACCCCGGGCCGCTCGGGCCGACCAAGTTCACAAGGCCAAGAAGGCCGCCAAAGCCACCAAGACCAACCGTCGGCGTCGTCCTGCGAAGACTCCGAAAACGGCGCGGCCTCGGCGACGTTGGCGCGATTGGCTGGCCGAGGCGGGCCCGTCAGTGCGGGGCTGGCTCCGGGCGAGGCGCCAGGTGTTCCGCCGTGTTGGGCAGGGGCTGATCGTCGTTGCGTTCCTCGGTGCCGGGGCATGGCTGGTCGATCAGACCCTTGGGTACGCGAGGACCGCCGATGCATTTGCGATCCGGGAGGTCGTGGTCGAGGGCACAGAGCGATTGCGTGACCTCGATGTTCGCCGCGCGGCAGGGCTCCAGATAGGTTCAAACGCTTTCCAGGTTTCGATGGAAGAAGCCCGAGATCGTTTGCTTCATCATCCTTGGGTCAAGGACGCCACGGTCATCCGGAAGCTGCCCAACCGGGTTCGCGTGGAGGTTGCGGAGCGAACTCCAGTCGCGCTTGTGACCCTCGATGAGCTCTACTTGGTCAGCGAGGAAGGCGCGGTCTTCAAGCGCATCGGTGTGGACGATCCCGCGGACCTTCCGGTGATCACCGGGATCGCCTCTGAGCAGTTCTACGACGACTTCGACTACCGAAGAGCCGTGCTGCTACGTTCCATGGCCGTTCTTCAAGACTACGAAGGCGCGGGCCTTGCCGAGCGGGAGCCGGTGTCTGAAATTCACTTCGACGGTGCACACGGTGTGGAGCTCTTCGTCGGACAAGACGGAATGCATGTTCGGCTCGGGCACGGCCAGCACCGTCGGAAGCTGCGACGGCTGAAGCAAGTGCTCAATCGGCTTTCCCGTGAAAAAGCGCGGCCTGCCTACGTATACCTCGACAACGTGCGAAGTCCTGAGCGCGTCACCGTCCGACTTCGCTAGCGAACGGTTCGCGTCCGGGCGAGGGCGGGGGGTTAAATCCGACCCGTCACAAAGTGGCGTTTCGCCCTTTTTTTTCTGCACGAAACTTGTCGCGCCAAAACGCCCTTGTGTATGGGTCAGACAGAGGCGAAGGATGGCGGAACACGAGATCATTGCGGGATTGGATCTGGGTACGACGAAGGTCTGCGCGATCGTCGCGGAGCACACCGAAGAAGGTCTAGACATCATCGGGATAGGCTCCGTACCTTCAAAGGGTTTGAAGAAGGGCGTGGTCGTCAACATCGAGTCGACCGTTCAGGCGATCCGTGCCGCAGTCGAGCAGGCGGAGACGATGGCGGGCGTCGAAATCAACACCGTCTACGCCGGTATCGCCGGAAGCCACGTTCGGGGCATGAACCAAGACGGGGTCGCTGCCATCGCGAATCGCGAGGTCGCGGCGGAGGATGTGACTCGGGTGCTCGAGCAAGCCAAGGCTGTGCCTCTGCCGGGGGACCGACAGGTCCTGCACGTGCTTCCGCAAGAATACATCGTCGACGAACAGGACGGCATCAAGGAGCCTGTCGGGATGGCAGGCGTCCGCCTCGAGGCGCGCGTGCACATGGTGACTGCTGCCTCGACGAGTGTTGCCAACGTGACCAAGTGCGCCGAGCGTTGTGGGTTGTTCGTCGAGGAGGTCGTGCTCCAGCCTCTCGCAAGCGCGCATGCGGTCCTGAGCGGTGACGAGCGCGAGATCGGCGGCGTCTTGATCGACATCGGCGGCGGCACGTCGGATATCATCATCTACGTCGACGGCGCGGTCGTGCACACCAGCTCGATTCCGATCGGCGGCATCAATCTCACCAGCGACATTGCGACAGGCCTCAGGACACCGATGGCTGAGGCGGAGCGCATCAAGATCAAGTACGGCTGCGCGGCTTCCCGCATGGTCGACGACGAAGAGACAATCGAGGTTCCGTCTGTGGGTGGGCGACCCCCACGTTCGCTTCCTCGTCGTGTGCTCTGCGACATCATCGAGCCCCGCGTCGAGGAGATCTTCGCCGCATGCAGGCACGTGATCGCAGAGACCGGCTACACCGACATGCTTGCCTCGGGCGCCATCGTCACAGGGGGAACGACCCTTCTCGACGGCCTTCCCGAGCTCGCCGAAGAAGTGCTTGGCCTACCGGTACGCCGAGGCGCGCCTACCGGAATTGGTGGACTGATCGATGTTGTGAAGAGCCCCTCCTACGCCACTGGCGTGGGCCTGGTGAAGCACGGTGCCGATCAACTGATGACGACGACGACGCCCGAGCGCACGGTAGACGTGGCCACGAGCCGCGGTCTCGGTCGCAAGCTTGGTGCGTGGTTCAAAGAGGTTTTCTAGGAGGAAACGATGGCTATCTCGATCGAGTTCGCGGACGACGCGGAACTACAGGCGCGAATCAAAGTGGTTGGCGTCGGCGGAAGTGGCGGCAATGCGCTCAACACCATGATTCGAGGAGGACTCGAAGGCGTCGAGTTCATCGCGGCGAACACGGATGCGCAAGCGCTCGATCGCAGCCTGGCGCCGACCAAGATCCAGCTCGGGCCCCAGTTGACCCGAGGCCTCGGTGCGGGCGGCAATCCAGACGTGGGACGCAAAGCGGCGCTCGAAGACGTCCAGCGGCTTTCGGAGGCGCTCGAAGGCGCCGACATGGTCTTCGTGACTGCAGGCATGGGCGGGGGTACCGGAACCGGTGCCGCGCCGATCATTTCGCAGGTTGCCCAAGACCAAGGCGCGCTCACAGTCGGCGTCGTCACCAAGCCGTTCATGTTCGAGGGTCGGAAGCGTTCGAAGAACGCTGAACGCGGAATCTCGGAACTGATCGATTCAATCGACAGCATCATCACGATTCCGAACCAGAAGCTGATGTCCTTGGGCGATGACGACATCACCATGCTCGACGCGTTCGCGCGCGCAGACGACGTGTTGCTCCAGGCGGTCCAAGGGATCAGCGACCTCATCATCAACGCAGGGATGATCAATGTGGACTTCGCGGACGTGAAGACCATCATGAGTAGCAATGGACGCGCGCTCATGGGCACCGGTCTCGCACAAGGAAACCGTCGAGCGCTCGAGGCGGCGGAGATGGCGATCAACTCGCCGCTCCTCGACGAGGTGTCGGTGCAGGGGGCCACAGGCATCCTGATCAACTTCACGGCTGGGCCCGACATCAAGCTGCGAGAGATCAACGAGGCCGCCGGGCTCATTCAGCAGGCAGCGCACGAAGACGCCGAGATCATCTTCGGCGTCGTCACCGATGCGGAGCTGTCCGATACGGTGAAGGTCACCGTGATCGCCACAGGCTTCGAGGAGGCCACGCACGCACCGATCCCGCTCGGGATTCCGCAGAGCGCTCAAAGTTACGGATCTCACAGTTCTACGCCCGCAAGGGTTACTCGTGCGCAGGCGCCACGAAACGAGGACTTGAGCGCAACGCTCGAGGGCGTACCCGCCACCGTGACCCAAACCGCGGGAACGCGGGCATTCGGGGCGTCGGCGCTCCACGACGAGGCGGTGCTGGACATTCCGGCCTACCTGCGACGAGGAAATGCGACACGAGAGTAGAAAAGGATTTATTTCTTGGACTTAGCTTCAAGCCCGGCGCCGTCCGGGCTTTTGTCATCAAGGCCACACGTCGCGGTCCGACGGGGTCCTCTGGCCGTCACTGAGACATTGTGCAGGGCGCGGCCGTAAACCCCTTTCCCGGCGCCGCGAAACCGACTAACGTCACGCTTGAGGATGGGAAAAGCCGCGTTCTCAATTGACCCATGTAGCTTAAGGCTGCTCCGGTTGATACACTGAACGAGTTGATGGTGAAGAAGAGGTCTGAGTTGGGTCCAAAGGGAACTTGCCCCTGTATCGGGGTGCTGTGTTTTCTGGTCGCGTTCTTCGTCGGGCTCTTCACGGCCGACGAGGCTGCGGCCGACACGCCTGTCTCGGCGATCAAGGGCACCCCACTGGTGGTACCTTCCGCCGTTCTCGGCGTCGCGAACCCGTACTTGGTCCGTGCAGCGTTGCCGACGCCAGCGGCCCGGAAGTTCATGCTGTCCGAGGAGATACGCTCTCTTGCAAGACGCGCCGACACGCTCGCACGACATGGCCTTCAGCTGAATCAACGGGCGTTGGGCCCGGAGCGCCTGCACCTCCGCTTCGAATCCCGGCTCGCGGGCGGGGTGCTTGCAATCTGCTATCGACGCTGAAGCCGCGCGAGAAGCGGGCGGGCGTACGCGCTCGGCTCAGGCGTAGAACTGGGCCGCCCAGCGCCGATACGATGCGATCGGCCCGTCACCGTCGCACAAGAGGGGCTTATCGAGATGCACCTTGTGCTCCCAGATCGGAATGTCCTGTTCGACTTGGCGCTTCACCTCCCCGATGAACGCCTTGCCGACACCACGGGTGATGTCCGCGCCGCCGAGCTTCTTGACGCTGAAGTTGAAGCGAAGGTGCATGTGGTCTCGGTCGATCGGCGTCGTTGTGCCGATGTTGAGGGTCTCGGCAAGCCCCTTGAAACGCACGACCCCCATTCCGAAACCATAGCTCAGGCTTTCGACGGAGCCGTCGACCGGACCTCGGGGAGTCTCCATTCCAGTGGACGAGAAAACCCGTTGGACCGGCCCATCAAAAGACGCTTCGGACTGCGGCAGATTCGTGGTTCCGTGGAGGTATCGAAAGTGAGCGGCGTCGACTGCGTTCTCGGCCATCTCGAGGTTGCAAGAGTTGATGACCCAGTCCGCGGTTTCCCAATCGGTCCAGCCGTCGTTTCGGTTTCCGTCGCGCGTTCCCCACTCGGGAATCTCTTCTGGGATCTCCCAACTCGGCGCGAGCCCGTCGGCGTGGAACCAACACATAATCAGATTGGCCACCTCGCGGATGTGCCAGCGCCGGATGTTGGCCTTGCGGGGTTGATGCGTTGCGTACGGCACATCAGCGCACACCCCGTTCGCGCCAAAGCGCCAAGCGTGGAACGGACACTCGATGACGTCACCTTTGACCGTCCCGCCGTGTCCGAGATGCGCGCCGAGGTGTGGACAGAAGGCATCGAGGACAGAGAGTTCGCCTGACTCCGTCCTGAACATCACGAGGTCGGTTCCGAAGTACTTGAGCGGTACCACGTCGCCGGCGGCCACCCGATCCGAGTAGCCGATCTGAAACCAGCCGGAGGGAAGACGCGAGGGGAAGTTCCGTTCCTGTTGGGTCATGTTCGAGGTTTATACCAGGAGCACCGCGTTGAACGAAGCTCCGGCTTCGGTGTTACACGAAGTCGATCGTGCGCCCCCTGGCGGTACGGTCGGTGCCCCTAGTCGTCGAGCCCGTACTTGTCGCGATTGTCGCCGAGATGGGAGATGTAGTAGTCGAAGGGCTGCTGCGCATCGATCACACCGTCCTCAACGGCCAGTGCAAGCTCTTTCATCAAGTCGCCCAGCCGTTTCGAAGGGGGCACGCCGAACGCGTCCATGATCTCGGTTCCGAGCCCCTTGGGCAAAGGCGCAACCTTGTTGTCCTGTTCTTGGAGCTCGCGAATCCTCTTCGCGAGCAGGCTGATCTGCCGCACGCCGCGGCGTCGCTTCTCGGGGCGCTTGGTCGTGATGTCTGCCCGACTGAGGTCGAGCAAGTCCCGAAGCCCGTCTCCCATCTGTTTGTAGAAGCGCCGGACCGCCGCATCGGTCCAGTCTTCGTCGTACTGGCTCGCGCGAAGGTGGTGAAGAATCAAGAAGTGGATCCGCTCTCGAAGCGCGCCCTCGAACCCAAGCCGGTCTCCGACGCGCTTGCGGAACATTGCAGCGCCGACTTCGGCGTGCCCGTGGAACGTGACGTTGCCTCGCTCATCGATGCGACGGGTCTTGGGCTTTCCGATATCGTGCAACAGAGCTCCCCAACGGACCTCGAGCCGCGGAACCGACTGTTTCACCACCTGCTTGGTGTGCTTCCAAACGTCTTTGTGCCGCCACTCGTTGTCGCCGAAGCCAACCATCGCGGCGACCTCGGGGAGGCACGGGTCGAGACAACCGACGGCGTGTAAGGCGTCGAGCCCCGGCTCCGGGTGTTTGGAGACCAAAAGGCGATCGAGATGCTGCCGCAGATCGGAGAGCGGAAGTGCACGCCACTGCGCGGGAGTAGGGCGCTCGGGGGTACGGTCGAGCAGGGCAGGGTCGCTTGCGACGTCCGCCGCCCACCTGGCCGCTTCGAGCGCAGTGGGCACCGCTATCTGGCGCGTGGCGTCTACTGACATGGGATTTCACCAAGGGCTTTCACGACTCGATCGTTCTCCTCTGGGGTTCCTACCGTGATCCGGATGCATCGTGCCAGTCGAGGGGATGCTTTGGCAAAGCGACGGACCGCGATCTCCCGTTCGAGGAGGGCGCTTGTGACCGCGGTAGCATCGCCTTCGACGCCGACCAGAAGGAAGTTCGCTTGGCTTGGAAACGGTTGAAGGCCGGGGCGTTGGGCGATTGCATTCTCAAGCCGAGTTCGCTCGGTCGCGATCGATTTGGCTTGGGCGGCAAGGGTGGGGGCAAGCTCGGTCAGGGCAAGGGTCGCAACCGTTTGCGACAGCGAGTTGAGATTGAAGGGCTGCCGGACCTTGTCGAGCTCGACCGCCAGTTCGTGATGAAGCCGGATCCAGCCGACCCGAATCGCTGCAAATCCGACTTTCGAGAGCGTGCCCAGGAGGGCGCACTGCGGGTAGTCAAGGCACCAATCGGCCAGCGAGTCGCTGGCGAATGGGCTGTACGCTTCGTCGATGACGTGCAGCATGTCCGGGTGCTCAGCGACGAGGCGCTCGATGCGGTCTTTGCGAAACGCGTTTCCCGTGGGGTTGTTGGGCCTCGCGTAATAGACGAGGTTGGGTTTGTTCCGGGCGAGCGCGTCCGACATGGCGTCGACATCGAGGTCCCACGCATCGTCGAGGGCGATCGACACGGTCTTCCACCCATGGGCGATGCTCGTCTTGTCGTACATGACGAATGTCGGGTCGGGGTAGAGGACGGTGGGCTGCGGTTGTCCAGCCCGCGGGTTGCTCAACGCGGTCGCCATGAGAGCGATCAACTCGTCGGAGCCGGCACCAAGGACGAAGTCGTCGGGATCGCCGCCGAGCCGCGCGGCCAGCGCCTCGCGGAGTTCGACGGCCCGCCCATCGGGATATCGATGCAGGTCGGTTCGGTGTAGCGCTTTCAGGATCGTCTCCCAGGCTTCGCCGGGAAGGGGGAACGGGTTTTCGTTCGCGTCGAGCTTGACTGCGGGCGGCTCCGCGGGCACGCGGTATGGCGACAGGGACTCCAGTTCGGGACGAAATAGCGCTTTCAGGGTTTGGACGGTCATCGGCCGGCGGTGCGCAGTCTTGGCACGCTATCCCCAACTGTAAAGGCGGCGAAATCGCTCAGTGAAGCACGAGATGAGCCTGCTCGCGGGCTTCTTCGAGCGCTTGGCTGATCATGTGTGCGTCTTTCGCGTCTGGCCGGGCTTCAAGATAGGCCGCCAAATCCTCGGAGGCAGCACCAAACGTGCGAAGTGCGTGGGCGAGGAGACCCCGGTCGCGCCTGTGTTCGGGCGCCTGCGTCAGCTCCACCAGATGATCGCACGCGAGCATGGCGCGCGCGTAGTCGCCCTGGCGCCGATGGGCGTTCTTGAGGTTGGCAAGCATCCGAATGGTGATCGTTAGACAGTCGACGGGCTGCAGATAGCTTGGGTGGAGCGCGACCTCCGTCCCGAGAAACCGCGTCGCCAGTTCTTGCAGACCATCCTCGTCGAGGATCTCACCTCGGTTGAAGGGGTCTTGGTAGATCCCGTCGCGCCCGCCGACCCGAACAAGGAAATGACCTGGGAACCCAACACCGTCGACGTCCATCCCGGCCCGCTCTCCGATCGCCATCATCAGGACCGACAGGGAAATCGGGATACCCTTGCGTCGAAGCATCACCTTGTCGATGTAGCTGTTGTTGGGATTGTAGTAGTCATCGCGCTCGCCTTCGAAGCCAAGCTCGTCGAACAAGAGCCCTGACAGGATCTTGCAGTCCCGCTCTGGCGTGGATCGAAGTCCGCGACGAATCAGAGCCTCGGCTCCGAGGCCGTCGAGGGCGCGTCGCATCGCGTGGTCGTCCAAAATCGGGTTTGCCTCACGCGCGATGACGATGGCGACGTCCTCCACTTTCGTGTTTGGACGTTGCAGCACCGACACCAGGAGATCTCCGCTCGCCACGTTCGTTACCCTTGTACGGCCTTAGGTTGACTCATCACGTGCCAATGTCGAGGCGAGCGGTGTGCTACAACCCCGATTCGATGACAAGCGTAGGGTGTTGTTCCGGTGCTTGACGAATTTCTGCACACGCTGGAGCACGGTCCCGCGCATTGGGCGTATGTGCTGATCGCGTTTGCAGCGGCCATCGAGTACGTATTTCCCCCGCTTCCGGGAGATACGGTCGTGTTGTTCGCGGTCGTCCTCTCCGCGCGCGCGCAACTCCACTGGGCCTGGGTTTACGGCTTGATGACACTCGGTGCGGTTGCGGGTGGCCTGCTCGCCTGGGGCTTCGGGCGTTGGCTCGCCGTGCATGAGGGTCATTGGCCCGCGTTCCTGCGCCGCCCGGCATCGGCCCGTGCACTCGACGCGGTGCGTCGCGGATACGCCCGGCACGGCGCAACCTACTTGCTCGTCAACCGGTTCCTTCCCGCGCTTCGCGCTTTCTTCTTCGTCGGCGCAGGCCTTTCGGGCATGCGGGCCGGACCCGTCATCATCTACGGTGGTATCTCTGCGGCGGCGTGGAACGCACTGCTTCTCGCGTTGGGGTACGCGGTGGGCCACAACTGGGATGCGATGCAGAGCGTGATCGAACGCTACACGCTTGCCACGCTTGCGGTCATCGCCGTCGCCTTGCTTGTTTTCGCAGCGCGTCGCAGGCGCACGCAACGGCCTTAGTCGGTCGCCGGCTCAGCTCGCTACGACTTGATGATCGAGCGAACGAGCTCCCTGTTCATCCGGGCGATCCATTGGATGCTCACGCCCTTCGGGCACACCGCCTCGCACTCTCCGTGGTTCGTACACGCACCGAAACCCTCCGCATCCATCTGCGCGACCATCTTGGCTGCGCGGTCGTCTCGTTCGGCCTGTCCTTGGGGAAGGAGCGAGAGGTGAGAGATCTTGGCGGCGGTAAACAGACTCGCCGATGCGTTCGGGCATGCGGCTACGCACGCGCCGCAGCCGATGCACTCCGCTGCGTCCATGGCTTGGTCGGCGATCTTCTTTGGGATGGGGATCTCGTTCGCTTCTGACGCGCTTCCTGTGCGAATCGAGACGTATCCCCCGGCCTGGATGATCCGATCGAACGCGCTCCTATCGACCACGAGGTCTTTGACGACCGGAAAGCCATGGGCGCGCCATGGTTCGAGCCAGATCTCTTCGCCGTCTTTGAATTGCCGCATGTGAAGTTGGCATACCGTGGTGAGGCGTTGGGGGCCGTGCGCCACGCCGTTGACGACCATTCCGCAGGTACCGCAGATTCCTTCACGGCAGTCGTAGTCGAACGCAATGGGCTCGTCGCCCTTCTCGATCAGTTCTTCGTTGACGACATCGAGCATCTCCAGAAACGACATGTGGGTCGTGATCCCGCGCGCGGGGTACGTCTGAAAACCGCCTGGCCGGTTCGGCCCGGGCTGTCGCCAAACGTGAAGCGTGAGATTGAGTAGCTCGTCAGTCATGTCGTTGTCTCCCGTGGGCCTCCGTCGTCGGTCGCCTGCTACTTGTAGCTTCGCTTCGTGGGTTTCACGTACTCGAAGGTGAGGGGCTCCTTGTGGAGGTGCGGCTCTGCCGGGTTCCCCGACCACTCCCATGCGGACACATAGCTGAACTCTGAGTCGTCTCTCAGTGCTTCGCCGTTTTCCTGGTACTCCTCACGGAAGTGTCCGCCGCAGCTCTCGTTGCGTTCGAGGGCGTCGATGCACATGAGCTCGCCGAGCTCGAAGAAGTCCGCGACGCGACCGGCCCGCTCGAGGGTCTGGTTGAAGTCTTCGCCGCTCCCGGTGATCTTCACCTCGCGCCAGAACTGTTCTCGAAGTTTCGGGATTTCTTCAAGGGCTTCCTTTAGCCCCTCGGCCGTCCGTGACATGCCGCATTTGTGCCAGATGATCTTGCCGAGCTCGCGGTGGAAGTGCTCGGGCGCGTGCTTGGGGTCCGGCGCGTTCATGAGCTTGGTGATGCGTTCGTTGACCGAGATGATCGCGCTTTGGACGTCGGGGTGGTCTTCGGCGAGGGGCGGCAGGTTGCGGACCTGTCCGAGGTAGTTGCCGACGGTGAACGGAAGAACGAAGTAGCCGTCCGCCAACCCTTGCATGAGCGCTGAGGCTCCCAGTCTGTTGGCCCCGTGGTCTGAGAAGTTGGCCTCTCCTCCTGCGAATAGGCCCGGGATCGTGGTTTCGAGGTTGTAGTCGACCCACAGCCCACCCATCGTGTAGTGGGTAGCCGGGTAGATTCGCATGGGCGTCTTGTACGGGCTGTCCCCGGTGATGCGCTCGTACATCTCGAAAAGGTTGCCATAGCGCTCGCGGATCGTTTGCTCGCCGAGACGGCCGATCGCGTCGCTGAAATCGAGGTATACGCCGCGGCGTTCTCCGTCGACTTCGGGGCCCACACCGAGGCCGTCGTTCGTCACATAGAGCGCGTTTCTCGAGGCGACGTCGCGCGGTACCAGGTTTCCGAACGCGGGGTACCGTTCTTCGAGGTAGTAGTACCGGTCGCTCTCCGGGATGTCCTCGGGGCGCTTGGCGATGTCTTCCTTGTTGCGAGGCACCCACACCCGACCGTCGTTCCGGAGCGACTCGCTCATCAAGGTGAGCTTTGATTGATAGCTTCCGGCCTGGGGAATGCAGGTGGGATGGATCTGCGTGTAGCAGGGGTTGGCGAACGCCGCCCCGTGTCGGTGAGCGCGCCATGTGGCGGTGACGTTGCACCCCTTGGCGTTCGTCGAGAGATAGAAGACGTTGCCATACCCGCCGCTGCACAAGACGACCATGTCGGCGACGTGGGGCTTGATCTCGCCCGTCTTGAGGCATCGGGTGACGATGCCACGCGCACGCCCGTCGTGAACGATGAGTTCGAGCATCTCGTGGCGGGAATGCATCTGGACGGTGCCCGCTTCGATCTGGCGGCTCAGTGCTTGATAGGCCCCCAGCAGAAGCTGCTGGCCGGTTTGGCCTCTCGCATAGAAGGTCCGGGAGACCTGCGCGCCTCCGAACGAGCGGTTCGCGAGGAGGCCACCGTACTCGCGAGCAAAGGGCACACCTTGCGCCACGGCCTGGTCGATGATGTGCAGGCTCAGCTCGGAAAGGCGGTATACGTTCGACTCGCGCGAGCGAAAATCTCCCCCTTTGACGGTGTCATAGAACAGTCGGTAAACGCTGTCGCCGTCGTTTTGGTAGTTCTTGGCGGCGTTGATCCCGCCTTGCGCGGCGATGCTGTGGGCTCTCCGGGGGCTGTCCTGGTAGCAGAAGCACTGAACGTTGTAGCCCATCTCCCCGAGTGAGGCAGCGGCCGCCCCGCCGGCGAGCCCACTTCCGACGACGATGATGTTGTAGCGTCGGCGGTTCGCAGGAGCGACGAGCTTGCTCGCCTCTTTGTGCTTCTCCCATCTCTCTTCGATGGGTCCGGTCGGTTCATGCGATCGAAGTTCCATTTCAGCCTTTACAGAGTGACGACACCGGTGAGCACGGAGATCGGAAACGAGAGGTTGCCGACGGTAATCACCGCGGAGACGGCAATCGCGAGGTCCCGACGCAGGGAGTCGTAACGCGGGTGACTCGCTCCCACGGATTGAAACGCACTATGGATACCGTGAAAGATATGCAGGCCGAGCGCCAGGTTTCCAGCGATGTAGAAAGCAGAGATCCAAGGGTTCTGGAACGCCTCGACCACGTTTCGATAAACATCGCCGGGATGCGCAGGGATGATCGTAAACTCGAGAAGGTGGTAGATCAGATAGAGGAGCAGGATCGGCCCTGACCAGTACATCGTACGCGCCGCGTAGTCGGTCGAGATGTCACTTCGCTTCTTGTATTGTGAACCTCGCGCGCCGGCGTTCCGGCGCCACAATAGGTAGGCGGACGTGATGTGTGCGCCGAAGGCGAAGAGCAGGAGGATTCGGGTTCCCCAGACGAGCGCGGGGAGGCTGTGCAGCTTGGCCGCGTATCCGTTGAGCGCCTCGGGTCCAAGGTATAGGTTCAGGTTCCCGAGGAAGTGACCAATGACGAAGCCGACGATGATGGTGCCCGATACGGCCATCACCACCTTCTTGCCGATCGTCGTTTGGTAGAGGGTCAAAGTTCGCGACATGAGTTCTCCAGGCGCCGTTTCACGCTCTCTCGCTGCTTACCATCGGCCGTCTTTCGCCGGCCGGCCGGAGCGCGTGGTGAGCGCTACGTGGGGTCATAGTACCGGACGCGCTCTCCTCGAAACGTCTCCAGCTCCGTGATCCCATGCTGGTGGCCAATCCAGTAATTGGGGTGTAGCGGGACCTTGCCCCGGCCGCCAGGCGTGTCCACGACGAACTTCGGAAGCGCGATTCCGCTGACCCGCCCTTGCAGCGAACGCATCAGGTCCACGCCCGCCTGCAACGGGGTGCGTAGGTGTCCGGTGCCGCGCACGGGGTCCATCTGTAGAAGATAATAGGGTCGAACCCTGGCTTTGACGAGCCCGCGGAACAGGTCTTCGAGGGTTCTCGCGTCGTCGTTGACGCCTCGGAGGAGCACGCTCTGGTTCATGACGGGAAGGCCGGCGTTCGCCAGGCGTGCGCAAGCGCTTCGCGCCTCGGGAGTGAGCTCCTTGGGGTGGTTGAAATGGGTCATGACCCAGACCGCCGGATGCGCTTGACGGATCGCCTCGCAAAGCTCCGTCGTAATTCGCTGAGGGAGGGTGACCGGCGTGCGCGTGGCCACGCGAACGTAGTCGACGTGCTCGATGGCGCTCAGCCTTTCGAGAACCCGGGAGATCCTTGTCGTCGACATCAAGAAGGGGTCGCCCCCAGACACGATCACGTCGCGCACCTGTTCGTTGGCCTCGATCCAAGTGAATGCCGGCTCGAGCGTGGCCATCGAGCGCGCGCCCCCACCATCGCCGACGATTCGTGACCTGGTGCAGAACCGGCAATAGACGCCGCATCGGTCCGTGGCGATCAGCAACACGCGGTCGGGGTAGCGTTGGATGAGGTGGGGAGCGACTTCGTGTGCAACTTCACCAAGGGGATCGCGCAGATCTCCCACGGTCGGGAGCGCTTCCTCGGCTCGTGGGACGCATTGGCGGCGGATTGGGCAATCCGGGTCCTTGGGATCGCACAACGCCAGGTAGTACGGCGTAATCGAAAGCGGAAGCCCTTCATTGGTCGCCCTCGAGACGCCGTCGCGCTCGGAATCGGTGAGATCGAGGGTGCGTTCTAGCGCGGCGAGATCGGTGGTTGCTTCTCGCGCCTGCCAACGCCAATCGTTCCACTCATCGGCATTCTCTCGCGAGCCCTGGCGGAAATGTAGCGGAAGCCCAGGCACGGCGCAGAGCTTAGTGGTTCGCCCCTTTCCGGCAACCATCCTTGGGCCTGGACACACCCGTCAAACATTGTCATATCCCAGGCTCAAGGCCGCACGGACGCCAGTTTGCCCCTGACGTCCACGGAGCCCAACAAGGGAAAGAGGTTATGGTCACCCCCGCAGATCCACGCCCCTTCGATGTCGAGTACATCGACAACCCCTCGCAGCCCGAGTTGCGCGAGCTGGCTGTCGAGCACACGCCGAACGTCCAACGAACCATCGTTGGCAGCATCAACAAGGTGTCCCGCAACAAAGCCAGGATGGCGAAGTACACCTACATCATCGACACCGAGGAGCGCTGGAGCCACCAAATCATTGAACCGAGCAAGGCCCGCGACCTGATCGCGCGGCAGGAAGCGTACATTGCGGATCGCGGCAAGCTCATCGCGGTCGACGGCTATGTCGGCCTCGGCGAGCGCGCGTTCGGCGCGACTTGGCTCTATACGCCCGAGGGCGCGAACATCGCTGGCATGCAACAGATTCTCGCCTTCCCGCGCTCCGACGTCGAGAGTCCGGCGCAACTGGCCGAGCCTTTCAAACCGACGTTCCGTCTCTTCTACACGCCGAACCTGATGCTCGACGACATGCCCGGGCGGCAGGCAATCATCGTCGACATGGAGAACTGGACCACCCACGTAATGGGGCCCGACTACTTCGGAGAGTCGAAGAAGGGCGTCCTGCGGATGTTGAACCATTACGTCTTCAGTGAGGGCGGTCTCGTTCTGCACGCAGGCGCGAAGGCGGTGACGCGTACCGAAGGTGACCGAGTGACCATGACCGTCATGGGGCTTTCGGGGACGGGCAAGACCACGACCACGTTTTCCAAGCAAGGCGATCTCACTGAGCCGATCCAAGACGACATGGTTGCGCTGTGGCCCGAGGGTGCACTCTCGATCACCGAGAACGGGTGTTTCGCGAAGATCGACGGGCTGTCACTCGAGACCGAGCCGATCATTTATAAGGCGACGATCAGCGAAGACGCATGGCTCGAGAACGCGTTTCTCGAGGCCGACGGTTCGTTCGACTTCAGCAAGGGCCTTCTCACCACAGACGACGCCGCGCGCCTCCGCGACATCCTCGTTAACACCGGGGCCAACGCGGACAACCTCGACAAGTTCATCCGCGGCGAGGTCTCGGCGACGGATCTGGTCGATGATCACGGCGTGCCGGCCGACGGCTGGGACTTCGTCAAGTGGACTCAGAACGGGCGGTCGATCGTTCCGATGAGCTCGATCCCGGGTGCAGCCGACCTCCATAGGATTCCCCAGGTCAAGTCGATGGGGATCCTAAACCGAGACGAGGGCTCGGATGCGGCGATGCCCGGCATCTTGAGATTCACCTCTCCGGCGCAGGCGGCCGGTTACTTCATGTTGGGCGAGACCTCCAAGACCAGCGCCGCCGGCAAGGAGCGAGGCAAGACACGCTCGCCGTTCACCCAGCCGTTCTTCCCCGCCAAGCACGGTCTCCAGGCAGAGCGTTTCGCCGAGCTCGCCAAGACGATGCCAGGGGTCACGATGTGGCTGATGAATACCGGCTACGTCGGAGGCGATGCGGTCGACGTCGAGCAAGACCGGGCACTCAAGGTGAAGATCCGTCATTCGAGCGCGATGCTCGAGGCGCTCCTGAGCGACTCCATCAAGTGGAAGCGAGACCCCGACTTCGATTACGAGATCGTCGACTGCGACGCCCCGGAGAACGCCGCGCTACTCGAGCGGGTGCCCGTTGGTATTCTGGAACCACGTCGGTTCTACGAAGGCGCCGGCAGGTCTGACGAGTACACGGCTTGGGTCGCCCAGATGAAGACCGGGCGAAAGGAATTCCTCTCCAAGTACCAAGTCGCCGAGCCGATCATCCGGGCCACGGTCGGGTAGGACTGCGCAGCTTCTGGAGCGATTGCCCACGCTTGTGATAACAGTGCCTGCGTGATTCGGGCGCTGCTCTTGATGGTTGTCTTGTGGGGCGTGAGTCTGCCGACGACGGCTCACGCCACGGGGCACGACGTGGTGGTCGTCGACCTGCTCTACGGCACGACGATCGCGAGTTTCGGGGGCGACACCAAGTGGCAGCCGAGCTTGTGGCTCGACGGGAGCTATGGCGTCGTGGGCCCCTTGCACCTGGGCGCCTACTTCCAGTGGCTCGGTTCCGAGTTCGGGCTCAAAGACCCGGGCTTTGGCGGCGGCGCGTTCGTCGCCCTCCGAAAGAACATCAACAAGGCCCGGCTGAGCGCGGCGTTCGGGGGCGGCGGGCTGGGCGTCCCGGTGCCGCGCGAGGCCCCGGAGACCGGCTTTCGGAAGGAGAAGTCGGGCTCGATCACCGCACTCGTCGGAATCGGCTTCGGGTTCCTCGACTTCATGGGGTTCGAGCTTCGTGGGCGATGGGCCCGCTACTTCAAGATGCCCCCCGGCACGCCCGACAACGCGTGGAGCCTGGAGGCCGGCTTCTCGGTGTTCATCCGTTAGGTCTTTTGCGAGGTAGGCTCCAGCATGCCGAACTCGGACGTCTTGATCATCGGGGCCGGTCACAACGGTCTCGTTGCGGCGATCCGACTGGCCCGTGCGGGGCTGCGGGTTCGTGTGCTCGAGCGGGCCCAGCAAGTCGGGGGAGCGTGCCGAACCGAATACCCGTTCGCACGTGCCCCTGAGGTCGGGCAGTCAACAGGTGCCTATCTTCTGGGCCTGATGCCACCCGAGATCATGGCGGAGCTCGGCGTGTCCTTTCCTTTGATTCGGCGCGACCCTCACTACTTCCTACCGACGACCGGCTCGAGGTTTCTGTTGCTCGGCGCGGATCCGGCAGCGGTCGATCGTCAGATCGCGGACGTCTTCAGTGAGGCCGACGCACGGGCGAATCGACGGCTGCAGGATGAGTTGGCGGCGCTTTGCAAGGACCTCGCTCCGAGTTGGCTCAGCGCGCCGCTGAGTCTCGAGGACACCGCCGAACGTTTCGTCAGGCCAGCCCTCCGCGAGCACTTCGTGTCCTTGTGCGCCGGGTCGGTGAGCGACTACCTCGAGCGCTTCGGCTTCCAAAGCGAGCTCCTCGAGTCGATGTATGCGGTGACCGACGGGCTGACGGGGCTAAGCGGAGACGCGACCTCTGCTGGCAGCGGAACCAACTTCTGGGTCCACAACATGTGTCGACTTCCGGGGTCGAATGGCACCTGGATGATCGTCCGCGGCGGGATGGGCACGGTTACCCAGCGGCTTTTGGAGGTCGCAGAGCGCGCTGGCGTTCAGGTGGAGCTCGAGACAACCGCGGTCGCGATCGAGACGAAGGCCGGGGCCGCGTCGGGTGCGGTGACGGCGGACGGGCGCGTCTACCGGGCCGCGGCTGTGGTCTCGAACACCGACCCGTTTCGTCTGCGGCAGATGCTCGGTGACGGGTGCCCACAGGACCTCGCGCGCAGGATCGCGGGGTACGCCATCGAGGGCCACAGCATGAAAGTCAATCTGTGCCTTCGTGCGCTCCCCGAGTTCTCATGTCTTCCCGAGGACCGTGGCCAGCACGGGGCGACGATACACCTACTCCCAGAGCACAACACGAAGGCGCGCCTCCGCCAGGCATACCGAGATTGCGCTGCTGGCCAACTGCCCGAAGACCCCTCGGTCGAGTGGTACGTGCACACGACCCTCGATCCGAGCCTTCAAGACGCGCAAGGGCGACATAGCGCAGCGCTCTTCGTTCAGTGGGTCCCGTATGCGCTGGAGGGCGGCCATTGGGCTGACCACGAATCTAAGTACGTGCGGTATCTGCTCGAAATCTGCGATCGTTTTGCGCCGGGTACGTCTGATCTGGTGGTCGACACGCACGTTCTGACGCCGCCGAAAATCGAGTCCCACTTCGGGATTGCCGGTGGCCACATCCACCACGTCGACCACCGCTTCGCGTTCGACGCCCGATTGCCCTACGACCTTCCGGTGAACGGGCTCTACGCCTGCGGCGCGGGCTGCCATCCGGCAGGATCGGTCATCGGGGCCGCTGGCTATAACGCCGCGACCACCATCCTGGGCGACTTCTCTATTTCTTCTTGAGGCGTTCGACGGTTGCACGGGCGCGTGCTGCGGCCGCGGGGTCGGACTTCTTGGTGGCGCGGATATAGCGCTCGTACGCCTTGATCGCGGCCTCGTTCTTTCCGAGCTTCTCGTAGCAAACCGCCAGATCAAAGATCAGACCGGCGTTGTCGTCGTTGCGCTCGATGGCCTGCAGATAGACGGGAATCGCTTCCTCGTAGCGTTCAGCACCCCGATAGGCGACCGCCAAGTTGCGGGTCACGTCGGCGTCGCCCGGAGAAACTCTGGCCGCCTTCTCGAGAACCTCAATCGACTCGTCGTAGCGCCGGGCGCGACGTAGCGCGACGCCGAGGTTGTTCAAGAGCAACGGATCGTTCGGCGTTTTCGTCAGCCCTTGCTGGTACGCCTTGATCGCCGCATCGGTGTTGCCGAGCTTTCGGTAGGCGACCCCGAGGTTGAGCCAGTTGTTCGGATCCTCGGGCGCAAGTTCGGTGGCCTTCTTCAAGTACGGAAGCGCCGCCTTGTTGCGCTTGAGGCGGAGCAAGGCGGCTCCCGCGAGTCCGTAGGCTTGCGCCCCCTTCGGATCGATCTGAATGGCGCGGTCGAATGCCGACAGTGCCTCGTCGTAGCGTTCGAGGCGTCGAAGAATCGTCCCACGCGTCAAATGCCCCTCTGCCGACGTGGGCCTCGCCGCAATCGCTTTGTCGATCTCGGCAAGCGCTTCATCGTATCGACCCTCCGCCCTCAGCGTCTTGGCGAGTCGGTAGTGCGCGTCGGCCTGGTCGGCCGACGCAAAAGACGGGAGCCATAGGAACCCGCAAAGGATTGCTGCCCATATTGCTTTCACGCCGCAAGGGTAACATCCGGATCGCCGGCGCGCAGAATCCTCTTGGGCCGAATGCGCCAGCGGCCTACATGCCGGACCGAAGCCAATCCGCAGCCGCCCAGAACACGGGCGGCATGACCCTGGCAAATACCACCCAGGCGACGATGAGCCCGAGCCACATCCCGCCGCCGTCGAACAAGCCAAACCACCGCTCGCGAAGTCGGTCGGTCAAGAACAGTGGCACGATGGCGTAGCCGTCGAGGGGGGGAAGCGGGATGAGATTGAAGCATCCAAGGATCAGGTTGATGGAGAACAGCACACTCGCAAATAGGGCCAAACCCCCAGCGAGCCCGCCGGGCGCGGCCACGAGCGACTCCAGCTGCCCCGGTCCTTCGGTGAAGTATCCAGAGGCCACACCCACCCGCATGGCGATTGCGGCGAGCAACACCAACACGAAGTTCGCAGCCGGGCCTGCAGCCGCCATGATCGCCGCCCGCTTCGGAAACCGGCTGGCCCATCTCGGATCGTAAGGGGCGCTTGCCCAACCGATCATCCAGCCCCCTCCCTGCACGACGAACGAGAGGATCGGGACGACCAGGGTCCCGAACGGCTCGCGGCGAATGTGGGGCAGGGGATCGAGCGTGACTTGATTGGCCGCCGTGTCATCGCCGCCGAGCTTTCCGACCAATGCGTGCGCGGCCTCATGGCAGGTCAGGGACAAGAGGAAGGCGGCCAGCCAGAGCGGGAGCTTCGAAAGAATGTCGGGATCGATCATGGCGTCGCTGGGCTAGGGGCTCGAGCCTACTACGAAACCGAACCCCTGCTACACTCGATCGGTGAGTACGATCGCGCTCTTCGATATCGACGGTACGTTGATCCGCGCGGGTGGGGCAGGCCGCCGAGCCGTCGAGCGAGCGCTCCAGGAGTTCTCGGGCACGCCGGACGGCACCACCAAGCTCGACGCGATCGACTTTGGCGGGAGGACCGACCCTTGGATCATGGCGCGGGGGCTCGAATCGCACGGGATCGCGGTCGACGACCGTACCATCGACGCCGTCCTCGAACTGTACTTGGCGCTTCTGCCTGCCGAGCTTGCGAGGTCGGAGGCGTTCGAGGTGCTCCCTGGGGTCGTCCCGCTTCTCGACGATCTCCACGGGCGAGTCGACGTCACCCTAGGGCTTGGCACCGGCAACGTCGAGGAAGGCGCCTACGCCAAGCTCCGTCACGGTGGCATCGACCACTACTTCGCCTTCGGCGGGTTTGGATGTGATCACGCGAATCGGCCGACGCTCCTGTCGAGGGGGCGTGATCGTGGCCTTGCCCGCCACGGCATCGACGACCCTCGCGTGATTGTTGTCGGCGATACCCCCCATGATGTGGCCGCGGCGCATGCGATCGGCGCCCGGTGCATTGCGGTCTGCACGGGGCGCCACGAGGCCGCTTCGCTCGAAGCAGCGGGAGCCGATTTGGTCGTGCCTGACTTGCTCGACGTCAGGGTGATCCTCGAGTTCACCGTCCACGCGTGACCCGTGGCATACTCTGCCGATGGCTGCGCAGTCTGGTCGTCGAGACATCCGTCGGTGGCTCGTACTCATTTTGATGGGCCTGGTACTCGGTGCGCTCGGAATCGTGACGATCCGTGCCCTCGGCGTGTCCGCGGTCGTGGTCGATGCCGATCCGATCGGCCAGCCGAGGGACCAGTTCGACTTTCGGTGGTGGAACCGCGCGCTTGGACGCTACGTGAAGGGCGACCGCGTCGACTACGCGGTGGTTCTCGAGGAAGTACCTCAGCTCGACCGCTTCTGGGCAGCGCTGGGTCAATACGGACCCGAATCGACGCCCGATCGGTTCACCACGTCGAACGAGAAGCTTGCCTTCTACATCAACGCCTACAACGCCCTGACCCTTCTCGGTGTCGTACGCCACTGGCCCATCGACAGTGTCCAGGATGTCCATGGATGGCTCGAGCCACGACCGGGTTTCGGGTTCTTCTACGGCCTTCGGTTCGAACTCGATGGCCATCGGACGAACCTCTACGACCTTGAGAACGACGTGATCCGCGGCTTCCGTGACGCTCGAATCCACGCTGCGATCAACTGCGCCTCAATCTCCTGTCCTCCCCTTGCGCCCAACGCCTTCGAGGCCCGGAAGCTCGACGCCCAGCTCGATGAAGTGACCCACGCGTTCTGTTCGAGCCCCGTGCACGTCCGCGTCGACCACCCCGCGCGGCAAATTCAGCTCTCCGCGATTTTCGACTGGTATCGGACGGATTTCGAGGAGCACGCGCGTCGGCTTGGCCTCTCACCGACCGTGATTGCGTTCATCCAGGCGTTCGCCAGCGACGAGGTTCGGGGGGCGCTCGACAAGGCCCAAGCGGACGGGTACGAGGTCGCCTTTCTCGAGTACAATTGGGGCCTCAACCGCCTTTGAGTACATTGGCTTACACAAAAAGACGGCAGCCCTCGACGGAGGGTGCCATAGCTTACTAAGCTGCTTAGGGATGCTGAGGGGAAACGGCACGAGGGGATGCGAGGCTTTGCTTTAACAGTTGGGATGTCCCTGCTTTTCGCAGGTTGCGCCGCAAATCTAGACAATCCGGGCGATTTCGTCGGCGGTGGCGTCGGAGGTGGACCCCCGGGGCCGACGGTCGAGATGGTGTTCGAGGACAGCTGCGGAAACCCGGTCTGTCATGACTCGGTAGAGCCAGCGGCGGGGCTCGACTTGGTGTCGCCAAACGTCGAGGCGCGAACGGTGGACGTCAACTCCAACGACCCGAATTGTGCGAGCGACGTTCTGGTGGTCATTGGTGACCCGGACTCAAGCTACCTGATGCGAAAGATCATGGCGTCGCCAGGCATCTGTGGGGGACAGATGCCGATCGGGACCATCCTCGATGCCGAGGATACCGAGGTGGTGCGCCAGTGGATCCTCGACCTGGGAGGGGTTGTGCCCGGGACCGACGAGGGGATGAACGACGAGGTCTGACGGGGGGAAGTCCATGAGGACATGGCGCCTTGGCGCAATGACAATGCTGCTCGTGTTGTGTGGCTTCTCCGGGGCCGCGCACGCCGACGACGATCCGGCTGCGATCCTTCCTTTCAAGGGTCCTGCGTCGGTCAAAGTTCGCGAGCGCGTACAGGCAGGGCTCCGTGCCAAAGATGTTCCCCTGCTGCCCCTCAAGAAGGTGAGCGCCGTGACCAAGAAGACCAGCGGGTACGCCAAGCAGGCGTCAAGGCTGGGCGCCAGCGTCCTCATCGGAGGCCGCGTGCGTCGGTCTGGCGATCGCTTCCTCGCGGATGTGGGGGTTCGGAATGCCAAGGGCGTTCGCGTGCGAAAGTTCCGCGCAAGCGCCTCGACCGTTCCGCGTCTCTCGAATCGGATCGTCACCCTGTTGATGGCGACTGAACTGATGCCCGGAACGGGTACGGCCGCCGCCGGGATCACCAAGCTCGGTGCCGAAGAAGGCGCTGCGGCCGCGGTTCCAGACGAACCTCCCGTACCCGACAAGCCGATGTTGGTCGTGCGGCCGTTCAAAGGCCCCCAGGCAAGCAAGGTTCGAACTTCCGCAGTCCGCGGACTGAAGGGGAAGCCGGTGGGCCTCGTTCCGAACAAGAAGTTCGCGCAGAAGGCCAACTCACTCAATGCCGACCTGTCGACGGACGATGGCCACGTCCCACCCTCACGCGCGCTCGGCGTCAACGCGTTGTTCGAGGGGGACGTTCTTCGCGAAGACGGGGTCTGGTCGGCCTATGTGAGGTTGGTGGACGGCGAGAGTGCCGATGTGATCAGTCAGCACTACTACGAAGGGGATACCTCAACCGAGCTCGCGAGGGCGGTTCAGAACGACCTCTGGGACGACTTCCGCAAGGACGTCGGTCGTTTCACGCCCGTTGCCGGCGTTGCGGTCGCACCGGTCGCTGCCGGGGCGGCTGCGGACACGGCAGAAGTCGCAGAAGCGCCGAAGACGCCGCGCGAGCCCAAGAAGTCGAAGAAGGCCCGACCGCCGAAGCGCGACCGGCCGGCTGCTGTCGATATCGAGTTCGACTTCAAGTTCGTGCACCGGAGCCTGCGCTTCAACGACGATCTCCTCGGCAATCTCCGCGACTACACGCTCGGCTTCGGTCCCGGCCTCCAAACCAAGTTCCAGTACTTCCCGGGGGCGCATTTCACGAGCGGCCTCGGCGCCCAGTTCGGGATCGACTTCGAGTGGGAGCGGCTCTTCAACTTCGATTCCACGCGTGACGACGGGCTTCAGTTCCCGACGACGGCCCAGCAGTTCTTGGTTGGGGCCCGCTGGCGATATCCGACCGGCCGTTGGGAGCCCACCGTGTTTGCGGGCTACGGGCTCCAGACGTTCGAGTTCGGTGTCACCGAGCCTCCGATCAATACGGCCGGGATTCCGGGCGTGCGCTACAAGTTCTTTCGCGTCGGTGGCGGCGTTCGCGTGGCGGCCGGCAAACGGGAGTCGTTCATCATCGCGGCCAATGTGGCGTTTCGAGGCGTATTCTCGGCCGGTGGCATCGAGAGCGAGCAGTGGTTCCCGGACGCCAAAGCCAACGGCATGGATGCGCTTCTCATGCTTGGGTACGCGCTCCCAAAGGGTTTCGAGGTCCGAGTCGGCGTCGACTATCGGCGGTACTGGTTCGACCTGAATCCGATCCCACCGGATCCCCCATTCGTCGCAGGGGGTGCGCTCGATCAGTACTGGGGCCTCTCGATCGGCGCCGCCTGGCGCTACTGACCGATGCGTCGGGCTCGCCGATTCCCAACCCGTGGTCGTCGCGATAGGGTATGCCCCATGATGCGTCTCTGGTTCGTTATCGTGATTGCGGCCCTGGCTGCCTGCTCCCGCTCGGAACCCCAGGCGGACGCACCTCCACCAGTTGAGGTGCTGCCCCCCGGTGATTCCGAACCCGGAGGACTGGATGCCTCGGGCGAAGTCTCCGATGTCGGTTCCGTCGCCGGGCAGCCTCAAGCCGATCCTGCTCCGACGGGTGAACGCGACCTCGGCGCGGAGCTCGCGAAGGCGGTCGGCGATCCGGTCGACTGCCTGAAGGACTACCGACCGAGTGCCCCCAAGACCATCGCTGTCGAAGTGACCGCGGTGGTCCGCCCAACCGGAATGGTGATCGAACCCTCCGCGTCCGGGACGGGTCTGTCGGTCAACGATCGACGCTGTATCGCCGAGCGCGTCGGCGCGGCCACGCTCGCGCCGTTGAGTGGACAAGCTTCGGTGCCCGTCTCGACACGGCTCTCCTTGGCCTATGCGCCCGAGATCATCGAGGAGGCGGATGTCGGTGGGCCGCCCCCAGACCTGCCTGACGTCGTCGAGCCGCTGCCAAAGAAGACGCCCATTGCGCCCAGCGGGATTCCCATCGAGGGTCCGAAAGGCGATCCGATCGAGGGTCCGAAAGGCGACCCGATCGAGGGCCCCAAAGGCGTTCCCGTCGAAGGCCCGAAGCCCATGCCGATCGACGGCTACGAGGTCGATCAGGACGCGGAGCGCTGGACCGACTGACCGACGCGCTTCACTCCGGGCGCTGACGCGTCGCGAACCAGTTGCGGTAGGTTCGCATCCGCGCCTGCTGGTCGGCGGGCGCGCGTCGACTGCAAGTGGCGGCCTCCTCACTATCTTCAGGGGCGCCCCAACGCACCTCGACGCAGTCGTTTGGGTTGTAGGCCATCTCCATCGCTTCTGATCGCGCGACGACATCGGCCAACGAGAGCTGCCACGGGGTGCCGTCAGATCTCGTGTACTCGAAGGTCCGCTTGCCGAGCTCGGCGTCGAGGACCGCCTGAACCTCCGCGGCCGTGGTCTCCGCGGCATCGTCGCGGACGCCAAACCGGGCTGGATGGGTTGCGACCTGTGCGGGGAAACGTGTGACCGCGTCGACGCTGATCAAGAGCCGCATGTCGCGAGACGGGGTCGAGTAATCTTCCCAGGGGCCTGACGTGAGGAAGAGGGCAGCACCTCGAGGCATGTCGATCGGGGCGTGGTTCTGGCTTCGCATGAACGCCTCCCCGTTGTCGACCGAGTTCAGGCGCCGCTGCACCGACTCTTCGAGTGCGTCGACGAGGCTGTTCTGCATCCTTGTGGGGTCGAGCGGGCGCGGGTTGATCAATCCTTCGACCGTGGCGTAGAATTCGTCCGCTGTGCCGTCGTACTGGACGGTAGACAAGGCTTGAGGTCCCGCGCCCCGAAGCTCCTCGTTGCTGGCTTGAACGACCGAGAGGCTCTCTTCGTCGAAGGAGACGGGCCGCCACCCCTTGAAGCCAGCGCCGACGCGCTCCGTGTCCGGTGTGAACAAGAACGACCCTCGCCAGAAGCGACGTCGTCCAACCGTCCCGTCGGGCTGGGCGTCCGCACCGATCAGCACACCGTAGTCCTCGACGCCCTGGGGTTTCCACCGGGCCACGACGAGAACGTGCCCGTAGGGGTCGGCGAACACCGTCCCAGGCCTTAGTGCGCGTCGCCACAAGCGAACCGGGTAGAAGTCTGTGTTCTCTTCGTCTGGTCGCGTGCGCGGGCTTGAAGAGTGTACGACACCGCCAACCCTTCGAGCGAAGGTTCGGAACGCGCCAACGTCACTGGCCGCGTCTTCGGGGTCGAGGTTGCTGAACGCCACCGGCTCGCAGATGGGTGGTGCCTTCCTGCCGCGCGTGCAGGCCCGATACGAGAACGGCAGGCCGAGCTTCCACGCAAAGTAGGCGCGAAGGAAGTACGGGAGGTCCGCGCAGTCCGGACGAAGAGAAAGTCGGGCGTCCTCCCCGGGCAAGCGATAGTCGTACAAGAGATTGCGGGACGGGTCCCCGATGACCTCCTGAAGGTTCGTCCACGTCGCGTCCTCCCCATCGGGCTCGACGAAGAGTTGCTCGATAAACGCCGCGTAGAGGTTCTCGACAGCGCGGTTCCAGCTGCGCGTCGTCTTCCAGGCAGGGGCGGAGGGCTCGCGTGGGGTCCTCGCAGGGGCTCTTCGCGCGACCACGAAACGATGGCACGCCAGCACTCGGTCTCCATCGGCCAAGACCGCCGTGTAGCGCCCCGCAGCGGGGGCCTCCACCTCGACGAATCGGCTCGTCGGAGGCCCGTCCAATCGGTGCTCAATCGCGTCGATGCGTTCACCATCGGGGCCGAACACCGCCAGTGATGCGATGCCTGGGTTGCGTTCGCTCGTCGCGATGACCCGAAGCGGTTGGCTGGTGTTGGGCCTTGCAGGCGAACGAAAAATGGCGTGGCGTTGGGAATCCTTGCAAGGACCTTGCGGCACGGCAATCGGCGCCACCGGTCGAAGTTCGGCGTCGGCGATCAACCCCGGCCCCGGGGGTCGACCAAGGACGGTGATGCGTGTGACCCGGTCGAGGAAATCGCGACGAGACGAGCCCTTGCCGAGCGACAAGTCACTGACCGCGACGCGATCCACGCGGTTGACCGTCTCGTGCACACCGTCCTCGCATCGGGTGAGGAACTCCGAGAACGCATGGATCGCCATCGGTACCCCATCTTCGGTCGTGCCGAGATAGAGCATGATGTGTCCTGGGAACTGCATGAGCGTGATGCCGTGACGGGCCGCGGCTTCGAGGAGCAATCGCTTGTCACCGCGATCCGAGACCCCGGAGACGTCAATCGAGAACGTCCCGGCCAGCGCCTGCCGCGCGCTGTGTCGTGGTAGCTCGAGGCCGAACCGACCAAAGAGCTCGAGTAGGAACCTCGAGCAGTCGTAGCCGCCGTCCCGGCCACCCCAGCCGTAGGGCGCGCCCAACATCGAGAACGCTTCGCGCAAGACCGCGCGACGCGTCATCGGCAGCGGCTCGGATGCGGTGGCTTTGATCACTTCGTCTTCTGACAGCGGTGCGGACAGGCCGTCGAGATCGACCCACCCGAGCGCGTAGGGGGTTCGCGCGAGCACCACACCGTTGCGGCTCTCGGAGAGCAGTTGCACGACCTCACCTGCCCGTATCGTGCTGCAAAGGTTGCGATCGAAGTCCCGGTCGACTGGCTCCTTGTACAGCCCCGCCACCCGCGGGCCACAGTGCAGGGGCTTGATCTGTTCGACCCGGCGCCAGGTCGGAGACGATACTGGCCAATCGGCCTCGAAAGCCTGGCTTTCCTCCGCGGTGAGGGGGTCCCCTCCGGCGCTGACCAGTGTCCCGTCGGACAACTGATCCCGTAGATAGGTCAGTCTCTCGTCGACCTGCACCGTGAGTTCCGACGCGTCGATCGGTTGGAGAAGATCAGATTGCCCGATTGGCTTTCCGTCGACCGGTGTTCCAAGTCCGAGATTGTGCCGAGCGATCGCATCCTCCCCGAGGAGCGGTTCATCGAGAGGGCCATAGGCCGCTGCACGTTCCAACCAGTAGTCGAGGGTCTCCTGCTCCCGAGTGACACCCGGCAGGGTTCCGTCTGCCTTGACGGTCTCCGGACAATTCGGGCCACGGTCCGGGGTCGATCGGTCTTGCTTGCCGCCCTCGCACCCGAACCCCACCGAACAGACCACGGCCACCAGTGCCGCGAGTCGGTTCATGTAGGTGCGAGCATCCATTGAATGATCTGGTCTTCGACCGTACCCCGGGTGCCTATACCCAGGTCCACTTTCCGGGGAAAGCCAACGTGACCTCCCTGCCGTGTGACCACCCTCGTCAGGTTGTCGGCGTCATCGAGCCAAAGCCGGACGTCTTTGTAGAGGACCATCGGATCGCGTTCTTCGGCAAGGAACAGGGTGGGGACGCGAACGTCCTTCAACACGAAGCACGCGCTGGTTTTGGCCCAGTAATCGCGTGCGTTGTCGAACCCGTGTCGGGGCGCGATGACTTCGTCGTCCCAGCGTTCGATCGAATCGATCCGAAGCGCGTCGTCGACGGGCAAGGGGACGTCTCGGCGGGCGGCGACGCCGGCGTAGATCTCTTTGAGGCCGCGAAGGACGTGTCGGCGGTACGCCACGCGATGGGGTTGGTCGATGCCGTGTGCACCCGCGGCGAGGTCGACCGGAGCGCAGACCGCGGCGGTGGCGCGGATTCGCGGATCCGGCCGGTCGCTCAGGTACCGCAACATCATGTTGCCTCCGAGCGAGTAGGCGATCACCAAGATGTGTTCGTAGCCCCCGAACGCTCCGCTCTCGAGCGTGGCGACCAGGTCGTCGGTCAGTCCCGCGTGGTAGTAGTCGGCGCCGCGCCGATCGGCGCCGCGCAGGTTGAGCCTCAAGCTGTGTATCCCAGCTCGTCGGGCGGCCAGCGCGGCGCGCTTGGCGTAGTAGCTCGTCGAGGACCCCCCAAGGCCATGCACGATGACGAGGAGGGTGTTCGATGTGCCCTCGGTCGACAAATCGCCACTGAGCGGAACGGGGCCAATGACCGGGTCGCTGCACGTGGTCTGCCATTCCGTGAACGCCGGAACCTCAGGTGGGACCAGGCTGTCTCGGACGAATGGGGCGAGGGTCCAGAAATGACCCCCGAGGCTCATGAGTCGTTGGGCTTGAGCGCGCTCAGCGTCGGGGCCTCGCTGGGCCGTTGATGCCAGGCGTAGAACGGCGGGCGATCTTTGCACATGGGACGATCATCGTCGGAGCAGTAGATGCGCACGTGGTAGTGACTGCGGTGCGGTGCGCCGTGCCTGGGCTGCGTGATGACGCGCCTGGCGCGCATGATGACCTCGGGATTGGCGCGTTCTTTCACGGCCTGGCGCAAGAGGGCGCGTTTGGTGGGGTTGGACACGAAGATGTGTTGGACGTCCGTCGTCGGGTGGCTCAAGAGCGACTCCATGAGGGCCCAGTTGCGCGCGGCATCGAACTTGTAGAGTGTCCCCCATTGCCGACCCCAACCTTTGGCGTTGATCGGCACGAACACGTCCATGTTCACCGGCGATGCTTTGCGGTTGAGCATGTAGAACCCGAGGTCGACGTCGCGTCCGCTTTGGTGAGACTTGTGCGGGTAGAAGCGGCCGCCACCGGGGCGCGACAGGTCCCCGACTGTGAGGCGTGACCGCGGGTACCGGAACGCGACTTCGTGCGCGACATACTCGATCAGCCGAACGAGCTCGCCGGTCCCTTGTCGCGTGGTCTGCGACCCGACCTTGACGCGCAGGTCTTTGCCATCGTTCATTCGCACACCGAACCGCAGAAGGCCGCGGTTCGGGTAGCCCACCGAGACGCTCGGATTGGGCTCTAGGTCCGAGGGCGAAATCTGCCGAGGCATTCGTGAGATCCGCTCGAGGTCGTCGTCGGTCGGTTCGGCGTGGGTCTCGGCGTGTTGCGCTTCGCGCATCGCCGCGTCGCCCGTCATCGGGAGCTCGGCGCCCGCGAACGTGCCCGACAGCCAGACCAAGGACATCGCGCTGAGCGCGCAGATCCATGGCACCAGCCTTGATGCGTTGACCCTCCTCATTCCTCGGTTGCCCATCCTTTTTTGCGACGCGCAGTGTGCGCCGAATCCCCTCGAATGCCAGTTTGCCTGGTGTAAAAGTGAAGTGCCAGAGCTGAGAGCCCGTTCAGCCCGTGTTTTGCAGTGTTTTCCGAGTTCCGGAGCACACTCATAGCGCAAAAAACGATGCTTGTGGGAGCCTAACCGAGCGCGGGCTCGCTCCGAGCCCGTTTTTCTGGGGGCAGGTCGGTGGGGTCCTGGACGCCTTCGCCGGTGAGGTAGCGCCCAAACAGCCACCAGATCCAGACGAGGCCCCATACGAGACCGAGGACGACCCCGCCGTCGATGATGCCACGCCAAGGCTGCGGCAGTGAGCGAACCCACCAAATCAACAGGACCAGCGCACCAATGAAGGTCCAGCTCACGACGATCTGACGCCGTGTCGAGTGAAACAGACTCATGCAAAAGGGAAGGGCGAGGAGCACCCACGACGGGCGAGGGTTCCTCCCGAGATAGACCGCGCGGCTCACGACCCTTGGTGAGAAACGAAGTTGAAACCCCCGATACCCTTCGAGGTACGCGTTTGCCGCGAGCCAGCCGACGTAGAGGGCCTGCTGCCCACCGCTCATCATCTGTTCCGTCCATGGCTCGATCGCGACTGGAGCCAGGCGCCACACAGCACGTCCGAGAAGCCAGGACACCCACGCGACCCCCCAGGCCGCGATTAGCTTCTCCTTGGCGGTGTCCATAGACCGCGCGACGGTAGCAGTCCCGCGGGCGATGTCGACTTGCCCCCGAGAGCTCTCCACCACCATGCTCATAGGGCAGGACGAGACTTTGAACGACGAGACCTACGACCTCGAAGACGAGCAGTCTGGGCGAAGCCCCAAGCGACCCGGGCTTCCGCTCGAGCCGCGTCGCGTCGTGCGGATCTTGTCGCGTGAGCGCAAGGTCCTGCTGCGTACGTTCCTCGGCGTTGCAGGCGTTGCGCTGCTCGCTTCCTTCTTCGTCCCCGAGACCTATCGTTCGGGCGGACAGCTTCTCTATGAAGGTACGCCGTTGCTCGACGAAGAGCTGTCACGGAGCGACCCTCGCCCGTTCGTCGATTCTGCGATGTCGTCGTCGCAGCTTCGAAAGGTCCGAGAGAAGCTTGGATGGGGCGTTTCGCTCGCGGGCCTTCGGGGTCGCCTAGAGATTGGGATCGAGGACAAGACCTCAGTTCGGATCGCGGCCACCGGCGGAACCCCCGATGACGCGCAGATGCTGGCGGAAGCGGTCTTCGACGTGTTTCTCGAGCGTCAGGTCGCCTACAACGCGAACCGGCTCGAGAAGCTCCGCATCGAGACGGAGCGGTCGATCGAGCGCGCGACCAAGAGACGTGCCGAGGCGGTGGCTCGCGTTGAAGCGTTTCGGGATCAGAGTGGCAAGACCAATTTGATCGATGATCAGAATCGATTGCTCGAGCGGATCGCGAAGCTCCGCGCGAGCGCCGATGCGGCGGCCGTTGAAGTGGCCGCGCAAGAGGCGCGGATCACGGAGCTCGAGAAGGCCCGCCAAGAACTCCCCAAACAGATCGTCGCGAGTGCCACGGTCGGGAAGTCGGTGGACGAGCCGCTCGCGAAGGCAAAAGCGGAGCTCGCGACCGCGCGCGCGACGTTGAGCGGCGAGCACCCGAGGGTGCAAGCGCTCCAGGAACGCGTTCGTAGCCTTGAACGACAGCGGCAAGGGCAGCGGGTGGAGCGCGCGGACCAGACGATGGTGTCGAATCCGGCGCGGACCGCGGTCGAGCAAGACCTCGCGACGACCCGCGCCGCGCTCGCAGGTGCGCAAGAGCGAGAGGCGGCGCTCCGAGTTCTGATCGACGCCGTGAAGGCCGAGGCGGAAGCGCTGGCGCCCGCGGAAGGCGAAGCCCGAAAGGTGGCCAATGAGCTCAAGGTCGCCGAAGCGCGCTTCGAGGAGCTCACCAATCGTGCCACACGGATTCGCGACGCCGCCGTGTCGCCCATCACGGGCTTTCGCGTGCTTTCGGCCCCCTCGGTCCCCGAGGAAGCCACGCGTTCCGCCAAGACCCTCATGATCCTCGCGTTGATACCAGTCCTCGTCACCTTGATCCTGGCCATCGTGCTCTTGGTTCGCTCGCTCCGGACGCTTGCGCTCGAGTCGCCGCGGGAGTTGGCGTGGTGGGGCCGGGGGCCGGTCCTCGGGACGAGCACATGGCCACGCATTCCCGAGGCGCTCGAGACATTCGTCGACGAGCTCGAGGACTATGGGGTGCACGGCGCGGGCCGAACACTGGTTGTTCCTGCGAGTGAGGCTGAGCGCGATATCGCGTGCGCGTTTGCGATGAGACTCTCGGAGGCCCCCTGGCTGGCGGCGGCCGTCCTCGATGTCGAAGAGCCCGGACGGCCCGGGCCCGGCGCGCCACTGGTGACTCCGCCGGCTTCGGTTCACGCGCCCCGGATCTCGTCCCCTGATCAGCCCCAGGCACGCCGCTTGTCATCGCCCCGCGTTTCGGATCCCGCGAGTACCTCCGGCAAGCCCGTGACGCGTCGCCCGCCCGCCCGCCCGACGATTCAGGGCTTTGCACCTCCCGACCCCGATGCCGAACCGCCTGTCGAAGAACATCCGGAGTCGACCTCCAAGACGGATGCGTCGGCCGGGAGCAAGTGGAGTTCGGCCCCTCCGCCGACGACGTCGACCCCCCTTCCGCCCAAGGTGGGGAGTCGGCCGTCGTCGTCTCGACCTCCGCGCAAGCCGACGATCATGGGACTGCCGGCGGTCAAAGGCGGTCACGCCGTGCCGACCTCGGCCGGTGCGGCGCCTGAAGGGCGACCGCGTCCTCGCGCGGTCCGCGGTGTTGCCCGGGCGACCGTCCGCATGGTGGTCCAGCCAAGCGCCGCGAACGACTCGTCGAAGGGTGCCGCGACCGACCTGTCCGAAGCCGCGTCGCCGCCGCAGGTGGGTGAGGATGCGCAGGCGTTCTTGTTGACGCGCCCTGTCGCGGCGAAGCCTTCTTCCGATCACCCCACCGAACCAACGCAGGCGGGCCCCCAGGATGCGCCCGCGTCTGAGGCGGTGATGCGTGCGGCCATGAGGCTGTTGGGTGATTCCGACGACGACACGCAGGCGCTGCGTCGGTCGCAACCACCATCGACGTCTACGCAGTCGACGACCGCGGTGGCGCTCGCGTGGAACGGTCCGCTTGGCGGTCCGGTTCTTCGTCGCGCCGCGCGACTCGCACACCGCGTCCTCGTGGTGGTGTCTTCTGGAATGAACGTGATCGAGTTGACGCGAGTTACCAAGAGGCTCGGGCGCAGTGACGGCGTCGGCTACGTCCTGGTGAACCTTGCGGCCGAGTATGTGGACCAGGAAGACCGCGTCGGGGAAGTCGAGGCTTTCTGGACGCGCCCGAGTGGCGTCGACGCGCCAAGTAGCGGCGCCCGCTAGGCGCTTTTTGGGCGCTCGTTTGCGGGTCCAAGGGGTCTAGTCTATCTAGCTTTTCCTGTGACCGACTCTCCCGAGAGCCTCAATGCGTTCGCGCCGGTGACGAAGGCCGAGTGGATCGCCAAGGTCGAAGCCGACCTCAAGGGCGCTTCGTTTGATTCCCTAGCATCGACCACCTCTGATGGTCTGGGTGTTCAGCCCCTCTACACCCGCGAGGACCAACGTGGCGGCGACTCGGCGGGGTTCCCGGGCCTGTTTCCATACCTTCGGGGTGCCGCCCCGGTCGCGGGTTGGCAGATTCGCCAAGAATACAGCGACCCGCGGCCGGCGAAGTGCGCAGAGGCCATCACGCGAGACCTCGAGCGCGGGGTCGAGGCGCTGTGGGTTCGGCTTGGGCCTCGCACCGGTTGCCGCGTGCCGACGCTCGAAGACCTCGAGGTGGTGCTCGGTCCGGTCGACCTTGCCACCACCTCGATCTACCTGGATCCTGGCATCGATGGGTTGCCCGTGGCGGCTGCACTCGCGACGCTCGCGGAACGCCGCGGCCTTGGCGCGAATGGTCTCTCGGGGTGCATCGGCATGGACCCCATTGGACTCCTCGCGAAAGAGGGACGCGTCCCCGGAGGCCTTCGGGCGAGGCTACGCGAGCTCCGCGGCCTCGGGACCTGGTGCAGCGGGCATACGCCAAACCTGTCTGCGGTATGCGTGGCCAGCGACCCCTATCACGGCGGGGGCGCGAGTGCGGTTCAAGAGCTCGCCGCGACGCTCGCCACCGCGGTGGAGTACCTTCGCCAGTTGACCGACGGCGGCCTCGGCATCGATGCGGCCGCCCGTCAGCTCCGCTTCGCGATTCCGATTTCGGGCGACTTCTTCGGCCAGATCGCCAAGCTCCGCGCCGCACGATGGTTGTGGGCGAAGATCATCAGTGCGGCAGGAGGAGAGCCGGGCACGGGGGCGATGGACATCCACGCGCGGACTTCGACCTTCACGAAGACCCAGCGGGATCCTTGGGTGAACATGCTGAGGGCCACCGCCGAATGCACCGCAGCGATTCTCGGCGGCGCACAAAGCATCGCAACCGTCCCCTTCGATGCCTTGATCGGCACGCCAGACGAGCTCGCGCGACGACTCGCTCGAAACACGCAGTTCGTGCTTCGTGAAGAGTCGCATCTCGATGCCGTGGCCGATCCCGCCGGAGGCAGCTGGTTCGTCGAGAACCTCACCCGTGAGCTGGCGGAGGCGGCCTGGGAAGAGTTTCGGCGCATCGAGCGCGCGGGCGGCATCGTTGGGGTCCTCGGAAACGGGTCCTTGCGGGATGCGATCGCCGAGTTCTCGAGCACCACCCGGTCGCGCATTGCGAAGCGTCGTATGCCCGTCGTCGGTGTCAGCGAGTTTCCGAACCTGGCCGAAGATCCGGTCGAGCGCAGTCGCGCCTCCGAACGAGAGATCAAAGAGGCGCTTCAGGCGAAGATCGACGAGCTCGACCTCGGCGTCCACCGCGCCAAACTCATCGCGATTTCGCGCGCTGTCGAGGCGAGTGGGCCTGCGAGCGAGCTGATGGACGTGTGCTTGAGCGGAATGATGGGCGGTGGCGATCTCTACAGCATGGCGACCGTGCTGCAGCACGCGCAGCCGGATTTCTACCTCGACCCCATCCCGCAGTGGCGGCAAGCGGACGCCTGGGAGGCCCTCCGCGACCGCTCGGATCGTCATGCGGCGAAAACGGGTTCCCGGCCGACCGCGTTCTTCGCCAACCTCGGGGCGCTTCCCGATCACAAAGCTCGGTCGACGTGGTCGCAGAACTTGCTCGCCGCCGGTGGGATCGAGGCGATAGCCGACAACAGCTTTCAGTCGGCGGAGGAGGTCGCGGGCGCCTATCTCGAGGCGACGAGCGATCTGGCCATCGTGTGCGGAAGCGACGCAGACTACGAACGATTGCTCGCACCCACCGTGACCGCCCTCGCTGAAGCCAAGTGCCCAATCATCCTGGTTGCCGGGCGCCCCCGGGAGCAAGAGTCCGAGCTACTGGACCTCGGCGCGACGGCGTTCGTGTTCGTCGGTGCGGATGTCCTTTCGGTGATTCGCAGGGTTCTCGACCAGATCGGGGTGGCACGATGAGCTCGTTGCCCGACTTCTCCGAGATCGGTTTCGACGTCCCTCAACCGAGGGCACTGCCCGGCCGCTCGGACTGGGCTGCACGCGCCGGAGCCGCCGCCAATCGGTCGTGGGAGACCCCGGAGGGAGTTCCCGTCAAACCGGTCTACACCGCCGATGACCTCGCCGAGGTGTCGCACCTCGACACGATGCCAGGTCTGCCGCCGTTCCTCCGCGGGCCGTATTCGACGATGTATGTGCGGCGGCCTTGGACCGTTCGGCAATACTCGGGCTTCTCGACGGCAGAGAAGAGCAATGCCTTTTATCGACGGAACCTCGCGGCCGGCCAAAAAGGTCTGTCGATCGCGTTTGATCTCGCCACCCACCGTGGGTACGACTCCGATCACCCCCGCGTGACCGGGGACGTGGGGATGGCTGGTGTTGCCATCGACTCCATCAAAGACATGCGGATTCTGTTCGACGAGATTCCGCTTGATCAGATGAGCGTGTCGATGACCATGAATGGTGCGGTGTTGCCCGTGCTCGCGCTCTACGTCGTCGCAGCCGAAGAGCAGGGGGTCGCGCCGAAGGATCTCACGGGGACGATTCAGAACGACATTCTCAAAGAGTTCATGGTGCGCAACACCTACATCTACCCGCCGACGCCGTCGATGCGCATTGTTGCCGATATCTTCAAATACACCGCGAGCGAGATGCCCCGGTTCAACAGCATCAGTGTGAGCGGGTATCACATGCAAGAAGCGGGTGCGACACAGGATCTCGAGCTCGGCTACACGCTTGCGGATGGACTCGAGTACGTTCGAACGGGGCTCGATGCCGGCCTTTCCATCGACCAGTTTGCGCCGAGGATCAGCTTCTTCTGGGCGGTCGGGACCAACTACTTCATGGAGATCGCCAAGCTTCGCGCTGGAAGGCTCCTTTGGGCAAAGCTGATCGAGCAGTTCGGCCCCAAGAACCCAAAGAGCATGGCGCTTCGGACGCACTGCCAGACGTCCGGCTGGAGTCTGACCGCTCAAGACGTGTACAACAACGTCGTCCGGACCTGCATCGAAGCGATGGCTGCGACACAAGGCCACACCCAGAGCTTGCACACGAACTCGCTCGACGAAGCCATCGCGTTACCGACCGACTTCAGCGCGAGAATCGCCCGCAACACGCAACTCTATCTCCAGCTCGAGAGCGGCACGACCAAGGTCATCGATCCGTGGGGCGGAAGTTACTACGTCGAACGCCTGACCCACGATCTGGCGCTCGCCGCATGGGCGCACATCAAAGAAGTCGAAGAACTCGGCGGCATGACCAAGGCCATCGAGGCCGGTCTTCCCAAGCTTCGGATCGAGGAGGCCGCGGCCCGAACCCAAGCCCGAATTGATTCTGGCCAGCAAACGATCGTCGGGGTGAACAAGTTCCGTCTCGAGCAGGAGGACGCGATCGACGTCCTCAAGGTCGACAACACCGCAGTCCGAGAGGCGCAGATTCGACGGCTCGAGGAGCTTCGAAAGGAGCGCGACGAATCGGCTCTGCGGCCGAAACTTGAGGCGCTGACGAAGTCGGCCGACACTGGGGATGGGAACCTGCTCGAGCTGGCGATCGACGCCGCTAGGCATCGGGCGACCGTGGGAGAGATCAGTGACGCGCTCGAGAAAGTGTACGGCCGTTATCAGGCCACGATTCGGAGCATTGAAGGCGTGTATCGGAGCGAAGTAGGGACCAACTCAGAGGGCGTGGACCGCGTGCGCGAAAAGAGCGACGCGTTTCTCGAGAAATATGGCCGAAGGCCGAGGATTCTCGTCGCCAAGATGGGGCAAGATGGGCACGATCGCGGGCAAAAGGTTATCGCGACGGCGTTCGCCGACCTCGGCTTCGACGTCGACATTGGGCCGCTCTTCCAGACACCGGAAGAGAGTGCGAAGCAGGCCATCGAGAACGACGTGCACGTGGTCGGCGCGAGCTCCCTGGCGGCTGGACACCTCACCCTCGTCCCTCAGCTCAAGCAAGCGCTCCGAGACCAGGGGCGCGACGACATCCTGGTCGTCGTCGGGGGCGTGATTCCGCCCGAGGACTACGATGCGCTCCTGGCCGCGGGTGCTGCCGCGATCTTCGGACCAGGCACCGTCATCGCCGATGCCGCGATCGAGTTGCTCGATCGTCTGGACGCGCAGCTCGAGGGGTCGTGAAACCTCTGGACGCCCAAGGGTATGTCGAAGGCGTTCGGCGCGGCGATCGCGCGATTCTGGCGAGAGCCATCACGCTGGTGGAGAGCGAGAGCCCGAAACACGCCGCGTTGGCGCAGGACGTGCTCGAAGGCCTATTGCCGGATACGGGCGGCTCGTACCGTGTGGGGATCAGCGGGGTTCCGGGCGCGGGTAAGAGTACCTTCATCGATGCGATCGGCACGTATCTGACCGGGCAGGGGCACCAGGTTGCGGTCCTTGCCGTCGACCCCACCAGCAGCGTCAGTGGCGGGAGCATCCTCGGCGACAAGACCCGGATGGCGGCACTCAGCAACGATCCGCAAGCGTTCATTCGACCCTCTCCGACCAGTGGCACCCTCGGCGGCGTCACGCGAAAGACGCGCGAGACCATTTTGGTGTGCGAGGCGGCAGGCTTCGACGTCGTCCTCGTCGAGACGGTGGGGGTCGGCCAGTCGGAAACGATCGTGGCGGGGATGGTTGATTTTTTCATGGTGCTACTGATTGCGGGGGCTGGGGACGAGCTCCAAGGGATCAAGCGCGGAATTCTCGAGGTCGCCGACATGCTCGCAATCAACAAGGCGGACGGCGACAACGTCCCGCGGGCGATTGCGGCACAGGCCTCTTACCGAAGTGCGCTTCGGTTGATGCGACCAGGCTCGGAGCCGCCGGTAGTCACATGCAGTGCGCTCGAAAAGACGGGGCTCGGCGAGCTTTGGGCGCTTGCAGAGGAGCAGCGCGCCGCGTGCGAAGCGACCGGGATGTTCGCAGCCAAGCGACAGCATCAACAGATTCGTTGGATGTGGGACATGGTGGAGGACGGCCTGCGCCAGGCGCTTCGTGGGGATCCCGAGATTCGAGATCTTCTCGAGCGACTCGAGTCCTCGGTCGGTGAAGGGACGGCCGCACCGAGCGCCGCGGCGCGAGAGGTGCTCAGCCGATTCGGCGCGCGCGCCGCGGAGGCGCTCAAGCGCGACTGAACTCGTCGGAGTCGCCGGAGGCGGCCGCTTCTTTGCGACCGGCGGGTTTGGGGATGGGACCGAGCAACTCTGCGAGCCAGCGGTGCTCGTCACTGTGGGCGAGCCAGTGCTTGATGACCATGGTCAGCGGCGCCGAGAGGAGAGCCCCGACCGGCCCTAGCAGCCAGCCCCAGACCACCATCGACAAGAGGACGGCAAGTGCGGAAAGGCCAAGGGCCTGCCCCATCACACGTGGCTCGAACGCACCGATGACGAGATTGATCCCACCCAAGCCCGCCGCGACCACGAGGGCTTGTCCCGGGCCAAATTGGATGAGCGCCAACAAGATGGCCGGCACCGACGCGATGATCTGCCCGACCGTCGGGATGTAGTTCAGCATGGCCGCGAGGAGGCCCCAAAGAATCGGGACGTCCAGCCCTTGCCACCAGCACCACGCGAAGACCATCACGCCCGTCAGCAGGCTCATACCCGTCTTGGCGACTAGGTATGTGTTGACCTCTTGGACCGTGTCGGAGAGGTCTTGGATACGGGATGGCGATGCGATGCGGGCCAGTTTCTCCCGGATGCCGGTCGCCTCGAAGAGCATGAACGCCACGATAAGCAGGACCAGGATGATTTGAGACGCGAGCGACGCAGCTGACTGTGCCATGGTGGTCGCAAGATTCACCAGCCAGGTCGGCTCGGAGAAGTCGTAGATCGACTCGAGATAGAGCCCGTGGCTCGCGAGCCAGGTTTCGAACGCGTCCATCCTCGCGCTCAGGGTCTCGGCGTAGACCGGGAGCCGTGACGAGAACGTCGTGAGCGCTCCTGCGAGGGCGAACCCAAAGGCCGACCCCGCCGCCACATCGAGGAGGAGCCCCGTGCCGACCGCAATCCCACGGTACACGCCACGGTCGCACAGTCGGACGACGAAGGGGGCTGTGCCGACCGCGATGAACGCCGCGACGAGTACGGGGGCCAAGAACGGGGACGCAAGTTTGATCCCGGCCCCGATCACGACGATCGAAGCGGCGATCAGAACTGTGCGTCCAACGGATCGGCCACCCATCCACTCAACCTAGCGCGATTCATGAGGCGGTGCGATCCAGCAGCTCGAGATCGGTCCCAACGACGCGAAGTGCAGTGCTTCCGTCGATGATCGACCGCAACTCGTGCCCCACCAACTCGTGTCTCCATCCCCGCGCCAAGCGAGAATCCTTGTTCAGCACCAAGCCGGTTACATCGTCGCGCGTTCCAAGGACGCTCGGGTCGATCCCCTCATCTCGCGCACGCTTGGTCAGCCAAGCGAGGCAGAGGGCTGCTACACCATCCACCTCCGGTAGATTCGCCGGCTTCTTTGGGGGCAGCTTCAGCTCGCCCTTGGAGAGTTTGGCGCCGCGTCGGATCGTGTCGAGGAGGTCGTCGGTGTGCTTGAAGCGCCGTGGGTCGAAGTTCCGCACGCCCCGGAGGTCCTGGGCGCTTCGTGGAGGTCGCTGCGCAAGCGACAGGAGGGCCATGTCCGACAGTACCGTTCGTGGGGGTCGGTTCTGACGCTCCGCCAGTTCGTCCCGCCACCGCGCCAGCGCCTGTGCAACGCCTCGCGCGCGTCCTCCCAACTTGGACTTCCCGCGGAGCTTCCACCAAAGGGTGTCCGGGTCGGGCCGTGTGCGGTCCTTGCTGCGAAGGCGCTCCATCTCCTCCTCGGCCCAAGGAAGACGGCCCGCGGCTTCGAGCTTGGCGGTGAGTGCGGCCCGGAGGTCGATCAGGTGGGTGACGTCAGACGCGGCGTAGCGTTGGTCTCTGTCGGGGAGCGGGCGCTGCGTCCAATCCGACAGCTGCGAGCTCTTGTCGAGGGTTAGGCCGAGCAGCTCCTCGACCAACTTCGCGAGGGACGCTGTTCGGTATCCGACGAACAGTGCGGCGACCTGGGTGTCGAAGATGCGCGATGGCAGGCAGCCGCACTCGAGCAGCAGGATCTCGAGGTCTTGAGAACACGCGTGCATGGTGCACAAGCCTGGGCCCTCGAACACCCGCCGAAGGACGGACACATCCACGGCGAGCGGATCCACCAGCGCAACGCGGCTCGCGGTGGCCACCTGAACGAGCGCGAGCTTTGGGTAGTAACTGCGTTCGCGGTGGAACTCGGTATCGAGTGCGTACTCCGGCGATTCGAGCAACTCGTCGATCAGTTGGTCGAGGTCGGCGGCGTTGCCGATCCAGTCAAACGCAGACACGTCGGTACCCTAGCAGAGTCATCGACAGTACTTCCGGCCGGGATGCGGTTGATCGAGCCAAGCCTCGCGTCGGTCGAGCCAGCGCTCGACTTCGGCATCGAGGACCCCCGCTCTGGCACGGGCTTCTTCGTGGCTTACCGTCTTCGATCGCGCTTGCGGTCTCTTGGGCAGAAGGGGTCGTGACTCGACACCCGCTCGGTCCAGGGCTTCCCGGCGCCACGGGTACGTCGGTTTCGAGTCTCTGCATCCCGCACCGATGTCTTCGATCGAGCAATAGAAGCGGAAATGAAAATGGTCGTCGTGCGGGTAGGTGGGCTGACAGGTCATTTGAGCGAACCGCTTTCGGATCTCGGGATCGACCCCTAGACCGCGGGCGTGGTCGAGGAGCAGTCGCCGAAGGTGCTCGACGACGAGAATCGACTGGAGACTGGCTTCTGGGTCTTCGATCAGGGCTTGGACGAACCGCCAGGTTCGCGCGACGTCGAGCTCGAGGGCGACGTCGTCCTCGGGGTCGGCGAGATCGTGGAAGTCGACACCTCGCCCCTTGGGGCCGAAGAACGCTCCGACGCTTTCGATCGGGAGACCGTCGGGTCCGAGCTGGTAGAACAGGACATCGACGTCGCGACCGCTTTGGTGCGAAGCGTGTCGCGGGATGGGTCCTCCCGCGGCATAGCTCAGGTCATTGATCGTGACCGGCAAACCGCCGAGCTCCTCGTGTACCGTCTGGCCGGCCCGGAGGAGTGCTCCGACCACCTCGGAAGTGCCGAATCGGGCGGAAGGGTCGTTCTTGGGGTTGAAGCGAAGACCCGGCGCTTCGAGTGGGAGCGGGACGCCGTTTCGGAGTGCGCCGTCGTTCGGGTTTCTCAGTGACGCGGACGGGGCAAGGGGCGCCGTCGCCGGGTCTGATCCGTCGGTGGCGGTCGTCGGCGGTTGCTCGTTGATGGCTTCTTCGTGCGGGAGTTGTTGGTGAATGACCTCTTCGCGCGTCACCTCGTGAGGCGCCCGGGAGGGAGGCTCGGCGCTCGAGCAGCCCGCCCCGACGATCAGGCACGCCCAACATGCCGCTACCGGGATCGTTGCTCTCATCTAGCGGTGCGACGACGAGATGGAAGAGAACAGGACGTGCCCTGCCGTCGGAAGCAGAATCTCCAAGAACTCCTCTGTGTCGAGTTCTTCGGTCTGCAGCCATTCGAGGGTGGAGCCTTCCAGAAACCCGATCCAGCCACGCATTCGAAGTCGCGTGGAGACGTCGTCGGGCACACCGAAGCGGGCGAGGCGCTGGATCATCCGCTCGACGAGTGCCTGGCGAGTCCCTTCCAGAATCGAGGCCACTTCGGGGTCCGAGCCGATGCCTCCCCGCAGGAGAAAAAGGTACTCGGCGCGACGACGGGAAGCGTAGGCCAGAAAAGCGCGGAGGACTTCCTTCACGCCCTCCAGGTTCGGCTGAGCGCTGGATCCGTGCGCGTCGATATCGGTCTCCTCGACGAGCTGATCGGCTGCCGCCGTGACCGCTGCGACGTAGAAGGCGCGTTTACTCGGGAAGTAGTGATAGAGCAGTCCCTTCGAAATTCCGGCTCGTTTGGCAATTTCGTCGATCGACAGGCCGTCATACGTGTGGTTGGCGAACAGCTCGAGTCCGAGATCGAGGAGCTGCTGGCGCCGAATGTCCACGTTGAGTCGCGTTCGCGCGGGCTGCATGATTGCGGCGGAGTATAGCACTCTGGAGATTTGCGTTTTCGTTGGCAATTTCCCATGCTCGATGGGTGCAGGCCGCGATCCAACGGGTCATCGATGAAGTGCTCGAACCGCTCCTTCGGAGCGACGCGAGCACGATTGAACTTGTTGCCGTCGACGATCACGAGGTCGTCGTCCGTGTCACCGGCCGTGCGGCCTTCGGGGTGGGCGCCGAGTATGTTCGCGCGGACGTGATCGAGCCAGCACTCCGGAAAGTCGTCGGTGAAGACTGCCGGATCCACATCAAGAAGACCATTCCAACGGCCAAACGGCGGCTGTAGACGGGGAGGAACCATTCGATGTCCCTAGTGCTGACCGAAGACTACGGCGCCGTTCGCGTGTTGACGCTGAACCGACCGGACAAGAAGAACGCCCTCAATGTCCCGCTCGCCAGCGCGTTGGCGGGCGCCCTCGAAGCCGCGACCAGCGACCCGAGTGTGACGGTCGCGGTCGTCGTGGGGGCCGGCGACGGGTTTTGCGCAGGGGTGGACGTGCACGTCTTTCTCGAAGCAGCGGAGACAGGCGTTGCCCCGGAAGTCATTGCGCGGATACACGAGTCCCTTCGCGCGTTTCCCAAGCCGTTGATCGCCGGGGTGGATGGCCTTGCTGTCGGGATGGGCGTGACGCTGCTCCCGCACTTCGACATGGTGTACGCGAGTGAATCGGCCCGGTTCCTCGTCCCCTTCGCAAAACTGGGGCTTGTCGTCGAGTACGGGAGCTCGTTTACACTTCCTCGGCTAATCGGTCGCCAGCGCGCCAACGAGCTCGTGCTTCGCGGAAAACCGATCGATGCGAACACCGCAGCAGACTGGGGCCTCGTTACGCGGGTTTTCGCGGACGATGACTTCCGCGAACGACTACTCGAGGTCGCGTCGGACGTCGGGTCGCTGCCCACCTCGGCCGTTCAATCCTCGAAGGCTCTGATTCGACAAGGTGAGGAGCGCACGCTCACCGAGGCCATCGCACAGGAGTCGGAGGTGCTCTCCGGGCTCTACGGCTCGGAAGAGAACGTGAAAGCGGTTGAAGCGTTCTTGGCCCGCTCCACTCGGACCAAGCCCTCCTGAGGATCGCCATGCACGACCTGGATCAAACCATCACCGAGCGACGCTGTGTACGCGGTTTTCTCCCGAAAGAGGTCCCTCAAGAGGTGCTCGACGACGTGTTTGGTCTTGCCCAGCGTGCTCCGAGCAACTGCAACGTTCAGCCTTGGCGCGTCTATGTGGCGTCGGGCGCGGCGTGCCAGTCGCTTCGAGACGAGCTCGTGGCGTCGGTCCGACGCGGGGAGCCGCCGCTCATGGAGCACCCCATCGACGAGTTCTTCGACGGATACCGCAAGAAGCAGATCGCCTGTGCGGTCGAGCTCTACGGCAACATGGGGGTTGCGCGCGACGACCGGGAGGGTCGGTTCAACGCGAGCCTTCGCAACTTCGAGTTCTTCGATGCGCCTCACGTGGCCTACGTTTGCATGTCGAAGCGCTTCGGTATCGGCGTCGCGCTCGACGTCGGCATGTACGTGCAGACCCTCATGTTGGCCATGTGGTCCCGCGGGATCGGATCGTGCCCTCAGGCAGCACTGCGTTCATACCCGGCCATCGTGAGCAAGCACCTCGGGATCCCCGAGACGGAGCAGATCCTGTGTGGTCTGTCCTTTGGCTACGAGGACTCGACGGTTCCGGCCAACGCGACACGCCAGCCGCGCGACGAGGTTCGCGAAAACGTCTATTTTCGAGGCTGAAGGTCAGCGACCCTTGAACTTGCCTTCGCGCCGCTCGACGAACGAGCGAACGCCTTCAGCCGCATCTTCCGTGTCCATGAGCTCCCGCGCGATGGGCAAGAGCTCCTCGATTGCCGCCTGCATCCCCTTGAGTTCCGAGGTGCGAGCGGAGCGAATCGTCGCGTAGACACCGAGGGGCGCGCGTTTTGCGATGGTCTGGGCGATCTCCATGGCCCGATCCCGGAGCTCCGCCGCGGGAACGACTTCTTGGATGAGACCGATTCGCAGCGCCTCCGCCGCGTCGAAGCGATCGCCCGTCAGGAGCCATCGCATGGCGTTGCCCCAACCCGCGACCTCGGGGAGCCGAACCGTGGCGCCCCCGAAGGGGAAGATCCCGCGGTTGATCTCGATCTGACCGAAGCGCGTGCCCTCGGCGGCGAGCCGAATATCCGAAGCGAGCAGGAGCTCGATCCCGAGTGTCAGGCACCAGCCCTGCGCGGCCATGACGAGCGGCTTCGTCCGTCGAGGTTCGTGCAGGCTGAGGGGGTCGACCGATTCGCGTGGGAAAAGCGCCTCTCCCGATTGTACGGCCGGACCGACCTCGGCGAGGTCCAAGCCCGCGGTGAAGTTGTCGCCGTTGGCGCACAGGACTGCGCACCGAAGTTCTGGGTCGGCCTCGAACGCTGTGATGGCGGCGGCCAGCTCTTGGAGCATCTGAATGTCGAACGCGTTCATCTTGTCGGCGCGGTCGAGGATGATCCGTTGGACGTGGCCGTCACGCTCGGTGACGACTCGGGCGGTTTTCTCGGTCATGGCGCCGAGCCTTGTCGACTTTCAGGAACCCGGCAAGCGGCCGTTTTGCAGGGCCTCGAACCGAACTGCCGTCGCGTAGGCGAGGACCTCGATCGTGCCCGTTCCTTCATTCCGCGACCCATTGGAGATCGTCGACGTCTCGAGGCGTGTGTTGATGTAGGCGTCGGCCTGAGGCTCCGACTCCTTCATGCGCAGCACCGCTTCTCGGCGAGCACGCTCGATCAAGGGCGCGTACGACCCGAGTTCTCCCCCGACGAGCATCCGAAAGCCGGTCACGAATCGCTTGAAGTGATCGACCGAGACGACGACCGAGCCCGTTGCGAGGCGAGCTTCCGCGACCGGCTGGGTCAGCACGGCCTCTTGCGTAGAGAACGTGGGCTTTGCGGCGAGCACGCGTTCTCTCTCGGCGATGCTCGCATAGTGCTTTCGCTCGATCCGCTTGCCAACGATGCGGCCCAAGAGGAGGAGGGCGATCGGAATACCGATCGAAAGAATGAGCTCGGTCGATAGGCTCATCCCACCTCGACGACGAGAACGGCGGTCCCGTAGGCGAGGATCTCGGAGGCTCCCTGCGCGACCGACGACGTCGTGAAGCGCACGTTGACCACGGCGTTGGCGCCCAGCTGCTCCGCTTGGGTGATCATTCGCTGTGTGGCCTCGGCCCGGCTTTCCTGGAGGAGCTCCGTGTAACCCTTGAGTTCACCGCCGACGATGTTCTTCAGGCTTGCCGCGAAGTCGCGACCGACGTGCTTCGCACGAATCGTGCTCCCTTGGACCAGGCCAAGGTGACGGGCGATTCGCTTCCCAGGGACGGTTTCGATGTTGGTGAGGATCAACGTTGCCTCCGCTGCCCTACTTAGCAGCTTCGACCCATCTCCGGCATCTTTCTACGCGTCGCAATCGGTGCTATGGCTCCGCCGTGAAACTCTGCGTCATTGGGACTGGGTATGTGGGACTCGTCACGGGCACGTGCTTTGCCGCGACGGGTCAACGCGTGATCTGCGTCGATAAGGACAGCTCCAAAATCGATCGCCTTCAGAAGCACGAGATCCCCATCTACGAGCCCGGTCTCGAGGAGATGGTTCAGGAGAACGCGGACGCGGGTCGGCTTTCGTTCTCGACCGACCTCGCGACGGCGATGCGGGATGTCGATCTCGCGTTCATCGCGGTGGGAACGCCTCCGACCCTCGACGGCGAGGCAGACCTCAGCGCCGTCTTCGGGGTCGCCAAGGAGCTCGCTTCCGTCGCGACCCGTGACTTGGTGATCGTGCTCAAGAGTACCGTCCCGGTCGGGACCAACGCGCAGGTACAGCGTCTCGTTGCCGATGCCGAGCACGACATCCAGGTCGTCTCCAATCCGGAGTTCCTGAAAGAGGGCGGCGCAATCAAAGATTTCATGCATCCGGACCGGATCGTGGTTGGTGTCCGCGCGGCGCACGAGCGCGCGCGACGACAGATGAACCGGGTCTACCATCCGTTGAATCTCTCCAATACGAAGATCGTCTGGATGAATCCGGAAAGCGCCGAAGTCACCAAGTACGCTGCCAACACGATGCTCGCGATGCGAATTTCGTTCATGAACGAACTCGCAGTCTTGTGCGAAGAGGTGGGTGCGGATGTGCAGAGCGTTCGTCGAGGCGTGGGCAGCGACCCGCGGATCGGGCCCCAGTTCCTTCATGCCGGCCCCGGTTACGGCGGCTCCTGCTTTCCGAAGGACGTCAAAGCCCTCGTCGCCACGGCAAGGCGGCACGGCATCGAACTCGAGCTCGCCGACGCCACCAACCGAGTGAACGTCCGACACCGGAGTTTCGTGGTGCGCAAGCTCAAGCGCCATTTCGGTGGCGACCTCGCTGGCAAGCGCATCGCGATATGGGGCTTGGCATTCAAGCCAGGGACCGACGACATTCGAGAGTCTCCGTCAATCACCACCATCGAGTTCTTGCTCAACGAAGGGTGCGAAATCGTCGGGCACGACCCGGAGGCCATGGCCAACATCGCCGAAGCGTTCGGCGACAAGGTGCGCCTGGTCTCCGACGCCTACGACGCGCTTGAAGGCGCCGATGCCCTCGTCCTTCTGACCGAATGGCGAGAGTACCAGTATCCGGAATTCGACCGCTTCAAGGAATTGATGCGGACCCCGGTCATCCTCGATGGACGCAACATCTGGGTCACGTACCAACTCGAGGAACAGGGCTTCGAATATGCGGGTGTGGGTGTTCGGACCGAAGTCTCGTAGCGGCGATGTGCGGGCGTTACACGCTAGCATGTGCCAACGAAGACGCGCTCCTCGACGGGCTCCCGTACGACGCGTTTAGCGAGACACGGATCCAGTTTCGACCCCGGTACAACATCGGGCCCGGACAACGGAGCCCAGTGCTCTTCCTTGCCGAGGGCGATCCCGTGCTAGCCGATATGGAGTGGGGCGTTCCTCGAGAGGGCGGGGGGACGCTGATCAACGCGCGATCGGAAGGCGCATCACGATCATCGCGGTTTTCCGACGCGTTTCGTCGTGGCCGCTGCCTCGTGCCGGCCGATGGCTTCTACGAGTGGCGGACCGAGGGCACCATCAAGCAACCCTATCTTTTCCGGCCCACCGAGGGGGGGCTCTTGTTGATGGCGGGCTTGCTCGAAGAAGGTCGTTTCGTTGTACTCACCACGAAGGCCGACGACACCGTGTCGGAGATCCACGACAGGATGCCGGTGCAGCTGACCCGAGAGGGAGCGCGCGATTGGCTGGCCGAAGGTAAGCTGGGGAAGGGCGGCGCCCTCCGTCGCTCCCAAGTCTCCACTCGGGTAAACCGGGGAGACCACGACGATCCTGATTGTGTAGCACCGCCCGCCCAGGCATCCTTCCGGTTCGACTAGCGCGCCCGAGGTGAGCAACATGACCGACACCGATTCGCTGAAAGACAAAGTCGCCTTCGTCACCGGCGCATCGAGTGGGATCGGTCTCGCCGTGGCTGAGGCGATGCTCACCCGGGGCATACGGGTGGCGGTTTCTGCTCGGCGACGAGAACGACTCGAGGACCTCGCTGCACGGCACGCCGTCGGGCGAGTGCTCGTTTGTCCTGCGGACCTTCGGCGTGAGTCCGACATCGACGAGGCGTTCGAGCAGATCCGACGAACGTGGGGCGGCGTCGACGTACTCGTGAACAGTGGCGGGCTAGGGCGAAGCGCCCCCCTGACCGAGGGGCCGACCGACGCATGGCGGGAGATGCTCGAGGTGAACGTGCTCGGGCTTTGCATCTGCACGCGGGAGGCGGTTCGGGACATGCGAGCTCGTGGCGACAAAGGACACGTGGTGCACGTCTCATCGATGGCCGCGCACCGCGTGCCATCGGGAAGCGGCGTCTACTCGGCGAGTAAGTTTGCCGTCCGCGCACTGACCGAGGGGCTTCGACGAGAGCTTCGTGAAACGGGGAGCGCGATCCGCGTCACATCAGTCAGCCCCGGCTTCGTCGAGACCGAGTTCGCAGGGGTGTATCATGGAGACCCTAGTGCATCAGACCGTACGTACGGACGATTCAAGGTTCTCGAAGCGCACGATGTGGCCGCCACGGTCATGCACGTCATCGAGGCGCCGCCGCACGTTGCGATCCATGACGTGTTGATGCGCCCGACCGACCAGCCGACGTAGGGGTTGGGGGGGCGCTGGGAGTTGTTGGGAGAGTCTTTTTTGACCCTCTTGTTGGTTTTTGGCGCGTCTTTGGGAGTTGTTGGGAGAGCCCCTTTTTGACCCTCTTGTTGGTTTTTTCGGCGCGCCGTTGGCGCGGGCAATTGGTCCCGCCCCACCACCCCCACGCTATCTCCTAGATCGTGTCCCAGCGGTAGCCTTCTTGGGTGAAGGCGTCGTCGGCTAGGGTTTTGATGATCTCGTCGTCGTTGGTGTCGATGCGACGGAAGTTGTGTTTGATGCGGACCTTGGCCGCGCGGGTGAAGGTCCTCAGGATGTCGATCTCGAGTGCGGCGCCGTCTGGGCCCTTGTTTTCGATCGAAGACTGAACCCGGCTGATGGTGCTCGCCATGACGAAGAGGTCGATCATGATCTCCGCGAGGCGATGGCTTGCGAACTGTTTGCCGATGATACCTTTGCCGTGCTTCCGAAGGATCTTGTCGGTGGCTTGTGCGAGGTAGCGTGTTTCCTCTTCGAAGACTTTCGCTTGATCTTGAATCGACTCGTGGAGGTCGCTGAAGCCCGAATCGCCGCCGACTCCCGTCCGAAGCGAGGCGTGTTTGCGCGCGTAGTCGGAAAGCACACCGAAGCCTTTGATCGGGTGATTGAAGATGTCCTTCATGGTGGACGAGAGCTCTTGAAGCTGACTCGCAACGTCGTTCATCGCGGTGAGTGCAATCAGCAGGCGCAAGATCTCGTTGGTGCCCTCGAAAATCCGGTTGATCCGGCAGTCGCGAACGATGCGCTCGTAGGGGTACTCTTTCATGAAGCCGTTCCCGCCCGCGATTTGAAGTGCCTCGTCTGCGGTGCGCCATAGGCACTCGGTCGCGTACACCTTCGAGATGGCGGCCTCGACTTGGTATTCCTTGTAGCCGGCGTCGATCAACCCTCCGACCATGGTGACGACGGCCTCGGAGGTGTAGCAGTCGACCACCATCTGCCCGACCTTCTTCTTGATGAGCCCGTAGCTCGAGATCGGTTCGCCAAACGTCTTTCGCTCGTTGGCTTGGAGAGTCGATAGCTTGATCAGGTTCTTCATGGCACCCACGGAGCCACCCCCGAGACCGGTACGGCCGCTATTGAGGATGCTCATCGCGACCTTGAACCCCTGGCCGATTTCCCCGAGGACGTTGGCGTTGGGAACACGAACCCCGTCGAGATGGACCGTGGTCGTCGAGCTTGCGCGAAGCCCCATCTTGTCTTCGTGCGGGCCGATGCTGACGCCTTCCATGTCGCGCGTGACCAAGAACCCGGTCATCTTCCCGCGGCCGCCCTCGTCGGGCGTCTTGGCAAAGACGGTGAAGAAGTCCGCGATGCCACCGTTGGTGATCCAGAGCTTGTTTCCGTTGAGAACCCAGTCGTCGCCTTCGCGAACGGCGGTGGTCTTGACGGCGGCCGCGTCAGACCCTGCGCCTGGCTCGGTGAGGCAGTACGCCGCGATGAGCTCTCCGGTCGCGAGCTTCGGCATGTACCGCTCTTTTTGATCGTCGGTGCCGAAGAGCAGAAGCCCCCGCATTCCAATCGAGCTGTGCGCACCGATCGTGACCGCCACTGACGCATCGTACTTCGCGACCTCTTGGAGCGTGCGTGAGTAGGCCATGTTCCCGAGACCCATCCCACCGTGATCCTCCGAGATGACCAGCCCGAACATCCCGAACTCTTTGAGCTCTTCGATGAACTCGGAGGGAAGCTCACCCGCGACGTCCCATTTGAAGAAGTCCTCGGCACGTGGCCCGAGAAGCCCTTCGAGCGCTCCAGAGATGTCGGTCAGCGTTTCACGCTGGGCGTCGTTCATCGTTGGAAAAGGGCAAATGACGTCTTGCTCGATGCGACCCATGCAGAGGGATCGCATGAAGCTGGTGGTTTCTTTGTCGGCCACGTGTCGCTCCTTGGTGAGGAGGGCATCATGCACCGTCGCCTCGCGCGCGTCTACGGCTTTGGAATGGATCGCGACTACTTCATCACGCCCCAAAAAGACGTGCCCACCCAGAGTCTCCACGCGAATGACACGTCCGCCTGGCCTCCGCCAACGGCGATGCCAGGACCAAGCTCGAACAGAAAGAACGGAGAAACCCGATCGTTCGCGCGGATCTCCACGCCCATCCGGACGAGAAGCGGAATCACGCCGAACGTGCCGACATTCTGATTGCTGATGTACACCGCGAACGGGATGGTACCGCCCGTCACGACGCTCACGCGGTCGTGGACATCGATGGACACCGGAGCCGCGGCCTCCGCCTTGATCCCGAAGGTGAACGTGTTCCGGGTGTTGCCCGAGATCAGGATTCCGGGGGTGAAGCGGAAGGACACATCGTTGGTGACCTTGGGCCGATTCTTGGTCGCGAGATGCCAACGGAGAGGCGCGCTCACCCCGAGGCCAATCTTGATGAAGCGACCGGGAGCATACGCCGCGGCCCAGTCGCCGTAGACCAGCGCGCCTTGGATCGCCCAGTCCAGCTTGCGCGGGCCACGGTTCCACCACTCGTAGAACAGGCTGGGGTACCCGACCCCGACATTGTGCACGTCGTCATTCTGCAGACGCTTGCCCCCTATGGTCGAGTTGGCTGGACCGGCCATCGCCGGGCTCGCCAGTCCCAGCACGATCAGCATGATTCCAAGACCCTTCCTCATCGGTTCCCCACCTTTCGGTGGCCACGACATCACGAAAAATCAGGGATGTCCGCTTTTCGGCGCCGGTGACTTGACCGGGCGGGCTCGCGGGGCCTATGTCGCGGCATCAGGAGGAACGTATGCGTGCGATCGTGTTGGGATTGGCCCTCGTTTGGGTAGTCGGGTGTGAAGACCCTGGTTCAAAAGTAGAGAGCGCGACCGTGGAGGCGCCCTCCGAGCAGGCCGCCCCTGAAGAGCCGGCGGCGAAGCCCGCGACGGATGGGCCTCAGCTCCCAATCACGCCTGAGAACTCGAAGATCGAGTTCGTGGGTGCCAAGGTCACGAAGAGTCATCCCGGAGGCTTCACCAAGTTTGCAGGCACGGTGGACGTTCGTGACCCTCTCGAGGACAGCATCGTCAAGGTCGAGATCGAGACCGCGTCGCTATATACCGACAGCGAGAAGCTCACCAATCACCTCAAGTCGCCCGACTTCTTTGACGTCGCCAAGTACCCCTCGGCCTCGTTCACATCGACGAAGATCGTCAAGACCGGAGACGGGCACGCCATGACCGGCGACCTGACTCTTCATGGACAGACGAAAACGGTTACGTTTCCTGCCACCCTTACGAAGGGTGAAGGCGGCGGGGTGGCCGGGCGCGCCGAATTCGCGATCAACCGCCATGACTTCGGGATCACGTACCCGGGGATGCCCGACGACCTGATCCGGGACAACGTCGTCATCAAACTGACGCTGAATATTCCGCCACAGAGCTAGCCCAGTCGTCGGGGTCGGGCCACGGTTGCAGTCTCCGAAGAACACTGACGTCGACTTTGCCCTCTTCCATGACGCCGGTGGCGGCGTCGGCGATGGTGTACGACATGGTGGGCTGCCCCATGGGTTGTGATTCGACGAAGATGCATCGGAGCTCGCCCGGTTCGAACCCACACTGCGCCTGCACAGCCTCCATGAGTTGGAGGTTGTGGAGGTGGCCGTCACCAAAGTTCCATCCGATGACGACTCCGGCGACCAGTTCGCCGTCGAGGTACTCGTAGTCGTCGATGTTCGCCACCGCGCGAGGCAAGAGCAGCTGGATCATCCGGCCCTGAATGTGCATCGAACGAAACGCGAGGACCTTCGAGATCACAGCCGTGATGGTGTCTTCGTCGTAGAGTTTGACGAGCTGGTCTTGGACGCGTGGTGCGGTCTTGGTCAGGTGCTCGTCGAGCTTCTTCGAGCTTTCGCCCTTGAAGAGCCAGACGCTGTAGGGCCAGTTGCCTGCGTAGTAGCGCATCGAACACAAGAATGAGACGTTCGAGGGGACCAGATTCCCATAGAGGGGCACCAGAACCACCGCGAACACGAGAATCGCGACCAGGAGCGGCGACCCGATCGTGAAGGCACTGACGTCGGCGTAGTGGCCGAAGAGCACGAACGCGCCGTACACCATGATCACGTTCCACTCGATCGGGACGCCCATTGGAATGCTGCTGGTGATGAAGGTGTGAAAGAGCACCATGACGGCCAGGGCGACGACGGTGGAGGTTCCTCCGTCGCTGAACAACAGGACGAGTGGAAACGAGTACTCGATGACGGTACCGGTGTGCGCCATCATCTGGGCGAGCCGCGAGGGCCGGAGATCGTCTGGGTAGGATCGGAAAAGTCGCTTTCGAAACGCCCCGAACGTCAGCGGGCTGTTGCTCTGCATGACCGCGACAACCGACGGAAAGTGGTGGTTGAGCTTCGAGGTCGCCGCCCACATCCACACCGCGACCCACAGAAACTTCGAACCGGCGATCCAGTCTGCGGGAAACAGGAACACGAGCAGCGCGACGTAGTAGTGCTCGGCCCGAGACGCGAGAAAGATCGTCTTGTCGGCGAGGCCTAGTACAGGAAGAATCAACACTGGCCCAAGCAGGAGCTCGAGGCTCAGTACGGGCGAGACCAGGGCAGCGAACAACGACCCGAGATACGCCGCGTAGAGGCCGACGTCGAGCCAGGTGCGGGTCTGGCCACCGAGAATGGGAAGGCCTGGGTTGAAGGCCATCTTGGTGGTGCCTGGGCGGAGGAAGTACAAAGCACCGCCGAACGGCGGGTTGTACCGTCCGGTGAGCGGACCGCTGCCACACCCGAGCCCAATCGCTTCGAACGCCATGCTCCACAGGACGGCCTTCTGAAAGACGATCGGCTCGAAGTACCAAGACTTGAAGTTGCTGAGGTCTCCGAGGCCGGGCGTGAAGCTGCAGAAGAAGCTCCACATCCACACATAGAACCCAATCTTCAGAATGTAGAGCAGGTAGATGGGCCACGGGGTTCCGTACCCCTGCAGCGCCCACGCCTGGCACACCATCTTCGTGCGTTCGGGAAACGGCTTCTGTCGCCATTCGCCAATGTCGTAGTCAGGAAGTTTTGGGCTCAGCATGCTTCGAGCCGCTTGTACCACCCTCGCGTGCTTCGAAGAAGCCCGGCGGTTCGTTCTTGCACCCGAACTCCACATACGCGACCCTCCGGGCTCCGATGGGTCTGAGGGTGACAGTAGTGAGCGTACTCGTGCCGGCTCTGGCCGCGTGTGGCGCCACTTCCGCGCCTTCGCCTCCCGCGAACGAGCAGGTCCGGCTTGCGATCGAGGACTTGGCCCCGGCCGCAAACATCGGCCACCGCGGCACCGGCCCCACGCGTCCCGGCCATCCGTACCCCGAGAACTCGATTTCGTCGTTCGTGGCGGCGATGGAAGAAGGTGCAGATGGGGTCGAGCTCGATGTCGAGATCACCGAAGACGGGCAGGTCGTGGTGATGCACGACGACACGCTCGATAGAACGACCGACTGCACTGGCTGTGTCAGCGAGGCGACTTTGGCGGAGGTGCGCGCGTGCCGGCTTCTCGACGGACAGGGCCAACCGACGGACGAGCACCCGCCGACCCTCGAGGAGGCCTACGCCGCCGTGCCGAGCCCGGGTCTCATCAACGTGGAGCTGAAGGTCTTCGGGGCCGGCTGTGTGACGCCTACGACCGACGCGGCGGCGCTCGTCGACGCGGCGCTCGCCGAGATCGAGTCACTCGGCGTCGCGAACCGAACCTTCTTTTCGTCCTTCGATTCCGAGGCGGCCGCCCTCGTCAAGACGCGCGAGCCAGACTGGTACTCGGCGCTCCTCTACACGAGCGTCCAAGACGCCGACGCGGCGTTGGCTGACGCGCTTCAAAGCGGGCTCGACGCGATCCACCCGTTCTTCTTGGTCACGCCCGGCTCGGTGGAGGCCGCACTCGACGAGGGCCTTCAGGTCAACGTTTGGACCGTCAACGGGTCCGCCGAGATGGAAGCCAACATCACCAAGGGCGTGACGTCCATCATTACGGACGAACCGGGGGTTCTCGCGTCAATCGTGTCGGACTGATTGCGGTAGTGCCGACTCCGCCCCACAGTAGAAGCATGCGCTTTGCTTGGTTGGTCGTCCTTCTCGCGCTCCTGGTCGGGTGCTCTGGCCTGATGCAGAACATCGGTGCGCGTTGGGTCACTCGGCAACTCGCCGACGAGTTCGACCTCAACGACGCTCAGACCGACGAGACCCGAGCTTCCGTCGATCGGCTCATCGAGAAGGCGCCGGGGGTCATTGGCCCACGCGTCGACACGATCGTGGCCACGACCGATCGCGCCATTGCCAAGGGGATGACCGAGCAGGACCTCGTCGCCATCGAACGTCAGGTCGACCGGCTTCTCGATGAAGTCGCTGGGCCGGTCATCGACGAAGCCGCGCCGATCCTCGCGACGCTCAGCGATGCGCAGATCGATCACGCGGCGGAGCGGTTCAAGGCGCGATTCGACGAGGTGCGCGAAAAGCTCGCCGAGCCCGCCGATGAGCGACTCGAAGATCGTCAGGACAAATTCATCGAAGGCATCGAAGAGTGGACCGGCGAGCTCGCGCAGAGCCAAGAGCGCATGCTCCGCGCCTACGTCACCCGCTTCCCAGACGACGGCGCCATTCAGCTGGCCGCCGATGAGGGCCGGGTGCGCGAGATCGAACAGGTACTTCGGCAACACCCTGGCCCCGAGGCGGTGAGAAACCAGCTCTGGAAAGCCTGGCAGGAGCGCGAGGACTGGGGGCCTGAGGCCCGCTCGGCGGCACAACGGCGTGCGCAGAGCCGGAAGACCTTGCTCTACATCTACGGCCTCCTCGACGCCAAGCAGAAGGCGCAAGCAAGCGTGCACCTCCACGAGCTCCACGCGAAGGTCAAACGCTTCCTCGGCCTGGTCGATTCCTAGAAGGGACGCCTAGAACAACCAGCCCAAGTTGAGCTGGGTGACGTGGCTGTTCGTCCGAAACTCGGTCTTGCTGATGCTGTTGAGGCCGATGGTGTAGTTGAAGTCGACGTTGACGGGGCCGATGTCGAACTGAACGCCAAGCCGCATCCCGGCCTGGTAGATCACCAGAGGGAAACCGGGGATGTCCTTGGGCTTGAACTTCAAGCCCCGTCGCGTGTTGTCGGTGTCGACAAAGCCGCGAATGTTGAACTTGTTGACCCAACCTCCGTAGAGAAAGAGCTTGAAGAGTGGGTTGGCGTAGGGGACGTAGCCGGCGGTGATCGGAATGTCGAGCGAGTTCATCTGGGCGTTGCGGCCGACGATGTCGAGTTCGAAAGGCCTGCCTTCGCGCTCCGCCGCGTCTGCAATCGCCTCCGTGATCTCAAACTGAAAGCGGCTGAACACCAGTCCGATTTCGCCGAACACCTTTCTCGAGCGGACGCGTGCGCTGAGTCCGCCTTGCCAGCTGACGAACGACGACCGCTGTCGGCCTCCAACCTCGGACCCGTCTTCGAGCACGAGTTCGGGCAACCGTGGTACCAGCGTCGTGCTGCCGACCCCGAGGAACACCTTCACGTCGAGCTTGGGGACCGCCGCAGCGGTGGCGGGGCTGAACGCGAACGCACCGGCCCACACGAGTGTGGCGACGACTGAAGTGCGGATCCTCGTGCCCATCGACGTTGCCCCCTCACGCAGGGAAGAGGTACTCCTTGCCGTCGAGAACGAACTTCTTGTCCATGATTCGTGGCCACATGGGCTTTTGCCGGAGCTTCTCCTCCTGCCACTGCTCGTGCTCCATCTTAAGCTTCTCGTAGAGCTCCGGCATGTCGTCTCGAAGATTGATCTTCTCGGACTTGTCGGTCGCTAGGTTGTAGAGTTCCGCCCAGCCGTCTCGGGTGCTCAGGATCAGCTTGTAGTCGCCATCGCGAATTGCCCAGATGTGATCGGCCCGCCAGAACAAGGCCTCGTGGGGGCGCTCTTGGTTCTTGCCGGTGACGTACGGAAGGAGATCCACGCCGTCGTACTCACGGTCGTTGGGCAAGATGCCGCCCGCCGCGGCGACGGAAGTCGTGAAGATATCCGCTGACGAGACCGGATACGCGTAGCGCGTTCCCGCGGGGATTTTCCCTTTCCACTTCATCATGAACGGGACGTTGATCCCGCCCTCGAACTGGGTGAGCTTGCCGCCTTTGAGTGGGCCGTTGTCGGTCGCGTGCGTGTACGAGGCGCCTCCGTTGTCGCTCAGCAAGAACACCAGTGTGTCCTCCTCGATGCCGAGGTCTTTGATCTTTTGGTGGATCGCTCCGATCGCGTCGTCCAACGCCGAGATCATCGAGTAGTAGACGCGCTTGTTGTCGTCTTTGACGTGCTCGTACTTGCAGTAGTACTCCACCGGCGCCTGGAACGGGACGTGCGGGGCCGAGAACGCGCTGTAGATGAAGAAAGGTTCATCCTTGTGGTCTTCGATGAACTTGATCGTCTCGTCGCGGAACGCGAACGTAAGGTACTCCTCGACCTCGATTTCTTTTTCGTTGCGGAGGATCGCCGACTGATCTTTGCGGCCCGTCTTCCACTGGTGCTGCGCGCTAAACGACTTGTGCTCGTGGTTGATGACGCCAGACCAGTTCTTCTGAGGTGTGTAAAGCGAGAAGGCGCCGTAGAACCCGTATTGGTAGTCGAAGCCGCGCGCGAGAGGGAGTTGCTCACGATGGACGCCGAGATGCCACTTGCCGATCAATCCGGTGGTGTAGTCGTACTTCTTGAGGATCTCCGACAGCATGATCTCGGACGGAGGGACGCCTTGCTTGTGCACTTGCCAAGCCGCTGGGAACGAGGGCCTCGCCTTGACCACGAACTCACCGGTATCGACGAGCCAGCGACCGGAGATGTACTCGATGTAGTTCGTGGGATAGAACTCCATCACTTGGGTTTCGAAGCCATATCGATTTTGGACACGCCCTGTCATCAGGCCCGCCCGCGAAGGCGCGCAGGTGGGAGCGGTCGTGTAGCCTTCCTCGAAGACCACGCCCTCGGCGCCGATCTGATCGATGTTCGGGGTCGAGATGTGATCGACCCCGTAGGCCGACACCTCGTACTTCCCTAGGTCGTCCGCAAGCAGGATGATGATGTTCGGGGGGCGTTCGTCGGCGGAAAAGGGCGCATCGAGGAACGCGGCTTTGCGTTCCTCCATCTTCTTGTTCCATTTGATGCGCCATTTCACGCGTGTAATGGAACAACTGAGCAACACCAGGCTGAGGCCCACCAGCAGCACGGTATGCAGAGGTCTCATGGTCCCGGCGATTGGTATCCGTTCGAAACCTTTTTTGCAAACCCAAAACCCGTAACTTGGAGCGTCATTCACACTATGCAGCAAGTATGACTTGTCTTGGTGTAAGGAGTTCGGCTCTTGCACGTGTCGCGATCGCGGTGACGGTCCTTGGGTGCGCGGGCAGCGCCACTGCGCAACCGTTGGCATACCGCGACATCGACGGCTCGTGGCAATGGACCGTGCCGAGCGCGACCTCGACAGTCCTCGCAGCGGGCGTCCAAAAAGGCGTCGCCGCGACCGAGCGGATGGGCGCCTTCAGAATCACCTTTCAGGATGTGGAGCGCCAGACGGGGACGGGGTTTGATGACCCCGCTGCGGGCCCAGCACGCCGCGCCACGCTCTTGGCGGTCATGGCCTACTTGACCGCGATCCTCGACGTGCCGGGGACCGCCGACTTGGTCATTTTCGAATCGGACACAGACGGGACCGGCGCGCTGGCCTCTGCCGGTCCGCTGCTCGCACCGAGGACCGGTTTTCAAGGCGGCCTCGTGTTCGAGCACCTCACGACGGGCACCGACCCGCGGGCCGACGCACCAGACGGCACCGTCGCCGTCGACTTTGGGTTTCGGTGGAACTCGGACCGCGACGCGCCAACCGAGGCCGAGTTTGACCTCTACAGCGCCCTTCTGCATGAGGTCACGCACGCGCTCGGCTTCTTCTCCGCACTCGACGAAGACGGTCGAAGCGAGCTGCTGAACGACAACGGGGAAGGGCTGTTTTCCTTCTTCGACTCGCTGTTGTTTCGCGCGTCGGAGGACCGGCTCCTCTTTCTTCCAGGCGGACAGTTCGACGGCGCGAGCGACGACGTGCTGAGTTCGGATCTGTTCTTTAGTGGCGAACTCGCAGGGGCCTCGTTCGGACAGCTCCCCGAAGTCTTTGCGCCCCGCACGTTCTTCGAAGGAAGCAGCATCGCCCACTGGGACCCTTCGGTCGGCCCCGGGGCGGTCATGTTGCCCGCAATCGGTCGGGGCGATCCGCGGCGGGAGCTTCAGCCGTGGGAGATCCAGGTGCTCGGTGACCTCGGCTACAATCTTGCCGCGTGTGTCGACGTGATCCGCGGCGCAATCGACTGCGACGTCGACGCCCCCGAAGACCCGGGGGTTGAGCCCGACGGTCCTGGCGGCGTCGTCCAGGACGTGCCACCCGTCATCGGCGGCGCCTTTGGCGACGATTCGCCCGAGCCCACCGGTTTCGCGCCGAGCGTTGAGGGTGGTGGCTGCCAAGCGGCCAGCGATGGTGGCTCGTCTGCCGAGAGCGCACTGATGCTCGTCGCGGTCCTCGGGTGGCTCTGGCGCCGCCGAAGGTCGGGCCCGGAGCATGCCCATCCTGGCCTTTGACCGGCGCAAACGAGCAGTGTTTTCGAGCACAACCGCCTGGTTGCGCCACGAAAGCGGTGTTGCAACGCGTCACCGATCCGGGTGATAGTACGCGCCATGCGCGCAATGGTGGCTGCCGTGGTCTTTATCGCGGCCCTCGCAGCGAATGCCTCTGCGGTTGGGCAGGATGCGTGGGTGGTTCTTCCTGCGACCGTCGGCACGGATCAGGCGTGGATTGCCCCGACGACAGCCGAGGTTCGCAAGGAGCTTCGAGAACGCCGGGTCGAAGTGTGGTCCGGCGAGGCGCAAAGCCGAGAGTTCGAGGCGAGGGAGTCGGCGCCTGCGGCGAGGGTGAGCAACCAGGACGTCCAGGCGTGGGTCGATCGTTCGAGCAAGGCGCTGACTTACTTGGCGGGCGGTGACTACGCCAAGGCGCGCCGCGAGTTCGACCAGCTTCAGAAGCTCTCGAAGCAGGTTGCTGAGGAGCTCAACCGACAACGGGAGCGGGCCCAGGAGGTCCTCGACAGCTGCCTCGACATGGTGCGTCTGATGCTCGAGACGCGAACGCGCGGCGAGGCCAAAGCGCAGGCCCTCGCGTGTCGACAACTCGTGCCGAGAGTGGAGCCTGGCGAGAATCGGCATCCCCCGGCCGTCATGGACGTCCTCCGTTCGGTCGATCGTGACACCGATCAAATGGGCACGCTGACCATCGAGAGCGAGCCGAGTGGCTGCGCATTTCGCATCAACGGACTCAGCTTCGGAACGACACCGGACAGCATGAGCCTCTTCTTTGGAGAGTATCGGGTGCAGGCCGAATGCAGTCAGAACGGTCGCGGGCGCGTGCATCCGGTCCGGGTCGACTCGAGCAACGCGAAAGTCGAGATCGACGCGCGATTCGACAGTGTGATCCGAACACGCCCCTTCCTCGAGCTTCGGTATCCCGACAAGAAGGCGATGGACAAGTGGTTGAAAGCCGACGCCGGGAAAGTCGCGTCGGTGCTTCGCACGGAGCCGGGCAACGTTCTCCTGATCACCGCGCCTCAGCCAGGCATGCTCCGCTTCGAGCGCGTACGTGCCGGATCGAGCTCGAGTCAGGGAGTCGCGGTGATCAACACGACGCCTTCCGGTCCAACACGCGAAGACGTCGATCTCGCAGTCAAGGCAGTGCTCAAGGGTGAGTGCCAGGATTTCAGCGGCGCCCGTGCGACGACCCTCGCGGGATGCGGCAAACCCTCGGCGCGATCGGGGCGCACCCCAAAGCCGCTGTTCTGGTCCGGGGTCGCGCTTGCCTCCCTTGGCTCCGCGTCACTGCTTGCCGGATGGGCGCTTCACGCCGTACGCGGCCAAAAAGGCGACTCCTGGCAGAACGACACCAGCAACGTCACGCTTCAGACCGAGTGGCTCAATCTTGGGTCGGCCACCATGGCCATGGGGATAGCGGGCGGCGCCATCACGACGGCCGCAATGCCGCTCGTCCTTCCCTATCGCGACAAGACCCCGTGGTGGGCTTGGCTTTCGGGCGGGCTCGGCGTTGCCTCCCTCGTCGGGATGACCGTCTCCTGGATCAGCATTCCGGCGACGCGTCCGCCTTGCAAAGTCGCGCTCAGCGACGGGAGCGCCGACGCCGAACGTTGCGTCAATCACGGCCAGAAGCGGGACCGCACAGTGCTCTTTGCGGCCACCGCAGCACCCCTGTTGACCATGCCACTTGTCTACTTGTTCAGGCGCAAGGACTCGCGAGTCACGGCCAACGTGGAGATTCGGTCGAACGGAGGCCGACTCATGGTCTCCGGGCGCTTCTGAAGCACCCCCGGACGCCTTCAAAACCGAGGCATGGGCCGAACGCTACGCTATGATAGGACCCAAGTCGCATGGCCGCCGACGAGAAGAAATTTGGTAAGTACGAGCTCGTTCGGACTTTGGGCGTCGGGGGGATGGCGCAGACCTTCATGGCGCGCCGTTTCTTCCAGATCGGAAACGAGCAGGTAGCCCGGCCCGTCTGCCTCAAGCAGATCTTGGCGACTTACAATACCGACGAAGACTTTCTCATTCGGTTTCACCTCGAGGCGAAGCTCGCGATTCAGCTGCAGCACCCAAACGTGGTGAAGGTCCAGGACTTTGGGGATGTAGACGGGGTCCACTTCATGGAGCTCGAGCTCGTCGACGGGGTCGATCTGCTCGGTCTCCTAGAGTCCCAGGGCGGACGACTTCCGGTCGATATCGTGAAGCAGATCGGACTCGACATCGGCGCCGCCCTGCAATACGCGCACAACCACGTCCCGCAAGACACTACCGGGAACATGACGCCCGGGCGCCGCGGCATCATCCATCGCGACATCTCGCCATCGAACATCCTGATTAGCCAGCGTGGCGACATCAAGCTTGCGGACTTCGGGATCGCCAAGGCACTCAGCGCTTCAGCAACGGCGAAGGCGAGCCGCGCGCCCCTCGGCAAGCTACCCTACATGGCCCCGGAACGTTTCAACCGAAAGATCCCGACCGATGGTCGCGCGGACCTGTTCTCTCTCGGGATCGTCATGTTCGAGTGTGTCGGCGGCCTCCGCCCCTACGACGGTGAGGATGACTCTGAAACGATCGGTAACATCATCGCTGGCGCCCCGCGAAGCCTAAGCGAAGAGGCGCCCGACATGGATGACGCGCTTGGGCACGTCATCGAGAAACTCATCGCGCCGAACCTCGACGATAGAACGCCCGACGCCGAAACCTTGATCGAGGAGCTTCACGAGATTGCGCCCCCTCCGAGGGTTCGCCGGGAGCTTGCGCAGATGGTCCAGGCGGCGGTCAAGAAGCGCGAGAGTCGTGGTCCCGCGCCCGCGACAGAGGAACTGCCGGTGGTTTCACCCAGCCCTTCAGCTTCTTCTGGACCGGGGATCTCTGCGAGCCCGTCGCCGAGCCCGGTGCGTCCTGCGACCCCGGCCTCGAACCCGTTCCCAAGCCCCGCGCAGCCACGGAGCCCAGGCCCCGTCTCGCCGGTGAGCGCGCATCCAAGTAGCTCGGGATCCACCATCACCGTTTCCCAGGTGTGGACCAAGCGCGTCCTCATCGGTGCGCTCGCGGCGCTCTTCGTGGGCCTCCTTGCGTATGTCATCATCAGAGCGATCGAGCCGCCCGAGCCACTTGGCCCCATCGTCGAAGACCCGGGTGCCCAAAGGAACACCGTTGGGGACGACGTCGAACTGCAAATCAACGCGAAGAACCCAGAGGGCGAGGAAGGTGAGCTTGCTTTCGTCCCGAGGGGCCTGCCGAAGGGATTGTCGATCGATTCGACCGGCTTGATCACAGGAACCATCGGGCGCGATGCCGCTCCCACCTACAGAACTGTCGTTGCAGTCGACAACGGGTCGTTGGTCTCGACCGTGCGTTTCCGCTGGACCGTCAAGCCGAAGCCCGCGCCTCCGCCGCCCCCCGTGGAACAGCCGCCGCCGGATGCGGATCCATCACCAGAAGATGAGGTGCCTCCTGACAGCGCGCCTCCCGAGAACGAAGCCCCTGCCAAGCCGAAGTTCGGTTCGGTGAAAGTCGTCGTGCTCCCCTGGGGGAGTGCTTGGGTGGACGGCAAGCCGTTTCGGGGCGGTTCGAACGGATACATGCGTCTACGGGCCGGACGCCATGTGATCCGCGCCGGGCAAGGCTCTCTTGCCGACGCGTCCAAGCGCCGACGAGTGACGATCCGCGACGGTGAGCGGCTCGTGGTCACGCTCGATTTGCGCAAGTAGCCACGGGCTTCCTTTGACATTCGACCATGCCGCGTTCTAGTAACCTCTGGCGATGAGTGAAACGCCTGAAGATCTCAAGCCAGGGTTCCCGTTCTCGTTGATCAACAAGCTTGATGGGTTGAGCCAACAGTTGATGCCCATCGACTCCGAGCGAGTCACGAAGCTCGCCGAGTTGACGACTGGGCTCCGTGATTTTGGTGGCGGCGGCTTTCTTTCGCGCCTCGACGCCGCCGTGGACGGCATCAACGAGGCAAACCTCAACACGACCGGCCTGCTCGGCGCCCGATACTTGTTGAACTGGCACCTCTCCAACCGGTTGCGCGTGATCGATCTCGCCAAGAAACAACCGGAGATCGCCGACATCGCGATCGAGCGCCCCATCGTGATCACCGGGTTTTTCCGAACCGGAACGACGTTCTTACACAACGTGCTGGCCGCCGACCCGGACAATCGGGTCGCCAAGGCCTGGGAGCTCTCGTTTCCCGTCGGGCGCCCCAAGGATCCGCTCGGCGACGTGGCCTTCCGCCGTGCGCTGGCGAAGTTCACTTTTGGGTTCAACCAAACCGCGATCCCCGATCAGGGCGTTGCGCACCACGTGACGCCCGACTCGTACGAGGAGTGCTTCTTCTTGCTCGAGAACGACATGGCCATTCTCACGCTCTGGATCGGGTTTGCCGCATACTCCTATGCCATCGACATGCTCGACTGGGATATGCAAGAGCCTTACGCATTCCACAAGACGCAGCTGCAGATCCTCGACGCACAGCGTTCAGCCAAGCGATGGGTGCTGAAGTGCCCCTGGCACCTGTGGAACATGGAGGCGCTGATGGCGGTCTACCCCGATGCGCAGGTCATCTTCACGCATCGCGACATCACGCAGGCGTTGGCGTCCCATTGCAGCCTCTCTGCACGCATGGCTTCGAAGCTCCGGCGTAGCCTCGATGTCGAGGAGCTCGGGTCGTTCTGGCTCGAGTACGCAAGGATAGGCCTCGAACGGGGCATGGCGGGCCGAGAGCGGATCGAACCCTCGCAGCTCTATGACATTCGGTTGAGGGACATGATGAAGGACCCGCTCGCGACCCTCGAAGACCTGTACCGGCATTTCGGACTCCCCTACACGGACGAACTTGCGAAGGTTTTCGAGGAGCGAATCTCCGACAAGCCGACCGCACAAGAGGGCGAGCACGACTACCACATCGAAGACTTCGGCCTCACCGACGCCAAAGTTCGCGAGGTCCTGTCGGCTTACAACGAGCGGTTTGGCGTCTGACCGAGCTTGACCGTCCGGGGCGCGGCTACTAAGGGCGCCGATGGCGAGCGACGGTCCGAATCCGCGCACGCGTTCGACGGATGAAACTCAACATCTCCAAGTTCATGGACCTCGACGAGGTGAAGCGCCTTTGGCGCGCCGATCTCCCGACTCCAATCGACGTCCTCAATCTCATTCATTTCAAGGATGCGGAAGCCTATCGGTGGTACGCGGTGATGGTGTTCCCGACGCTCAAGGCGGTTGGCGGCCGGGTGGGTTGGTTCGGGCTCCACAGCGAGTCGTTCCTCGGGGAGCCTCAAGCCGAAGAGCTCGGCGTAGTGCGTTACCCGAATCAGCGTCGTTTCTTGTCGTTGGTGCTCAACCCGTACTACGTCGCGGTGGCCAGCCCGCAGCGGATGAAAGCGGTGCAGAGGTTCAACGCGTCGTTCACCCATTCTCCGTGCTCGCTCGATGCGCTGTCGCGGAGCCGGTGGGTGTTGGCGGTGCACCACAAGGCAGGCCCAGGCGCCACCGCGGCGCTCGAAAAGCTCATGACGACTTTGGGTGGGCAGCTCGTGTACCACAGCACCGAGACCTCAGAGATCAACATCGCCAAGAGGTACCACCCCGCCAATAGCAATCCGATCGCCTTCGCGGATACGGCCCTGGTTTCTTACCCATCCGAGGAGGCCTGCCAGGATGCGATCACGGCCGGCGCACTCAACCAACTCAAGGAGGTCGTCGGGCCCGAGGTGTCTGCACAGCTCTACCGGCGACTTTATCGCTCCGAATCGTTTCCAGCCCCGCTGACCAGGTTCGTCCGGTAACGGTGACTGTCATTTTTCGGGGGGCTCGGCCGCAGACGGCCCTATGCTCTTTGCGTGAGCGAGATGTTTGATGCAGTCGTGGTGGGTTCCGGCCCCAATGGACTCAGCGCAGCGGTGGCGTTGGCGCAGGGTGGGGCGTCGGTCTTGGTGCTCGAGGCCGCCGATGAGGTCGGCGGTGGCATGCGAACCGCCGAGCTCACCCTCGACGGCTTTACGCACGACGTCTGCTCGGCCGTGCACACCACGGGCATCCTATCGCCCTTCTTCCGTTCCCTCGCGCTCGAGGAGCATGGGCTCCGGTGGATCGTTCCGCCGGCATCGGTGGCCCACCCCCTCGACGACCAGCCCGCCGTCATGCTTTGGCGCTCGATCTCCGAGACCGCGGAGGGGCTTGGGGCGGACGGGCGGTCCTACGCGCGTTGGCTCGCCCCGTTTATGGAGAACCCGGACGGGTTTTTCACCGACGTCTTGGGCCCTCTCGGCTGGCCGAGTGACCCATGGCTTTTTGCGCGCTTCGGGTTGCGGGCCATGTGGCCTGCGACTTGGGTTGCGAAATCGACGTATCGTGGCGAGCGCGCGCGAGCGCTGTTCGCGGGGTGTGCAGCCCACAGCATTCTTCCGCTGAGCCACATGTTTACGGGGGCGCTCGGGATGATCTTCTCGATCGCGGGGCACGTCGAGCCATGGCCGATCGCCGCTGGAGGTTCGGCGGCCATTCCGGGCGCCTTGTGCTCGGTTCTCGCGTCTCTCGGTGGCAAAGTGGAGACGGGTCATCCCGTCACGGAGTTGTCCGACTTGCCGCCCGCGCGCGTCTACTTGTTCGATACGAGCCCCAATCAAGTGGCGAGCATCGCTGGCCCGGTCCTTCCACCGCGCTATTTGCGTCGCCTCGGGCGTTATCGATATGGTCCCGGGGCGTTCAAGCTGGATTGGGCCCTCGATGGCCCGATTCCCTGGCGTGACCCCGAGTGCCTGAAAGCGTCCACGGTGCACCTCGGTGGCACGCTCGACGAGATCGCCGCGTCGGAAGCCGCCATGTACCGGGGCGAGCATCCAGAGCGACCGTATGTGCTCTTGTGCCAGCAGAGCCAGTTCGACCCCACACGCGCCCCCGAGGGCAAACACACAGGGTACGCGTATTGTCATGTGCCTGGGGGTTCTACCGTCGATATGACCGACGCGGTGGAGAACCAAGTGGAGCGATTCGCACCTGGGTTCAAAGACTTGATCACCGCGCGGCACGTGATGCGGACCGATGACTTCCAGCGGTACAACCGGAACTTTGTCGGAGGGGCGATCACCGGGGGAGTCGCCGACCTCACTCAGCTTTTCACACGACCAGTTGCGCGATGGAACCCGTACACCACGCCAAACCCCCGGGTCTTCATTTGTTCGGCCTCGACCCCGCCTGGCGGAGGGGTTCACGGCATGTGTGGCTACCACGCCGCGCAGACCGCGCTCGCTCGCATGGACCGGTTCGCGCCCAAGCCTCTAGGGTAGCGTGAACCAGTACGCGAGCCCGATGAACACGAACTGAAGGGGCAGGCGCACCCACAGCATCCACCTCGGGATGGGCTTCTTGGGGCTGAGCGAGACGTTGTGCGTCAGCATGTAGATGTTGGCAGGATAGACCGCGAGGTAGAGCGCGATCAGGCCCCAGGCTGCCGCAACGCGAAGGCTTGGAATCAAGAGCCCAACACCTCCGGCGATCTCAAAGAACCCACTGATGTAAACCAGTGCGCGGGGCGCCGGGAGATACTTCGGAACGATTCGAATGAACGGCTTGGGCCTGACGAAATGCAAGAGGCCGACGGCGATCATCGTCAGCGCGAGCCCCCAGATTGCCACCAACTTGATGGTGATCACGAGGGCGTGCCTCGACCCGTGATCTCGCGCGCCTTGTCACCCGCCGCACGGAAGAACTTTCGAACCTTGATACCGCCCCAGAGGAACAGGGCAAGCAGCACCACGAGGAAGATGATGTTGAAGACCGGGATGTAGACATAGTCGGGGGCGACCGCCTTGAGCGAGAGCACATTGGGGTAGAGGCTCAGGAGTGGGATGCGCAGGCCGTAGTACTTCACCAACACGACCTGCTTCTTGTCTTGCGCGAGGTCCGCGGTTTCGGCTTGCACCATTCCCGTGGCCTCGGCGGCAATGTCGCCGGAGTCCCACTTGAAATACCAGCCGTTGTCTTCGTTTCGAAAGGCGCGCGCCTTCCCGTCGCTGACGTTGTTGGCGTAGATGAAGCGGACGTCTCGCGTCTGGCCGGCTTGCGCGCCCTTCTTGTCCTGCCGCTTCACGTCGGTTCCCGTGATCGTGACCTTGTCGGCGCGCGGCATGTAATAAAAGAGCGTGCCTGCGAACAAGAGCGCAACGACAACGGCAAGCACGACCCCGAGGTTCTTCATTAACTTCTTCATCGGAGACGAGTCATAAATCCAACCTGGTGCGCCAGGCAACCATGGACCTCACAAATCGAGCCACTCCTCGGGGCTGTGGAACCAACGATCCGGGCTCGCCACGTCGAGGGTTTCCCTTGGAAAAGGCCCCCAACCCACAGCTCCAGTCGCCACACCAGCGGCTCGACCGGCCTCGATGTCGTGCACCGAATCTCCGATGAAGATCGCCTCGGAAGGCTCCACGTTGAGGGCCTCGAGCGCCTTTAGGACCGGTTCGGGGTGCGGCTTGCCGTGGGTCACGTCGTCGGCACAGACCATGACCGAGAGCTCCGATTCGAGCCCGAGCAGGCTGAGCCCCCGTGTCGCCCCTCGCCGAAGCTTGCTCGTCACGAGGGCCATCGGAACACCCCGGGCATGGAGCGCGATGACCGCGTTGGTGACCCCTGGGAACGGCTTCGCAAGTGCGTCATGCTGCGCGAGGTTGAACGCGATGTAGGTCTGCAACATCTCGTCGAGTTCGGCTTCGTTGGACGCGATGGCGGAAAGTTGCTCTCGGAGCGGCGTGCCGACCCCGGCGAGCCAGTAGTCGTCAGGAAACGCTCGGTCGAGGTGCGTCCGCGAAGTGTGGTGGAACGATGTTAGGATCAACTCGATCGAATCGAGTAACGTGCCATCGAGGTCGAACAGGAAGGTCTTCATGAAGAGGGGTTCTGTTGTCCCGCTCTAGTTCTCGATATCGAACCGCATGCCAGCCGCGCGAAGCCTTTCGGTGAGTCGCGTGCCCATCGCCGATCCCGGGGTGAGGATGCCTCCCTCGGTCCCGAGGGTCGCACCCTCAAGCGCAAGGCAGAGTGCCGACTCGCTGATCATGATCGCGGTCGCCCCGTATCCGGGGTCTTGGTAGCCCTCGACGATCCCGCGAACCTCGCCGCCATTGGCGAGGGCGATCAGGCGTGTCTTGAAGAATCCTTTTTCCCTTGCCTCGCGATCCGGTCCCTCTCCGGGCGCGGGGAGCCTCTTCTCGATCATCGGCCGCGTCAGCGGGATCGCGACCAGGGCGAAGAAGCCAGCCACCCCGCCGCTCATTGCCGCCGCTCGCTGAAAGCCCTTTGGCCCCCGCCCCGTCGTCATCACCTCGGAGTACCGGAAACCGTCGCCCCACGGCTGCCCGAGTAGCGCGTGGGTCCTGCGAACGATTCGCGTGTTGATCGCGGCCATCACGAAGGGCCCTGTCCACTGTTTGAAGTCTTTGTCGAAACGGACGCCGGATTGATCGCTCCCGTCGGGTCCGCGGAAGCCCTTGGGGTTCAACGCGTAGGGGTTGCCGAGGACCCGGCGAAGCTTGGGGTTCGCTTTGATCTCGTCGACCATGTTCATCATCGTCGCCAGGGTCCCGCCGCTTGGTCCGCCGCTCATTTCTCCGGCTGCCATCTTGACCTCGGGGGCGTATTGCCCGTAGCGCTCTTTCGAGGCTTCCTGCACCATCAGCGTGCCGAGGTCCGACGGAATCGAGTCGTATCCGCAACAGTGCACGATCCGCGTGCCTTGGGCCTTGGCGGTTTCGTGATGCGCATCGATCATGTCGCGTACGAAGTTGGTCTCGCCCGTGAGGTCGCAGTAGTCCGTGTCGTTGCGGACGCATGCCGCGACGAGCGCGTGGCCGTACTTGGCGTAAGGCCCGACGGTGCTCAGAACGACCTCTGCGCGCGATGCGATGCTGTCGAGCGACTCTGGGTCATGGCTATCGCCGGTGAGGATAGGGAGCTCTGGGGCGCCTACCTCGGTCGCGACGGCCCGGACCTTCTCTTCGTTTCGTCCGGCAAGAGCCAAGCGCACGCCGTGCGGGTTGTCGTCCTTGTGAAGGTAGTGACGAACCAGGTACTCGGCGATGAGCTTGCCGGTGAAACCGCTCGCTCCCCAAAGGACGATGTCGAACTCTCGTGACCGATCACGATCGCGTTGCTGATTGGACATGGCGCAGGCATAGGGCAGCGATGGCCATGGCGCCAGGTCGCAGCGCAGGTGCCGAACGGTCGGTCAGCCGCGGTGAGCGGTCGGTAGATCCGAGCGAGTGGTCTGGGTCGCAGCCTGGGCGGGCGATCTCTTCTTTCGCGAGGGATTCAGGACGCTTAGCTCCGGCGACGATACTTTGCACCGGCGCCGAAGAGCCGTTAGAGGTCCTGTCATGCAGCAGGGCAACACGCTGGTTCGTTTGCGCACGAACGAGAAGACCCGACGACCCGGGCTCGCTCACCGGGCCCGCGAAGTAGGGATGAACCCCAACCATTGGTACCCGGCCGCCTTCAGCAACGAGGTGAAGCGCGGGAAGGTGATCGAAACCCGCTTCTCGGGCGAGGACCTTGCGGTGTATCGGGGCGAGGATGGGGTGGCTCAGGTCGTCGAGAACCGTTGTCCTCATCGACACATCAAGCTCAGTCACGGCACCGTCGAGAACTGCAACCTCGTGTGCCTCTACCACGGGTGGACGTTCGATCGAACAGGCACGCTGGTGGGAACCAAGCATGAGGACTTTGGCAAGAAGCTTCCGTCGGCGCGGATTCGAAGCTACCCGACGCGCGAACGGTACGGCATCCTTTGGTTCTTCCCAGGAGACGCCGAGCTCTCGAAGATCACCCCCTTGCCAGAGATCCCGAACTACGAGGGCCCGGACGCATGGGCGTCTCTCACCTTTGCGTATACCTGGGCCGCCCATCACTCGATGGTGATCGACAACCTCTGCAACCTCACCCACCTGTGGGTCCACGGCAACTGGATCCCGTACGCTGAGACGTACCTCGCTGAGCACACGCTCGAGGGCGACAAGATCACCCTCAGTTGGAAGCACATCCTCCGACGTGACTATCAGTTTCCGGTGACGCGTCGCGTGTTCGGAACCGACGGGGGTGCCGAGAGCGAGACGTACATGGTGTACGACTACCCCTACCAAAGCGCCTTTAGCAACAAGCGTGTTCGGTCGAGCAACTTCATGCTCCCGCTCGACGACACCCACACCAAGGTGTTCTCGCTCCAACAGTGGAAACCCGCGAAGATCCCGTTCTCGGGTGGCAAGCTGTTCCCGCGCGCGATGGCCCAGATGGTGATGCCCCTCCTGCGCCCCTACGTGAAGGAAGTCTTTCGGCAGGACGGCTTCACCGTCGAAGAAGAGCAAACGGCCTACCAACGCTACGCCGACAAGCCGATCCCCGAGCCCAACCCGGCGGTCAATCGCTTCAACAAGCTCGCCGTCCAAAAGTGGACCGACTACCTCAGCTACGGCGAAAGCGGAACCCTCACCCCGGCCCAACAAACCGAACAAACCCGCCGAAAACGCCTCTAACCCCGGGGTCACTCCGCCCCCCCAAAACCCCAGCAACTCCCGGCGTTTACAACCCGCACCGCGAAAACCCAAAACCCACGGGCGCCCGGTCCCTTGCGCCGCTGTCAGGGCCGGATATCAACCCGCGTGAGCCTCGTCGTCTACCACTACCCAAACTGCAGCACCTGCAAGAAGGCGCTCGCTTTTCTCCGCGAACACAACATCGAGTTTCGCGCGAAAGACATCGTCGAGACCCCGCCTTCGGAGACGCTCCTCCGCAAGGCGCACAAGCTCTCCGGCCTCGCGTTGCGCAAGCTCTTCAATACGTCGGGCAAGAGCTACCGAGAGGGTGGGTTCAAGGACAGGCTCGACTCGATGAGCGAGCGTGACGCGATCCGAGCCCTGGCCGCCGACGGCAAATTGATCAAGCGCCCACTCGTCTTTGGCGATGGTTTCGCGCTGGTCGGCTTCCAGGAAGACCAATGGGGCGAGGTCCTGGGCCTCTAGACACTCGCTAGCTGGCCGGCTTGTTGGCCATGATCGCCCACGTACTGGACGGCAGGAACACGCCATCGTCGCGCAAGTGCTGTGAGAACACGTTGCGGAGCGCTTGCTTGATCTGTAGCAGACACCGGCGCTTTAGAGCGGTTCGGGCGCATCGAGCCGGCCGCAAAGGTCCAAGAGCGACCGACCCGCCGCCTCGAGCGTCTCGAGGGAGAGGTCGCCCGCAACCGTCGCCAGCTCATCGGCCACCGCGGCTTCCGCTTCGGCGAGGTCGCCGGCCTCCGCCGCGCGCGCCAGAGCCCGCTCACTTTGGCCGATCAGCGCTCGAATCTGACGGAGGTCCTCCTCGGCCGATGCGCGCGCCCCATCGGTCAATGTCGACGCGTTGAGCGCCCTCGCGCCCGCAGCGCAGAGTGCGTCGTGCGCGAGCAGGTCGTTTCGGACAGGCTTATAGCGAGAGATCCCGCCAATGATGTCCGCTGTGTCGTCGGGGAAGAGCGCCTTTCCTGACACGCGCCGCACCGGCGAACTCGCGGTATAGATACTGCCGTCGGCCGAAACGCTGGTCACCGCGATCGACTCTTCGCGCCCCAGGGTGAACGACTTGAGTGCGCCGGTCTCCCGGTCGAGAAGGCCGACCCCAACGTCCAACATGAGCTCCCGGTCCATGAGGATCCGGCCGCCCCCCACACTCACCGCGACGCCGTTCGCGGTGATCGTTGGTGTTAGCGCCTGGAACTCGACTTCGATGTTGGCATCGCCCTCGAACGCCCCAAACGTCGCCATCCAATCGATCGTGGCACTGTCTCCGTTGTCGATCAGTTTGAACACGTCCGCACGCGTGACCGCATACAGTTCCGCGTTGTCCGGCGAGACCGCAATGGAGGCCGCAAGTGGCTCCCCGACGTCTAGGCGCCAGAGCTCGTTGAGATCGCGGTCGAGCGCGATCACGTTGCCGACGTTGTCCGAGACGAACACGCGTTGTCCGTCTTCGCTCACCGTGGGGGTCGAACCGGTGCCGCCCTCGAACGTCGCGGAGCTCAGCACCCGAAACGCAAGCCCGCCTCCTCCTTCGCCCTCGAGCTCGAGCGCATAGATCGCCCCCAACTCCGACACCCCGTCCTCGACGCCATCCGCGTCGTCGTCGGCGGTCGCGGCCACGAAGATCCGCCCGGTATTGGGATCGATGGCGAAGTAGTTCGCGACGACGGAGCCACCTCCAAAGATCACATCGACGATGACGGAAAAGAAGCTCAAGCCCCCCGGCGTCATCCCGAACACTTCGTCGGTGAGTGCGTCACTCACATCGACGACGAAGTCCGGCAACCCAAGCTCCGACATGGCGGCCGGGGAGCCAGGCACTTTGGTTGGCGCGCCGACCAACTCTCCGCTTTGCCGATCGAACGCAAATATGTCTGCACCGATCGTCAGAGCCACCAGCGAGTCCGTTTGCGGGTGGTAGTTGAATCCAAACGAATGCGTCGGCGTACGCTCGCCATCGACGATCGGCGGCAAGCTCAACCCCGTTGGCACGCGCCACAGGATCGTTCCATCAGGCTGAATCGCCATCGCCTCGGTGAAGGTCGCGTGATAGATGATCTGTTCGCCGGGGTTGTCCGGGTCGTTGAGCACCAAGATCGCGCCGCTTCCCGCGTTCAGGCCGTCGCCTTCAATCGCCCAGTTCCGTGCGCCGGTCTCCGCATCGAGGGACACCAGCGAGACGTCTTCCTGCGGAAAGAGCGGGCTGAAGTAAAGGTTCCCGACGTTGTCGTAGGTGGGGCCTTCGGGCACGTAGAAGCTCGTCTCCGCAACCCAGTCGAGCTCATGTCGAGGGGCCACCGCGACCCATACGTTGTCGCTGTTGTTCGGCCCTGTGTGCATCGTGTGAAATGCGGTCGGCTCGGGAATCACATCGTAGCCGTAGGTGCCGACGGTACGCGCCCCAACTGGCGCCCACCCTTCGACCTCGGGAAGCTCGGAGGCGCCGGTCGAGTCATCTGAACAACCGGTCGTTGCCAAGAGACCGGCCAGCATCGCGACCTTCGCAGCTGTGCCGAAGGCTCCGGTTCGGGCGAGAGTCTGCATGTCGAGGTCTCCTAAGGGGCAATCGTGTAAGCGGGTGAGGGCGCCCGATTACGTCATCGGCGTCCGTGCGACGGCAGCCTAGCGGAGAACGTGGAAAAAGCGAACGCGCGTAGCGCCCTTCCTCGCGCGACAATACGGCAGCCGGGTCACAGCTCGACTTGGTAGAACTCGCACGCGTTCCCCGCGAAGAACATCTGGCGCTCATCATCCGTGTAGTTGGCGATCAACGCGTCGAGCCCCGACACCAACGTCGCGTAGTCGATCGACACCTTGTCCATCGGAAAGTTCGACCCGAACATGCAGCGTTCGATCCCCACCTGTCCGATGGCCCACTCGACAAAGGGTCCGACCCTCTCCTCGAACTCGGTTTGGGTCATCGGGACATCTCGGTGCTCCATCCCGAAACCGAGGATGGGCATCAGCAGACCCGAGATCTTGAAGCGGGCGTGGGGCAGCGCTGCGAATCGTTCGATCGCTGGCTTCCATTGTTCCTCGATGCGATTTCGGGCAGCCACGCTTTCGCCCTGGCCGCCGTACTCGCCTGCCAGACCAATGGGCGTGGCCAAGTGGCAAAGGACCACGCGCGTTTTCGGCGTCGCCTTGGCGAACTCCGTGAATTCGTCGAGTTGGTGATGATACATCCAGGCGTCGAAGGACAGACCACGTTCGCCGAGTAGTGCATAGCCCGCTCGCCAAGCGGGATTGCGGAGCAGCTCCGACTCTCGCGCGAAATCGTAGATCGCCTCAGATGGATGCGACGCGAGCATGTCCCGAATCCCGCGGAACCTTCCGCTTGCAGCTGCGTGTGCGTCGAGCACCTCGCCGAGGTCAGGGGCCTCGAGGTGCGCCGCACCCACGATGGCACGGACGGTCGTCCCGCTAGGGTCGATCGATTCTAGCCAGCGTGTTTCACCGACGACGTCGAGGTGCCGCTTCCCCTTCCATCCCGCCTGAACGTGGACGATGCCTTGGACGCGATCGCGATGGGCCGCCCAGTCCTCGCCGAGTTGCGCTGGCAAGTACGGATTGAGCGCGTACTCGCCGCGTCCAACAAAATCGACCAGTGGCTTGGGCATCCCGACCCGCACCACGAAGTCGAGCAACCTCGGGCTCCACCCGAAGAGCTTGACCGCGACGGTCGCCTCTCGGGGGGTGGTGCGCGGGTCCCATTGGTGGACGTGCGCATCGAGGATCTTGGCTTGGCTCATGGCCGCGACTCTAGACGATCCGCACGCCCTGTGGCCAGGCTCCTCCCCCACCGCGCGCGGCGCCCCGAGACCGTGTTGCCTGATCGGTTCCGGCCTTGATACGGTGCCGGGCATGATCCGGCCCCTCTTGTCGTGGGCGCTCGACCGAGGGCACGAGTTCACGTCGAAAGTCGCGCCACGCAATGCCTCCGTCGAGTAGAGTCTCCCCCTGTGAAGAAAGTACTCGTTGGCCTTGGGGTCGCGCTCATCGTTTCAGCATTGGGCTTCGCCAGCTTCGTTTGGTGGAGGCTACAACCGCGCGAAGATCGGCTTCCGCTCCCCGCGGGCTTGGTCGCACACGACACGAGTGCCGGCAACGCGCGTTTGGAGAGCGCCGGGGCCTCAGCCGACTATCAACCCTTGGTCGATGCGTTCGAGCCGCAGGCCCTGGTGAGCTACTGCGGTGTGGCCAGCGGCGCCGCGGTGCTAAGCGCCATGGGACAGGACATCACGCAGCAAACGTTCTTCGACGACAAGACCGACCGCGTTCGGACGCGCTTCCAAGTCACATTCGGCGGGATGTCGCTGGCTGACCTCGCTGGGCTTCTCGAGGCGCATGGGGCCGAGGTCGAGGTGCACCACGCGGGGTCGTCGACCGTCGACGAGTTCCGGCAGGTCCTAGAGGAAAACCTCGCCCGCGAGGGCGACTACGTCGTGGTCAACTACCAGCGCGAAGCCCTCGGACAAGGGCGGGTGGGTCACATCTCGCCCCTCGCTGCCTACGACCGCGACACCGATAGCGTGCTGGTACTCGATACCGCCGCACACAAGTATCCACCGACTTGGGTTCCCGTCCCGTCCCTGTTCACCGCGATGGACACGACCGACAACTCCACCGGGCAAACCCGAGGCTTCCTCGAAGTCCGAGCATCGGAGTAGGTTGGTGGGAATGCAGATCCCCGAGTACAGCGTCGACGACCTCCAACGCCTCTACGAAGCGGGAGACGCCACCGCGGTCGAAGTTTGCAAGGCCTACCTCGCGCGGATCGACGCACTCGACCAGCAAGGTCCGATGCTCCGAGCGATGGTGGAGCTCAACCCCGATGCACTCGACATGGCGTCCTCGCTCGACGAGGAGCGCAAAGGCCAGGGTGCGCGTGGACCGTTGCACGGCGTTCCAATCGTCGTGAAAGACAGCATCGACACCGGCGATCAGATGATGACCACCGGGGGCTCCCTCGCGCTCGAGGGCAACCGCGCTGCCGAAGACGCCTTCGCAGTGGCCGCCTTACGGCGAGCCGGCGCAGTCATTCTCGGCAAAACCAACATGAGCGAGTGGGGCTACTTCCGGTCGTCGCGGCCTTGTAGTGGGTGGAGCAGCCGAGGCGGCCAAACGCGAAACCCCTACGTCCTCGACCGCACGCCCGGCGGGTCGAGTTCGGGATCGGCGGCGGCGGTGGCGGCGAATCTTTGCGTGGGCGCGCTCGGGGCGGAAGTCGACGGTTCGGTGGTGCACCCATCGACGATGTGCGGCCTGGCGGGCCTGAAGCCGACCGTCGGACTCGTGAGCCGGTCGGGGGTGATGGGGGTCTGCGCACAACAGGACACGCTCGGCCCCATGGCGAGGAGCGTCACCGATCTTGCGCTCCTGCTCGGCGTGATCGCCGGGCCTGACCCAAGAGATCCCACATCGGCCGAGGGCGCATCCCACGCACGCGCCGACTATCGCGACTGCCTCGACCCAAACGGGCTTGCAGGGGCACGAATCGGGGTGGTCGCGGACTACTTCGGTTTTCATGAAGGCACCGATGCGGTGGTTGAAGACGCCATCGCGACGATGGCTGACCTCGGGGCCGTCATCGTGCGCGATGTGAGCCTCGGAAGTCACCAGTTGCTGAGCGCAGACGAGCTCGTCATGTGTCTGCACACCTTCAAAGTACAGACGAACCAGTACCTCGCCGCACATCCCGCGTCCCCGGTACGCTCGCTTGACGACGTGATCGAGTTCAACCGTGCGCACGCCGATCGCGTCATGCCCTTCTTTGGCCAAGAGATCCTTGAACGCGCCAACGCCACCACCGGCCTCGACGCGCCGGAGTACCTCGTTGCAAAGGAGAAGTGCCACCGCCAGTCACGTGACGAAGGCATCGATGCTTCGATGGCGGCCCATGGGCTCGACGCGCTCGTTGCGCCCACCACGGGCACCCCCGCGTTCGCGATTGACCCCGTGGTTGGAGACAAGATCCTCGGCGGTTGCTTCCCGATGCCCGCCATGGCGGGGTACCCACACCTCACGCTCCGAGCCGGCTACGTCAACAGCCTTCCCGTCGGCGTCTCGCTCTTCTCCGGCCCCTACCGCGAGCCCGACCTGTTGCGCTACGGGTTTGCCCTCGAGCAAGCGCTCCCACCAAGGCGCCCCCCGGAGTTCCTCGCCACGGTGGGCGGCCCTTAGAGCGGCCGACTGCCCTGCCAAACCCGTTCAGACGGTGACGTGGATCAGTCGTTCTGATGGCTGGCGACGCGACGCGGACGCGTCATCGCTTCGCGCACGCCGCGCGACAAGCAGTGTTTTGGCGGGTGTTCGCCCCGGCGCCACGATGGCACGGCGCCTGCACTACCGATTCTCATGCAGGCGCTTTGTCCACTCCGATCCATCCTCTTGGTGTTCGCGTTCGTCGCGGCACTCGCTGTCCTTGGGCCGACCGGCCGAGCGAGCGCCTCACCCTCCAAAGCGTCCAACCGCGTCGTGGCCACCACGACGCTCCCATCGTCATGGGTCCGGCTCTCCGCTCCGGCCGATGCGCTTGGACCTCGTTACGGTGCGCCCCAGAACCTCGCCACGACGCTGCTCGGCGCCGCCGCAGAGCTGGCCAGCGACGGGCTCCGATTGCATGGCAGTCCCGAGCACGGGTCGCTCTCATTGCATGCGGAACCTTGGGGCTTCGGCGGCGTACTGACCCTCCGCTACCGTCGCTGATCGGCTGCGCACCGCGCTCGCTTCAGCGCACCAAACGAATTCGGGTTCTGAAGGTCTTGCGGGGGTCGAGGTCGATCGGATCGTTCGCCCCAAGGATGCGCAGGCCAAATGGCCCAGGTGAGCTCGAGACGGAGAGCCCGACGTTCGTGAGCGTGCCGGGCTTCTCTCGGTCTTCGGCCAAAACTCCCAACATCGCTTCGACATCACGGAGGATCGGAGAAGGCAGCTCGAGTGTTCGAATCCCCGCCGCCCCGTTGGGATGGAAAGCCCCCTCGACGTTGGGCACGCGGACTTCGACTGGGGTTTGGTCCTCGATGAAGAACGGAAGGCGCGCGTCTCGTGGTCCGCCGAGCCACCAGCGCGCGACCTGACCGTCCGGCCGCGTTCGCTCGAACGCCTGAGGCTCGATGACGTCCATCCCCGAGTGCCGAAGCTCTTGCATCGCCGAGGCGAGATCGTCGACTCGGATGCACCAGTCGACGGGACCGGCCGCGGCGCCGAGCCAAGGAAGGAACCGCCCGAGCATGTCGTCGCGAGCTCGGGCGATGCGATGCAGCAAGCCGACACTCGAGAGCGCACGAAAGGCCGCTCGCATCGCTGCATGCCGCGTGGTGGTTAGCTCCAGGTACGTTCCGTCCTGGAATATCACCAGCGCGTTGTGAACCGGCCCCGTTCGGCCCCCGAGGGTGACCCGAAAGCCGAGTTCCTCGAACTGACGAACAGCCTGGCGCAGGCTCGAGACGATGATGACGGCGTGGTCGAACGCGATCATGGGCGACATCTTTACTCGCAGTCGCCCGAACCTGGAAGCCGCGTTGTTGGTCCGTCTGCAAGGGAACGATTCGGTCTCGCCCGAGGTGTGAGCCCCTAGTCGTCCTCCTCGATTCCGAGGTACGCCGTGACCATGCGACAGGCCTCTCGGATGAAGCTGTCGTCGTCGACTTGCAGGGGCCTTGGGACAGGGAGTGGGCTGTGGCGTTCTTCGGTGAGCACCATCATGAGGTGCATGGCCTGGCTTGCAGCAAGCTCGGGGTTCGGATGCCCGAATTGATGGCGATAGGTCAACAGGAAGCGCCGGCCCGATTCGACCAGCGCTTCTCTGAGTTCGCTTTCCAAGGACAAGAGCACGGGGTCCGCGTGCACGCGCTCGGCCACCGCGCGCCTTCGACCGCCGAAACGTTCGATGAGTGAGAGCCCGATCTGGACCGCGGTGGGCAGGACGACGCGGAGGTCCACGTCCGATGCGTCGGCCGGCTCGATCTGATCGATCATGGCGATGGCCTCTTCGGTACCCTGGCGATGCATGTAGCGGAGGAGCTCTTCCTTGCTCGCGAAGCGATCGTAAATGGTGCTCATCGAGCACGGGACCGCTGCTGCGATGTCTGCGAGGCGCGTTCCCTCGTAGCCACGCTCCGCGAACAGCCGATCCGCGACGTTCAGGATCTGAGCCAGCTGTTCGCGGGTTCGCTGTTGCTTGGGCTCTTGAAAGGCCCGGCGGCCACGGCGCGACATCCCCGCGATTATAGGACGCACCGTCTGGACAAGGGGGCAATAAAATGCGAATCTCAATTCGCATTACGAAGGAAAGGGCTTCATGAACTATCGCGGATGGATGTTTATCGGGTTTTCCAAGGACTACCCGAAGAAGAAGATCACCCCCCGGACCTTCATGAACGAGGAGTGCTTGGTCTTTCGCACCGAATCGGGCGAGCTCAGGATGATCGAGCCCTACTGCTCACACTTCGGCGTCAACATGACGACAGGGCGCGTGGTGAAGGAGTGCATTCAATGCCCCATGCACGGCCGCACGTTCCACGGCGATGGAAAGGGCGTGAACCCGAAGCATCGACCGATTCGCGCCTACCCTGTGTCGGAGAACCGAGGCCTCGCCTTTGCTTACTTCGACCACGAGGGCGTCGCGCCGCGATGGGAGCCTCCGCAGTTCTTGGACGAGGACCAGTTCCCCGATGTGCTTTGGCACCATGCCCGGATGCTCGAGCTGCACCACCCGAGCGTCCCGCTCGACAACTCCGTTGATCCTCGGCACTTCGAGTTCACGCACTCGATGTTCGGCAAGCAGATCGAAGACGGTGTATTCAAGCCGAGCGGTCACAAGGCCGTTGGCACCATGTCGGTTGTCCTCACGCCCCCGCTTTCGTACTTCTCGGGAGGTCGGTCCGAGGTGATCACCCACTTCGACAGCCCGCTCAACACCTACCTCAAGTCCAAGGCGGGGGAGGGCGATGCGGACCTCTGCAACTTCCTCACCATCATCGAGGGCAAGAAGTGCCTGTTGACTCAGATCGGCATCGGCCGTCGCAGCCTCAATCCCCTGAAGTGGCTGGAGCACACCGTCGGTTTCCTAGGTTCGTGGTACGCCACCTACGAGGACGCCCCCATCTGGAACAACCGCAAGGTCCAAGAACCCGACAACTACCCCCACCAAACCGACAAGACCCTCGCAGAGTTCCGAGATTGGTTCGAGGGATTCGCCTACGATCCCGAGCAGCCTCGCGAGGAGAAACGCCTCGCCATCGTCAGCTAGCGTGGAGCTGCTCGCCTTCGAACGCCGACCGCGATGCGCAAGGCGATCGAGATCGAGCCGTCCGTTGGAACGCCAGTTCCGAGAAGAAGCTGAAGAGCTTCCGCACGTGGCGCTCTCTCGGTCCCGCGTGTGGTATACGAGCGCCGTGTCGGACACCGTTCTCGTGGTTGGCGCCGGAATTGCCGGTCTGTCGATGTCGATAGCGCTCGCGGAGCGAGGGATCGAGTGCCAGATCCTCGAGCGGAGCCCCGAGGCGCGTGCGCATGGCTCAGGTTTGTTTACGTGCGCGAATGGACTCGCCGCACTGGATAGGCTGGGCGCCGGAGTGGGTGCGTTGGTGCGCGAGCGAGGGGTCGCGATCCGGCAACGGAGGATCGAGACAGCTCGCGGGCGCGAAATGGCAGTGGTCGAGGAGCGCGATATCTGGGGCGGCGATTGGTACAGCCTCGGCATCACTCGGCAGGCGCTTCACGAAGTGTTGCAGGAGGCCGCAGGAAGTCGGTCGACTCAGTTCGGCGTCACGATCACGGCACTGCGAACGACTCCCACGGGGGTCGAAGTGACGCGAAGCGACGGCCGTGAACAAGTCTTCGCAGCCGTGGTCGGAGCCGATGGCCATCGTTCGTCGGTGCGCCGACTGTTGCTCGGGGCACCCGCGACCCGCACCATCTCGGAGCGAGCGGCCAGGTGGATCGCACGACGGCCGCCCGGGGTCGACGCTTGGACCATGCGGGCCTCCAGTCTCGCGACACTGGTCATGATCCCCGTGTCGGGAGACGAAGTGTACTGCTACGCACATCGCCGACAGGCTCTGCCTGAGGCGAGCGTCGAAGAATGGCTGGAGCCTTTCCGCAACTTCGCCGAGCCCGTGCCCGAGCTTCTCGGGGCGCGGACGACCGACGTCTTCGAAGATCGCATCGAGGAACTCGCAGTTCCGGATGTGTGGGGCGGCGGCCGAGTCTTGCTGATCGGAGACGCCGTCCACGCCATGCCACCGTACATGGCGCAGGGAGGCTCGCTTGCGATCGAGGATGCCGAAGCCGCAGCCGCGGTCCTCGCGGAAGGCGACTTCGAGCAAGCCGCCACCCACTTGAGCCACGCGCGAGCCGCGCGCACGAAGTGGGTGCAAGAGAGGAATCGCCGCCGCGAGAAGCTGTCGAAGCTCCCGTTCTTGGTCGCACAACTCGGTCTGCGGTTCGGTGGGCGGAAGTCTTTCATCGCAGACCTCGCCCCGCTCTCCCCAAACACCTAACGCTAGTCCCGCGGGCGACACGACCGAGCTTTTCGGCGTCCGCGCGGAGGTTCTAAGCATGGCGATGGCGGAGTGGGATCTGGTCTTGCGGCGGAGTCGCGAATGCCAACCCGTCAGCGCGCAACCACTTCGGGTTGGCGCGAGGGCCGAGGGGAGGCTTGCGCGAACAAACGCCCCAGGTGTACCCGTGAGCCTTTGCAAGCCGACCCGTCCGCCACAAGACCGCGTTCCACCCCGCCTCAGCAAGACGCTGTTATCGGAGGCACATCGTCTCACAGAACGAAGAAACCCCGAGACCGTTCTACAGGTCTCGGGGTTGGCGTCCCCACGGAGGTTTGAACTCCGGTTACCGGCGTGAAAGGCCGGGGTCCTAGGCCACTAGACGATGGGGACAGAACTGGTTTGTGCGTGCTTTGGTGGTTCGGTGGGCCGTCAGGGGCTCGAACCCTGGACCGTCGGATTAAAAGTCCGCTGCTCTACCAACTGAGCTAACAGCCCAAGTGTTTGGGATCGTTTCCGATGTCTATCCGCTCCCGGCGGCCTGGCAAGGCTCGTCGCGCGCCAATAGAACCGATTGTGCCCTTTGTTCCCTCCTCGTGGCCCCGTTTGGAAGCGAGGCGGCCGATATACGCCAAGTCGGGCAGATGTCCAATGTGTAGGGCCGGTTAGGGCGTGGCGCCGAACCCCCCGGTCGCGACGACTGTCCAGGGCAGCCTTCCGGGAAAAGCCTGGCATCTGGCGAGGATCGATAGCAATATCGCCGTGTCCCGTTTTCCCATTGCCGTCGCCCGCGACGTGTTTGCGCGAGCCCGGTGGGAGGAGTCAGATGCGATCCTCGCCCATTGTTTCGACCGGCTTCGGCCTCGTTGCGGCCTTACTTATAGTGACCGGGTTTCCGGCTGCGCCTGCCGGGGCCCAACCCGACTACACCCTGTTCGAATCGGGTCCCGTGAGGCCCATCGCCCTTTCACCGGACGGAAGCCGGTTGTTCGCCGTCAACACCCCGGATGGCCATTTGGAGATCTACGATCTCACCGGAGCGTTCTCCGCCACGCCGACGGACTCCGTGTCGGTGGGTCTCGAGCCGGTCGCGGTGGCGGCACGGAACAACAACGAGGTGTGGGTCGTGAACCACCTCTCCGACAGCGTCAGTGTGGTCGACGTAGGCGCGAACCCCCCGCGCGTGGTGCGCACGTTGCTGGTCGGGGACGAGCCGCGGGACATCGTCTTCGCCGGCCCGGGAGGCAACCGCGCATTCATCACCACGGCCCATCGCGGGCAGAACAGCCCCTATCCCGATGGGGAGTACGGGACTGAAGGGATCGGCCGTGCCGACGTTTGGGTCTTCGACGCGACCAATCTGGGATCGGGTCTTGGCGGCGATGAAGAAACGATCATCACGCTTTTCGGAGACCGGCCGCGCGCGCTCGCGGTCTCTCCTGACGGGTCGCGCGTGTACGCGGCCGTGTTCCGCTCGGGCAACCAAACGGCCCCGGTGATCGAGTTCTTGGTTTGCGACAAGAACGCGAGCGTGCCGTGCACCGTCCAAGGCACCCAGTACCCCGCCCGGATGCCTTTGCCTTGGGAGAACATCTTTGGTCAGGAGAGCGCGGATACCAGTCTCATCGTCGGGTTCGATGCCGGGTCTGGACAGTGGCGGGACGAGAACGACAACAACTGGAACCCCGCGATTCGGTTTGACCTCCCCGACTGGGATGTCTTCGAAATCGATGCGAACGCAGGGACCCCGGTGGCGCTCGAAGACGGAGCGGTGCTCGGTGTTCCGGGCGTCGGCACAATCCTCTTCAACATGGCGGTCAACCCGGTCAACGGGGACGTGTACGTGTCCAATACCGAAGCCAACAACCGCATCCGTTTCGAGGGGCTTGGGGAATGGGCGGATCCCGCGGAGCTCGGCCCGAAGCCGTCGGGTGATCCCGCGACGGTGCGAGGCAACCTTCACCGGGCCCAGATCACCGTGCTTGATGCTTCGGCCGACAACGGCGGCACCGCGCGCACCGAGTTCAACGTCATCCCGCGCGCGCTCAACAAGCACATCCCGTACGGGGCGCACCCGGTGCCGGCCAATACCCGCTTCCAAAGCTTGGCGACGCCGCTGCAGATGGCGGTGACCGCCGACGGCAGCACCCTCTATGTCGCGGGCTTTGGCTCGAACAACGTGGCTTTCTACGACACCACCGAGCTCGAGAACGACACCTTCGTTCAGGACGGGAACAATCTCATTTCTGTCGGCGCGCAGCCGGCCGGCCTTGTGTTGGATGAGGCGAACGACAGGCTCTACGTGGCGACGCGTACGCGTGTCTACATGATCGACACGACGACCAACACATTGCTCCCGGACACGCGGTTCTTCTTCACGCCCGAGACCGTGAGCATCTTGAACGGCCGGAAGTTCCTCTACGATGCGGTGTTGACCTCGAGCAACGGCGAAGCGTCGTGCTCGAGCTGTCACGTCTTCGGCGACATGGACGATCTCACGTGGGACCTCGGCGATCCCGATCTTCCCAACGTGGCCAACAACAACCCACAGCCGGTCGGTATTTTCGGCCCCGCCCTCGGCCCGTTCGATGCCAACAAAGGCCCCATGACGACGCAGACGCTTCGCGGGCTCAAGTTCGGGGGTCCGCAGCATTGGCGCGGCGATCGGACCGGCCCCGAATGTTTGGCGACCCCCGCCGACCCCGCATGTGCGGACCGCGCGTTCAACGAGTTCGACGTGGCCTTCGAGGGGCTCCTCGGGCTCGACGAGGGGCCGCTCAATCCCACGGGGCCGCTGAACGCGGCAGACATGCAGAAGTTCACCGACTTCGCCCTGCAGATCACCCTGCCGCCAAACCCGACTCGCAGTCTCGACAACTCCCTGAACGGCCAGCAGCAAGCGGGGCTGACCGCGTACGACAAGCCCTTCACCGACGGTCTCGGGAGCTGCAATGATTGCCACGAGCTCGACCGTGCGGCCGGCAAGTTCGGAAACGGGGGTGGCTCCACCACCGAGGGCCTGACCATGGAGTTCAAGGTCCCGCACCTTCGAAACGCCTATCAGAAGGTTGGCATGTTTGGCCTCGCGCCGACGGGTCCCATCCCGAATCCGACCGCGGGTGGGGCCAACATGGGTCCCCAAGTGCGGGGTACCGGCTACCTCCACGACGGCAGCGTCGACACGGTGGCGTCATTCCTGTCGGCCAGCGCGTTTACCTCGGCCGCGCCCAACCCCCTCAACCCGGGCGAGGTGCTGGCCCTCGAAGCGCTCATCATGGCGTTTGATACGGACATGGCACCCATCGTCGGCCAGCAAGTCACGCTCACCAATACGAGCGGTGCGGCTGTCGACGCCCGGATTACCCTGCTGATCAATCGTGCCGACGCGGCGTTTGTGTTGCCCGGCAACATCAACACCACCGAGTGCGAGCTCATCGTGAAGGGCGTCGTAGGCGGGGTTCAGCGCGGGTGGTTGTACGTCGGGAGCGACAACTTCGACCCTGACGTCACCGGAGAGGCTTTTTGGTCACGCCAGGACTTGGAGACCGAGGCCGCCGTTCCGGGCCAAGCGCTGACGTTCACATGCGTGCCACCGGGCTCCGGGGAGCGCATGGGTATCAACCGTGACCGCGATGAGAACCTCGACGGCGAAGACATGGATCCAGATGCCTTCAACCCACCCGCAAGCGATTGCCGAGTGGGCCCGACGACCAGTGGGCGGACCAGCGCGAACTTGATGTTGCTGGTCCTTCTCGGCCTCGGTTGTCGGCTCGTTTCGAGACGCCGCCGACGGTCCTAGCGCGACGTCTACACGCACCCACAGCGTCGGTGAAACTCCGACTTGTGAGACCGCTTACGTTGGTCGTTTTCGGACAACCGAAACTCGCCAGTTTGCGCACTTCGTGGTCGCAAAAACTACCCGATAGGTGTTAGGTTCGAGCCCCCCGTTTCCAAGGAGGAGCTCGTGCCGAGCCTTCGTCTCACACCCTTGTTGGTTCTGTGCCTCAGCGCCGCGATTTGTATCGCAAGTTGCACGGACAGCAGTGCGTCCACCACCGCTCAAACAAGCGGTGCACTCAGTGTCGACATTCACCTACGAGGTGAGATTCAAATCAACCAAGTCACTTGGGAGATCACGCGTGAGGGCATGGTGCCGATGGATGGCACCATCGACACCACCGCGCCCGACGCGACACCTTCCGTCGAAGTGTTCGGACTGGAGCCCGGTGACGGCTACTTGATCACGATGGTTGCGACGTCCCCGCTCGGCGAAACAAGGTGCGGCGGGTCGGCAGAGTTTTCAGTCGAAGCCGGCGTCACAACCGACGTGACGGTGCTTCTCAACTGCGAGCCGCCCGTTGTCTTGGGCGGTGTTCGGGTCAACGGAGAGTTCAACGTGTGCGCGGGCCTCACGCTCGTGGTCGTTTCGCCGCTACAGACGTCAGTGGGTAGCAACATCGATCTCTTGGCCGACGCGGTGGACCACGAGGGCGACGACATCTCCTACCTATGGGAAGCCACAGGCGGGACGATCGACGATCCAAGCGCGCCAGAGACGTTCTACACCTGCGACGCGATCGGCAACTACGACATCACCATCCAAGTCTCGGACGACAACTTCGATTACTGCGTGTCGGGCTGGACGGTCCGCGTGACATGCGTCGAAGGTGACGGCGGAGGGCCTGAATGCCAGGGCGACGCCGACTGCGACGACGACGAGGTCTGTGTCGACGGTCACTGCGTCGCCGACGTCGAGTGTCGTTTCAACGCCGATTGTGATTCTGGCGAGATCTGCGTCAACGCCGTTTGCGTCCCTGACGTCGAGTGCCGCTTCGACGCGGATTGCGGTCCGGACGAAATCTGCGTCGACACCGTCTGCGTTCCCGACGTGGAGTGCCGTTTCAACTTGGATTGCGAGGCTGGCGAGGTCTGCGTCAATGCGACCTGTGTGCCCGATGCCGAGTGCAGCGTCGCCGAGGACTGCGAGGTGGGCGAAATCTGCGTCAACAGTTTCTGCATCCCCGATGTTGAGTGCGACTCCGATGCGGATTGCGACTTCGGCGAGATCTGCGTTCGTAACGCTTGCATGCCCGATGTCGAATGCAACTTCGACCAAGATTGCGACGACGGTGAGATCTGCGTCAACAACACGTGTGCGCCCGACGTCGAGTGCAACGTCGATCAAGATTGCGGCGAGAGCAACGAGTGCCGGACGGCCACGTGCAACGGTACCGGACTCTGCGAGGTCGAGCTTGCCTCCGACGGCACGCCGTGCGACGGGGGAGACGGCGTCTGCACGGCGGGCGTGTGTCGGGTAAGCGATCTCTTCGGCACCGACTTCGTCATCGTGTTCGGGTCAAACTACCTGCCCCCGCAAACTTCGTTGTTCTTGTCCGGGCCACAATCCACCGTCGGTTTGGTGACCATTCCTTCGATTGGGTACAGCGAGTCGTTCGCCGTCACGCCCGGCAACGTGACCATGGTGACGTTGCCGGCAGGCACCGAGATCAACGCGACCGATGGCATCGAGGCGGAGGCCGCCGTCCGCGTGTCCTCCGTCCAACCGATCACCGTGTACGGCTTCAACCGCGTACTCAGGGGCACGGACGCCTTTGCGGCCCTTCCCACTGTCGCGCTGGGGGACCGCTACCGCGTCGTCGCGTGGCCTGGTGGCATCAATGGTCCTTCACAACTCACGATCGCGGCGACCCCTGCGTTCGAGGGCGACACGACGACCACCACCACCGTGACGATCACCCCATCGGCGGCCGCCGGTAGCCGACCTGCCGGGGTTCCCTTCGACGTCGTACTCAATCCTTTCGACGCCTATCAGCTCCAGTCTACCGGCGACCTGACGGGCTCGCTGGTTCAAGCAGACCGGCCGATCGCGGTTCACGGCGGCAACCGCTGTGCGAACATTCCGACCCAGGCCACTGGCTTCTGCGACCACGTCGTGGAGCAGATCTTGCCCGTATCCACGTGGGGCACCGAGGTGGTGACCGTACCGTTGGCCACGCGCACCGAAGGAGACACCTTCCGGATTCTCGCAGACCAGAACGGCACGCAGGTTCAGCTCGAGGGGGCGTCGCCCGAGTCGATCAACTTGAACGCCGGCGACTTCGTCGAGCGCAACCTCATCGGCAGCTATCGAATCTCTGCGAGTGCGCCCATCCTGGTGACGCAATTCTCGAACGGCAGTCAGTTCGACAACTCCACGTCGGATCCGTTCATGATGTTGATTCCGTCAGCTTCGCAGTTCATCAAGTCCTACACGTTCGCGACGCCTGCTTCAGGTTTCCCGACCAACTTCGCCAATGTCGTTGCACTCACGACCGATGTCACGAGCAACGTCGTGCGGCTCGATGGGACGCCTCTCTCTCCGTCGGTGTTTACGGCGCTTCCGGGAACGAACTTCTCGGCGGCTCAGGTCCCCATCTCGGTGGGCACCCACACGCTCTCGGCGCCCAACCCGCTCGGCCTCTACGTCTACGGGTACGACAGCTTTGATTCCTACGGCTACCCGGGCGGCTTCACGGCGCGAAACCCGTAGTCGGCCACCGGTTTCAACAGACTCGAGCCTCCGAGTGCGGCGGCCCGAAGTTCGCCACGCAGCCTCGTCACCCCGCGAGCGCTGTTCCGAACAAAGTGCCGGTTGCGTTCGGCCAGGGTCGAACAAAGGTCCGGCCGGCTCCAGTGGCTTGCGCGCAGCTGACCAACGGTTCGTAGGGCGACCCAGGTTCCCGCGAAGGGTTCGAACAAAGTCTCTTGGTCCCATTGGCGGTACCGAACAAAGTCATCCGTCGAAGCACGACGTTGCGGTTCCGATGCTCCAGTCAAGTACGCACGGGCGAAGCGCTTGGGTGGCTGATTCTACTATTCGCCCTACAATCGGGGTCTATGCGGCGTAGACTACTTCAACACCTCCTCCTCCTCGTCACGGTGACTTCGCTCACCTTCCTCACCGCCTGCTCCGGGACGAGCAGCTCAGGCGCGGGCGGCTCCGCAGCAACGGGCGGCGCCGGTGGTTCGACCGCGACCGGCGGCGCCGGCGGTACACCTGTCGTCGACTGCGATGCAGAGATCGGCTTCGAAGAGGGGTGCGGGCCCTTTACGCTCGCAGATTTCGCCGGAGGCGCATCGGCGATCATCGACAACCCAGACCAGAGTGGCATCAACACCACAGCCAAGGTCCTCGAGCTGCAGAAGCTCGAAGACGAGAACTTCGGTGGGAGCACTTTGACGCTCGAAGAGTCCGTCGATTGGAGTGCGGGAACTGCTTTCGTTGCCAAGGTCTGGTCGTCGCGCCCGGTCAACCTTCTCTTCAAGTTGGAAGGCTCCGACATCGAGCTGGAGAACGTGCAAACCGACAGCAGTGCGTGGCAAGAGGTTTGCTTCGACTTCGCGGGCCAGACTGATGCTCCAGACGCGACGGGGATCACGTTCATCTTCGATCTCGGCATCGTCGGTAAAGCCGATTCGAACCCCACCAGCTGGACCTTCTACGTCGACGGCATTCAGCAAGCCGACGGGTGCGCCCCACGCGAGGAAGTTACCTACGAGCTGATCTTCGAGGACGAGTTTGATTCTGGCGAGCAGCCCTCCTCAGCGACGTGGAACTTCGAAACGGGCTACGGGGTCAACGACAGCGGTTGGGGCAACAACGAGTGGCAGCTCTACACCAGCTCCACCGACAACGTGCGTCTCGAGGACGGCAACCTCGTGATTCAGGCGCTCTGTCCTGTGGAGCCTTGCGGCATTCGCGACGACACCGTCACTTCGGCTCGAATCACGACCCAGGACAAGTTCGAGTTCCGCTACGGGAAAGTGGAGGCCAGGATCAAACCCCCGGTCGGAAAGGCGGCATGGCCGGCGTTTTGGGCGCTCGGCGCGAACTTCCCGGAAATTGGCTGGCCCGTGTCAGGCGAGATCGACTTCATGGAGGCCTTCAACGCGTTCTCGGCCTCCGGCGACCGGATGACGCACTTCACGATGCACTGGTGCGACGACTCCAACCTGGCTCCCGCCCCTTGCGAGTTCGACGGCGGGTGGACCTTCCTCAGCAAGTCCTTGACGCTCGAGGAATCGCTCGGTGACGACTTCCACATCTTCTCGGCCGAATGGGACGAAACCAAGATCATCGGGTCGATCGATGGCATCGAGTACTACATCCGTTCGATCAACCCCGAAACCATGGCTGAGTTTCAGCGAGAGTTCTTCTTGATCCTCAATGTGGCCATGGGCGGCACACTGGGCAGCAACAACCAAGCTCCGAACGGTAGCGAAGTCTTTCCGCAGACGATGCTCGTCGATTGGGTCCGGGTGTACGAGCGAGTCGACTGAGGGGCGCACGCCGAGAGCGGAGCGCCCAAGCCACAGCATGACGACCCGAGCGGAGGTCCTATGTCGAAGCCGACTGAAAGTCAGTTCCCTGTAGTCTCTCGGTCGAGCGCGGCGACAGCGATGCGTCGGTCCGGCTATAAGGTGCCAGGCTTCCCGGGGCTGCTGGGCACCGATTTCTCCAGCATGTCGCGAGCGGACAAGATCGCGCTGCTACGACAGATCCTGGAGGCGAAGATCCACGGGATCTCGTTCAGCCCCTACGTCGATGGCCAATCCCCCGGCGCGGACATCTCCGAGGCACAGATTCAATCGCGACTCGACATCATCAAGCCGTACACGCACTGGATCCGAACGTTTTCGTGCATCGAGGGCAATGAGGCGATTCCGCGCATCGCACATGACAACGGCCTGAAGACGATGGTCGGTATCGGGCTATCGGAGAATCTCGACATCAACGAAACCGACTTCCAGAACGGCGTCGACATTGCGCGCGCGGGTCACGCGGACATCCTCGCGGTTGGGAATGAGGTGATGCTCCGTGAAGACCTGACCGAGGACCAGCTCGTCGGCTACATCGAGCGTGCGAAAGAGGCCGTGCCCGGCATTCCCGTCGGCACGGTCGACGCGTATTTTCTCTTCGAGAACTATCCTCGGGTGGCGGCGGCCTGCGACACCCTACTGGTCAATTGCTACCCCTTCTGGGAAAGCTGCCCGGCGGAGTACGCCTTGCTGTACATGAAAGAGATGTACCGCCGCGCGCAGAACGTCGCGAAGGGGAAGAAGGTCATCATTAGCGAAACCGGCTGGCCAAGCCAAGGGACTCCGTTTGGTGCCGCGGTCCCTTCGTACGACAGCGCGCTCGAGTACTTCATTCGGACGTATCAGTGGGCCTACGAAGACGGCATCGAGATCTTCTACTTCTCCTCGTTCGACGAGTCGTGGAAGGTTGGCGCCGAAGGCGATGTGGGTGCGTACTGGGGCCTCTGGGATGCCCAAGGCAACCTGAAGTATGTCTAACGGGTGGGTGGAGGCCGTCGTTGGCTGGGGCGTCTGCGGACGGTCCGCAACCGCGGTCCTAACGGCGCTCTTCGCCACTGTTGCGCTGAATGCGTCGCCACTCCCGGCCTCCGCGGACACTGCGACCCATGACCCAGGACGCACCACGTACAAGGCGCCCAAAGCTCGGCGCGCACCCAAGGTGGACGGCGTCGCCAACGAGCGCGTCTGGCAGCGCGCCAAGTGGCACCCGATCGATCAGCGTTGGCTTGGCCCCGACTATTCTCCGGACGACTTCCGCGGCCGCTTCAAGGTCGTTTGGACGGCCGACAAGATTTACCTCCTCGTGGAGATCGTCGACGACATCTTGTTCGACAGCCACCGTGATCCCCTCGTTCAATACTGGGACGACGACTGCCTCGAGATCTTCGTCGACGAAGACAACTCCGGCGGGAACCATCAATACAACCACAACGCCTTCGCGTATCACATGTCGCTCGACAACCGTGCGATCGACATCGGTACGGACAAGGCCCCACACGACTACTCGGACCACACGCAAAGCCGATGGCGCGCAAACGGCAACGCGATCGTGTGGGAGGTGTCGATCGACATCTACGACGATGGGTACGTAGACGGTTCCGACAAGAACAGGCCCGTCGCGCTGGAGGCCGGCAAGGTCATCGGCCTGATGCTCGCCTGGTGCGACAACGACGGCAGTGAGCTCCGTGAGAACTTCATCGGCTCGGAGTCCGCACCCGGGGAACACAAGGACCGCGGCTGGATCGACGCGGGCTTGTTTGGTTCGGTGGTCCTCGTCGATTGAAGCGCGAGGCCTTCGCGGCGCTTACGGACCTTCGCGGTTCACCGACGGTGACTCTCGGAGAAGTTCTTTCGGCGTGCGATCGACGTTGAACAGCCCCCAGTGCTTCTCGGCCCCGTGCGGCGCGCCCGGTCGGCCCTTCCAGGGCTCGTCGAAAGCCTCGAAGAAGAAGACGGTGGTGTTGGTGGCGCGCGCCCACCCCTGGATTTCGCGATAGTAGCGAGCCTGGGCGGGTTCGTTGGCGCGGTCGCCGAACTCGTCGGCGATGGTCGCCCAGCCGGCCTCCAGAATCGCAATCGGTTTGCCGGGGTGTGCTTGGCGCACGGAGTCGACGTTCTCGATCGTGTAGGCGAGGGCTTCGTCGATCCCCTTGCCCTCCCATTCGGGGTAGGTGTGCACGCCGAGGAAGTCGACCTCAGCCGCCAACCCCGCGCCGTCTTCAATCCACCAAACGTAGTTCTCTGCGACCGTGACCGGCTGGTCGATGGCGGCTTTCACTTGCTGGACGTAGGCGATGACGCGCTCGACCGGCACCATGTGATCGTTCCAACTCACCAGCGCTTCGTTCGCGACGTTGACCGCGACGACGATGCCCTCGAACTCGCTTGCAAGCGCGATCCCGCGGGCGACCTCGGCAGCGTTGCGCTCGGTGTTCTCGAGCAGCGCTTGTTCGGGGATCGGCTCCGTGATCCATTCGCACCCCTCGTGGTTGCTGAACTCGGCCTCCAACCATATGCCAAGCAGGACCTTGATCGGGAGATCATGCTGACGGATGAGCTCGAGGGTGAGGCGAGAGTTCTCCCCGGCGTCGTAGAGGCGAATCAGGTTGAAGTTGTGGTCGACGAGGATGCGCAAGTCTTCGAGGATCTCTTCGGCGCTAGGGTTGACCGCGCCATCGCCCCGGTCGGGGTGCTGTCCCTCGCGAAACCCGGAGTAAGCGACCGCCATCGTTTCGCCGGCCAAGAGCGCGGAGGGCGATTGAACGCCGGGGTCGGGCGACGGGGGAGGGGTGCTCGGGGATCGTTCTGAGCCCGAGACGCATCCAGCAGCGGCCATGGCGATCACAGCAAGTCCTTCCGTTGGTTTCATCGTTCTCTTTGTGTCGGCTACTGGGCGACTTGCATCGCACCGCGCCGCTGTTCGAGTTCGGCGCGCACTTCGTGTGCCTTCTGTTCCGTGATCTCGTACGAGGCCACGATCCAGATGGCGACGCCTGACGCGATCATGGGCACGACAACATCGAACACGCGCATCAGCAGCAGTGTCCTGTCGGTCTGCTGGGTGATGCTCTCGTCGAAGCCGGTGGCGCCCAAGAGATAGCCACCCCCAAGGAGGGCGGCTGCCATGCCGAGCTTCACGACCCACCAGTAGATCGAGCCAAACATGCCTTCTCGACGTTCGCCCGTTTCGCGCTCGTCGAGGTCCACCACGTCGGCGACCATCGACCCCATCAAGGTGAAGAGCCCCCCGAGGCCGAACGCCATCAACGGGGCTGGAAGCACGATGAGCCAAGGGTTCGCGGGGTCGTAACAGAACCATTTCAAGCCGTACCCCAAGATCGAGATTCCGGTGGATACGAAGAACGCGCGCCGTTTACCGATCTTCGTGGCGAGCCACGTCACGAACGCGATGATGAAGAACGCCGAGACGCCCCCCGCGGTTCCAGACCACCCGACGATGGTCGATGCGGCTTCTCGATCCCCATCGAATAGGTAGTAGATGATCACGAATGGCTGAAACGAGGCGATCAGCATGAACCCGTTGAACACGAGGAACGTGGCCACGCACAGCTTCACGAAGGGGCGGAACCGGAAGGTCGCCGCGAAGCCCGTAAAGAATCGGACAATGTTGGTGATCAGCTGGCTTCGCGGCTTGTCTTCCTTTTCCTCGACTGGTGGCTTCTGGAACGCCTCCCCCGTCAGTCGGTTGGCGTAGGGCTCCCTCAAGAAGATCGCAGGCAAGACTCCTACGACGACGGTCACAACGCCAATGGCGAGGGCGAGCCCCGCGGCCCCCGACATCGTGTCGTCAAAGAGGTTCTTGTTCTCGGCGGCCGCCAGAAACCAAGGCGAGACGATGAAGGCGATCTGGCTGAAGATGTTTTGGACCCCCATGAGCCTTGTTCGCTCGTGATAGTCAGGCGTGAGCTCGTAACCGAGTGCCACCCAGGGCGTCGCGAACACGGTGTACGCGAAGAAGAAGATCAACGACCCGATGAGGAAGTACCAGAAGTAGAAGCCCTCCGAGCGCCCCGCGGGGAGCTGCCAGAGCAGCGCGAAGATGATGCCGGTGGCAATTGCACCAACGAAGATGTAGGGCCGGCGTCTTCCCCAGCGCGACTTGGTGTGGTCCGAGATGTAGCCCATCAGCGGATCGGTGAATGCGTCGACGATCCTCGGGATAAAACCAAGTATACCGACGAGCTCGACCCGCATGCCGAGGCCGAGAGTCAGGAAGATCATCATCCCGCCGCTCGCTGCCCCAAGCAGGTTGTTTACGAGCCCACCAACGCCGTAGATGATCTTGTGCGGGAACGAGATCCGGTCTTCCGGCGCGGTGTCGAAGTGTTTCTGGCTACTCACGGTATGAGCTCGGAGCCTCTTGGGGCTCAGGCGCAGAGGTGCGTATCGGAAGAGCAAACAAACTACGTAGCGTCATCGTCAGGCTCCTATGGCTGCCGCTTGCGCAGGGAAGAGCGAAGGTGCCTGCAAAGCGGCTTCCAATGCAAGCGTCGCTGCGCCGAGGGCGATGCCCCATTCGTTGAGGCCCGTGGTTCTGATCTCAGTGCCGGAAATCGAAGTGGGAAGGGACAGGCTGACGATGGTCTCGCGGACCGAGTCGAGCACGAGATCGCCGGCGCGCGAGAGCCCACCCCCCAAGACGACTGCTCTTGGGTTGATCAGGTTGAGCATATTGGCGATTCCGACGCCAAGCTTCTCCCCCGCATAGCGCATGAGTTTGACGGAGGTCGGGTCGCCCTCGAGCGCTGCGTCGACCAACTCGTCGATGTTGGCGGGTGGCGGGCGGTTGCTGCCCGCCACCCGCAACTCTGATTTCGCCCGTTCGAGGAGCGCCGGCGTACCGACGAAAGTTGTGAGGCAACCCTGGAGGCCACATACGCACTCAGGGCCCTGGGCGTCGATGGAGGTGTGGCCGATCTCGCCTGCGATGCCTCCACTGCCCCGAAAAATGCGACCGTTGATGATGAGACCCGCGCCGATTCCCGTCGCCACCTTCACGAAGGCCATGTCTTCGTCAGAGGTTCCGGCGCCCCACCAAAGCTCGGCAAGCGCACCAAGGTTCGCGTCGTTGTCGAGAAAGACCGGTCGACCAAAGACATCCTCGAGATACGTCGCAATGTTGTATCCCTCCCATTTGGGAGCAACGAACGGAAGCAGCTCGCCCGGGCGGTCGTTGTCGACAGGGCTTGGCACGGCGACCCCAATCCCAAGAACCTGCGGAAGGCGTACGCCGTCGGCTTCGAGTACGGAACGCACGCCCATCGACATCTTCTCGAGCGCAACCTCGGGGGCGTCACGAACCGGCGCGGGGGCCGACCACGATGCCCTGACCTTGCAACGGAGATCCGTCAGTACGCAGGAGATGTGCGTCGCGCCAAGCTCAATGCCAACGATGAAGCTCGACCGATCCTGAAACTCGAGAATGATGGGGCGACGACCGCCGTTCGAGACACCCGCGCGCGCCTCTTCGACCAGGCCCGTACTCAACAAGTCATTAACGATGGCCGACACCGTCGACCGGCTTAGGCTCGACCGGCGCGCGAGCTCGGCGCGCGAAATCTCTCGCTCGCGCCACAGCAAGTTGAGCAGCAGACGGCTGTGCTGTGCACGAATCGCGGACGCACCCAAGACGCCATGGGTCGAGTGTCTGGCGCGTGCGACTTCGTTCATGTCTCGAACGAACTACGTGTTCGTCCTGAGAATGTCAAGCGTGGGTGACGCGCTGAGACTTCGGGGAGTTCGCTCCGTGCTCCACACCCATCGGGGTACTTGTACACGATTTTGGGGCGCTGCGTCAAACAGCGCTTCGACATCGTTCGCGTTCGTGCGCGGATCCACGCTTGACTTATTTTTGGATACTTGGTTTGTTGCGGCAACAAACGAATGGATCGGCGATGAGAACGCGAGTTCGTAGTGAGAGCCCATGGATCTTCCAAGACCTCAACTCCGAGGCCTTCGTGACCGTCCTCGCACCGTTCGCGTCCTGCGTTCACTTGCGCCCCGAGTTCCAGCCGAAGCGCGCGCGCGGATCCAAACAGTCGTCGTTACAAAAAGCACATCGCGTTGGTAGAGTCGCTCCGTGTCGTGGCCAACGGGTTGGTGGTCGGGTGTCGCGAAGGAGTCAGTCACATGGGTAGTCGTATCGTCCAAACCTACCGACTTGGCGAGGAGCGGTCAGCATGAGGGTCTTGGTTGCATTGCTGGTGGTGTTCTGGTCCGTCTCGGCCTCGGCGCAGCAGTACGGAGAACCCACGCGGTCCCCCGAACCGTCCGGCGCGCCGACCGGGCCCATCCCAGGTCCCGACATTCCGGCTGAACCAGGCGAAGAATCAGAAGCCGCGGAGCGGCCGATGAATCCGGCGCCGCCGCCTGAGGCGCCGAACCCAATCGCTCCCGAGAGTTCGACCAAGCCGCCAGCGGCGTATGAGCGTCCGCCGGCTCCACCGTCCGGGAGTCAAGCCGCGCCGATTCGCACGGACGGTCCGAACGTGGTCAAAGTCTACAAAGACGAGAACGGCTACCTCCTCATGGTCGACGATACGCCGACCATGGTGTTTGGCATGAACTGGGGATACATGCCCATCGGCGAGAACTACAACTACTCGCTCTGGACAAAGCCTGACGACGTCATCCGCGACGCCCTGGACGGCGAGATGCGGCTGATGAAGGAGATGGGGGTCAACGTGGTTCGCCAGTACATTGGCGTGCCCGCGCGGTGGATCACCTACATCTACGAGAAGTACGGCATCTACACCGCGCTGAACCACTCCATCGGACGCTACGGGTTCAACATCGATGGCGTTTGGGTGAGCCCAGTCGACTACTCGGACCCGCGCTTTCGCGAGGCCGTGAAGCAAGAGATGAGGGAGCTCGTTCAGGAGTACAAGGACACCCCTGGGCTCCTAATGTGGTTGCTCGGCAACGAGAACAACTACGGTCTCTATTGGAAGTCGAACGAGATCGAGGATCTCCCCGAGACCGAACAGGGCGATGCCCGGGCTGTCTTCCTGTACTCCCTGTTCGGAGAGATCACCGAAGAGATTCATGCGGCGGACGACAACCACCCCGTGGCGATTGTCAACGGCGATGTCGGGTTCCTCGAAGTGATCAAAGAAGAGTGCCCGAACATCGACATCTTCGGAACGAACGTCTATCGCGGCCCGTCGTCCGGCAACCTCTTCGAACGCATCGAGGCGGAACTGCAGGTTCCGGTCATGTACGGCGAGTTTGGCTCCGACGCGTACGACGCAAAGCGGGGGATCGAAGACCCGATCGCGCAGGCCGTGATCCTGCAATCCCTTTGGCAGGAGATCTACGAGCAGAGCTACGGCAAGGGCCGCGTCCAGAACGCGATCGGTGGGATGACCTTCCAATGGAGTGACGGTTGGTGGAAGTACAACCAAGACGTGAACTTGGACATCCACGACACGACGGCGTCGTGGAGCAACGAGGCCTACCAGTTCGACTACCAGGAAGGCCAAAACAACATGAACGAGGAGTGGTTCGGCATTGCCGCCAAAGGCCGCTCCAACTCGAGGGGCATCTACACGGTGTACCCACGCGCCGCCTACTACGTGTTGCAGGAGGCGTACCGCCTCGATCCCTATGCGCCCGAGACCGACCTTGCGGTGATTCGGGAGCACTTCTCGCGCGCAGGCCCTCGCTCCTCGGCGAACACCCAGAGCAAACTGGCGCAGCTCGAGAGGTTCAAGCCCATCGTGCGTGTCGACTTCGAAACGTTCACCACCGGTGGTCGACAACTCGATCAGGAAGAGCGGAACGAGACCCGTTTCGGCGATACCGAATCGATCTACCTCGGGATGGAGGTCAAGCCTGCGAAGGGCTTGCGAGCCAAGGTCGTCGTGAACGGCCTCGGCAACGTCGCCCTCAACCCGATCAACGAGATCTTCTACGAGGAACGAGGCCAGCCCATCGGGGTCGAGGACATCGACGGCGAGGTCCAGGTGTTGAGTGAGCGCTTCCAGATCTACGAGGCCGAGTTCGACTGGGACAACAAGTACTTCTTGATGGAGAGCTTCTTTCGTGGCGCGGGGCACTACCACTGGGGCTACGAGGGCGACTTCTTCGGGCTCTATCCCGAAGTTCACCAACAGAATGTCATCGACACATACAACGCCAACGCACCCACCGGCGTGACCTTCCAGGGCAAAGACAAGATCAAGGGCCTGACCGTCGCGTTCGGGCCCGAGCTCTGGTGGGGTGCAAACCCGACGATCCTCGGCAAGTACTACCGACAGTTCGGCGACTTCAAGTTCGGTGTTATCCACCAAGAAGACTTCGCACAGCGGGTTCCTGACACGTTCGCAAGCTCGGTGATTCCGCAGCCTCGAAGCCGAAAGAGCACGTTGTACTTCGGGTACGCGGCCAAGCGCATCACCCTCGAAGCGGGCGCGATCACGGGTCGCTCGAATTTCATCGGGGAAGCTTACGAGATCGCGCGAAGAGTCGACGGGCCCGGGTATCTCGGTTCGGGCTATGAGATCGCCGACGGGACGATTCGGTTCGCCGACACCCTCGGTGGTAAGCTCAAGTTCACCTACAACAACGCGCCCTTCTTTTGGTACATTCAAGGCGGCATGCGCGGTCTCGTCAGCGATGGCGGTGTCGACAACACCATGACCATCACGGGCTGGTCGCTCAAAGAGAGCGGTCAAGGCAACCACTGGGCGGTGTCGTCGGGGATCGGATACTACGCGGGCAACGTCGTGCTCGCCCCAAACTTCTTGGCGCAGCGACCCCTCGAAGGCCCGCTCCCGTTCATCCCGGACTTCTTCGATCCAGAAACCGGCACGTTCTTTCCCGGCGTTCAGGCGCGTAACCAGCTCGTGGATCCGTTCTGGGTCCGTTCGAACCGAGAGACCTATGGGTTCGAGTTCCTGCTCGGTTGGGACCCGACGCCCGCCACGCCCCTCTACGCGTGGGATAACGCCGCCCGCGAAGATGCGAAAGTCTCCGTGGTTCTCGACTTCGTGTACAAGATCCTTCCCACAAGCCAGGACGGAGCCGTCGCGATCGGGGTTCCAGACGAGGACACGGTTGGCCCACAATTCGTCTTCGGCTTCCCTGCGGCGGCGCCGGCTCGAAACCTCTGGGACGTGAGTGTGCGTACAATCACCAACTTCACCTACAACATGCGACTGGTGAACTGGGTGTACGCAGGCCAAGGCCAGGCCAATGGCGACGATGCCCGGACCGTGTCACGCTTCGGCACTTACGGGTGGTACTCACTCGGCTCTTTCAATATTAACTACTTTCTTAAGTTCAACGACTGGGGACCCTACGACTACCACAAGGACTTCAACCTGACGTTTCCACTTCAGGTGTTGTTGGACCTGTCCTACGCCTATCGACCG
>JBCCHE010000002.1:0-197722 GCA_039028875.1 Myxococcota bacterium | reverse complement strand
TGTGCACATCCACGACTTCTCCGATCTCGCCGAACAGCTCACGTAGTTGCTGGTCGGTGGTCCCATAGTCGAGGTTGCCTACGAATATCTTACTTGAAATGACTCGCTCCGTTTCTCCGATCGGCCCCTGGTTGCAGTTGCCGAATGTGTGTCCAAGTGGGGGAGAGTACCCCACTTTGACCGAATAGTCAGGCGCAACCCCATCAGTAGTGCCAGGGGAACTTCCGATAGTCCTGCGGGCGCTTCTCGAGGAACGCGTCGCGACCCTCCTGCGCCTCCTCGGTGCCGTACGCGAGGCGAGTGGCTTCACCGGCGAACAGCTGCTGCCCGACGAGCCCATCGTCGATCATGTTGAAGCCGAATTTCAGCATTCTCATCGCCGTCGGGCTCTTGGCGTTGATTTTCCGGGCCCAATCGAGGGCGAAATCCTCGAGTTCACCGTGGGGCACCACTGCATTGACCATGCCCATGTCGGCCGCATCCTGTGCGCTGTAGTCGAGGCCGATGAAGAACACCTCGCGGGCCTTCTTCTGGCCGACCTGGCGCGCCAACAGCGCTGAACCATAGCCGCTGTCGAAACTGGCGACATCGGGGTCGGTCTGTTTGAAGAGCGCGTGCTCTTGGCTGGCGATGGTCATGTCGCAGACCACATGAAGGCTGTGTCCGCCACCGACCGCCCAGCCGGGGACAACCGCGATGACGACCTTGGGCATGAACCGGATCAAACGCTGCACTTCTAGGATGTGGAGGCGGCCCAGGCGCGCAGGGTCGACTTCCCCAGCCGAGTCCGTTTCGTACTTGTACCCGTCCTTGCCGCGGATCCGCTGGTCGCCTCCCGAGCAAAAGGCCCAGCCGCCGTCCTTCGGCGAGGGACCATTGCCTGTGAGCAACACGCATCCCACGTCGGGCGTCTGCCGTGCGTGATCGAGCACCCGGTAGAGTTCGTCGACCGTGCTCGGCCGAAACGCGTTGCGCACCTCGGGTCGGTTGAACGCCACCCGGACGGTGCCTTGATCGTTGGCGCGATGATACGTGAGGTCGGTGAGGTCAAAACCCGGAACCTCGGTCCACTTGGATGCGTCGAATATCTCAGAGACCATGTCTTTACTCGGTGAACTCGACCAGAACGGCCAAGATGATTCTCCCGAGCAAGGTGGCGACCTGCTCACGAGTGAACTCGTCGTCGATCCACCGTTGGACGATTTCTCCTGCACCGGAGAGGAACATGTCCGAAAGTGCATGAGCTTCCGAATCGGTGACACCCGTGAGCTCGCGGAGTGGTGCGAGCCAAGGCGAGACGAGTTGTCCCCGGAATTCCTTGCTGATGCTTGCGATTTCCGCGTCGGGCGCGACGCTTCGCATCAGTTGCCAACCGCCGGACCCCTTGTGCTCGATGGTGTCGCAGGCCGCGTCGATGAATACCCGGGCGATCGAGCCGATGTCGGCGTCCTGCCCTGCCAGCACATCCGGTGTGCGCCGTGCAAACTCCTCCCGGAAGTCTTCGAGAACGCCCTTGATCAACTCGTGGCGGTTCGGAAAGAACTTGTAGACGACGGGTCGAGTGACGCCGGCCGCCGAAGCCACGTAAGGAATCCGAACCATGTCGACGCCGTCGGCTTCGATAATCTCCGAAGTGACGCGCAGCAGTTGCTCGCGTCGGTCCTCGGGGCTCAACCGTGTGCGTGCGTCAGAGGCCGGTTTGACAGAGGAGGGCATCGAATCGTCTCCCTGAATGACAAAGGGGTGGCCCCGTCGTTGCGAGCCACCCCTCCTGCCAGAGTTCGTGGGGCTTGGCTCAGTCTTGCGCCAAGCTCATGACCTGCTGGAGGCTCATGGCCAAGGTCATGTCGCCGTCGATCTTGATCTTGCCGGACATGAAGGCCTGCATCGGGTTCACCGAGCCGTCGAGCATGCCGAGCCAGTCTTCGGACGAAATCGAGATGGTGGCACCGGGGTTGTCGTGCTTGCCTTCGACGACGAAGCCGTCGGTCTTGCCCTTGGTGAGGTCCAGGGCCCACTCGCCACCGCCGTCGCCAGTGATATTAAACTGGTAGATGGCGTTGGGGCTCGTGGCCGCATCGGGGTTGGCGGCGGCTTTGGTTTCGAAGACCTTGAAGAACTCAGCTACGGATTCCATGAAATTTGCCTCTCTTGTTGGTTCGACGCTGGGGGTCGGGAAGCGGAGTTGTAACCGAAATCACGGCTGCGTGCACCCCCGACGAATGCCCAAAAATGCAGCGATTTCAGTCCTCGAGGATCGCCAAGGCCTGGACGGGGCAGATGTGCACCGCGTCCTCGGCGGCTTCGCGAAGCGACTCCGGCGGCGCCGGGTCGATGACGACCAGCGATCCGTCATCGGCAAATTTGAACAGTTCGGGGGCGGCCCCGACGCATTGACCATGGTTGGCACAGAGTTCCCTGTCGTGGACGATTCGCATGTCCCGGAAATGTAGACGAAATCCGAGATCTCGCCACTCGATCTAGTGGCTTGAAACCGTTTGGAAACGTCTGCTACATCGGCCGGAAACACTCCACGGCTACGTTCGCGCGCGTCTGAGGAGGAACCGGGGATGGAACCAGAAGCAGCAGTCATTGCGATCAACCAGGCGGACACCGCCTGGCTCATGGTCTCGTGTGCACTCGTCATGTTGATGACGCCTGGGCTCGCGTTGTTCTACGGCGGGATGGTCGGCGAGCGAAACGTCTTGTCGACCACGATGCACAGCTTCATCGCGCTCGGCGTGGTGACCTTGCAGTGGGTGGTCCTTGGCTACTCGCTTGCTTTCGCACCCGATGCGGGAGGCGGATTCATCGGGGGTCTTGACCACGTGTTGCTGCGAGGCGTCGGCCTCGAGGCGGTCAGCGAGGATGTTCGCATCCCAGCGCTTCTCTTCATGGCCTTTCAGATGATGTTTGCGATCATCACGCCCGCGCTGATCTCCGGTGCGATCGCCGAGCGGATGAAGTTCTCCGCGTACATCTTGTTCATCCTGCTCTGGGCGACGCTCGTCTACGACCCGATTTGCCATTGGGTCTGGGGTCCGGACGGGTGGCTCGGCGCGCGGGGCGCGCTCGACTTTGCAGGCGGCACGGTGGTCCATCTTTCGTCGGGCGCCGGCGCTCTGATCTGCGCCATCGTGTTGGGACGGCGGCGACGACCAGGCCCGCCCCACAACCTGACGCTGACACTGATTGGCGCCGGTCTCTTGTGGTTCGGTTGGTTCGGCTTCAATGCCGGCAGTGCGTTGGCTTCGAACGCGAACGCGTCCCTCGCACTCGTCAACACGCATCTCGCCGCGGGCGCCGCGGCGTTCGCCTGGGCGGTCGCCGAATGGGCCAAGCAGGGCAAGCCCACGGCGCTCGGTGTCGCGTCGGGCCTGGTCGCCGGGCTGGTTTGCATCACTCCGGCCGCCGGTTTCGTCAGCCCGATGGCATCGCTGATCATGGGTATCGCAGCAGGTCTGGTTTGCTACGGTGCGGTCCTTGCGAAGGGCAAGCTCGGGTACGACGACGCGCTCGACGCGTTCGGGATCCACGGTGTGGGGGGCGCGCTTGGCGCCGTCCTCACGGGCGTGTTCGCGGCCGAGCTCTGGGGTGGCACGGCGGGTCTCCTCGAGGGGAACAACACCCTCTTTGTCGAGAATATCATCGGCGTGCTTGCTGCGGCAGCCTATTCGTTTGTCGTGACCTTTATCATTTTGAAGCTGATCGACGTCACGATCGGCCTCCGTGTCAGTGACGAACAGGAGAACGAGGGGCTCGACACGACCCTACACGGCGAGGAGGGCTACCACCTCGGCGGTTCGGGTGCGATGCTCGAATAGCGATGGGCCTCAGTCGTTGGGTGAGGGGGCTTTTTCGAAAGCCCCCCGTGTCTGCGCCGCTCCCGAAGGCGGAAGCGCGCGACTACGCACTGTCGGAGCTCGCGGAGTTTGACGGGAGCGACCCGAACCGGCCGTTGCTGATCGCGATCCGCGGGCGTGTGTACGACGTAACCCGTGGTCGGGACTTCTACGGCCCAGGCGGTCCCTACGGTATGTTCGCGGGGAAAGACTGCACGCGGGCGCTCGCGAAGATGTCGTTCGATGCAGCGGACCTCACCGCCGATGAAACCGACCTCACCCAGCTGGAGCGCGATCAACTCGAAGAGTGGATCGAGACGTTCGAAGGGAAGTACGGGAGTATCGGGGAGTTGGTGGGGCCGTAGGTCACGGCGCTCGGTCGATGCGGAACCTCGCAACGACCGTCTCTGTTGTCCGAAGACCAGTTGTGTTCGTTCATTGCACCTCGACCCGGGCTCCGCAGCAAGTGCGCTTGCGCTATGAAGCATGGAAACGAATCGCCGAACTGAGCGGGCCACCCGGCCTTCGACGGATCAAAGGCTTCCGCGACGAAGCCTTGCGCGGGCGATGGCAGGGCTTTCGCGCGTCGAGGCTGAATCGCCAGTGGCGACTCGTCTACCGGGTGCACCACGAGGCCTTGCAGATCCACGTCGTGGAGGCACATCCGCATGACTACTAGCGAGAGGAAAGTCGGCCATCGGGTGCCACGCGGCGATCTCCTCCCCGCAGGTGTCGCACTCAAGGTCACGCCGGGCCAGATGCTTCGGACCATTCGTGAGCTCCAGGAGCTTACACAGGCAGAGCTCTCCGTCGCCACGGGCATCGCCCAATCGAACCTCTCCGCCCTCGAGACCGGTGCGCGCGAACTCGGACGCGAACGCGCCCTCGTGCTTGCCAAGGCGCTTCGCGTCCATCCTGCAGTGCTTCTCTTCCCCGACTACGACGTCTCCGAAGTCGGGTAGGGCTGGGTGAACTTCGACGCGGGGTCGTGTTTGCTGGCGGTTCGCTCCGGACGGTTGTGCGGGATCACAATCCCGGGAACCGTCGATAGAGCAGCGTGACGCCGGCGCCGACGAAGAGGGCGGTCATGGCGTACAGGAGCGGGAGCTGCAGGAGGGCGTCTTGTTGCTCACCGGGAAACGTGGCGAGGATGACGGCGATGGCGAGGGGTGCGTTTTGGATCCCAGTTTCGAGCGAGACGGCGTGGCGTTGCGGCGGGGCGAGACGTGCGCCCCGCGCGAGTGAGTCACCGACGAGCATGCCGCTTCCGGCGACGAGGAAGCAGGCGAGGAGGGACGGGTTGCCTGCGGTGCGCACGAGGTCGATCTGGTCGGTGACGCTGGTGACGAGAAGGACGGCAAGCAGGATCGCGCCTGCCACCGAACCGATGCGTTCGACGCGTTTGGCGTGCCCGAGTGAACGGTGCCGAACCCACATGCCGAGCGCGATCGGAAAGAGCATCGCGGCGAGGGTCGCCATGACGGCGAGGTAGGGGACCTCGGTCGCAGTTTGGCCGAGGGACGGCGCGTAGACGAAGAGGAGTAGGGGCGTCATGACGACCGAGAGCAAGGTCGACACGGCGGTCATCGAAATGCTGAGTGCGAGGTCGGCGCGCGAAAAGTATGCGAACATGTTGCTCGCGTTGCCGCCGGATGCGCAAGCCATCAAGAGCAGCCCGGCCGCCGCGGGACCCTCGAGGCCGAGCGCCGAGATCGCCATCGCGGACGCAAGCGGCATCCACCCGAACTGTGCGACCAATCCGATGACGACGGCGCGCGGGCGAGTCAGGGCACGTCGGTAGTCGTCCAGCGTCAGCGACGCGCCCATACCGACCATCAGGATCACCGTGAGCGCACCGATCAACGCCTTGTCGAGCCCACTCAGCACCGGCGCACTATACACGTCGACCCCGCGGTCCACGGTCCTTACGAGGGGGCGGCGCAGGTGCGTGCTGCGGCGATGTGCGCGCGTCCGCCGTTGACCGCAGGTGGCGAACATTCCAGCATGTCGTCGTGGACAACGACAAACTGATGAACGAGGTCCTCGGTGGCGGCCTCCGTGCCCTCACCAAGCTCGCCGACTCGCCTTTGGTGGAACGTTTCGGCCTCCAGGACCGCACCCGCAAGCTGGTGTACGAGGGCGCACGTCGTGCAGCCGAGACCGCACAACGCCTCTCGACCAAGCCGAACGGAACGCCCACCACACCCGCTCGCAAGTTCGACCTCAGCCTGAGCGAAGAGCAACAGCTGATGCGCGACACGCTGCGGCGGTTTGCGGACGACGTCATGCAGCCGGCGGCTCGCCAAGCCGACGACACGAGTGCGCCTCCGGACGACTTCCTCGATACCTTTGCCGAGCTCGGCGCCGTGGCGATGTCGGTTCCCGAAGACCTCGGGGGCGCCGCGGAGAACGTGTCCGCCGTTTCCCAGATGCTGATCGTGGAGGACTTGTCACGCGGTGACATGGGATTGGCCTTTGCCGCGCTCTCGTCGCTCTCGTTCGTCAACGCGTTGGTGCAGGGGGGCAGCGATTCCCAGCGGGCAACCCTACTGCCGCCCCTCGTAGAAGGAGAAGAGGCCCGCGCATCCGTCGCCGTGGTTGAGCCTCACGCGTTCTTCGATCCCGCGGCGCTCCGCACCACCGCCAAGCGCAAGGGCGATGGCCTCGTGGTGAGCGGGGAGAAGTCGATGGTCGCCATCGCGGGCCAAGCCGAGTGGTTCTTGGTCGCCGTCAACATCGCCAAGGTCGGTCCGCGTTTCGTCATCGTCGAGCGCAGTGCCGAGGGACTCGAGGTACAGCCAGAGTCGGCGATGGGGCTTGGCTCGGCGGCGCTTGGCAGGCTCCGCTTCAACAAAGTCAGGGTCGGCCTCGACGCGGTGCTCGGGGGCGAGGCCGCCCTTGGGCCTGGCGGCCAGGCCGCGTACGACGACAGCGTGAACCGGGGTCGTGTCGCCTGGGGCGCGATGGCGCTCGGGACGTCGCAGGCCATGCTCGACTACGTGATTCCTTACTGCAACGAGCGCATCGCGTTCGGGGAACCGATCTCGCATCGGCAGGCGGTCGCGTTCATGATCGCCAACATCGGCATCGAGCTCGAATCGATGCGAATGCTGGTGTACCGAGCGGCAGGCCGGCTCGACGCGGGCCTCCCCTGCGGGCGGGAAGCGTACTTGGCCCGGACCCTTTGTGCCGACAAAGCCATGGAGATCGGGACCAACGGGGTTCAACTGCTCGGGGGCGCGGGCTTCATCAAGGATCACCCGGTCGAAACTTGGTATCGGCAGCTTCGTTCCATCGGCGTGATGGACGGGAACCTGTTGTTGTAGGAGACGTCGGATGTATCTCGAACTTCCCAAGAACCTCAAGGCGTTGAAGAACCAAGCGCACCAAATCGCCAAGAATGTATTCCGGCCCATCTCCCAGAAGTACGACCAAGCGGAGCACCTGTACCCGAAAGAGCTCGACATGTTGGCGGCGCTCATGGACGGGCTGAACGCTGGCGGCGAACAGTCGGGCACGGGCGTGTCTGGCTTCAAGCAAGAGGCCAGCGGCGACGAGGTTCGAAACGGTTCCAACATGGCGGGTTGTGTCGGGGTGACCGAGCTCTGCTGGGGTGACGTGGGGCTTGCGCTCACCATCCCGCGGCAGGGGCTTGGCAACGCGGCGATCACGGCCGTGGCCGACGCCGAGCAGAAGAAACGCTTCGACGGGGTCTGGGCCGCCATGGCGATTACGGAACCCGGTGCGGGCTCTGACTCCGCCAACATCCGAACCACGGCGCGACTGGATGGCGACGAGTGGGTCCTCAACGGCGAGAAGATCTACGTGACCGCCGGAAGCCGCGCCGACGTCGTGGTGGTCTGGGCGACGCTCGACCGAAACCTCGGCCGTTCTGCCATCAAGTCGTTCCTCGTTCCGCATGGCACCCCTGGAATGGAAGTCGTGCGTCTCGATCACAAGCTTGGGATTCGCGCGTCGGACACCGCGAGCATCACGTTGACCGACTGCCGGATCCCGAAAGCCAACTTACTCGGCACCGAAGAGATCGATACCAAGAAGGGTTTCGGCGGCGTGATGCAGACCTTCGACAACACGCGCCCGATCGTTGCCGGGATGGCGGTCGGTGTCGCGCGGGCGGCGCTCGAACATACGCGGGAGCTCCTCGGCGCCCAGGGCGTGAAGGTGCGTTACGAAGGGTCGATTCACGACAAGAGCGCGGTCGAAGCCGAGCTCATCCGGATGGAAGCGGACTGGGAGGCAGGCCGTCTGCTGATGTTCAAGGCGGCCTGGATGGCCGACAACGGGATCCCCAACTCGACTGAAGCGTCGATGTCGAAGGCGAAAGCGGCGAGGGTGGCGAACCAAATCACGCTACGATGTGTCGAACTCTGTGGGAGCCAGGGGTACTCGCAAACCCAGTTGCTCGAGAAGTGGGCGCGGGACTCCAAGATTCTCGATATCTTCGAGGGAACGCAGCAGATTCAATTGTTGATCATCGCGAGACGCTTACTCGGCAAGCGTTCGGCCGAGCTTCGCTGAGGGCCTGCTCAAGTCACGGATCGTCCGTGTGCGAGCCAGTAGCGAGTTCCGTCTGAGCGAAGGGCGCACGGGTGATCGTAGAGGTCGGTGAGTGTTTCGCTGGTGAGCACCTCCGCGAGCGGACCCGAGGCGACTGCACGCCCTTGCTTGAGAAGCAGGCCGTGGGTGGCGTGCGGTGGGATCTCTTCGACATGATGACTCACCAGGATCAGCGTGGGGCCTGCTTCGGCGTCGCACAGCGTATCGACATCTCGGATCAACCGCTCGCGGGCGCCAGGATCCAGGCCGGCGCACGGTTCGTCGAGGATCAAGAGGTCAGGCTCCGTCACCAAGGCCCGGGCGATCATCACGCGCTGCCGCTCGCCCTGAGAAAGGACCCCGTAGCGCTTGCGCCGGAACGAGTACGCGCCGATCTGCCGAAGGGCCTCGTCGGCGCGTCGAAGGTCGTCGTCGCTGAGTTCGTGCCAGTTCCCGATGGTGGCATGAATGCCCGTCGCTGCGACTTCGCGCGCCTGTTGCCGGTCGGGCAACCAGGTGAAGAGGGCCGAGCTCACCCATCCAATGCGCGCCTTGAGGGCGCGCATGTCGCACTTACCGTACTCCTCCCCGAGGACCGCGACACGCCCGCGGCTTGGCCACTCGTAGCCCGCGACGATCGAGAGGAGCGAACTCTTGCCAGCGCCATTGGCGCCAAGGACGACCCAGTGCTCTCCGGCCCTCGCAGTCCAGTGAATGTCGCGGAGGATGTCGACCTCGTCTCGGGTGAAGGAGTCGATATGGACATCGAGAACGGTCGTCATGTTCCACCGTAGCACCCCGGTCCGCAGGCTTGCGGCTTCGTTCCTTGAAAGTTGGCCTAAGATGCGGTGCAATCGACGGATGCGACGCCTGATTGGATGCTTTTTCTTACTGGCTGGGTTGAGTCACGGCACTGCGGATGCGCAAGAACCCATCCGCTTCGAAGGAGACGTTCCGGACGGACCCGACACGTTCTTCTTCATCGACTTCGAGGTTCCCGAGGGGATCGCGGAGATCGAGATCGAACACACGCACATCCCGGTCGACACGCGCAACGTGCTCGACTGGGGCGTCGATGACCCGAACGGCTCCCGCGGGTGGGGCGGAAGCAATCAAGAGAACACCGTCATTGGCGTCGAGGCGGCTTCGCGAAACTACATTCCAGGGGCGATCCCGGCGGGGACCTGGCGGGTCACCGTCGGCAAGGCGCGTCTGGTCGAAGGAGAGCCTGCGGGGTACTCGGTGAATGTCTTGCTCCGGGAGACGGCCACCCTCGACCCGCAGCCGCGCGCACCGTACCAGGATCCTGGAGCCCTTGAAGAGGGCGCGCGCTGGTATGCGGGTGACTTCCACGTCCACACCCGCGAGAGCGGAGACACACGAGACTCGCTCACCATCGACGAAGCGCTGACTTTCGCGCGCAACGTCGGACTCGACTTCGTCATGCTCTCTGAGCACAACACCAACAGTGGCTTCACGCTGTACGCCGATGCGCAAGGCAGGTATCCGGACGTGCTCATCGTGCCCGGGCAAGAGCTCACGACGTACCAAGGCCACGCCAACGCGCTCGGCGCGCTCGACAACGTCGTCTACACCGTCGGCACGGATGGCTACACCATCGAAGACGCCATCGCCGCGTTTCAGGCCCAAGACGCTATTTTCTCGATCAATCATCCCTCGATCCCACTCCCCGACTGTCGCGGGTGCTCGTGGGACTTCGACGTTGATCCCACGCTGATCGACAGCGTGGAGATTCAAACGGCAATCATCCGTGGCCTGGCGTTTTGGGAAGACCTGATCGCTCAGGGTTCGCGTGCCACGGCGCTCGGGGGCAGTGACGACCACCGAGCGGGCGTCGACCTCGGGGCGGTGGACCGGCCGATCGGCACCCCAACGACGATGGTGTTCGCCGAGGAGCTGAGTGTCGAGGCGCTCCTCGACGGGGTCCGAAGCGGGCGGACCACCGTAAAGATGACTGGGCCCGATGCCCCGATGCTCGAGACCAATATGAGTGGCACCCGCGATGGCAACACCGTCTTTGCCGACACGGCGACCCTCAGCGCCGCTGTTACGGGTGGTGAGGGGTTCAACCTTCGCGTGATCAAGAACGGCGAACAGTTGGCATTGGTCGAGATCGACGACGACCCATTCGTCGATGAGCGAGAGGTGCAGGCGCCGGAAGAAGGTACGGACCGCTACCGTCACGAAGTGCTCGATCGTGCGAACCCGCAGACGGTGTCGAGTTACGTCTGGCTCGAGAAGTCGAACGGAGTCCCAGATGGCGGCTCGCCTGACGGGGGGACCGGAGACACCGGGTCGGGCTGCGGCGTCGGCCCACGCGAATCGGCCGGGCTCGCGGTCATGCTCGCCGCGCTCGCCGGTTGGGCGCTATTCCGCCGCCGTCCGCGCCGCCGCATCTAGGCGTGGCGCGGGCGCTTGGCGCAAGACGAGGAGCAGCGCGCCCGTGAGTGTGACTCCGCCAGCGATCCAAAAAGCGACTGGGAAGCCGTGCCCCGAGGCGGCGACGCCCAAGCAGTATGCGAAGAGCGCGTGGCCCCCGTTGAAGCAACCGTGGACGATCGAGACCACCATGCCGCGCGACCCGGAGTCGGCGCGCTCGATTCCGAGGGCCGTGAGCGCTGGGTAGGCGACGCCATGGGCAAGCCCCATCGCTGCGCCGACCGCGAACAGATGGTCCGCGCCCACCACAGCCAGCAAAGGTGGTACGAGTGCGTAGAGCCCTACCGACACGAACGAGGATCGCAGGACGCCAAAGCGGTCGATGAGCTTACCACCTCCGAGGCGGACGGCGAGCGCCAGCAACGCGAAGCCCACAAAGAACGACCGAACCTCCGTCACGCCTTCGCTCAGCGCGAAAGGCTGGTGAAGTGTGATCAGCGCGGCGAACGAAGCGGCCATCGCGATGGTCGCAACGTAGACGCGAAGCATCGGGATGCCGAGGATCGGACGGCGCTCTTCTTCGCTCGGCGCGACGTGCGACTCGGGCTCCTTGAGGAAGAAGCCGAAGGCCGCGGCGACAGCGCCTGCCACTGCGCTCGCGATGAATACGTAGTCCCAGCCAACCGATTGCTCGAGGAGCTCCCCGATCACCGGCGATACCGCATTCATGCCAAGGTTCGCGGCCCCGAAAAAGCCAATCGCCTCCGCCATTCGGTTCTTCGGTGCGATGTCCGCCGTCATGGCGCCCGCGGCGTTGAAGGCCATCACGATGCCGATGCCCCACAGGACCTGCGCGAAGTACAAGGTCGGCCCGACCTCATCGACGAAGACGAACAACACCCCCGTCAGTGTCAGCAAGAGGTTTCCAAGGATGAGCCACGGGAGGCGCCCATAGCGGTCGACGACGAAGCCCACCAACGGCGTGACAGCGACTGCGGTGAGCCCCTGGACGCCGACGACGAAGCCGATCCCTGCGGCGTCGAGCGAAAGCTGCGTGGCCAGAAACTTCGGAAGGATCAGGTAGAACGACCACGACATCCCAAAGAACGCCACCACGCCAAGCAGCAACAAAAACTGTCGCGTGAACAACCGCTGTGGTGCTGCGTCGGTGGTGTTTCCGGGAGGTTGGGTCATGGTGCCCGCCGTGGGCACCCTTTGGGGCGTTCCCCGCTTGGCGTCAATCTGCGTTCGTTGCATGGCTGCCGCGCGTCGATGCCGTTTTGCCGAAAGCCAACGTTTCCCCTGGATTTCGCTGGTTGGCCGCGATCTGATTGAGGCCATGACCGTCCCTCTTTCGGGCTTGTGGTCGGCACGCGTCGCTTGGTAAGGTCGGGCAATAGCTTCGACCTGGCGAGTTGCCAGTTTTCAAACAGAGGGGTGTAGATGCGCGTTGCCGACGTCATGAGTGACAGGCCTGTCACGATCGCACCGGAAGCTCCGGTCACCGAAGCCTTCCGAGTCGCGGCCGCGTACGGGGTGCAGCACCTCGTCATCACCAAGGGACGGATGCCCGTCGGTGTCGTCTGCGTTCGCTGCGATCTCGGCGACGCGGTTCCCAAGCGACCCGTCAGTTTCTACATGACGCGCCCGATGACGATCGGCGGGTACGAAACCACCGAACGCGCGAGCAAACGAATGTGCGAGCTCGGTGTCGGCGCTTTGATCGTCCGCGGCGGAGCCGCCGGCTGGGGAATCGTCACCCGTGGCGACCTGCTGCGGGGCGGGTACGTGGCTACGGATCGCCAAGAACCACTCTTCTTCTGCGCGGCGTGTGGGACCCACATGCACGTACACCCCGTTCCTGGATGCGATTGGGTCGCGTTCTGTGTCGATTGCTGGGATCGTGCAGGTCCGCCCAACTTGGGCGATGATCTCGGCGTATCCGACTAGTGAGAGCCTTCGTCACAGGAGCGACCGGAACCGTCGGTCGCGAGGTATGCCGCGCACTCGTTCGCCGCGATGTCGACGTCCGCGTCGGCGCGCGTCCGGCAAGTGACGTGGCGGCGGTGCTTCCCGAAGTGGACGACGTTGTCCCGTTCGACTTTTCGGACCTTGCGTGGCCTTCACTCTTCGAGAACATCGACGCCCTGTTCTTCATGACGCCGCTCATCGAGGAGCAGGTACCGGTTTCTTTGAGGGTGCTCGACGCGGCTGCCAAAGCTGGGGTGCCCCACGTGGTGCGATTGTCGTCGCGGTCGGCCGGGTGGGACCAACACTCGAAGCTTCGGGCGTGGCATCGGACGATCGACGAAGCGGTACACGACTCGGGCATGACGTCGGTGGTGCTCCGGCCATGCTCTTTCTTCCAGAACTTCATCAACTACCAGCGGGACACCATTCAGCAGATGTCGTCGATCATCTTGCCGCAGGGTGAAGGCCTGGTCTCCTACATCGATGCGCTCGACATTGGCGAAGCCGCGGCCGAGTGCCTCGTCGACCCTGGACCACACGACGGGCAAACCTATGTGCTCACCGGGGGCCGGGCGTACGGGGCCAAAGGCGTGGCGGCCGAGATAGGCCGTGTGATCGGCAAGCCAATCACCTATGTCGACGTCGCCGAAGCGCAGGCCCGCGACCTCATGTTGCAAATGGGGAATCCCGCGTGGCTCGTCGAAGCGGGCCTCGCGGTGTTCGCGCATGCCCGTGCTGGTGGCGAAGCACAGGTCGACCCGACGATCACGAGACTGATCGGCCGTCCCGCGAGCGCCCTCTCCGAATTCGTTGAACGAAATCGAGACGCATGGAAGTCGGCACCGTAGGGTTGTGCTAACACGGCGCGCGTGGATCACGTAGACCCGAGACGAAGCTTCGTCGTTTCCTCGTGGCTCTTCGCTCGCGCCCTTGGCGTGGTCTTGCTCATCGCGTTCGTCTCGCTCGGCGTACAGGCGCCCGGCCTCTTTGGCGCAGACGGGATCGCGCCAATCGCAGAGTTCGTGGCTTCGGCACAACGCGCCAACCACAGTTTCTTCGCGCACCCAAGCCTTCTTTGGTTCGGTGCGAGCGACTCGGCGATCACTTCGGTTTGGGTGCTCGGCGCCGCCGCGTCCACGGCCCTCATCCTCGGGCTCGTACCCAAGGTCGCGGCCCTCGTGGCCTGGTTCGCCTACTTGTCGTTCGTCACGGTCGGTTGGCCGTTCATGTCGTTTCAGTGGGACACGCTGCTCCTCGAAGTGACCTTCATCTCGATCTTCTTCGTCTCTGGGCGCCCTTGGGATCGCCTGACCGGACACCGCGAACCCAACCCTCTTGCGCGGTGGGCGCTTTGGCTCCTTCTGGTTCGGTTGGTCTTTCGCTCTGCTTGGGTGAAGCTCGCGAGCGGCGACCCCACTTGGCAGGATCTCACCGCGCTTACCTACCACTACTACACCCAGCCTCTACCCACGGTGTTTGCCTGGTGGGCCGATCAGCTCCCACTCTGGGTCGACAAAGCCTCGTGTCTGGTAATGTACGTGATCGAGTTTGGTGCGCCGCTGCTCTTCTTCGTGCCGCGTGTCGGGGCTCGCCGAACCGGGGCTGGACTCATCGTTGCGCTCATGGTGCTCATCGCGCTCACCGGGAACTATGGCTTTTTCAATCTTCTCACCGTCCTGCTGTGTCTGACCGCCATCGACGACAGCCTGCTTCAAGCGCTCTTGCCCCACCGCATCCGCCCGCGACTCGGGGAGGTGCCCAAGCCTGCTTGGTGGACCCGCGCCGCCGTGGGCCCTTCGTTGATCATCGTGCTCACGGCCGTCCTCTTCTTTCAGGGGACGTTCGGCGACCGCCGTCTTCCGGGCTGGTTAGCGCCGCTCTACCCGTGGGCCACGCTCAACAATTACGGGCTCTTTTCGATCATGACGACGACACGGCCCGAGATCATCATCGAGGGAACCCGCGATGGCGAAACGTGGGTGCCCTACGGGTTCCGGTACAAACCCGGACCTCTCGGTGAGGCGCCGCGGTGGGTCGCACCCCATCAGCCCCGCCTCGACTGGCAGATGTGGTTCGCCGCGCTCGGAGACTTCCGCAAGAACCCGTGGCTTGCGAGCTTCTTGCGAGGCCTTCTCGACAACGAGCCGAGCATTGTGGCGTTGCTCGAAGACAACCCTTTCGAAGACAACCCCCCGATTCAGGTCCGCGCGGTCGTGTACGACTACGAGTTCACCGACCGACGGGAACGGAGCGAGTCTGGCCACTGGTGGCGGCGAGGAGAGCCCAAACTTTACGCTCCCGTCCTCTCCCGACAGGCGGCTAGTCCGCCATCGCCTTGAGGGGGCGCACCCACCCAAGCGGGCATCCGACTAGTACATGACGGTGAAGCCGAGGCTCAAGAACCACGAGTAGACACCGAGATCACCGGGGCAGCCCGTGCGAACGACCTGGGCCCCACTGCACAGGATTTGTGTTTGGTCGGTGCCCGGAACCCGCGCCTCCGTGCCGATCAAGTTGTCCCCGATCGAGCCTCCGCTGAAACTGAACGACGCCGCGAAGTCGAGAGCGTACTTGTCCTTTTGCTCTTCATCTTTGCTGTCGAAATAGAACCCGAGCCCGCCGGAAATGAACCCGCTAAACCCTGGGGGTGGGGTGAAGTACTGAGCGAACGCCCCGCTGGTCGCTGAGCGCGCGAAGTTGGCGCCGCCGCGAATCGCGAGAATGTCGATCGGGAATCGATACTCGGCGCCCACTTTCACGCTCCAGGCGTTGCGCCACCCGAACGGCACAACCGTAGTGATCTCGATGGGGGTGTCGGGCAGTTGCGACATGACGGTCTGGTTTCGGTTGCCGCTCTTTTTGGCTCCGTGGAACTGCATGCGGGTCTCGAACGCCAGCAGCAGCCGGGTGTTGGGTTTGATTGCGATCCCGGCTTGAAACGCATGTGGGATGAACCAGTCGGCGCGAGCGTTGAGCACTCGGGGCTCGGCGCCTGGAACGAGTGGCGTCGTGGTCTCGCCGTTGAGCCGGATCTTCGAGTACATCCGGTACATCGCACCGATCTGCACCTTCTTGTGCGGCTTCCACGTGATGCCGAAGCGGGGAGACGGGAAGCCCACGCCGCCGAGGTTGTTCTTGACGCGGTCGTAGCCCAAGTCGCCACCCGGCGTGAGGGCCGCGCCGATGTTTTGGTAGAGGTTCGCGACTTGCTTCGAGAACGGCAATCGGAGGCCGACGCCCAGCCAGAAGGTGTCGGTGACGCGGATCGATGTTCCAACGGACACCTCGCCGACGAAGAACGTGACGTCGAGGTCTTCTGGCTGCGAGTTGAGGCATGTGTCGGGGTTGGTGTCGGGGGTGAACTCCGGGGCAGGCCCGTCGCGCGGGTCGGGCGTCACGAGCGCTCCGTCGATGCACTGCACGTTGCCGAAGTCGGACCCGTACCCCGTTTCGATGTAGATGCCGGCACCGAACACGACTCGTGGCGCAATGCGGCCGGCCACGAAGATCGTTGGCAGCGGTCCCCATCCGAGACCGGACTCGAGCCGGGTGTTGGGTCCTTGCACCGGTGCCCATTGGTTGACCAAGAGCGCTGTGAAGTTGAACGTGAAGCCGAACTTTTCGATGCCTTCGAGGTTGGCGGGGTTGATCGCGAGCGCCGCCGGCCGTTCGAGATACGAGGCGCCGGTCAGGCCCATCGCGATGCTCTGACTGTCGTAGGTGGTCGGTTCAGGGTTCGCGCTAGCCACCGATGGCACAACGAAAGAAAGCGCGATCAGGCTCGCGAACAAGTACTGCTTCATGACGGGCGGCTCCTCCATCCGGGTCGGCCTACGGGCCGGCGCAGCATACCTGGACCCAGCCGCAACACGTCAACAAAAAACGCGGGGCGCACCCGGATTTCACGGAGAAAACGACGCTACGCCGCGCCGCAGCAATCGCGATTTCGTGTCAGCTCGGGCACGAGACGCCTGTCCCACCGAGGCCGCAGTAGCCGTTTGGATTCTTCGCGAGGTACTGCTGATGGTAGTCTTCGGCGTAGTAGAAAGTCGGCGCAGGAACGACTTCGGTGGTGATCGCGGAGTAGCCCGCTTGGCCGAGCGCACCCTGGTAGCGCTCCTTCGACGCCGTCGCCAAGCGGTGCTGCGCATCGTTGGAGTAGTAGAGACCCGATCGGTACTGGGTGCCCATGTCGTTGCCTTGACGCATCCCTTGGGTGGGATCGTGGCTTTCCCAAAACAGCGTGAGCAGTTCGTCGTAGCTCACCTCCGCGGGCCGGTAGACCACGAGGACGACTTCGTTGTGACCGGTCAGCCCCGAGCACACCTCGTGGTACGTCGGGTTCGGGGTATGGCCGCCCGCGTAGCCAACTGCGGTGGTGTAAACACCCTTGGCTTCCCAGAACTTGCGTTCGGCGCCCCAGAAGCAGCCAAGCCCAAACAGCGCCTGCTCGGTATCGGCCGGAAACGGCCCCTTCAGCGGCGCGTCAAGGACGAAGTGTCGGCCGGCCACGGGCATCTCCGTGTCACGGCCGGGCGGCGCCTGCTCGGGTGTGGGCATCCGAGCCTTCTTGGTCGAGGAAAACAGCATGGGCGATCTATAGCGATCACCCGGCGGCTTCGGTAGTGGCATGGCTTCGGATAGTACGATAGTGCCGAGGAATGCAGGATGAAGAGGTCTCGGCGATCGCCCGTCGACTCGAAGACGCCAGGAGCATCCTGTTCGTCACTGGCGCCGGCATCTCTGCGGATTCCGGCCTCCCGACCTACCGAGGGATCGGCGGCCTCTACGAGCAGGAGAGCACCGACGACGGCATTCCGATCGAAGTCGCGCTGTCTGGCGACATGTTTCGCCGCGACCCGGCACTCACGTGGAAGTACATCCACCAAATCGAGGCGGCGTGCAGGGACGCGAAGCCCAACCGCGCCCACGAGCTCATCGCCGAGCTCGAACGCAAGAAGGACCGCGTGTGGACGCTCACACAGAACGTGGATGGCCTGCACCGTGCGGCCGGAAGCCAGCGCGTCATCGATATCCATGGGGATGTGCACCACTTGGCGTGCACGCGCTGCGGTCACCGCTGGCGGGTGCCGAACTACGCAAGCGTTTCGATTCCACCGTCGTGCCCCGAGTGCGACTCACTCGTTCGTCCTGAGGTTGTGCTCTTCGGCGAGATGCTCCCCGTCGATCGTGTAAGGCTCCTCCAAGAACAACTCATGCAGGGCTTCGACGCTGTCTTTTCGATCGGGACCACCAGCGTCTTTCCGTACATCGCCGAACCCGTTCTCGACGCACGCCGGCGGGGTGCCCTCACTGTGGAGATCAACCCTGGCCAGAGCGAAGTCTCTCATGTCGTCGAGTACCGCCTTCGGGCCAGGGCGTCCGACGCAATGGCCGCCATCGTCGACGCCATGGGCCGAACCTGAGGGCGAATCCATGGGGGAAGACTACCGATTCGGCGACACGTACCGCGAAACCGTCGCCCTTACAGGCGGCCGACGCATTCGCCTACGCCCCATCCGGGCCACCGACAAAGAGTTCTTGATCGAAGGCTTCGAGCAACTTTCCGAGGAAGCGCGATACGCCCGCTTCATGACCCACAAAACCTCCCTCAACGATCGCGAGCTCAAGTACCTCACCGAAGTCGACGGCGTGAATCACTTCGCCATGATCGCCGTGCAGCCGAAAATGGTCACCCGACATCGAGCCGTCGGGACCGCCCGCTTCGTACGATTGACCGATTCCCCCGAAACCGCCGAGCCCGCGGTCACCATTGTCGATGCCTTTCACGGAAAGGGCCTAGGCTCCATCATGCTCACCCGGTTGTTGGAGGCTGCCTGGGAACGAGACATCCGCTGGTTCCGCTCCGAGCTCCTCGCCGGCAACGTCGCCATGAAGCGCCTCCTAGAATCCCTTGCCGACGAAACCAAGTTCGCCCCCTCCGGCGACGGCTGTCTTGTCGCAACCTTCCCAGTCCCCGAACCCGACCGAACCCCCACCGAACCCAACCTGCTAAAGCGCACCGCCCTCTACCGAGTCCTCGCCCAAGTTGCCGGCGCCGACATTCGAGTCAGGCAACGGGTAACCCAGCCCCCGCCAGAACCGGAGTAGGGCGGGGCGAAGGCATAGGCAAAGAAGACTCGGTTCCTCAGCGAGCGACGAGCGGAGAGGGCACGCAGCCGCTTCCTCGGGGAGCGCCGACCGTCACCGGCGTGAGAGTCGAGGGGGTCGGGCCTGGACGTGAGCAGGGGCCCCATGTTTCACCGTCCTCTTTCGCAGCCCCGGTCAGCGAGGAGGACCGCCTTCGGACTATCGCTCGCGCAAGCGGCGGCTATGGGTTGAGTCATCCAGCAGGACGGCTCCCGTCTCGGGGCACTCCAACGAAGTCTCCAGCCTATCCTCGAGGGCTGACAAACCGTCGTCGAGCGTAGACGTGGGCGCTCGTCCCCGGTTTCGGCGAGTTGTGACCAAGAAGTCGTGCACCGGAAGTCTCTTTCAAAGCCCCGCTAGCAAACGTCTCCAAGTCGGTTTGCGCGTTCGGAGAAAGCAAAGAACCTGTTGACGGACATTCCGACAAGCGATGACAGGGTTCGGCGTAGGATCGCGGGTTTCGGCGTCGACGTCGGGGCGGGTATGCCGATGCTCCTTCGCGCGGGACAGCTCTCCCGACGTGGAACGGAGTCAACGCGCGAGCTCACCATCACTCCCGGCCTGATGGGGCTCACCATCGGTGGACGCTTCTAGCGGGCGGTTCGTCGGACACCGCGAACGGACGCGTCTGTCGCGCCCCTAGTCCTCTTCGAAACACTCGTCGGGTATTCCGAGGTCAGGAGGTTCCCGGTTCTCGCAGGTTCCCCAACATACCGCTTGCATGAAAGCGCCCGCCGAGCTCGGGAACTCGAACTGTTGGCGCGTGACGGGATGGGTCAGACAGTTGATCGCGTCTAGAGCAACCTCTGGCGGATATCCGGGGATCGACACGCACGCCGCGAACATGTCGTCCACGCGAACGGGGTCGCAGCCCTCACTGCAGGACTCCTGATGGATCTCCTCTGAGACCCAAGGTCCCGGAACTCGAAAGACACAGCCATTGGGATCCAAGTCTCCCGCCTCCCACTGGATGAGTGATCGCGTGGCCTCGGTCGTCTCGGAGTCGCCACATGCGCCGGCGACCACGAGACTCAACAGGAGGGGCAGCAGGACGCGCGGTTTCGGTGATGTGGTTCGAGGGCCGTTCATCTGAAGCTCAACAAACCACAGTTTATGCGGATCTCCCGCCTCAGATCTACGACGCAGAAACCCCCCGTTTCGCCGCATCCAACGAAGGCGACATCGCTGTCGAGAATAAAGTCTCGCTACCCGGGGTTTCCGAGCCAAGATGAAGACTCACGAAATTAGTAAGACAGCGTTTCTGGTGGCTGCGTATCGCGCGCGGGCGACGGATTCTGGGTTGGCGGTTTGCTATGACCCTTGGGCCAGTCGGCTCGCGGGGGATATCGGATACCAGTTGAGCGAGTGGTACGACGGGGTGGTCCCCGACTGCGAGCTTTGGATCTCGCTTCGAACACGCCACATCGACGACTGTGTCCGAAGTGCCATCAAACGCGGTGCGCGGCAGGTCGTGGTGCTCGGCGCCGGTCTCGACACGCGTGCAGCTCGCCTTCGGCAAGAGGGGGTTCGGTTCTTCGAGGTGGACCGCCCTGCGAGCCAGGCAGCGAAACGCTCGGGGCTGAAAGCGCTTGTTGGCTACCCAGTCGATGCGGCCACGTTCGTTGAATGCGATTTCAACGATCACTGCTTCATGGAGCGGCTGATCGATGCCGGGTTTGACCCGCAGGTGCCGGCTTGTTTCGTGCTCGAGGGCGTCCTCTACTACCTATCCGAAGAACGTGTGCGCGAGACGTTGACCAAGATCGCAGCCTATAGCGACCCGGAGTCTTGTGTGGTGTTCGACATGTTCGACGTCGACAAGCTCGACGCCTCAAGCGAAGCGCCGAATCGATTCAACGTTGCGGCGGCGAAGGAGAATCTTGGGGGTCTCGGCGAGAAGTTTCTGTTTGGCGTCGAAGACCCCACTGCGCTTCTGAGAGATTGCGGCTATCGCTATCTTCGGAGTACGACGTTCGCATCCCTTGCACGCGAGCAGACCGGCGAATGCGACCCGGCGCTCGGCTTCAACGAGCAGCGCGTGACCGTCGCAAGCCGCGGCGGACGCTTGCACTAGGTAAGCTCCGCGAAGAGACGTCGTGGCGAGCCTCGAGGTCGACTCCTCACCCCGGGTGCGCGCGGCGCCGGATCCTCCAGATGCGGCCCGCCGAGCCGAAGAGCGCCCCGCGCCTCCGAGTTGCGTAATCGGGCAGCAGAGAGCATCGAAGGCCGTGAAGTTGCGTTTGCGCAACTAAGAGGAGCGAAAACACGGTCTTTTGTCCCTGGGAAAGGTGTCTAGCTTCGTCGGTATGGGCGATCCACGAGCCACCGAGTACCTCGATCGGACCCGATGGCAGAGCCATCCGAGGTATCCCGCGCAGACCCTCCTGCTCGGTTCGCACACCAATTTCGTCTCGATCAATGCGCGACTGATCGGTGAGGCGAAGACGGTCGAGGATCCCGCGGCACTCGAATGGCGGTATGTGCGTTGGATCGAGGCCATGCGAAGTCACGAGCGCTACGAGGAGTACAAGCTCTACCCGTACCTCGCGCGACGGTGGGGGGTGTCTTTCGCCGGCGCTCAGGAGGGGCACCGTACGCTTCACGACAAACACAACGAAGTGATGGCGGCGTTCCGCGGTTTGAACGATCCCGACCGTGACCCGACAACGGCACGCGCCAAGCTCGTCGACGCCCTGGCCGCGCACCACGAAGCGCTGGTCGACCACCTTCGGGTCGAAGAGGACGCGGTGATCCCGCTGCTTCTCGATCTGATCCCCGAGGAGTTTCAACACTACTATCACTCGTCGATCCAAACGTTGCTCGCGGAGCTTGATGAACGAGCGGCACGAGGCGATCGGCACGATCGAGAGGAGCATCATGGGCAAGCTCGTTAACGGCCGGTGGGTTGCGTCCGAGGAGCAAACCAGGATCGGGGATCGCGGGGAGTTCATCCGCGGCGTCACGAAGTTCCGAGACTGGATCGGCGATGCGGACCACCCGCCCGAGCGCGATCGGTACCACTTGTTTGTGGCGCACAACTGCCCGTGGGCCCATCGCACGATCATCGTTCGGAACCTCAAAGGGCTTGAAGACGTCGTCAGCATGACCGTGGCGCACTATCGAAGGAACGAAGATGGGTGGTGGTTTCCGGGCGGCGTCGATGAGTTTCAGCCGCGCGACGGACGCCTTCCACTGCACGAGGTCTACTCGGCCGCACAGGGCGAGTACTCGGGAAGCGCCACAGTGCCGGTTCTTTGGGATCGGAAATCGAAGCGCATCGTCAGCAACGAGTCCGGCGAGATCATCCAGATGTTCAACGACCGCTTCGGTGGCCTCGCATCGAACAACGTCGACCTCTACCCCGCCGCGCTCCGACCCGAGATCGACGCCGTCAACGAACGCGTCTACGCGCACATCAACAATGGCGTCTACAAGTGCGGATTCGCGCGCACTCAAGAGGCCTACGAAGCCGCCTTTGTCCCGCTCTTCGAGGAGCTCGACACGGTGGAGCAACGACTCGACCGCCACCGTTTCTTGGTCGGCAATACCCTGACCCTCGCCGACATTCGCCTCTTCACCACACTGGCGCGATTCGACGCAGTCTATTTCGGCCACTTCAAGTGCAACCTCCGCCGCATCGTCGACTACCCCAACCTCTCCGAGTACGTCCGCGACCTTTACCAAACCCCCGGCATCGGCGAGACCGTCAAGATCGACCTCTACAAGAAGGGCTACTACGGCCGAAGTCCAGGCATCAACCCGAGAGGAATCGTGCCGATGGGTCCCGCGCTGGATTTTGAAGCGCCGCATGATCGAGCGGCACGGGCGTATTCGGGACCCGTTCGGGTGTCTCCACGAGTTTGATTTCTGGGGCTTCGGGTTCCGCCCCCCAAGTCGCATCTCCTAAGCGACAAGTGCTCGGAGTGCGTGAGCCGACGTCCGCGCCGCTTCCGTGAGGTGAACAGATCCGCGTTCTTGAACACCAATGAGAGAGGGCGAACCCAGTGTCCCCCAACGTCGGAACGCGAGCCGTGCGCTTCACGCTGATACCAAACGTAACACCAAGCTCGTTTGCGTTTCACGATGAGTGATCTGGTCGCTGCGTTCCCCCTGCCCAGGAGAAAAACTGCTCGTTCAAGAGGAATGGCCGTTGCTCGCCGAGACGTTTCTGGAGCAGTCAAATGCACACCAAAATCGTACGGGGCCACCGCGGTGAAGCGCGCGCTCTTCCACTTCGTGACCATTGTCAGCATCTCCTCCGCCGGTGCTCCCGCCTCGGCCCAGCGTGCAGCCTCTCACGAACACGGTGGTTGACCGTCGGGCTCCTGGTGCTGAGCGTCGGAAGGGATGCAGCAGCGCAACAAGAAGGAGCACAAGAGGAGACCGCTTCTGACGTTAGCGGTTTGAGTACACCTTCGGCGCCTTATCCCGCTCCAGGAACTTTCGAGGCAGTCCCATCCGACACCATGGTGGCCTTCAACGTGGAAGACGTCGGGCTTGCCGAACTCGTTCGATTCGTCTCCAACCTCACGGGAAAGCGCTTCATCATGCCGGGCAAGGTTCCGGCGATCAAAGCGACGGTGTTGGCTCCAACTAAGGTCACCGTTTCTGAAGCGTTCGAAGCGTTTCTTTCCGTGTTGGGTATCAATGGACTCGCCGTCGTTCCCTCGGGTTCGTTCCTCAAGATCGAGGCGATCGACGGCGTCGATCGGACGACCCTTCCGCTTGAGGTGGGCGGGCAGCCTCCCCCGTTCTCGGGTCGCTTCATCACTCGAATCCATCACCTCGATCATGTTGGCTCTGAGGATGTTGCTGGCCTGCTGCAGCGATACACCTCTGGTCGGGGGAGCATCGTCGCCTACCAGCCGACCAACATGCTCCTGATCACGGGTACGGCTCAACAAGTCTCCCACATGTTGACGTTGGTCGAGGCGGTCGACCTACCGAGCGGAACGACGCAGATTTGGCTCGAACGAGTCCACCACGCGAACGCTAGCGATCTGGCGTCGAGACTCCTGGAAATTGTTCCAGCCGTCGCGGGTGACCGCGGAGACGAGCAAACGGGGATTCGCAACATCGTCGCGGACGAACGAACCAACTCGTTGATTATCGTCGCTTCTGAACGGGCGTACCTTCGGATCCTCGATCTCATCCGCCGGCTTGACGTCTCCCTCCAAGGCGAGGGCCGACTTCACGTCCACCACGTCCAGCACGGGTCAGCGTCAGACCTCGCGGGCGCGCTCACTGGAATCCTAGGGAGCGTCGTCCCGCGATCGTCACCAACTGGTACGAAAGATCGAGGGCGTGGCCCCCGCCCTCCAGATCGGCCGACTGGAGCCCCTCCAGCACTCGTCGCGGGTTCGTTGCTCGACGGCGACGTCGTGGTGACCGCATACGAGCCCACCAACGCTCTTCTCATCACCTCTACGTCCCAGGACTACGCCGCACTAAGGCACGTGATCGAACGTCTCGATGCGCCCAGGAAGCAGGTCTTCATCGAAGCGGTCCTCATGGAGCTCGCAGTGGAACGGGCTTCGGACGTTGGTGTGGCGTTCCACGGCGCAGCGGGCAACTTTCCGACCAACGGATCCCTCGCGGTCGCCGGCTTCAACCCTGCTGCGTCGATCGACGTTACCCAGAACGACCTCACCGGTCTCGCTCTTGGGGTGAGGGGGCCGACGATCAACAACTCGCAACAGTTGGTTGGCGTCTCGGTTCCAGCGTTCGGTGTCGCCGTGACCGCGCTCGCTAGGACAGGGGACGCAGATGTTCTGTCCACCCCGCACATCATCGCAATGGACAACGCCGAAGCCGAGATCAGCATCGGGGAAAACATACCGCTCCAAACCAACGCCCCGACCCCAGCTTCCGGTGGAGGGGCACTCGCTGAACTGGCGGCCGGAGCCGGCACCGTCGCGCGTCAGGATGTCGGCACGACGATTCGCATTGTTCCGCACATCAACGAAAACGATGAGGTTCGCCTCGAGATCGAAGAAGAGATATCCGAGCAAGGGGTGACTTCGGGTACGTTGGGAGTTGTATCGATCAACCGCAGAACCGCCCGAACTCAAGTGATGGTCCGGGACCAGCAGACGATCGTGATTGGGGGCCTGATGCGCGACGCCGTTCAAGACACAGAGAGCAAAGTGCCAGCCCTGGGAGACGCTCCGGTCGTCGGTGCGCTCTTTCGGAGAACCAACAAGCGGAGACGAAAGACGAATCTTCTACTCATACTCACGCCCTACATCGTTCGTGACCCTGCCGATATTCGTGCGATCTTCGAACGCAAACTTCAGGAGCGTCAACAGGTTATCGATCGGTACTTTGTGTTCGGCGAAGACGAGTTCGAGCCCCACATCGACTATTCGCGCACCCGTGGACTCGTCGCCGAGATCATCAATGAAATCGACAGCCTCGAAAAAGAGGAGATCGAGAGCGCCGCGACCAAGGGCGAGACGCCGCAGGAACACGCTCCGGGCGCGCCTATCGGTTCCTCTCGCGCAAGCAACGCCGCCCGCGCGGGCGGTGCCCCGGGATCTGGGCAGCGCTACCAGCGCGACTCCCGACGAGACTGAACAGTCGAAGACACCGGGTTACTAACCACCGACGGGTTCGCCTGTTGGCACTGATTTACATTTCTTTACCTCGGAGAGAAATAGCAGAAGGACTGAGCACCTACGTTGGTTCCATGTTGGCGCCGTTGACGTTGGTCCCTCTGTGCGAGCGCCCTTCGAGGCTCCCAAGGACGACATTCGGGGGGGGCGACTATCCCTGGTGCAGTTAGGTCCGAGACCGACTACGGCGAGGCGCTAGAGACGTTCCCGGAAACGATCCCAGGGCTGGACCGCAGTGGGAACGCGTCTGCGTGTCAGCCATGAGCGGACGCATGATCTCGATGGCGACGTTGGCCCTCGGCCTTGGCATCGTTGCGAGCGCTACCCATGCGGACGAGCCGACAAGCTCGGCGAAGGGCGGGAAGCTCGAGAGCCACGACCCAGTGGACGCTCCCGTCCGGGACGCAGAACCCCGAGTGAGTGATCAGCTGCCAGAGATCGACGATGTCGGAGGGGATGCCTACCCACCGCCAAAGAGCGCCAGCGTAGATGCGGCGCTCGCAAGTCAGTTTTCGCCACGACTTCGCCTCGACGACGGCTCCGCGGTAGAGCTCGGGCAACTCGGCGCAAGCGTCGCCGGTAATGTTCGCAGGAGGCGATTCTCAACGAATGTCCGTGCGTCGTATGAATCACGAAAGTACACGCGCTTGGAGAACGGCCTCCGGCTCTTTAGCGCAGGCTTCGGCCTCGCTTTTAGCTACCAGGGTAGCGCGTTCGGATTCTTCGCTGGGCCCCTCCTCGCGATCTCTGCCGAGTCCAGCGCCGACCTGAGCAGATCCCTCACGGGAGGCGGCATCGTCGGTGTTACGTGGCTCATCAACCCGCGACTCTTGGTGGGCGTGGGTCTCTACGCGTCCTCGCAGCTGACAGGGAACCCGCTCATCCTCCCCGTGCCCGTCTTCGACTGGCGCCCGGTCGACGGACTTCGCATCACGAGCTTCGGCCGCTACGGCCCTGGAGGAAGCGTCGAGGCGATCGGTTCGCCAAATCGTTTCGTCGAGATCAGCCTAGGCGTCACGTACCGAAACCAACAGTTCCGACTCGACCCGGACGGCCTGGCGGAGAACGGGACGTTTTCGACGACCAACGTTCCGGTTTGGCTCGGCGTTGGCGTGATCCCGCTGAGCTGGCTACGGATCGACGGATACATCGGTACGACTTTTGCTGGCTCCATAAGGTTCCGAGACGCACGAAACGCCAACGTGTTCCGTTCTGACTACGAGCCCAACTTCACCATCGGTCTGACGCTGAGCTTCGAACTCGATGTCACACGAAAGCCGGATTCACAGAGTGCGGAGCCAGTAGAGGGTGCGCGCCGCGAAAGTAGCGAATAGGGCGTTGTCGCGTATCAACCGATCAGGCCGGCGCTTTCCCGAAACGGCGACCCGTCCGCGCGGCGCAAGGCGTCCAACGCGCCGTCAGCCCGCGACGGAGGCTCTCTGCCGAAGCGTACGCCGTTTAGGATCGTTCGTACCCCCGGGATCGGTCTCGTCGTCAACAGGCAACACAACCGAGACCGCCGAGCGCGGCCGATCCAGGATCGAGACCGACCCTCCGTGTGCACGTGCAATCCTTTGTACCAGGGGGAGGCCCAAGCCGTAGCCGGGAACCTTGTGCTTAGTCGCGACCCGATAGAAGGGCTGGAACACCTTCTCGCGTTCCTCCTGAGGGATTCCAGAGCCTGCATCAGACACCGTCAGAATCACCTCGCCCAGGTTCTCCTGGATCTCGACCTCGATCGGCGGGGCCCCGTAAGCATGTGCGTTGTCGACGAGATTTCGCATCAATCGCTGCAACATCCGCCGTTCGCCACGTACCTCAGAGGCCGTCCCAACTAGTGTGCAGTCGCGGTAGCGAGCGCACTCCTCCGCCACTACAGCGGTCAAATCAACCAGCTGCACGCGGGGGTTGCTAAGCCCGGTGTCGAGTCGTGTCATCAGGATCAACTCGTCGATCAGCTCGTCAAGTTCTGCGATGTCTTTCTTGAGTGCCCCGCGCCTCGCGGCGTCATCTTTTTGCGCCAGCATCTCGATGCCCAAGCGGATCCGCGCTAGCGGTGTTCTGAGCTCATGAGAGGCGTTGGCCAGTAACAGTCGTTGCGCGGTGACGAGTTTCTCGATCTCCTCCGCGGCGCTGTTGAAGCTGTTTGCCAACTTGGCGATCTCGTCGCCACCTCGGACGTCCACGCGTGCTCCTAGATATCCCGAGCCGATCCTCTCCACTTCGACCTGCAGACGCTCAAGACGGCGGGTGAGCGACCGGATGAAAGGGTACATGATCAGGATGATGAAGACGGCGCCCGCTGCCAGCGCGACACTCAGCATCACGGACTCGCTCGGAATCGCGATTCGATCGAGATCGATCACGACCAAGCGGCCATCGGGCAGCCGCGTTGACCACTGGGTTTCCCCTTCCGCGGCGGTCCAAGCGCCCGGGGATAGCGTGGTGTCAGGCGGAGAGCTGGGTGTCTCGCTGGCGGCAAGCAATCTCCCGTCCTCCGACCAAAGCGTGATATCGAAATCGAGTGCCTTGGCGACGGCAGCCACCGCAGCCTGTTGCTCGGTCCTTGGAGCATCAACAGGGGCGAGCAGGATGGTCGCCAACTCGGTGGTCTTTTCAAAGATGGCGCCGTTGTACTCCTCTTGGCCCAAAGCATTCCAAAGAAGAACCGTGAGTGTGGCGAAAGACAGCAAAGAAGCCGCGACGACCGCACAGATCTGGAGATAGAGTCGCTGCCCGCTCATGCTCTACTCTTGGGTGCGCGCGAAGACGTATCCCGCGCCCCGCACCGTGACGATCCGCCTTGGATGCTTGGGGTCGTCTTCGATCTCCGCCCGCACCCTCGAGATGTGTACGTCGATGGAGCGATCGAACACCTCAATGTCGGACCCTTGAAGTTGCCGCATGAGGTATTCGCGTGAGAGCACCCGGCCTGCTCCCTTCGCGAGCAAGTCGAGAAGTTGAAACTGATACGCCGTGAGATCGCACTTTGTGCCATCCAACCGTGCTTCCATGGAGTCACGGTCGATCTCGAGGCGCCCGAAGCGCAACACGGTACCCACGCCGCCGCCTCGGCCCCGTCGCATGATCGCGCGCAGTCTCGCCAGCAGCTCCCGAGGTTCGAAGGGCTTCGGAAGGTAGTCGTCCGCCCCGAGTTCCAGGCCGACCACGCGATCCATTGGATCACCCTTGGCAGTGAGCATCAGTACCGGCACGTCGTCCTCCACGCGTAGTTTTCTGCACACCTCCAGCCCATCGGTGTCAGGGAGCATCAAGTCCAAGATGATCGCATCGAACTGGCGCTGCCTCTGCAGCGCCAAGCCGGTGGCTCCATCGCCAGCGATGGAAACCTCGAACCCGTTGTCCTGCAGGTACTCCTCAACCAACTTGGAGAGCCTCCGGTCGTCATCGACTATGAGCAAGCGGTCGGTCATGTTGAGGTACCCTGCCGTATTGTACCACTACCGCTGACACCCGCCCGGCGAAAGCGATCGACCTGGTCAATCGGAATCCTCGGAGAGCGATAGTGGAGGGGTGCGACCCTGGACGCAGTCGTCGACTGAACCGTGGGTGCGCCGTCGACCGGTTGCAACTTAGACAACCCTCGTGTGCCGTCGCACCAGCCACGGCTTTAGATCCGCGCAGTCTGGGCAGAAGTAGCAAGACCATCGCCGACCGTCCGACCGAGACACGACCCTGGACATTTCTTGCTCGGGGACTTCCTCGCACGCGTCGCAGCCGCAGTCGGGACAAACCCAATCGTTGGGATTGTTCGATAGCGACGGTGAACGACTCGATCTGCGTTTCACGAGACCCCCTCGCCGGGCGCCGCCGGCTCCTCGACCATGCGACCATTGAAGCGTTCCCCCGACTTCGAACCCCGCTTTAGACGCCCAAGGAACAACGGAAAGTCGTGTCGCAGGTCCTCGAGAGCCACGTATGCGCACGGCACGATGACCAACATGATCAGTGTTGCGAAAAGCACCCCGAAACCGAGCGAGATCGCCATCGGAACGAGGAATCTAGCTTGGGCAGAAGGCTCAAGTATCATCGGAAAAAGACCGAGAAACGTGGTCAGCGAAGTGAGTAGAATCGGCCGAAACCGGCGTGCTCCCCCTGCAACCACAGCCTCACCCACAGTCATGCCATCGGTCCGGTAGCGGTTGGTCGCGACAATAAGAATGAGCGAGTCGTTCACGACGACGCCCGAGAGCGCGACCAGTCCCATCATGCTCATGATGCTGAGCTCGAAACCCATGATGAGATGCCCGATCACGGCGCCGACCATTCCGAACGGGATCGCTCCCATGACGAGGAGGGGCTGCAGATAGCTGCGAAAGACGATCGCGAGCGTCGCATACATGACCATCATTGCGAGCACGAAGCCCGTGAACAGTGCCCCCAACGCCTCGGACTGACTCTGCTGCTCCCCGGCCAAACTGTAGGCGAGGCCCGGAACATCGGCAGCTAGGCGTGGCAGTTCGTTCTGGCGAATCTGCGCATTGATGTCGTTGGCGTTGGCCGCGTCATTCGCAACGTCGGCGGTCACGCTGACGTTGCGTCGTCCGTTGGTTCGCGTGATCACGGTGTAGGCATGGCCGCGCGCGATCTCGGCCGCACGGCGCATCGGCATCTCCCCACCGGACGGCGTCCGAACGACCATCTCTTCCACATCGTAGAGAGATTGCCGCTCACTCAAAGGACGCCGAACGTATACGCGAACTTCGTCGCGCCCGCGTTGCTGACGCACGGCCTCCGAGCCAAAGAACGCCGCTCTCACCTGGGTCGCGAGTTCGAGCTCCGTCAGTCCCTGCGAAATTCCCTCCTCGGTAAGCCGGAAGTCGATCTGCGCCTTGCCCCTGGTCACACCGCTGTCGATGTCTCGAAGGCCGTCGTACGAGCGAAGCTCCGTCGCCAGTCGTTCGGCGGCCGCCTCGAGCGTCGCCACGTCGGGGTGCGTCAGCCTCACGTCAATCGGTGCGCCGGGCTCCACACCGACCTCGTACGTGAACGAGAGCGAATCAGCGCCAGGAACCTGCCCGACCCGGGCGCGCCACTGTTGAACGAATTGCCCGGTCGTGATCCCCCGAAGGTTCGACTGAACCAAGTAGACCATCACGGTTGCGAGGTGACTGCCTTCGGTGAGCGCGCTCTGCTCCTGCGGGTCGCTCCCAGCCGACGTAGCGGCGCCGATTTCCTCGTACAGCCCTCGGGAGATCGTTCCCTCGTTGCTGCTTTGTTCTTCGATGACGTGTTCAGCTGCCCCAGACAAGCGTTGGGCCAACCTCTCGGTCTCGTCGACCGGAGTGCCAACCGGCATGCGAAGTTGCGCGGTGATGACGTCACCCTCGACCTTGGGAAGGAAAGTCAAGGGCACGCGCCCAGCCACAACGCCGACGATTAGGATCAGCAAAGCCGCACCGCAGACTAGGGTCTCGTACTTGGAGCTAATCGCTCGTCGAAGAACAGGAACGTAACCTTTGTCGATGAATCGCTCGAGGCGGCGCGGAATCCCGAACGTCCCTAGCAAGCGCATCAGCCAAAGGTACGGGCTGAGAACCATCCGTAGCCAGGCCGGCATCGGGTGCGAAAGGTGGGCCGGAAGAATGAGGAGCGACTCGACCACGGAGATCGCGAGGACTGCGATGACGACGATCGGAAGCACTCGAAAGAACTTGCCCATCACGCCAGGGACGAAGAGCATCGGCATGAACGCTACGCAGCTAGTCAGAATCGCGAAAACGACCGGCTGGGCGACTTCGCGGACGCCGGCGATCGCGGACTCTATCAAGCCTTTTCCGGTGGCCCGTTGGCTGTGGATGCTTTCACCCACCACGATCGCGTCGTCCACCACCATCCCCAGTGTGATGAGGAACGCGAACAGCGAGATCATGTTGACGGAAACACCGGCCGCGGGAAAGAAGATCAACGAGCCCGCGAACGAAATCGGAATTCCGAGAGTCACCCAGAACGCCAGTCTTGCCTCCAGGAACAGTCCGAGCGTGACCAGCACGAGCAGTAATCCCATCCAGGCGTTGCGGACGAGCAGCGAGAGGCGCTGCTCGTACATCTCCGAGGTATCGATCCAACTAGCCGCGTGAAGACCCTCGGGTAGTGTCGCTTGCAGTTCTTCGATATGCGCCTGGGCCGCCGCCGCAACGTTCAGCGGCGTTTCATCCCCCACGCGAAAGACATTGATCATGACCGCGGGCTTGCCGTTGAAGGTCGCGTACCGGTCAACCTCCTGAAAACCGTCCTTCACGACGGCCACATCCCGTACGCGAACCTGCGAGCCGTCAGGTCTACTCAACAGGACGATGCCTCCGAACTCGTCCCCGCGATCTCGACGCTCGGTGGTTCGAAGAAGGACCTCACCGCCGGGCGTTTTCACACCGCCGCCTGGAAGATCGACCGACGCCGCCCGGATCCGCGAGGCTATCTCGTTCAGCGTGAGCCCGTGTTGGCGAAGGGTGTTCTGCGGCACTTCGATTCCGATTTCTAGCGGCCGCAGCCCTCCGATTTCGACGTACGTGATCCGGCGATCCGCGAGGAGGTCGCGGCGGCTATCCTCGGCAACGGCTTTCAGCGTAGCCTCGTCAACATCGCCATAGATGACCAACGAGAAAACCTGCTCCCGGTTCGAGAGCAAACTAACCGTAGGTCGTTCGACATCCTTCGGGAACGACGTGATTCGATCGACCGCGCTCTTGGTATCGTTCAGGGCGCGTTCCGTGTCGGCCCCAAGGAGAAGATCGATGTCCACGGTCGCGACGCCTTCTCTTGCGGTGGACCGCACCTCCTTGATCCCTTCGACACCTCTCACGGCCTCTTCGACTGCGAGAACGACGCCCTGCTCGACCTCGTCTGGGCTCGCGCCTGGGTACTCAACCTGCACGCTTACCACATCGAGGTCCACCTCTGGGAAGACCTCCTGCTTGATGCTCGAGACGAGCGTCACTAGGCCACCGACGATCAGGACTAGCATCAGCATGTTCGCGGCCACCCCGTTCTGGGTCATCCACGCAAGGGGTCCCCCATGTGGCTGATTCGCTTGTGTCACGGTGTCGCCCGTGCGGAGAGGGAGCCTTGGGTTCCTGAAGCGGGGTCGGCGTTCGCACCCATCGTGCGCAGGCGCATGTTGGGAACGGGAGTCGACACTCGGCTCGTCACGACGCGATCCCCGCTCTCGAGGCCACGATCGACCAGAACGGCGTCGGGAAGGTTCCACACAACGTGGACGTCGCGGATCTCCAGTTGATCTTGTTCGTTCATTACGTAGACACGCTGACCATCTCGGAGGCTCTCGCGAGGAAGTCGTATGGCTTGCTCGATCGCTTGCGCCTCGACCGCGACCTCGACGTAGGATCCAAGAAGGAGCGGAAGGTCACCGACTTCACCTGCGGGATTGTCGATTCTCACGAGCACCCGGGCCATCGCGCCACCGGGGTCCAAGTCGGAGAGGGTGCGAATCACTTCGCCGTCACGCTCGACGACGTCCTCGCCAACTCGCTGCACCACGGAAACGTGCGAGCCAGTTCCATGGTCGGCGCGTGTCATGATCGTCCGAAGAGATCCCACCGGCACCGATACTTGAACGTGATAGGCATCGGTGCCGACCAACCTTGCGATCTCGTCCAGGGAGGCGACGAGCTGGCCAACGTCCACTGTTTCTGAAAGCACTTCCGAGTTGAAGGGAGCGCGCAAAGTGGTCCGCGAGAGGTCCAGCTGAGCCTGGCGGAGCGAGCTTTGCGCCGCGCTAAGCGCGATCTTGCGTGCGTCTAGATACGGTTTGCGTTGAGCCAGGGCTTTTTGCGCCTCGGTCGCCTCGATGTCGCCGAAGGCATTCCACTCCCGCTTGGCGATCTCGCCGCGGCGTTCCTCGACAGCGAGGTCGAGTTTCGCCTGATTCACCTCAGCTCGAAACCCATCCACCGAAAGCTGGTAGTCCCTCGGGTCGATCTTCAGAATCGGATCGCCCTTCTTGAAGCGCCCACCGTTGATGAGTTCCGAGCTACTCCAGATGACGCGTCCCGTCAGCTGTGGTTTGATGATGACTTCCTCGGCCGGTACGACAGTGCCCTTCGCGTGAAGATGGACACTGTGGTTTTCGGCCTGAACCTCCGTGACTTCCACGAGCGTGCGCGGCTCCGCTGGCTCGTTCGTGCGGGGTGGGGCCGGGCGAGTTGCGGCCAGCGCGAACGCGATTGTGCTGGCAGCGCCGAGCACTCCAATGGGAAACGCCGCGTTTGCGGTAAGCTTCCTCTTCTGGCTCATTCCGGAACCCTCCGGAATTCCTCGGGCCAGCTTCCGCCGAGAGCACGATAAAGTTGCACTCGATACGATACGAGCAAGCGTCGCGACGAAACCAGCTCGAGCTGCGCTGCTTGTCGCGTGGTGAGCGCGGTCAGAACAGGCAAGAAATCGCTTAGGCCCGACTGGTAGCGGTCTCGTGTTGCGTTGAGCGTAACGGTTGCAAGCTTTACCTGGTCTTCCAAGTACTCGACGCGGAGCCTTTCTTGGCGCTCGAGCACGAGCGCGCTTTCGACTTCGACGAGTGCGTTTAGGATCGTCTCGGCGTAGGACTCGACTAGCTCGTCGACGACCGCGCGCTGCTCCTCCACCTTCGAACGGCCCAAGAAGCCGTCGAAGAGCGGAAGCGTCACGTTCGCCGAGGCACTCCAGGTAAACCCCCGGGCGGTCTCGTCGGGAGTGGATGCGTCATCGCCCTCAGCGGGCGCGAAGCTTCCGCCACTCGACCGCGAGTTGAGGCGCGTATACATCGGTGTCGCCGTGAGTGTGATTTGCGGAAGTCGTTCGCCGATCGCTGCCGCGACACGTCGGTCGGCGGCCTCGACTCGGCGCCTGGCGGCTCGAATGTCAGGACGCGTCGAGAGCAACGTCGCGGGGACCTCGACGTCAGGAGTGGGGCCGATAGACGGTAGCGTCGCATCGACGAGCGGAAACGCACGTCCAGGCGGCTCACCGATCACGGCCGAAAGGCGTTGGTCCGTAAGGTCGATCTCTCGTTCAGCAAGAGCCAACGACGCGCGTGAACCTGCGACCCGCTGCCTCTGCTGGTGGACATCGACCGCTGAATTGAGTCCCTCCCGGTAGCGGGCCTCCACGAGTTCGAGGTACTTGCGGTCCGTCTCCAGTTGACTCCGAAACACCGCGATCTCGATCCGCGCATTGATCGCGTCAAACCAAGCCTCAGCGACTTCAGCCGAGAGCGAGATCGCCATGGCATCTTGGTCGAGCGCGACCGCCTCGGCATCAAAACGGCCCGCTTGATACTCCCGCGCTCTTCGCGCGAACGTGTCCACTTCGTAGGACACCGGGGCCGACCCGGTCACCTCGGTGCTTCGGATGTCCCCAAGAACTGGGTTCAGACTCTCGCCCACGTTGAAGTCGCCCGCGGCACTGATCTGCGGAAACCGAGCCGCCCTGATCTGCAGGGCGACGTAGCGGGATTGACGTACTCGGGCCAAGCCCGCCTGGAACGCTTGGTTCCGGGTGAGTGCCTCTTGGATCAATGAGTCGAGCGCCGGGTCGTCGAAGTCCCGCCACCATCGCGTGTCACCCTGCGGAGACCATAACCGCGAGCCGGGGAGGGGTGTTGCGGCTCGGGTACCAGCGCCGGGTACCCGGTCGACCGCGGAATCGGGCGACCTCTGCCCGGAGGCGTTCGGGGATCGAACTTCCTCGTCAGCCGTTGCCTCGAGCCGGTTTGCTTGGCTCTTGTATTCGCCACCGACGTCGTAGGCGGAAGGAATAGAGACAGGCGGAGGGATATCCGTCGTCTTGCGGTAGTTGCAACCCACGAATCCCAGACTCACGGCAATGACGACCACGACGCTCCGAGCGCCTTGCAACCGCCAACGGCGAGCCGTCTCTCGGGTCGTTATTTTCTTCGGGTTCTCACACTTCATCTGTCGACTCAACGCTGAGCGAACTGCTGTCCAGCGCTCCGGGCCGCGTCGAACTCGAGACTCAATGACAGTCCAACGGTGACGTTCGGATTGTAATCCGCCGCATACGCATCACTTCCGTCGAGCTCTCGGAGCTTGATGTTCCCGGCGAAAGTCGTGCCTACGTACGTGTCGATGCGCATCCATTCGGTCGGAAACAAGGCCACGCCAAACCAGACCGGGACGCCTGTCGACTCGAACACCCCGCCCTGTGCCGTGCCCTCGGAATCCAGTCGGAATTGTTGGTTTCGGTAGGTGAACCCAGCGCTCAACTCGACAACCCGGTGCGGTACCCCGATGACTTCGATGCTGCCACCCGGCCCATAGCGACCGAAACTCGTCACTCGAAACTGTTCGATGGGGCGCCAGTTGAAGATCGGTATCGGCAACACGAGCGGGCGACCTTCGAGCTGCGAGCTCGCGTACACCCCGGCACCGACAAGCAGCGTCTCATGTACCAACCACGTGACGCCCGCCGCTCCCCCTGCTGTGACCGCTTGACCCAGGTCCGAGTCGCTCTCGGCAGAGATGCCGAGCAACGGCCCCACGAAGAACCCGACGGAGTCGCTCTGGTAGCCCATCGTCAGGCTGAACTGGGTGCCAAGGAGCCGCAAGTCGTTGTCGGTCGAGGTGTAGTTCTGGCTCTCGACACTTGCGCCGATGCTCGCAGAGAATCGACTGCGCCGAACGGTGCCATCGATGCGGGTACCCAAGCGGCCGAGCTCGGCCTCGCTTCCGTCCTCGAACCTGAACGAAGGTGCGAATTCAGTGTCGACCCGTGTATCGACGCTGGCGCTTGTGCTTCGCCCCCAATGCTCTGGCGTGGGCGGCGCTTCGTCGGTGAGTGGCGGCTCGTTCGCGCGCGCGACAGGGGCGAACCACAACGCGCTCAGCGCGACGACAACGAGTCCGGGAAACCGGTTGTCGCCGACCTTGCTCGTCGGTTCGCACTGTATTTGTTGACCGTGCCGGGGCTTGGCGAAATGGCTGCCGATGATGATCTGAAGCGCCATGATCATCACCCTAGGCCGCCAATGCTTCGGGCGTTTCTCGCGCCGGTTAAGAAGTGTAAATCGGTGCGCTTTGTCGCCTTCCGCGCTGAAGCTCAGGCGGCCTGTGCGGCAAGTCGCGTCGGAAACGACACGGAGATCGCGGATTTCGGGGTCGTTTGGATCGAGACCGATCCCCCGTGTGTTTCGGCGATTTTCTGGACTAGCGCCAGACCCAGGCCGTAACCGGGTACGTTCTGCTTGTTTGTGGCGCGATAGAACGGCTTGAGGACCTTGTCTTGTTGGTCCTCAGGGATGCCCGGCCCCGCGTCGGTCACCGTGAGGGAGACGACGCCGCCCTGTTCGAGGAGCTGGACCTGCACGGGTGGGGCCCCGTGCGTGTGGGCATTGTCGATCAGGTTCCTGACGAGGTGCTGCAGCATTCGCCGGTCGCCCGACAACTCGGAGGCGGTCCCTTCGAACGAACAACCGCGGTACCGTGCACACTCCTCGGCAACCACGGCAACGAGGTCGACGGGCTGAAAGTCGGGATGCCCGAGGCCCGTATCCAGGCGAGTCATGAGGATCAGCTCGTTGATGAGATCGTCGAGCTCGCCGATGTCGCGTTGTAGGGCCGAGCGACGACCGGGGTCGTCGCGGATAGACAACATCTCGATTCCAAGTCGAATGCGGGCGAGCGGGGTTCGGAGTTCGTGTGAGGCATTCGCCAGCAGTAGTCGCTGGGCCGTCACGAGCTTCTCAATCTCCTGTGCGGCGTTGTTGAAGCTTCCGGCTAGCTTCGCGATCTCGTCGCGACCCTGGACATCGACGCGGGCGCCTAGATTGCCAGACCCGATCCGCTCTACCTCGCCCTGCAGACGCTCGAGCCGTCGGGTCATCGACCGAATGAACGGGTACATGATCACTACGATAAACACAGCAAGGAGGGCCAAAGCGATTCCGAACATGGCCGAGTCGCTCGGAACGGCTAGGCGATCCAAATCGATGACGAGACGGCGCCCATCGGGGAGCAGCGTTGCAAACTGCGTCTCGCCCTTGGCCGAAGTCCAGACCCCGCGATAGAGACCACCGGTGGGTGGGCGAGCGGGTTCAGCGCTCGCCGCGATCAACCGACCATCCTCGGCCCACACTGTGATCCCGAAGTCGAGGGCAGCCGAGACTGATTCGATCTGACGCTGCTGCTCGTCGGCCGGAGCATCGATCGGCGGTAGGAGCAGGGTTGCAAGAGCCGTGGTTTTCTCGAAGATGGCGTGGTAGTAGCGGTCCGGATCGATGTTGGCCCAGAGCAGGTTCGCGAGTACTGCGAACGCGAGCAGAGCTACCGCAACGACGACGCAGATCTGAATATAGAGCCGATGCCAGATCACGACTCTACTCCTGGGTCCGCGCGAAAACGTACCCGGCGCCTCGGACGGTGATGATCCTTCGAGGGTGCTTCGGGTCGTCCTCGATCTCGGCGCGGATTCGAGACACATGGACGTCTATCGAACGATCGAAGACTCCCATTGCGGCGCCTTGCAGCTGTCGCATCAGGTAGTCACGGGTCAGTACTCGACCCGCACCCTGTGCAAGAATGTCTAGGAGCTGAAACTGATAGGCGGTCAGCTCGCAGCGCCTGCCGTCCAGCCGAGCCTCCATCGCATCACGGTCGATTTCGAGGCGCCCGAACCGGGCCACGTTGTTGGCCACCTCCGACCGGCCGCGACGCAGGATCGCCTTTAACCTGGCCAGTAGCTCGCGTGGCTCGAATGGCTTTGGTAGATAGTCGTCTGCTCCAAGCTCGAGACCGATGATTCGGTCCATCGGGTCGCCTTTCGCCGTAAGCATCAGGATCGGCACACTGTCCTCGGCCCTAAGGCTTCGGCACACTTCAAGCCCGTCGATGTCGGGCAGCATCAAGTCTAAGATGATCGTGTCGAACGGTTCGTTTCTGTGGAGGTGAACCCCGGTCGATCCATTCCCGGCCACCACAACATGAAACCCGTTGCCTTGGAGGTACTCCTGAATCATCTCAGCAAGTCTCGCATCGTCGTCGATCAAGAGGACTCGGCCGATGAACGCCCGCGTCCGATCTCGAGCTTCCCCGAGATCACATGTCGATGAACCGTCAAGACTCATTGGGCTTACGCTACGAACGCCTCTTGTCCACCGCTTTGCCGCGGTATTAAGAATTGTAAAGTCGAGGCTCTTGCGCCGCTTTTGATGGCTTGGTCTGTTGCGGTTCATTGCCCGAGATCTAAGCTGAGAGCCGTGGGAAGCGTTCTTGTTCGCATATCCGAGGAGCTCGTCGATTTCGCTCGCACCACGGCGGTGACGGAGTTTCGAAGCGTCTCGAAGCAGATCGAGTACTGGGCGCGCATTGGCAGGGAGCTCGACCGCCGATGTCGGGCTGCAGGGCCGGCGGACCCGTTGTCGCTTCTTGCTCCCTCCGAGCGACTGCCGTCCGTCGACCCCGCCGCCAATCTCTCTGAGCCTCGCGCTTGGACGGAACTGCCCGAAGCGGACTTGATCGCCAAGGGGGTGCGCGACAAGGCACGCGGCGAGCGCACGGCGGAGGCCCTTTTGATCGAGCTGGGCAGATCGGGCCTCGATCGCATGGGAGTCAAGGTCCCAGGACCCCCGTGGCCCCAAGCCCACGATCACCTCTACGGTCTACTGCAAGAGCGGCACCCGGATACCGCTCATAAGCAGTACGTCGCTCTGGTCGAGAGACTCGCTAGCTTTCTGGCGGCAGTAGCACGCCCCGCCGAGGCGAGCCGCGCCGTCTCGCGCTCTCGTGGCCCAATGTCAGCGACGGAGGGGTGATCGGGATGGCTGCCTCCGCTTCGTTCTGCTAGCCGTCAGAAGACCATGATCGCGCCTTGCCACGTGAGTGCCCCCCACGTGACGCCGCCGATCGCGAAGTGTGTCGTCGCCAGCGCTCGCAACGCGTTGTAGTTCTCGGCACGACTCATTCCGAACCACTGAGGGTTCGAGATGACCAGCCCGAGCCCGATCTGGGCGAGTATTCCACCAAAGGTGACCCAACGCAGGGCCTTGTGGGTCCGCAACTTGCGAGCGAAGTCACCGTCGCCCTCGCTCGCGTTTAGCGGATCAGGCATCGCGAAAGACAAGCCGAAAGTCGCGAAGAACAGGGCGCCCGTGAGCGCTCCGAGAGCCAAGTGAAGGGCGGGCACATCGCCACAGCTGGGCTCGCACGGCGCGTCACCTTGGCTGGCCCACCAGCCAAATTTGTCCTGGAACTGGAAGATGCCGGAGATCACCGTGAGGGTGGTCGCTGACCACGTCGCGATTCCCAGCGCCTTGTGCACACGCTTGATCTTGTTGCGGCGACGAAGCAGCTCTGCCGTGGTGGGGCCGGGTCGATCGAGTTCCGCGGGCACCTCGAGTTCAAGAACATTCGTGGAACCATCCAAGTGCGAGTAGCCGAAATCAGCCACAGGATCGAGGCTCAGCGAAAGCCCGAATATGGGTGTGCCGAGCACTAAGACTGCGATCGGGGCCATCGTGTGAGGCTTTCCGCGGGCCCTGTTCAGGCCGAGAGCATTCGGGTGGCCGCCTGTCGTCGGCCTTCCTCGAGGAAATCGACATACTCTTGCCGGGAAACGTTAGGAGTCATCCCGTGGCTTTAGGCGACAAGCGTTTACCGCATTTCTCTGGCGCGTTAAGAAATGTAAAGAGACGTGAGCGGCGAGCTGACGGGGACCCCGCAAGATCTGGAGACACACACGCGCGACGAACGTGGCGTTCATTCGTAGGGTTCACACCCAAGTTCCGCAGGCTTCGGAAAAACTGCCCTTCAGCGGTCTTGGGTGAGTCGACGTGCGTTCCAAGCGTCGCATCCTATCACCAGGCTATGGCTCGAAATTGTACGCGTCGCCGCTCGGTTCGTGCCTGATCTCCAGTGTCTGGAATAAGAGTTCGAACTCGATCAGCGGTGGCTCGCCGCTGGCGACCGACGTGACGAAGCGGATCGAGTTCACGATCGCCGACTGGCTGCGGAGGGTGTAGAACCCTTGCACGCCTGAGGGCCCGCCCTGTCCGCCGCGGAAGGTGCGGATCTCCGCCTGTCGGGGAGCTCCTTCGACGGAGGCCTGAAGCAGGGCCGGCGCGCTTCGGTCGCCTTGCATGCGGCAGGTGACGGGTCCAAGGGTGAAGACACCACCGGTGGCACCACCAGCGTTTTCGTTTGCCCCGGACAGAGTCAGTTTCACGCAGAGAATGGCGTTGCCGTCACCCGTGGGAGTGGTGGACTCGCCGGAGATCCCGTCGAGAAAGAGGTACGCTGCCTCTTGGGCCGTCGCCGTCGGCGCCCCGGTTCCGATAGCGGCCACGAGCGTGGCGCAAGCGATGAGGGTGGGTCGAAGAATCGCGTTCATGATGTGCTCCATGGTCAAAGGGCGCCGGTCAGGTCTGCGCCTTGAAAAACGGCGTTGTCGAGGTCGGTGCCGAAAAGGTCGGCGAAACTGAGGTCGGCATCTGAAAAAATGGCGTCGCTTGCATCGGAACCGCTGAGGTCCGCGTCCCGAAGGTCGGCTCCCGTGAAGTCGGCGAAAGAGAGGTCGACGCGTCGGAGTACCGCACCGCGCAGGGACGCGTGGCGGAAGTCGGCGCATTCGAGGTCAGCGCGGGCGCTGAGGTCAGTGCCGTCGAGGTCCTGACCACGGAACGAAGGTCCGACGCATGTCGATGACAGTGGCGTGCAAGTGTCGTTCTCGTCGACTTGTCCGTCGCAGTCGTTGTCTTGGCCGTCACATACCTCCGGCGCCCCCGGCGTACACTGGACACAAGTGTTGTCGACGCAGGTTCCGTCGGGGCCGCCACCGTTCGAGCATGTGTCGCCCGCGGGGCACGCGGGGTTCAGGTTCAACTGGTAACTTCGTACCGTGTCACCAGCCCGGACGGTGACAAAGAGGGCGGGCGCCGCCCCAAGCGTGACGGTCACCTCACCCGATCCGACTCCTACGAAACCGCTCTCCGGGCCGATGCTCCAGTTGATGCGAGCGCTCGGGTCGTTTGCCGTGGCGACGACCGTTGCCTCGACCGAATCGTCGAACCAAAGCGAGTATCGAAGGGTTGATGAGTTGAAGGTCAGGCGGTTCGTGCCGTCCACGACGATCTCAAGGGACGAAAGACTTGGGTCACCGGACCTGTCGCAGGTAAGGCCACCCGCCATGCCGGCTGCGACCACCAAGAGACCGACTATCCACGGGTTCGGAACTGGGGCGCTTCGAGCGGACCCTCTGACGTCAGGGGGTCGCACGTGGCCCATCTGATGAACAGACATAGACCATCTCCTAGGCTCGGAGTGAGCAAGACTTCTCGTGGCCTACCAAAACGTCGGCTTGGCCTCTATACGTAATTGTTCGTGCGAGGTGCGGCGACCCGCTGGCGCAGACGGTAGCGTCCAGCGAAGCGGTTGTACTCACGGTCGCATCTACTCCCATCGCTTGTGCTGTGAGCACGCGCAGCGTCCGCGGAAGAATTCGTGGCGCCAGAGGTCGCCAACGCGGAAGTTGTCTTCATCTTCGACCGCGAGCCCCTCACGATGGATTAGTCGTGAGTCGGGCCCGACGTGCGCTCTATGCGTCGCACCCTATCACCATCTCCAACCTTCGAGTTTGCTCTGGGGCGATGGTGACGCGGTCGTTGGCGATGCAGCGGACTTCGTTGTCTTGGTCGCGGGCACGGAGTTGGACGGTGCAGGAGCCGACGGGGAGTTCGCCGAAGGTGCCTTGGACGTCGAGGCCGGTGGGCTCTTGAAAGACTTCGAGGTTTCCGTTGAGGTTGACTTGGGCCTTGGAGCTGACGTCTCCTCCGAAGAAGTCCGTTCCTCCTGCGGCGCAGTCGACGGTGAACTCGACGGTTTCGAGTTCGAGCCCGCCCACGAGTTCGGGCGCTTCGGCGAACAAGGAGAGGTCCCCAATGAAGGCCGGGACCTCCATGCATCCGACGGCACGGTCGACCACGGTCGTCTCCCCGTCGATCGCTTGGAACGTGGCCGCACTCGCGCAGATCGATCTCTCTTGCTCGTCGCTTCCGATGAGGTTGAGGAGGCACAGTCCGTCGAGCGGCGCTTCGATCGCGCTCCAGAGGCTCGTGTTGGAGAGCTCGGTGCCCGAGGTTGAACGGGCCGGACCCAAGAGCTCCATGGTGCCGCTTCGCCGCGTCGCCGGCATGAAGACGCCATCCGCGTCGACGTCGCGCCACTCGGTGTCGCACGCGATCTCATAGTCCAGCTGGGTGATGGTGGCCCCTTGTTCGGTGGTGGGGGCTTGGATCTCGATCACGACCTGCGGGTCGGTACTCTCGGGACTGCTGTCGCCGCACGCGCCCAAGACGAGGGGGGCTGTGATCGCTAAGAAGGCCCATGCGCACGCAGGGCGGCTGCGGGGTAAGGTCAAGATAGTCATACGAACTCCATTTCCGAGGACCCGAAGAACGGGCGCCCTCGCGAGTTACACGAGGCTAAGGCGAGATCGCGTCGCGCGTCAACGGCCGCCTGGTGCGCGTGTCGATTCGCCAACGCGCACGCAAGATTTGCAGATCGCAGCGTGAGCCACATCGCTTTCAGCCGGGATCTCACTCGCACCCGCAGCGGAAATCCTGTCTACCGGACCACTACGACACCTGCACCGGGAACATCATCGGCGCGCGGACCTCGGCCATCGTTTCGGCATCGGTGAGAATGCCGACGAGGCGGAGTGCGAACGCGAAGGCTGTCCCGGGGCCGCGACTGGTGACCAAGTTCCCATCCTGGACGACCGAGCTCTGGCTGTAGGTCGCCCATTCGTCGAGCGTGGGCTTCACGCTCGGGTGACTGGTCATGCGTCGCCCCTCGAACACCTGGTGCGTGTGGAGCGCGACGGGCGCGGCGCAGATTGCGGCGACCCATCGGTCTGACTTTTCCTGCGCCTTGAGCAACTCGCCCACGCGTTTGGACCCGGCGAGACGCTTGGCGCCTTCAGCGCCGCCCGGGAGGACGATGACGTCGTAGTCCCCATCAATGTCGTCGACGGACACGTCTGGGACGATGACGACGCTGCGGCTGCATCGGGTTGGCACGGCGCCGTCCAGTCCCGCGACGGTGACGTCGATGCCCCCGCGGCGGAGGACGTCGATGGTGATCACCGCTTCCATTTCTTCGGTGCCCTGGGCTACGAGCACGAGGGCGGTCGGTTTCCGACTCATCGACCCGGAGGATACCAGACTCTGCGCCCGGCTCGTCGCTCAACCGGGTTTCGACCGTGGCGCGCAGGAAAGTGACCGACGCGTTTTTCGGGGTTGCGCTGTGGGGAGGCGCCGGTACGGTCACCCGCGGAGGCCGATATGCGGGAGCTTGGCGGGAAAGTAGCGGTGGTGACGGGGGCCGGTAGCGGGATCGGCCGGGAAACGGCGCTTGCGCTTGGAGCGAAGGGCTGCCGATTGGCCCTTTGTGACGTCAATCAGGATTCGCTCGATGACCTCGCGGCGGAGCTCGAGCGGGAGGGCGTGACCGTGACGACGCATCACGTCGATGTGTCGGATCGCGAGCAGATGGCCCGTTTCGCCGACGACGTAGTGTCGGTGCACGGCGCCGCGCATGTCCTGGTCAACAACGCGGGCGTGACGATCATCGCCTCGTTCGAAGACCAAAGCCTCGACGACTTCGAGTGGGTCGTCGGCGTGAACTTCTGGGGCGTGGTGTACGGCTGCAAGTACTTCGTGCCGCACTTTCGCGCGGCCGGGGAAGGGCACATCGTCAACCTGTCGAGCGTCTTCGGCATCATCGCCCCGCCACTCCAAACGAGCTATGTGGCCACGAAGTTCGCCATCCGCGGCTTCAGCGAATCGCTCCGTCTCGAGCTTGCGGACGATCGCATCGGCGTGACGTCGGTCCATCCTGGGACCATCCAAACCAACATCGTCCGCGACGCGCGCTTACTGACGACGTCCGAGGCGGTTCGGCAGAACACACAACGCCTCTTCGATCGCCTTGGGACCTCGCCCGACGTGGTCGCTGCTCGGGTGGTCAAAGCGATCGAGTACAACTCCCCGCGTGTGCTGATCACCACCGAAACCCGGGTCGCTGACGCGCTCAAACGGTTCATGCCTGCCACGACCGACGGCATCGTCGGGCGTGTCTTCAAGAGGATCAATCCCGAGTCGTGACCCTGCGGAGGGAGTCGTTCGGAGAGTTCTCGCTGATTCGTCGCCCTGCCCAGGGCGACCGCCAAGTCGTCTTGCACTTCGCGCACGCGACAGGTTTCAACGCGTACACGTACGCGCCGCTCTTCGAGACGCTCGACCCCGCCATCGATCTCTTCGCGATGGATGCGCGCGGTCATGGGTTGTCCCAGGCCCGCGCGGTGCCGGGGGAGCTTCGGTCCTGGAAGCCTTTCGAGGCAGACCTCGCGTCGTGGCTCGCGACGGTGCGCCGGCCGGTGGTCCTGGCTGGCCATTCGATGGGAGGAACGGTCAGCTTGGCGGTCGCGGCCCATCACCCGGAGGATGTTGCGGCGCTCGTTCTCGTCGACCCGGTGATGCCTCCGCCGCGGCTTGGGTGGACCGTCGCGGCCGTACGGGCCGTGGGGCTCACGCCGCAAATCCCCATCGCCCGCGCCGCGTCCAAACGTCGGATGGACTTTCCGTCCAAGGAGGCCGCCGTCGACAACTTCGTCGGCAAAGGTGCCTTTCGGACGTGGCCTCGGGAATGGATCGAGGCGTACGTCGAAGGAGGCACCATCCCGACCGAGGACGGTGTCCGACTGAGCTGCGCCCGCGAGTGGGAGAGCCGCGTGTTCGCGATGGCCACCGCACGTCCGTTTCGGCACGTCCGCAAGCTCCGGTGCCCCACTACGTTGTTCGCGCGACAGGGAGACGGGCCTCCTCTGCCGAACGCGTCTCGGGACGCCTTCATGCGCACGCGCCCCGAAACACGGCTGCTCAACCTCGCGGATGCGTCTCACTTCATGACGATGGAACGCCCAGACCTCGTGCGCGATGAGATCCACCGGGCGGTAGACCTGGCCCGCTCAAAGCTCCGATAGCTCGAGCTCGAACCCGCCCGAGAGGATCGGAAACCGGCACCACGTCTTCGGGTCGAGGTTCTTGTCGTCCACGTGAAACGAGGGGGCGTAGCGCTCTCGCTTCCATTGGTTCCGGGACCACAGTCGAAAGAACCGCTTCACCCATGTGCGCAGCGTGGCCTCGTCGTAAGCCTCGAACTCACTCCGGAGGATCTCGAGGCAGTCGACGGGAGGAAGCTTGTCGCCAATCGCCAGTCGCTCGATCGCGTCGAGCACCGGATAAGGCATCAGATCACCTTCGTCGGTTTGGTTCTGGTCGAGGGGGCGGAGCTCGGCCGTGGGCGCTTGCACGTTGATCGCCGAGAGCTCCGGGATCGCGCGCATCCCGGTTGGGCCTTTGGTTTCGAGCCAGGTGAGCCAGTGGCGCAAGAACGCCTTGTCGATGCCCGCGATAGGGCTGAGGCCGCCGGCGGTGTCCCCATCCATCGTCGCGTAGCCCACGGCAGCTTCCGAACGATTGCTGGTCGAGAGCAAAAGCGAACGGCGCATGTTCGCGAGCATCCACACGCTTGGCGCACGAACCCGCGCTTGGATGTTCTGAAGGGTGAGGTCGTCGTCTTCCCAGTTGAGGGCGCGACCCGTCGCGTCGCCGATCATGCCCACATATGTGTCGACCAGCGCCTGGACGTCGAGCACGTAGTACGTCGCGCCGAGTGCTCGGGCGATCGTCGTGGCGGCGTTCTCGGTGACCGGGCCGTTGTTCTCGGTGCGTTGGTATGCGCAGCAAAGGAGTTCGGCGACCCAGGCCTTGGCGTCTCCAAGCGGTTCGAGACCGAGCTTGTCCGCAAACGCGTCGTTCCCCAGGGCTTCACGTGCGCGATCGACCATCAGGGCCACCAGACACGCCGCGGCGGCGGAGTCGGCGCCGCCGCTGATGCTCAGCACGAACCCGCGAGAGTGGCTCTTTCGGAGGTAGTCGAACAGGGCGAGTGTAAGCGCACGGGTGAACTCTTCTTCTTTGTGGCTCTCGGAGGTTTCCCAAGCCGCGAGGCTCGGCGTGGAACGTTCCATCGAGGCGCGCGGGAATTCGAAATCGACGGTGACCCGTTTGTCCCCCGGGTCATGACTGTCGGCTTTGAAGCTTCGGGTCCGGACCTGCTCCGTCCGGGACGCCTCGATGTCGAGGGTGGCGGTCGTCAACGTCCAATCGTCGAACGTCAATCGCGAGGACCTGGCGAGGAGCGATCCGTTTTGGGCGACGTAGCAACCACCATCATAGATGACACGCCCGGCTTCGTTGCCGAGCAGGTTGGCGTAGAGGTATCCGACCGCCATCGATCGGGACCCTTCGAGGACGAGTCGCTCTCGAACTTCGTGCTTGCCAAACGCGAAGTGGCTCGCGCTTGGGTTCAGAAGCAGATCCATCGCGTGGCCGTCGAGCGCACCACGCCGTTGTGCGACCCACGCGTCCTCGCAGATCTCGAAACCGATCCGGACCCCACCGACGTCGAAGAAGACATCGCCAAACGGGTAGTGCTCGCCATCCCGTTCGAGCGACACGACTTGGTCGTTCGGCCACGGCTTAAACCAACGCGGTTCGTAGTGGAGACCTTCCCCCGCCAGGTGCTCCTTGGCGACGAATCCCGTGATCTTGCCGTCGACGAGCAGGCAGGCGGTGTTGTAGAGGCCGCCGCGGCGGCGTACCGGAATCCCGAGGCTCACGGCCATGCCGCGGGTCTGTGGCTGCAGCGCGCGCAGCATCTGCCACGCGCGCGCTGCGGCGTCTGGGCCGAGGAAGGCGTCCTCGCAGCCGTATCCTGTGGTACAAAGTTCGGGCAAGAGAAGGAGACCGACCTCTTGACGGCGAGCCTCGGCCAACACCGCTTCGATCCGGCGCTGATTGCCCACCCAGTCGAGGGGCGTCTGGTTGAGCGACCCAGCCGCGACTTTGATCGGGATCATGGGAGATCTCTAGCACTTAGCGCCGTACCTCCGAGATTTCCCTGAAACGCACTCAATGCTAGCGTCAGTAATATGAACTTCTACCAAGAGCCCCCAACCCTCGGAAATCAATACGATTCCGACCCGCTACTGCAGGAGTACCTCGCCCGAACCCTGCCTGCCGAAATCTTCGATGCGCACGAATCCGAATACCGTGCCCTCGGGGACCTCAGTGGCGGCGAACTCTACCGAGCTTCGCTCGCGGACCGCTTGAACGAACCTCGGCACATCGAGTGGGACGCATGGGGGCATCGCATCGACCGGATTGAAGTCACCGATGTGTGGAAGCGCGCCCAGGTCATCTCGGCCGAGCACGGGCTGGTCGCCGCGGGCTACGACAAGGCGCTCGGTCCGTACGCGCGAACGCACCAGCACGTGATGAACTACCTCGTGCAAGCGTCGATGGACACCTATTCGTGTCCCCTGGCAATGACCGATGGGGCCGCGCGGACGCTCATCGATTCGGGCAATCAAGCGCTCATCGATCACGCGGTCCCTCGCTTGCTGTCTCGTGATCCCGCGTTGATGTGGACTTCGGGTCAGTGGATGACCGAGCGCATCGGCGGGTCGGATGTCAGTCAGACCGAAACCGTCGCACGACGCGATGGCGACAGTTGGCGGCTCCACGGCACCAAGTGGTTTACGTCAGCAACGACTTCCGAGATCGCGATCACCCTCGCGCGACCCGAAGGCAATCCGCCGGGAGGCCGGGGCCTTGCGGTGTTCTACCTCGAGCTCCGCGACGACGCCGGGAACCTCCGAAACATCCAAGTGAACCGGCTCAAAGACAAGTTTGGAACCCGAAAGCTCCCGACCGCAGAGCTCAACTTGCAAGGCACGCCGGCGATCCCGGTGGCGGGTCTCGAAAACGGCGTACGTTCGATCACACCCATGCTCAATGTGACCCGCACGTGGAACGCGGTGGGCGCTGCCTACGGAATGCGCCGGCCCGTGGCGCTCGCGATCGACTACGCCCGTCGTCGCAAAGTGTTTGGGCAGCCTCTGCACGAGATGCCCCTCCACGTGGACACGCTCGGCGGGATGGTCGCCGAGACCGAGGGCGCGTTCCTGCTCGCGTTTCGGCTCGTCGAGCTCCTCGGCCGCGTCGAAAGCGGCGAAGCAACGCCATCCGAGGAGCTCGCCCTTCGGCTACTGACCTCGATCGCCAAGCTCACTACGGGCAAACAGGTCGTCAGCCTGTCGTCGGAGGCGCTCGAGTGCTTCGGCGGTGCGGGCTACGTGAACGACACGGGCCTTCCGAGGCTGCTCGCCGACGCGCAGGTGTTGTCGATCTGGGAGGGCACGACCAACGTGCTGTCGCTCGACGCCTTGAAGGTACTTCGGCAGGAAGGCGTTTGGGAGGCGTACCTCGACGAGATGTCGATGCGGCTCTCCGCGGCAAACGACCGACGGCTTTCCAAAGCGGTAAAGGTGGCGCGCGCGGCCGCCGAACATGCCGGACACTGGTTGCAACGCGCCGTCGAAGATCGGCCGGAGCTCGAGGCGGGCGCGCGACGCTTCGCGATGACGGTCGGCCGCGCACTCGAGTTGGCGCTCTTGGTCGACCACGCGCAATGGGCCCTCGACCACGACCGAGGCGACCGCGCGCTTCAAGTGGCGAACCGGTTCGCCCGTTCGCACGTAGACCTCGTGCAAGACGAACCCACCCTGGCCGAGAGCCACCTCCTCCTCTAACGCACACCCAACAGCCGAAGAGAACTCTAGAGCGTCTCTGATCGACGGCGACCGAGGGCTTGCGGCCTGATGGTGCGAGATGCGCCGTCCGCGAACCGAGGAGATGCAGCGCATCTTCGAGCGTGAGGGGATGGGCGCAGATCGTGCCATCAGGCCGCAAGACCGACCGAGCCGTTGGTCAGAGACGCTCTAAATACTACCGGCCGGGGAAGACCGGGCCGTCGAGCGGTGTCGGCAGGCCGCTTGGAAGGGTCTGCGGACGATCGGCTTGGCGGCTGTCGTCTCGGAGCGAGCGGTTGATGAAGCCAGAGATCGCCGCCACATCGGTTTCGTCGAAGGGCATGCCCGATTGCTCGAGCTCGTGCCGGACGGCGTCGTCGAGCTTGTCGACCGAGCCGTCGTGGAAGTAGGGCTTGGTGTCAAAGGCGTTTCGGAGTGACGGAACCCGGAACTTGCCGGCGTCCTCGGGGTTGCCGGTGACCTCGGCACGGCCTTCGTCCGCGCCATCGGCTCCAGCGACCTGCCGGTTTTCGAAACGCTCGGATTCGAAGAGAGGCGGTCGATGGCAGTCATTGCAGCCCATCTCGGCAAACCGAAACATGCCGTCGACTTCCTCCGCCGACATCGCGGCGGTGTCACCCTGGACATACGCATCATAGACGGCCCGGTCCGACACGAACGTGCGCTGGAACGCGGCGAGGGCGCTGGCGAGGTGGGCGGTCGTGACCCGGGGGTCGTCGGGGAATGCCTCCTCGAAGAGGGCGACGTACTCGGGGATCGCCATCAGTTCGGCGATGGCGTCCTCCGGGGCGAGGTTTAGCTCGTCCTCGGCTTCGAGCGGCATGAGCGCTTGCTCTTCGAGGGTCCGTGCGCGTCCGTCCAACAGCAGTGTCTCCCGGAATGCCAAATTGAAGAGCGCTGGGGAATTGCGGCGAAGTGTGTTCGGCCCTTCCCGACCTGGCCCAGCCAGAGGGCCCGCGCCGTTGCCGACGGCGAGGGGGAGGGCGTCGCTCATGCCCCAGAACTCGCTGTGGCAAGTCGCGCACGCCGTCTCCCGATCGACCGAGAGGATCGGGTCGTAGAACAAGAGGTTCCCAAGTCGGATGCGTGCATCTGGCACATCGAGCGCCTCGCTCGGAAGCGCCGGAAACTCGGTAACCGGCCACGGTGTGGGCGGCGGGTCGGTTGGACCGCCGCCCGCACCTCCGTCGAGAGGGACGGACGCGTCACCGCATCCCGTGACCAGCAGGGCCGTAGCCAGTGCCAGACACGTGCCGAGGTTTTGGATTCGCATTGCCTACTGACAGGTCGGAATGTCGGGGAACAGATTCGGAAGCTCGGCGATCCACTCTTCGACGAGGGCGACACCAGCTGCGTGGCTCGTCGTGCGGCCGAGCGGTGGCATCAGCTCTCCGGGCGCCACCGATCGTAGGCGGCATAGAAGGAGCGACTCTTCCGGCTTTCCGGGCACGACATCGAGGCTCTGTTCGCACGTCGTACCATTGCCGGCCGAGGTAGGATCTTTGCAGACGCCCCAGCTGAAGTAAGTGTCGGCGTCGGGCTCGCTGGGATCCATCGACTGGAATGTCAGGAAGAGCCCCTTGTCGTTGGCCTCTCCGTCCTCGGCGTGGCAGTGGCCGCAGTTCGAATCGAAGTACGAACGAACCCGGTCGTGCAGGTCTTCGGTCGTATTTTCGGTCGGGTCCATCACGAAGGTCGTGCGCTCCTCTTCGGGCGGGGGCTCCGTGTCGAAGAGCCCAAGCTCGTTCAGCCTATCGACCTGGTTCTGCTCGCCGATCTCGCCACCGTAGTCGAGGTTCATGTTGAGCATGCCCGTCGACGGCCCGAGGGTCCGCGAGGTCGGCGCTGAGCTGTGACATACTCGGCAAGCCGCGGAGCTCGGGACCTCGTACTCGAGCTCTACGGTCTCTCCCTCGGCGTTGATGTAGCTGACTGGCAGCGTGGGGCCCCATGCGATGCGCTCGGCGTCTGAGTTGTCGCCTTCGGGGTAGACGTACGTCCACATATCGACTTCGCCGTCTTCTTTGAACTCGATGATGCGGGTCTCGATCAGCTGCAGCCCGAGTTCGGGATCACGTTCGTCGACCGGGTACGCGAATGTCTTGACGTAGATCGAGCCTTCGGGCTGGACCCAACGGTCCGTGTTCGAGTACTCGATCGTCTGTCCCTCGGGGATTTGCAGGAAGCGAAGCTTCGCCGCGGCGTCCGAGTAGAGGGGCGCCCTCACGTCGTACGGGAGGACGCCCTCTTCTGGGACTTGGTTTTCGATGTCTGAAAAGAGACCCCACTCCGACAACATCGCCGGCGGGCCGGACGGTGTTCCGCCCGTGCCGCCATCGCCGCCTGCTCCGCCCGTGCCTGCGGCGCCGCCAGCGCCGCCAGCACCCGAAGCGCCACCGGCACCGCCGGTACCGCCGTCGCCACCTGTCGCACCGATGCCGGTGCCATCGTCGCTGCAGCCAGACCCAAAGAGGACTAGCGACGCGACCAGGGAAAGGAACAGATTCAAGTTAAGAGTCTTCATGGGGTCTTCCCTTCAGAGATCCGTTACGGGGCGCAGAGGAAGTCGTCGTTGACGTCGATGCTGTTCATCCGCGCACAACCGACGTATTCCAGCAGGTTCAGCGACAGGTTGGAGCACGGGTCGCCAATCACGAGAATGCTCGAGGCCGTCTCGGCGTCGGTGCCGAGGCAGATGCCAGCGTCGTTGGGCCCACTAGCGGCGACGGCGCAGGCGCCGTCGGGGCAGTCGTCGTTCGAGAAGCAAGGATCCCCTGCGTTTTCGCTTGCGTCGTCGCAGGCGAGTGGCTGGTAGCCGTCCCAGACCGTGTTTGGCACCGGTGGGTTATCCTCGCCGCCGAATCCGAGCTGGTTGAACAGGTCGCCGAAGTCGCCCGTCGGGTTGTAGCCGTTGTTCTCGTAGAAGTTGTCGTGGATGTAGACGTTCTGCACGTACGGGTCGTAGCCTTCGGTGTACGGCGGGCAGTCGGAGCTCGCGACTTGGCACGTGAGCAGATTGGCTGCGAGGCCAAGCGCGAACGCAGCGTTGTCGGTAAACTCGTTCCCAAAGAACTCGATGCCATCACCACCGAAGCTCAAACCGCCCGTCCCCACGGGAATGCCTGATACGGCGCTCCCCGGCTGCGCGAAGTTCTCGCGGTTGTTGCAGTAGACTTCGTTGTCGAAGAGCCGAACGTTGCCGTTCGACTGCATTTCGCTCGAGATGTCCTGCTGAAGGGCCAACAAGCCGCCGGTGTTGTCGAAGATCTCGTTGTTGAAAGTCTCGACGTTCTGGCAGTTCTCGACCTCGAGGCCTGCCACGTTCTCGTAGATGACGTTGTCGTGAACCGACCCGCCGTCACACTTGCCGACGTAGACGCCTGCATCGGACGCGCCCTGCGTCTGGCAGTACTCGACGATCGTGTTGCTGCAGTCGGTTGGGTAGACACCGTACGCGCCGTTCTCGACACGCGGTGTACCGTCCCAGCTCACGCGCACTTTGCGGAACACCGAGCCGTTGGTGCCGCGCTGGACGACCGCGTTCTCACAGGTGTTCCGGACCCACATGTTTTCGATCGTAACGTCGTCGACGGTCACGTTGATGCCTTGGTTGCCTTGGCATTCGCCCGACTCGTTGGCGTACTCGAGCACCACGTCGTCCGGCGAGTCACCGATGCCCTTGAGCGTGAGCCCGGGGGCGGTCGTGATGTCGACGGTGCCACCCATCACGTACTCGCCAGCGTTCAGACACACGACGCCGTTGCTGCCGGCCTGCTCGATCGCCTCGAGAATCTGCGCCTGATCGTTTGCGCCGGTCGCGTCCAGCGTGAGCTCCGGCGTGCAGTCTTCGCTCGACGTCTCGGGTGCACCTTGCACGATGTACGAGGTGGTATCCGGGATGTCGTCGCAGCCCTTGGGCGCGCTTCCGCCAGCGCCGCCGCTTCCGCCGTCGCCGCCAGCGCCACCGGTTCCATTGTCCGAATCGTCGCTACAACCGACGATGCTCAGCGCCGCCACGAGGGCGACACTCGTAAGTAGTCTCCAGTTCATAATTTACACTCCTCCTCCAGAGCCCCGCGTATGTAACACCTAACCCTCACCTTGAAAAGTGAGGGAACCTCATAATTCGAAAAAAACCCCAAAACCCTGCCATTACGGGGTTTTCGCGGCCCTAGTCGGCCGCAGGGTGATCGGGCTGTCCCATATAGACAGCCAGGTAGCCTTTGAGCAACGTTTTCATTTCGGCCACGATTTCCGCCGATTCTTCGGGGTCGTCGATGGAGAGTGCCCAATCTTGGAGGGCGTTGACGGCCTTGATCGCCGACTTGGTTATCAGCCTGATCCGGTCGGGCGGCAAGACGGCCTGCAAGGCTGGGTGTAGCGCCATCATCGCAGCCACCCGGTCGTTCGATTCGTCCGTGATTTCCCGGAACTCTGGCGTCGGACGAATGCTCAGCAGAAGCTGCACGTATCCCGGTTGCCCCGAGTAGCCCTGGATTGTCACGTCGACGGCGCGATCGATAGCTTGGTCCCAGGACAGCACCCCGAACTGATCGGCCACCAGCTCCGCGGTCGAGGCATCGACGCGTTCCATCACCCGACGGGCCAACTCGGCCAGCACCGAGAGCTTGTTTGGGAAGTACTGATACACCGACCCGATCGGGACTTCGGCGGTGTCCGCAATGGCTTGCGTCGTGATCTTGTCGACCGGCATTTCGTTCAGGAGCGTCGCGGTCGCCTCGAGGATTCGCTCCACACGGTCGCGGGAGCGCTCCTGGCTTGGTCGTTTCCGTGGCGTGAGTGTGTCGCGCTTTTCCAATGGAAATCCGGGCCTAGCGTAGTGGTGTTGCCCTGAGAGCGCAATTTCAGCCCTGGCTCGGGGACCTCCCTACACGCTAGAATGTAAGGCTCCTCATGAGTTCTACGCTCGCCAACACCAACGGACGCTCAACGGGAGAGGCGCTCGACGACGGCCCCGACCACGAAAAAACGACGGCGGTCGATCTCGACGCCCCCGAGAACTACCTCAACCGCGAGTTGACGTGGCTGTCGTTCGTCGGCCGCGTGCTTCACGAGGCCCACGACACGCGCACGCCGCTGCTCGAACGGGTGAAGTTCATCGCCATTACCGGCCACATCCTCGACGAGTTCTTCATGAAGCGCATTGGCGGACTGAAGCAGCAGGTGGCGGCTGGCGTGCACAAGCTCACCGTCGACGGTCGCACGCCCGCCCAGCAGATCGACGAGGCCTACGACGTCATTCGGCCGCTCATCGTCGAGCAACAGGCGCTTTGGGCCGACCTGCGCCGGCGCTTGGACGAGGCTGGCGTTGAGGTCGCGAGCTACAAGTCACTCCCTGAAGAGGACCGCGCTTGGCTTCGCGACGATTACATCGACAACATCTTCCCGCTGGTCACGCCGCAGGCGATGGATCCCGCGCACCCGTTTCCCTTCGTCTCGAACCTTTCGCTCAATCTATTGGTCTCACTCCACTATCCTAAGGACCCCACCCCGCTCATGGCTCGGGTGAAGGTGCCCCTTGGCGCCGGGGTTCCGCGGTTCGCTCGGGTTCGAAACTCGTTGGTTTTCGTTCCGCTCGAGGAGATCATGGCGGAGAACCTCGACCTGTTGTTCCCGGGCATGGTCATCGAACGAACCGAGCTCTTCCGGGTCACCCGAAACGCTGACGTCGAGAGCGACGAAGACAAAGCCGATGATCTGCTTGCGCTGATCGAATCCGAGCTACGAGAGCGAAAGTTTGCGCCCATCGTCCGGCTCCAAGTCGCTCGGGGCATGGATGCCACCCACCGTGGTCGTCTGGCCGCTGAGCTCGGCCTCGACGAGCAATCGGACGTGTTCGAGGTCGATGGCTTCCTCGGGTTGGCCGACCTGTTTCAACTCGCGCGCCTCGATCTTCCTGAGCACCGGGACCCTGATCACCGACCTGTCGACGCACCTGCGCTCGTCGGGCGGAGCAATATTTTTCATGCGATTCGGGACCAAAAAGCGCTGCTTTTGCACCACCCGTACGAGTCGTTCGGCACGTCGGTCGAGCGCTTTTTGCGCGAGGCCAGCGAGGACCCGAAAGTTCGCGCCATAAAGATGACCCTCTACCGCACGTCGGCGAAGTCGCGCGTGATCCAGCACCTGATCAACGCCGCGATCAACGGCAAGCAGGTCGCGGTCGTCGTTGAGCTCAAGGCGAGGTTCGACGAAGAGGCCAACATCAACTGGGCCAGCAAGCTCGAGCAGGCGGGCATCCACGTGACCTACGGGGTCGTCGGCCTCAAGACGCATTGCAAAGTGATCCTGGTCGTTCGGCGGGATCACGACGGCCTTCGCAGGTACGTCCACGTTGGGACCGGCAACTACCACGACGAGACGGCCAAGCTCTACAGTGACGTCGGGCTCCTCACTTGCGACCCCGCCATCGGACGCGACGCGACGGAGCTCTTCAACTACCTGACCACCGGCTACAAGCCGAGCCGCGCCTACAAGAAGCTCTTGCCTGCGCCCAAGCTTCTCAAGCCCGCACTCCTCGCGAAGATCCGCCGCGAGGTTCGCCACGCGCAGAACGGCGACGACGCGCTCATCCAGATCAAGACCAACGCCCTCGAGGACGTAGACATCACGAAAGCGCTCTACGAGGCCTCTCAAGCGGGGGTGCGCGTGGACCTCATCGTCCGCGACTCTTGCCGGCTCCGTCCGGGCGTGCCCGGGCTCTCCGACCACGTGCGCGTCGTGAGTCTGGTCGGCCGGTTTCTCGAACACTCGCGCGTCTATTACTTCCGAAACGGCGGCAAAGAAGAGTTCTACATCGGCTCCGCCGATTGCATGACGCGGAACCTCGTTAGCCGGGTTGAAGTCCTCGTCCCGGTCGACCCGCCAGCGCTTCAACAAGAGCTTCGCAACACCCTCGATACGGTCCTCGAGGACCAAAGGAGCGTGTGGGACATGCAGCCTGACGGCACGTACGTGCAGCGAAATGGCGGCCCGAACGCCGTCGGCGCACACCAGCAGGCCACACAGTGGGCCGAGGCCCGGTTCGCGGAAGCCAACCGTTTGCGAAGGCGGAGCGCGCGTGGCCCACGAAGCGTGTCGGCGCCGGACGAATAGGAGGCTCCCGCGGGACGTCTCTTGGACATGCCGATCAAAGTACACACCCTCTCGGTCGCCTTTTCTCTCGCCTCATGGTGCCTCGCGGCGGTTCCCGCCCACGCCCAGCAGACGCTCATGGCCTCGCCGACCTGCGAGGAGCTCACCATCATGGATTTCTTGGCGCGCCTCGACGATCAGAGTCGACGCGGGCGTCTCCTCACAGTCGAGGAGCAAAGGAATTTGAGCCAGGTGAAACGAGACGTGTGTGCTCCCTTCGTCGGCTATCGGGTGACGCGCCAACCGGTCACCACATGGACCAACGGCCGCCCGATCACGCGCTCGCTGTTTCAGCTCAACTATCCGAACGGCCGGATCGCCAAGAACCGGCGCGATGAGTGGTACTTCCCGAGCGGCCCGCGCGCCAAGAGCGGCCTAGGAACTTGGAAGTATGCCAACGGCATGCTCGCGCGAACGCCCGATGGCATTTGGTACACCCAGGACGGCCGATACGTCGAAGACCCTGAACGAGAGAAGCGACGTGCATGCGAGTATCTCGGAAGAGACCTGTGCCCGTTGGGCAAAGCTGAGGAAGACTTGCTCACCGTGGCGGTGATGGGGCTGATCAACATGCCTTCGGCCGAAGCGGAAGAGTCGGCACCGAAAGACACGAAGGACACAGACAAGGGCGAGAATCGCAAAGGCGGCGAATCAGCGACCCCCTAGGGACCGTCGCCACCTCGAGCGTGGCACGGTGTACTCCGCACCCAGGCGTGATAGAAGCGGAGGGGTTGTCGGAAGGTCGGGTGATGCGCGCGAAGGTGTGGCGAGGACTCGGTGTGTTGATCCTCTTGCTGGGGCTCTACTTGATGCTCTGGCCCGTGAAGATCTCGCCGGTGGCGTGGACGGCGCATCCGTTGCCGCCGCTCGAAGGCGCGCTCGCTCCCAACCGGTTGCTACAAGACATGGCGTTGTTCCCGACACCGAACTCGCACGGACCCGAGGACGTCGCCGTGGATGCCGACGGTCGTGTCTACGTTGGCGTCGCGCAAGGGCAGGTCCTGCGCTATTCGCCGGACGGCGAGTCGGTTGATGTCTTCGTCGATACGGGAGGTCGCCCGCTCGGGCTCGACTTCGACGTCAACGGGAACCTCATCATCGCGGATGCTCAAAAAGGGCTTCTGTCTGCCTCACCCGATGGCGTGTTGACGGTCCTGTGCACCGACGCTGGGTATCACCGGCTTGGCTTCACCGACGACGTTGACGTCGATTCGCAGAACGTCGCCTGGTTCTCCGATGCGTCGTACAAGTGGGGTCACCACAACGTCATGAAGGAGGTGCTCGAGAGTGCCCCAAACGGCCGGCTCTTGAAGTACGACATCAACGAGGGCACGTGCAAAGTTGTCGTGAGTCAGCTCCACTTTGCCAACGGCGTCGCGGTGTCGCCCGACGAGACCTACGTGCTCGTGAACGAGACGATGCGCTACGGCGTCAAACGTGTCTTCGTGCGAGGCCCCAACGCGGGGCGGGTGGAGATCTTTGCGAGCAACTTGCCGGGTTTCCCGGACGGGATCTCCACCAGCCCAGACGGCACGTTCTGGCTTGCGCTCTACGCTCCTCGGAATCCGATCGTCGACGGTGCGTCCGAGAGCCCATGGGTGCGGAAGGTGCTCGATCGGATCCCTTCGGCGCTTCAACCGAAGCCGAGGCGCCACCCATTCCTGGTCGAGTTTGACGAGGACGGCAGCATCTCGAGGAGTGTGCAGGACGTGGATGGCTTGCAGTTCTCGATGACGACGAGCGTCGAACAAGTGGGGGACTCGCTCTACGTGGGTAGCCTGAGCGAGCCGGCGTGGGGCAGGATCGCCCTCGCGAACCTCAAGTAGGCCTGAAGCTTGCCCGGCCTCCGGTTTCCGGGGATGGTTGCCTGTCCGGAGATGGAGTGACGCATGATTCGACGTTGGCTTATGGGTGCGGTCTGGCTTGCCTTGGTGGTCGCTGGCTGCAGTGATTCAGAAGATAGCCCCGGGCCATCCGGGACCGTTCAGATCGTCGCCAACGACAGTGGCAGTGTTGCCGTGGTCATCGACGGTGCTGAGCGATTCGCGACCGCACCGGTGGGCCCCATCGTCCGCAACTTCACCGAGACCTGGTTCGGCCAGCCCGAGATCTTCGATCGGACCGACGAAGTCGTCGATCCGCTCCTCGTCGACGGGGTGTCGAACGATGAGAACGGCGCGACAGTGCGGTACGCAAACGAGAGTGGTTCGCGCACGGCAACGCTGACCGCCACTGTCGTTGGCGAAGACGCCAGCGAGTTTCGCCTCGAGCTAGCGGGCGACGCGGCCGATTCGATCGCGGTGGGCATTCGGTGCGACGAACTCGGGACGTTCCACGGGTTTGGCGAGCAGTACAACGCGACCAACCAGCGTGGGGACGCGTTCCCTTTGTTGGTCACCGAACAGGGGAACGGACGCGATGCATCGGGCGGTGTCGCCGGTGATGAGCATACGACGTACTTCCCGATGCCCTACTATGTCGACGCGCGAGGCTTTGGCGCGCTCTTCGACACGAGCCGGCGGGTTCTGGTGGACCTATGTGCGACCGACGAGGACGTGGCGTGGTTCGAAGTGGTGAGCGGCGCGCCCGTCGTCTGGCGCGTGTTCCACGGTCCGACCCCGGTTGATGTTCTTCGGCAGTTGAACGACCTGGTCGGGCGACCGGCACAGCCGCCGCTCTGGGCCTACTCGCTTTGGATCGGTTCCCAAGGAGGGCGCGAAGCCGTGCTTGCCGAGGTCAACCGGCTCGAAGACGTCGACATCCCGGTTTCCGCGATGTGGGTTCAGGATTGGGGCGGCGTGCGAATCAACTTCGATGGAGGCTTTGGGGTTCGGTATGTGTGGGAGCCGAGGGAGGCGTGCATCCCCGAGGACCAATGCCCGGATATCGAAGACTGTAGCGTTTGCTACCCCGACTTTGGCGGGATGGTGAGCGGGCTCCACGATCGAGGCTACCGGTTTCTTACCTACGTGAACCCGTTCATCGTCGACAACGGCGAGCCGCGCTTCGCCGAGATGGAAGAGATGGGGCTGCTCGTCGATGACCCTGACGGCGGAACCTACCTTCCCGCGATCGCGCCGAACATTCCGGAGATCAACGGGCACCCGGACTTCTCGAACCCCGACACCATCGACTACATCGCCGAGTCCCTGGCTTCCATCGTAAGAGACTATGACGTCGATGGTTGGATGGCCGACTTCGGCGAGTGGGTACCGCTCGATGCGGTTGCAAGCGATGGCAGTGACGGCGTCGAACGAAGGAATACGTTCCCAGTAGATTGGCAGCGGTCCACGCGGCAGGCGATGGACGCGGTTCGCCCCGACGGGGACTGGGTGATGTTCGCGCGGTCTGGATACACTGGCGTTCAGGAAGTCGCTCAGATTCACTGGACAGGGGACCAAGAAACCAACTGGGGGTTGCTCGATGGTCTACCCACGGTGGTGCCCGCGATGATCAACCTCGGGCTGGCGGGGCAACCGTTCGTCACGCACGACATTGCGGGCTTTGCGCGTGGCGATGGTCCAAGCACCAAAGAGCTCTATCTTCGCTGGACGGAGCTGGGCGCGTTCAGCCCGATCATGAGGACCCACCAGGGGGCCGACAAGGTCGACAACTGGCGTTGGGACACCGATCAAGAGACGGCGGAGCACTTCCGGAGGTTCACGTACGTGCATTGCGCCCTCATCCCAGAGATCGTCGCGCTTGCGACGGAATGGGAGATGACCGGGGCGCCCATCCTGCGGCACATGATGCTCAACTACCCGCAAGACCCGGCCACTTGGGACCTGAGCGATCAGTACATGCTCGGCGATTCGTTGCTCGTCGCACCGATCCTGAGCGAGGGGGCGACGAGTCGAACGGTCTACTTCCCCGAGGGCACGTGGTTCGACGTGTGGACAGGCGACGTCATCGAAGGACCCGGCTCGAGGGATGTGCCCGGGCCTATTGGGTCGCCCCCAGTGTTCGCGCGAGGTGCGGACCGAGACGATCTTCGGAACGCAGAAACCAATCTCGGCTTCGACGACTGTCGTTGATCGATCTGGTGGCGCCGGCGGGGCTTTGGCGCCTCACTCCGCGGCGCTGATCGTGGCATCGCGCCCAGTGCTTCCACCGAACTGCCTCGCCCACTCTTGGAAGTCGAGCCCTGCCTCGCCCAACCCCGCGCGGCCGGCTTCATCGACGCCACCTTCGAAGTACTTCGAGACGTCGTCTCGGTAGTCGCGCAGCGGAGCACCGACCACGAGTCGATGGAGCAGCCGCCGCGGCAATAGGCGGAAGAGGGCGCTCGCCTTGGTAGGTCGGTCTACGTGACGAAGGCTCACGGCCACGCCGAGCCTCACCGAGTCTTCGTCGGTCGCGCTTGCGAATACGAAGTGCCGAGAGCAAACACCGAGCTCCGGCATCTCGACCTCAAGACATGAGTAACCCAGCCCCCACTTGGTTAGGCGGAACTCGGTCCGAATGCCTTTGCGGCGCAAGAGGCCCCCGACGCGACGATTCGCCGCGTAAGACGCACTGAGCTTCGGGCCTTCGGTGTGGACCGCATCGAGGAGCTCCGGCATGGCGGTGTCGGGGGCGATCGACAAGTGCGTCGACAGGTGGTCGAAGCCGACTGTACGCCGCGCGACATCGTACGGTGTCCCGGGGAGGGCCCAAGTGTCATGCCGCAGCGGCGTCCAGCCTTCCTCGTCGAGCTTGGGGACGGTCCACTCGGGCGCGGCGGCGTCACGGCCATGGTACGCCAATAACAGGCCGTTGGTCTCGTGAACTGGCCACGTGCGAAGCTTCGCCTTGCGAGGCGGCCGGGTGTCGTATCCGGTCTTGACGCACGTTCCCCGGGTGTCGAAGCAGAACCCGTGAAACGGACATCGCAAGGTCTCGCCCTCGATGGTCCCACCGTGCCCAAAGTGCGCCCCCATGTGAGGGCAGAACGCATCGCTCAGGCAAGGGCGCCCCGCCTCCGTGCGAAACGCGACCACCTCGAGGCCCATCCACTGGAGGGACTTCACTTGCCCCGCGGCCAACTCGTCGGAAAAGCAGACCAGGAACCAGCCCGTGGGAAAGGCCTGTTGCCGGTTGGCGGGTGCCAGTGTTGAGTTGAGCGTCATGGTTTCGACACGGGTTAATGCCGAAAACCCGCGCGAGCGCAAGTGGCCTCTTTGGCGCCGGATTCGACAACACCCGGCTCCTCTGCGCCAAGCCACGGTCGTGTTCGGATGCCAGTCGCGGTATCCTGCACCCATGAAGAAGAGCGCGGACGAACCGCCAATCGAGTCGCCGATTCCGTTCCGGACGGGGTCAAACGGAGAAGTCGCTCCGCGGCCGTTCGAGAAGCGAGATCGGATCGCCGAAGAGACTTTCGCGAAGCTCGTCGAAGAGAAGGCCCGATACTTGGGGCTGTCTCGACGCGACTTCGTGGCGAGTACGATGGGCTCGGCCACCGCTCTTTGCGTCATCAACCAAGTCTATGGCTGTTCTGGAAGCGAGCCGGGTGGGGCAGGGGGCTCGGCTGGGTTCGATGTCGACGCGGGCATGATGGACGACCCCGACGCGTGCGCGCCGCTCGAAGGCAGCGAGTTTATCTTCGACGTTCAGACGCATCACGTGAACCCCAACGGTGCATGGCGAGAGGGAGGCGGGTTCGAGAGTGCGCTCGCCGTTTTTCCCCAGTCCGAATGCGGGGAGGCCGACTTTGTCGACTGCTTCGATGCGGACCACTACATCCGAGAGCTCTTCGTCAACAGCGACACAAACATCGCAGTGCTTTCCCAGGTGCCAGCGGTACCAGGTGACAATCCTCTCGAGAACGAAGAAGCAGCGGCCACGCGTGAGATCGTCAATCGGCTCGCCGACTCCGAACGGCTGATCATTCACGGAATCGTGGTACCGGACCGGGGGCCGGAGCAGCTCGAGGGGATGCAGGCGCTCAAAGAAGAGCAGGCGATTGCGGCGTGGAAGGTCTATACGCAGTTTGGCGGTTGGCGGCTCGATGACGAGGCGGTCGGCATCCCGTTCATCGAGAAGGCCCGCGAGCTCGACGTCAAACTGATATGCGCCCACAAAGGCCTCTCGCTCTTCGGACTCGATCCGACGACTTCGCCCGACGATATCGGAAACGTCGCGCCGATGTTTCCGGACGTGAATTTCCTCGTCTACCACTCGGGGTACGAGATCTCTGTGCGAGAGGGACCCTACAATCCGGCCAGCCAACAAGGGGTTGACACCCTCGTGCGCGCAGTTCTCGACAACGACATCGGCAAAGACGACAACGTCTACGCAGAGCTCGGCAGTACCTGGCGTTTCCTCATCACGAGGCCGACCGAGGCAGCGCACGTCCTTGGCAAGCTGTTGGTCAACCTCGGCGAGGACCGAATCCTCTGGGGCACCGACTCGATTTGGTACGGTTCGCCGCAAGATCAGATCACCGCGTTTCGAACCTTTCAAATCCCGGAAAGCATGCAGGAGGAGTTCGGGTATCCGGCCATCACCGACGAGATCCGGGCGAAGATCCTGGGCCTCAACGCGGCGCAGGTGTACGGCATCGACGTGGATGCGACGCGCTGTGCCATCTCGGGCGACGACGTGTCACTCGCCAAAGCGGCGATCGAGGACAGCCCGGCGCTACGACGCCCGAGCTACCGCAAGCACGGCCCGCAGACCCGTCGGGAGTTCTTTCGCTACGTGCACCTTCACGACGGCGAACCCACCTGACCTCGGCCGCCGGAGGTGTCTCAGAGGCCGATTCGTGCCACCGTCTGCAACGTCGCCTTCGACCGGTTGAGTGTATAGAAGTGAATCCCAGGCGCGCCATACGCGATGAGGTCGCGACATTGGGCCGCGGCGAACTCCACACCAGCTTCGAGCGCAGCCTCGTCGTCGTCGCCGGCGTCTCGAAGCGCCTCCTCGAGTGCAGCAGGGACCTGCGTACCCGGCGACAGGGCGGCGATGCGCTGGAGGTTAGCGAGGTTGAGGACGGGCATGACCCCGGGAACGATCGGGACGTCGATCCCGCGAGCTCGTATCGCTTCGACAAACGCACGGTACCGGTCGTTGTCGAAGAACAACTGCGTGATTAGGAACTCGGCCCCTGCGTGCACCTTGGTGACGAGGTGATCGATGTCGACCTCGAGGCTCGGGGCCTCGTGGTGTTTCTCCGGGTAACATGCGCCACCGATCCCCAGGTCGAACTGGCTTCGAACGAAGGCGGCCAGCTCGTTCGCATGTCCGAACCCCCCATCGACAGGCTCCCAGTTGCTTGCGCCCCGGGGTGGGTCGCCACGGAGCGCGAGGACGTTCGTGATCCCGTTGTCGCTCATGTACCGAAGCGTCTCTCTCAGTTCTTGCTCAGTCGTACCCGTGCAGACGAGGTGAGCCATTGTCGTGACGCCGAACTCTCCTTCGATGTCGATCGCGAGGTCGGCCGTGCGTTCCCGCGTCGTACCGGCCGCCCCACACGTGATCGATACGAAGCCAGGGTCGATGGTGGTCAACCGCTTGATGGCCCGAAACAATGCCTGGCGCCCCGAGTCGCTCTTCGGTGTGAAGAACTCGAGCGAAAGTACGGGCTTGCCCCCGGCTGCGTACAACTCCGCGATTCGCATCCGCGCTCTCTATACGTCCGACGAAGATGCCGCGCCACCCCGTCGGTACGGTGCCGGCTTGCTCCGCTTCCCCGACTGTTGCAACACCGAGTCATGTTGCGGTCCGTTCTCGGCGTCTGGCTATTGTGGTCTTGCGTTGGCTGCGACCACACCCGGATCAACGAATCATATTGGTCCGAGCAGGGTGCCGCCGCGGTGCAGCCGCTGAAAAAGAACCTCAAGAAGGCGCTCGCGACCGGCCTCGAGAAGGGGCCAGTCGAGGCGGTGACGGCCTGTCAAGCAGTAGCACCATCAGTCACTCGTGGGGCGAGCTCGCAGACCGTGACGGTCGGCCGTACCAGTCACAAGCTCCGGAACCCGGACAACGCACCCAAGTTTTGGATGAAGCCGCTTCTTCAAGCCTATCTCGATCATCCGGACAACATGAGCCCCAAAGTCATTGCGCTCGACGAAGACAAGATCGGCTACATGGAACCGATCTATCTCGGACCGATGTGTGTCACGTGCCATGGCACGTCGATCGAACCGGACGTACAAGCTCGCATCGATGCGCTCTATCCTGAAGATCAGGCGACCGGCTTCGAGCCCGGCAACTTTCGTGGGGTGTTCTGGGCGGAGCTCGAGCGGAAGTAGGCGCGTGTCTCAGGGCGTGGCGCCGATGCGTTCCGGCTCGATGTAGTACATCACGCGAACCTCTTCGGCTGAGCGGTACGGATACTCATCAACGCCCATGTACTTCTTGGCCAACTTGTCGATGTGGCCGTCGGCGCCTTCGGTCGTGATCTTCGCCACCTTTCCGCGAATTGCCAAGGAGCGGTAGGGGTTGTCCGGGTCGGTAAGCGACAGCGAGACCCGCGGGTCCCGGCGGATGTTGCGGTCCTTGAGTCGACCTTCCGCCGAGTTGACGACGACGTAGCCGCCCTCGGTGTCGACCCAAACCGGCGCGGTGTGGGGTGACCCGTCTGCCATGAGGGTCGACAAGTGCGCGAACGCGGGTTTGTCGAGGATGTCGGCGTGGGTTTTGGGGATTTGTTTCATGTCTGTCCTCCCGACGTGGTTTGGACGTCTTAGGGCTGCGACGCCCCGTGTCGATGCCCGACTGAGTTTGCCGCGCGGTGCTGTCAGCAGTAGAAGCGTTGCCAAGGTACTGGCCATGTCAAACGAACCCCACTCATCGGGCCTGCAACGGCTCATCGGTTGCGATTGGGTCATTGAAGACATCGTCGGCCGGCCGATCTTGCCTGATACCCCGGCAACTTTTCAGCTCGATGAGAGGGGACGCGTATCGGGCCGAACCGGTTGCAACCATTTCACGGGGGAGGCCGAGGTCGACGGCGGCTCGCTCCGGTTCGGGGAGTTGGCGTTGACGCGGATGCTGTGTCCGCCCGCTATCATGGATCAGGAACAGCGACTGCTGCAGGCACTCGAGGCCACTCGAACCTTCACCATCGAAGCGGACGGTCGGCTTCATCTGCAAGGGAAGTTTGAGCCGTTTCTGCTGCGCGCTACGCCCCGTGGCGGCCTCGTCACAGAGGGCTGACTCAAGCGGGCTTGTATAGCCCTTTCCCGGTGACCATCGGGATGTCGAGTGCGGAGAGCAACCCCGTGGGCGCAGCGCAAACCGCGGGGATTGCGTTGACGATGCGCGTCGCCGTGAGAAGAACGCCGCCGACGGCATGGTCGCCGTGTTCGTCGGCGAACTCGTAGTCGAGCTTCATGCTTGGCACTCCTTCGATGATTACCCGATACGCGCCGTCACTCGTTGGCCACTCCGGCGCGAGCTCGTCGTCGAGGCGAGTCACGTGCTCGACGATCAGTGCGGCCTTCCCATCGACCATGCCCTGGACTTCGAAGCGGAGTGCCGCGACCGTTCCCTCCTCGACTGTGTAGGGGCCGATTTGAAGAGCCTTGGTTGCGGGCCTGCGCTCGTGGACTTCACGAATCTCATCAAGCGTGATCCCCAAGCCTTCGGCCAACAACCGCAACGTGCCGCCCCATGCGAACGAAAGCATGCCGGGCATCAACAGCACAGGCGTATGGTCCATCGCCTTCGCGAAGCCCATGATGTCGAACACGGTTTCTGGCTGGTTGTAGGTCGCGTAGTTGATGACTTCCTGCACGCGGATCTGGCTCCAGTGCTCCGACAGGCCCGAGATCACCAATGGCAGAACATCGTTCGCGAAGCCCGGGTCGATTCCCGAAGTGAGAAACGACGTCCCTCCAGACTCGCACGCCTCCGTGAGTCGCGAGGTGAACATGTCATTGAGTGTCGTGGGGTGAACGAGGCCGACCATCGAACAAGAGACCACGTTCTTTCCCGATGCGAGGATCTTGGCCATGTCATCGATGGCATCGCCCGGTCGCATGCCCGCGTCAGCCGTGTAGCAGACCGCGTCGGCGTCTGTGTTCAAGAGCGCATCGATGTCTCGCGTCGCCTTGATCCCCACCGGGTCGACACCGCAGAGTTCCCCGGCGTCCTTCCCCTCTTTGGCTTCGCTGCTGACGAAGAGCCCGGCGAGCTCGAGCTCGGGGTGATGGATGATGGCTCGCAACGCGTACTTTCCCACGTTGCCCGTGCTCCATTGAATCACTCGAATCATGACGCCCGAATCTCCTTCATCTGCTGCATGACGGGTCTTGTTGGCCGCGCAAGCTGTCACGGCGCCGACGTGACTGCCACGCGAACATCCCGCGTCGTGGCGTCACAGCGTCTAGGACGAGACCCGTGCGCTACACGCTTTGTAGGAACCGGAGATACGCGTCGAGCACAGCGTCCGGCGCCTCGACTTGCGGGTAGTGACCAATCCGAGGGAGCTCGACGATGTAGTGATCCTTGCTCACGACTTCTCGGTAGCGGGTGACCATGTGCGCCCCCGATACCGGATCCACAGAACCGTTGATCAACCCGAGTGGCACCGCACTGTCGCGGAGCGCACGAACCCATCGATCGCGGTAGCGTTCGCGTTCGGGCATGTAATGGATCAATCGACTGAATGCCTGCTTGCCGCCGTTGTGGTTGATCAGTTGCCAGAACGCGTCGATGTCTTGTGGGCTCGGTTTGGTGTCGGGGCCAAATACCGCGCTGAACGATCGAGTGAAGCCTTTCTTCGAAAGGAGCTTGGTGGCGATTCCGCCCGCTGGGCTCAGCAGGACCTTTTGAATCAGCCGAGGGCGATGGGTCTCGGGGAAAAGCCCGCCGTTGAGGAGGCAAGCCGAGAGCCAGTTTCCGCGACCCGACCCTTCGTTTTGTCGGGCGAGAAGTTCTTGGGCGACGGTGTCTCCGTAGTCGTGCGCGATCACGTGGAACTCCGTCAAACGGAGGCTCTGTACCAAGGCTTCGCAAAGGTCCGCTTGCTCCATGATCGAATAGCGGTGACCTCGTGGTTTGGCGCTGAAGCCGAACCCGAGCATGTCGAGCGCCACCAGCCGGTGGGTCTCGTGGAGTTCGTCCCACATCTCTGCCCAATCCCACGAAGCGGTGGGAAACCCATGAATCAGGAAGATGGTGGGCCGGCCGGGCTCCCCGCTGTCCATGTAGAACATCTCGTGGCCAAGGAGCTCGGCAGTCGTTCCCCCAGACCTCCACTGCGCTACCGACATTGCCATCGCCGCGAGCCTACCATGCCCTGTGTACCGCCCGCCCAGGCTGAAGGTAAGCGAACTCACGCCGGATTTGGGTTTCGAGGCTGCGTACGCCAGGCTGGGAGGGTGCGGAGGGGAAGCCCACAATGAGGAGGGATTGGTGCGGCGCGATCCGGTGTGCACTGGCGCTGTGCCTATTGGGATGCGGCGATCCCGACGCTGCCCCACGAGCGCCCCGATTCGTTGACCTCCCGCCCACCGGCGCGGGAGGGGCCGCAACCGACGGGCCCGAGTCTCCGGTTGAGCCGCCTCCGCCGACCGCGACAGCGATCGAGCCTGAGGTGTTGTCCGACGGAACGCAGCGTTTCGATCTCCCTCGGTACGTTCCTGGCTCCGCTGACGCGCCTGAGGGTGCAGTCCTCGACGAAGACGACCTCTACGAAGTCACCGTCGCGCCCGACTACGCCCAGATTTCGGACATGGCCATGATGGCGGCGTTCGAGTTGTGTACGCCGTACGGGATCGAGACGGGCCGGATCGTGATCACCGTCGGCGATTGCGATGCCTATCCCCTCGACTTTGTCCGTGCGACCCCAGAGGGGTTACTCACGTTTGCGTTCGGTGAATTCAACGAAGGGAATGGATTCTTCTATAGTGAGGCGAGAATCCGTTGGGGCGCAGACCCGTAGCCGAGGCGTCGAAACGGGATGGCCGCCTCGACCTCAAAGGCCAACTCGAGGAGTGTCCGCTCATGCCCCAGGGCGGCGGCGAACTGAACACCGATTGGCAGTCCGTCCTGGTTGAGAGCGACCGGCAGGGAGATCGAAGGACCACCTGAGATGTTGGTCACCGCGCTGAACGGAACGAACGCTCGTAGACGCTCGATTGCGGCATCGTACGGAACGTCTGGTCCAAGGTGCCCGATCTTGGGGGGCGGCGTCGCGAGGGAGGGCGTGAGCAGCGCATCGGCATCTTGGAACACTGCCGCGTACCGATGTTGAAACGCGCGCAAACGGCGAACGGCGCCCGGAACGCTCCGCACGCTCAACCGGTCCGCGAGCGCCCGTGTGAACGGTTCGACTCGACGTCGGTCGAAACGCGGATGCATGATCCGCTTGCCGAGCCGCTGGATTCCGAAAGCCATCGTCGACCACAAAGTCAGAAAATCGTCTCCGATCGCAGGGTCGAAGGGTGGGTCGATCTCCTCGACCGTGTGACCAGCGTTCTCGAGGCGTTTGGCCAACGCGTGGACGGCGGCCACGCATTCGGGGTGGGCCGATTTCTCGGGGCGCCATTTCGTGCAGAACCGAATATGCCGGCGCGGCCCGAACCCTTCGACGAGGCCGATCTTGGGGAGCCCTCGGACGGGAACCAGTTTCTCGACGGCATGGTAGAACCTCGCGGTGTCTCGAACGCTCCGCGAAACCATGCCTTGGTGGATGATCCGAACCGGGATCAATCCCGCGCCCTCTGCGTCGGTCAGGCGGCCGCGCGAAGGTTTCAAGCCGACGATCCCGCAGCAGGAGGCTGGGATGCGAATCGAGCCGCCGCCATCGTTGGCATGCGCGATGGGAACCACACCCGAGGCGACCAGAGCAGCTGCGCCGCCAGACGAGCCTCCAGGTGTATGCTCGGTGTTCCAAGGGTTTCGGGTAGGCCCGTACGCGAGCGCTTCGGTGGTGGCGGTGAGCCCAAACTCAGGGGTCGTGCTCTTTCCGAGCATCACGAGACCGAGTGCCCGCAGGTCTTGAACGAAGTGGGAGTCCCTTTGGGAAGGTTCACTCGGCATGCCGCGCGAACCAAAGAGCAGCGGCAGCCCTTTCATCGCGTCGGTGTCTTTCACGAACGACGGAATGCCTGCGAACGCGCCGGCACGCGGGCGGCGCGCATCGGCTCGTGCCGTGTCGAAACACGGAGTCGCAATCGCATTCAGGGTCGGGTTCACGCGCTCGGCCCGCGCGATTGAGGCCTCCACGACCTCGGACGAGGTGACCTCCTTGCGGTCGATCAACTCTCTGATCGCGACCGCATCGAGGTCGCCAAGGACGTCTTCACCAAAGGCGCTTACGCTCGGCACGGCGGCACTTTACGTCGACCCGAGGGCCATTGTATAGGGTTGGCCTACGTCAGGAGGAGCCGATGGCCGATGTCCGGGTCAACCAACCCCACAATCTAAGTATCGACGACGCCAAAGCGAAGATGTCCGACTTCGAGGATATGATGAAGAAGTACGGCGTGACCGCGAAGTGGGCCGGGGGTCATGCGGACCTCAAGGGCACGGGGGTGAAGGGGGCGATTGACGTGACGGGGTCGAGTGTCAACGTCGAGCTGAAGCTTGGGATGCTGGCGAAGGCCGCGGGCATCGACTCGGCGCGGCTTCAAAACAGCATCGCCCGCCGGCTCAAGGAGGCCTTCGAGGGCTGAAACGCGGCGAACTGGTGAGACCCCGCCGGAGCCCGCTATCCTGAGGCGTGGGAAAACTCATCGCTCTCGTCGCGCTGGGTGCCGGTGTGGTCATCGGGGGCACGACCCTCGGTGTGTTGCCGGCGGAGTACGCGTGGGTAGGGGGTCCGCGAGAGGCACGGCTTGGGATCGCAGGGCTTTCTCTGGTGGTGGGCTTCGCCCTCCTGGCGCGCGACCATCGCGGGAGTGAGCTTCTTTCCGGGCTCCTGCTGATCGGCTTCTCGGTCCTTTGCGGTTGGGTGACCTTCTACGGCCCCGAGAGCCTCGTCTCGGGTGCCATCGAGATCATCCCGGTGGGCGTCCGCGAGTCTCTCGGGCAGCTGATGTTCGGCCTCGGGGTCATCGCGTGTGGCGTCTCCGCGTTCTTCGGCCTCCGACGGCTACTTGGCTGATCTTCTTCGTGCAACGAGGCGTTGTCGCAGCGCTAGCCTTGGTTCGGTGTCGACCTTCTGCTCGAACGCGATGATCTCGAGAAGTGGCGAGAACACGTCGAGGAGTTCGTTTGGGGCCAGCAAGAAATCCGGGTTCGTGGGGCGTCCGAAGGCCTCCTGTCCTTTGGCAAAGGTTTCGTAGATGAGGATTCCGTCCTCCGAGAGCAGGTCGGCGAGCTCAGAGAGCCGTGGTCGGTACAAGTAGTTGGTGACGACGACCCCGTCGAAGGATTGACCTCCAAGCGGCCACGCGTCGCCTTCGAGCTCCGCTTCCTGTGCTTCGAACTTGGCGTGCCCCAAAAGATCGGCAACGCCAGAGAGATCTCGGTCGGCTCCGACCACGAGGTGGCCGTGCTCGAGCAAGAAGCGACTGTGACGCCCACGCCCGCACGCCAAGTCGAGGACGGTACCGCCCTCTCGGATGCACCCCGTGAAACGCACGACCCAAGGGGAGGGCGCCGAGGGAGTCTTGGGAGTCTTGGGGGTCGTCATGATGTGATCGGTCGTGTCCTGGTCAGCGCGATCCGCGCGGGGCGAAAACCCGCTCTGCAATGTTGAAGCGAACACGATCGTGCCACAAAGTGCGCCCGTCATTTCTACAAACTCGCAAACGCCGGATGTCGTTGTGGTAGGGGCCGGGTTCGGCGGTCTTGCTGCTGCGCTACGCCTAGCAGAGCTCGGCGCGGACGTCGTGTTGTGTGAGACGCTGCGATACCCCGGAGGCTGCGCCAGTACATTCTCACGTAGCGGTTACCAGTTCGAAGCAGGCGCCACCCTCTTTTCGGGACTCGGGCCCGGGCAGCTGTTCTCGAGATGGAACGACAAGTGGGACCTCGGCGTTCAGTTCGATCCCCTCGATCCCATGGTCGACTTTCGAACGTCGACGTGGTCGCTCGAGATCCCACCGGACCCCGAGCGTCTGCTCCAACGCTTCTTGGGACTTCCCGGTGCGGACGAGACCAAGCTTCGTGCGTTCTTCGCGATGCAGCGCAAGGTCGCCGGGGCGTTGTGGGCCCTCTTTGACGACCCGGCGCTTCTTCCACCTCTCGGCTTCGGGGGTATCGCGCGCCACCTCGGTCGGTCGATGAAATACGCGCCTGTGGTCCGTTGGATGGGACGTTCGCTTGGCGATGTGGCTGCGCATCACGGGCTCGCGCAATGGCAACCTCTCAAGACGTACCTCGATGCCGTCAGCCAGATCACGGTCCAAGCGAGCGCCGACGAGGCCGAGGCGCCGTTCGCGATGGCTGCCATCGACTACTTCTTTCGAGGGACGGGCCACGTTCGCGGCGGAATCGGAAGTTTGGCGTGGGGACTCGTCGCAGCGATCGAGCGAGCGGGCGGGCGAGTGATGCTTTCAAACAGGGCGCGGCAGGTTGTCCGCGGGCCGCGTGGTTGGCAGGTACACACGCGACAGGGGGTCTTCGAGACGCCTACCGTCGTGGGGAACGTACTGCCCCAGTCGATGACGAAACTTGGTGACGCTTCACTCGCCGGTTCGACTGACGACATCGCAAGTGCGGTCGAGTCGGGTTGGGGGGCCGCAATGCTCTACATGGCTGTGCGTGACGAGGCGCTCGACGGACCTGAAGCACACCATCTTCAGCTCGTGCACGACGATGCGCAACCGTTTCGCGAGGGCAACCACGTTTTCTGTTCGGTCAGCGCAGGCGGCGAGACGGCGCGCGCGCCCGAGGGAGAGCGCACCGTGACCGTCTCGACGCACATCCCGATGGAAGCGTACCTTTCCTACGACGACGCCGCGCAAGGAGAGTACATCGCGTCTGTGCAACAGGCGATGAGAGAGACGATTGCACTCCGTGCGCCCGAGCTCGCGGCACACAAAGTGTTCGAGATGACCGCGAGCCCGAGGACGTTCGCCCGGTTCACGGGGAGGCACGACGGATTCGTGGGCGGCATACCACGGCGCGTCGGGCTCCAACACTATCGTCCGAAGGCGCTATGGCCGAGACAGGTCGCCCGGGGCCTCTACTTGGTCGGTGACTCCGTCTTGCTTGGGCAGAGCACGTTGGCGGTCGCGCTCGGGGGCGTCCGCACGGCCGAGACGATCGCGGGATGACGCCCCGGCACGTTACTCGGCGGCCGGGGGCACCGCAGCTGGAACTGCGGCCGCTGGGGCGGTCCGCTGTGTCTTGAGCATTCCACTCGTGCGTTCGCCGAAGACGGTGGTTGGGCGAATCCCTGGTGCAAACGCCGACGGTGTCACCTCGCTCGAAGGGAACATCTGCACGAGTTCGGGCCGGCCGGGCACCGCATCGACGATCTCCCGCTCGAGGATCATGGATGTGTACTGCTCAGCGCTGAGCTCCGGCGTGTTCGAGTTGAGGATGACCTCGTAGTCGTAGAGTTCTGCGTACTTCTTGAGGCCTGGAATTCGCGATTCGTGGGGCGACCAGTTGTCGGCGCTCGTCCCGTTCTCCGATGTCCCGAAGACGCCATCATCGGCGTGCACGAAAAGGGTTTGGTTGCCTGTGGTGTGGCCGGGCGTCTTGAGGATCATGCAACCCTCACCGAGGCTGATGTCGTCGTCGAAGAGTACGACCTTGTCGTCGGGTACTCCGCGCTTCCCGTCCCGAACAAACCACGAGTGCTGCAGCGGATGGAGGTCTCCCCAATCGTCCCATTCCTGACGCGGGGCCAAGAGGAGCGCGTTCGGGAAGCGCGCCTTGGTGTCGCGCGTTCCGATGATCGGCCGCATGTCCTGCGTATGAAAATGATCCCAGGCGACGATGTCGATGTCGTCTGCGCTGAGGCCAAGCTCCGCAAGCTGCACGTCGACGTGGTCGTTTTGCCTCGCGAGCAGCTTGGCGCCGCGCTCACCGACTTTATCGATCATCTTGGCGAAGAAGGGAGTCGCCCGTGATGCGTCGTAGTCACTTGGATTGAAGAGGATGTTCTTCAACTCACCATCCGCCATGACCTGAATCAGCAGGCACCGGTGGAACATCTGGACGTAGGGCCACGGAAGAGGAACCGCGCGGTTGAACGCAAACGTCGTCGGGTAGAGAAGCGTCGTCAGGGGTAGGGTGCGAACGCAAACCACCTTGGGTCCGGCCCGGAGGTCGTCACCGAGAGCCTTCCCGGCAGCCCGCACGGCCTTGAGCTTCGGGCCTGGGGACCTGAGCGCGCGTGCGCCTTTGAGGTCCAGGATCTGACGCACCCAAGGGATGCGCTGATCGATTGGTTCGCCTATCTGCATGACTCGTCCTTTGTCGCCGCTTGAATGGCATGACTCTAGTGCACGAAATCAGGAGGCGGTGCCCCGGCTCGTCGATTTCCAAGACCGTCGACGGGGCCCCGGACGGGTCGCCGAATCCGTCTGGACGCAAGGGTTAAACGTGTTATAGATTTTTAACACGTTAAAAATGAGCCTCCTTGCCCTGCAAAAAGAAGAACGCCGCGCTCGGATTCTGGCCGAGGCGCAGGCGCTCATGGCGTCGCGAGGATGGGACGGCGTCACGATGCGCGACCTCGCGCGAGCGAGCCGGGTCTCCGTTCCGACGGTCTACAACCTCGTCGGGGGCAAGGACGCGCTCCTTGGCGCCCTGATGGAAGCGCTCTTCGCACAGGTCTCCGAGACCGGTATCGTCGCGCATGGGAGCCTGGTGACGCGTGCGCGTTCGCTGTGGCGTGCGGGGCTCGTTCCGTTGATCGAGGCCCCGGCCTACGCCCGTGAACTCATCTGCCTCTTTGCGTCGGCGCCTGGCCCAAACGACATCCGACGTGACTACGGTGATCGCTACGTGGCGTTGATGGCCGGTATCGTTCGAGACGGGCAGCGACGCGGGGAGCTCACGCGGGCGGTGGCGCCAGTCCCTCTTGCCCGGACGATGTACTCGCTCTGGGTCGCGCAGACGATTCGATGGGCCCACGGCGAAATCGACGACGAGGGGCTTCGCGTGTCAGTCGAGCGCGGCCTCTCTCTTCTGTTGCTCGGTCTCGCTTCCGGGCCCGCCCGCGCCGAACTCGACTCGGCCCTCGAATCCCTCCGCGATGCTGATGCGGAAGGGCCAGACTTCACTCAACCAGAGGTCGCAACATCATGAGCCTGAATCTCGCCACACTTCGGCCGCTCGACGCCGTGCGCGCGTTGCGCAAGCTCTTTGCCAACCCGGACGAAACCGAGCACGTCTTCGAGATCATCGAAGCCCTGCAAGGACCGACCCTTGCCCGCACCAGAGACAGGCTTGCTTCCACAGAGCAGGGGCGCCGTCTTCTCGCTGAACGCCCGAGCGTGCTCCCGCTGCTTTGTGACCGCGAGTCTCTTCGTGCCCTCGGCGAGGGTACCCTCGGCAGGGCCTATCTGTCGTTCGTCGATGCCGAGGGGATCACGGCCGACGGATTGGTCGAAGCCTCCCGGCGGGCACGCCGTGATTCCACCGACGAACTCACTTGGATCCGCGATTGGCTTCGCGACACCCACGACCTTTGGCACACCGTCCTCGGTTACCAAGGCGACCTCGTCGGAGAGGCGGCACTCCTCGCGTTCAGTTACCAGAACACCAAGAACATCGGTGTGGGCATGATTGCTGCCATGGCCTGGTTCAAGCTCGGCCGGGTGACCGAGGAGGGTGTCGGCGCCAGAGACACCGTGGCCGGCGGCCGACACCTCGCGAGGCAGGCGGCTTGGTTCATCGCCGTGCCCTGGCATGAGTGGCTGGAACGCCCGCTCGAAGACGTCCGCCGCGACCTCGGCATTCAGCGGCCGGTTCGCTACCAGCCCGTTCGCTCGTCCGAGGTCGACGTGTCGCTGGTCGCCTAGGTCGGTTCCCCTTGGGGCCTCACGGAGCGATCCTGCCGGTCGCCTCCTCCTGCGCCTTCCGACTCTGCGCCTCGACTTGCTGTTCGAGCTTCGCCGCACGCTTCTCGGCTTCGGCCACGACCTGGTCGGCGCGTTTGTCGGCTTCGCGCGCGAGTTGGTCTGCCCTCTTGTCACTTTCCCGCCGAACCTGTTTCGCGGCTTCCTTCGCTGCGATTTGCTTGAAGGTGTTGCTGCCGGCTTCTTCGACGAGCTGATCGGCTCGCTTGTTCCCTTCTTGGCGCAAGCGCGCCGCCGCCTTCTGCCCCTCCTTACGGATCTGGGCGGCCCGCTTCTTGGCTTCCACCATGGCTTTGCGGTTCTGTGCCGCCACGAGCGACAGCGCCTGTTGTCGCTTCTTCTCGAGCTCCGCCGATACGGTGGCGGCCACGGCGCCCCGCAGCGCGTCGCTGTCGACATCGACCGACACCCGCGGGTTCGAGATCGAGCCGGTGATTCGCGCGCCGACCCCCACGTCTTGGAGCTTCGACACATCGATGCCAAGACCCCGAACTTGCTTCGCGAGTCCTCCAGTCACTTTGGCCACCGGGACAGCAGTCCCGATCCGGTAGTCCATCTCTTGGTCGAGGCCGTGGCTGCCGCTTACGGTCATCGTCAGGCCCTGGGCCTTGGCCTCGAACGGTTTCACCTTCACCGCACCGTCTTCGATCCGAAACTTCGTCCGAAGAGAGCTGACGTCCAGCGGTTCAGGAATCGCGGGCACGGCTCTGCTCAGGGCACTCAATGGCTTGAAGTTGGATCCGAGCCGGCTCTGGAGCGTTACGACCAGCCCGTCTGCGTCGATGCTTCGGAGTTTTGGCGAACCGTCCTTGCCGAGTTGACCACTCGCGTGGATGTTCGCAGAGAATCTGCCGTCGACGAAGCGCGCCATCGGGGCATAGGCGCGCATGGAAGGTAGCGACTCGAACGCCTCGGCGAAACTCGCCTTGTCGACGGTGTATTGAAGGTCGAACACCGCCGGCTTGTTCTCTGGGGTTGCGACGAACCCGGAAACCTTCATCGCGCCGCCGAGCGCCTTGGCCTTGACGTCCTTCAGCGTGAGCTTGCGCTTGCGCAGTCTTGCCGAACCGACAAAGTCGGAGAGCACGAGGTCGTCGTAGGTTATGTCGCCGACTCGGATGCGGAGCGACGCATCGATGCCATCGGGAAGGAGGAAGGGCGTCGTCTCTCCGCCCGAGGACGACGCCGCGCTGCCCTCCTCCGACAGGAAGTCGTCGATGTGAATCTCGCGAGACACGACCCGAAGGTTGCCCACCAGCAGCTGGTCGTCCCGTAAGAACACGCTGATCGGCGAAAGGCTCCCCGTGATCGAGACGTCACTTTGGCCAAGCTCAGCGCGCAAGACATCGATCCGTGTGCTCCTTGGGGAGAAGACGATGTGGCCTTTGGGGACCCGAACGGTGGGCGCGTCCTTTTCGTCGTACACGAGCTCATCGAGGGCGATGTCTCCTTCGAGTCGTTGAATCGTCTCTGCGCTCGCGACGAGGTCGACGTCGACGGTGACCACACCCTCGAGCCTTTCGACATCGGGAAGTGGGTACGCGTTCGCGATCTCTTCTGCGTGAAAGCGTCCCTTGAGGTCGAGCCTCACGTTCGGCCGTGAGATGGGTTTCGTGATCTCGGCAGCGCCCGATGCATGGCTTTGTCCGGCGGAAATCGCATACTCGGGGACGTCGATCCGCATCTCATCGAGTGGACCGCCCGGGTGCTTCACGTTCGCCGAGACGTTGATGTCGGAGAGCGGAACGGGCAGATCCGGGTACTGCAACGAGCCGTTCCGGACGAAGAGAGATGCCCCGAACGCCGGAAGGTCGTCACTTGTCGGGTCAAGCGTACCCTTGGCCTGTGCCTCGATCGAGAAGGTCCCGCTCGCTGTGACGCCGGCCAAGTCTTTCGCGTAGGCGCCGGGGATCGCCGAGAGGAGTGCCGTGATCGACTGGCCTTGTCCTGACGCGAGCTTCACATCCAAGTCGACTCCGTCGCCTGGCCACGCCAAACTCCCGGAGCCGGCGATCGTCAGCGTGTTGACGCGGATCTCGAGTTCGAACATGTCGACACGGGAATCGTCTGGGAGGAGTGTGGCGCCCACCTCGAGGGCAACCTTCGCGCCTCTTACGTACGTGATGCGGCCGGCCTTGGTGGTGAGCGCGGCGATCGTCGTGCTCGAGCGCAGGGTCTGGCTTTGGGGCGCGATGGTCGCGGAGCCTTCGTGGTTGAGCGATTCGATCGAGACTTCTGCGTCCGGAGACCGGTAGGTGATCGTCGCGTCGCGGATCCGGTAGCGTCGGATCTGGAGCGTGAGTGCGTTGGTACTGTCCGCTTGGTTCGGTTGGTTCGCGGGGTCGCCACTCGACCTCACGATGTCGTAGTTGGCGTTCCCGCTTGACCTCTCCACGACGTTCACGACGGGTTGTCGGATGTCGATCGATTCGATGACGAACGCTTCGTCGAAGATCAGCGCTCGAAGGTCGAGGCCTGCACCGAGCGCCGCGACGCTAAGGAGCGGGGTTCCCTCAAACTCCCCAACTCCGATCACCTCGAGGCCGACCACTTCTGCGGTCAACGTCGGAAATGTCGACAACAACGAGAGATCGATGGCATCGAAGTCGACCTCCGCCTCGAGCTGCTCGTTGAGTTGGGCCCGCATGAAGTCGGCGACGCGGCCTTTGAGGACGACAGGCAAGACGGCGAGTGCGACGAGGGTGAGCCCAACCAGCACGGCAACGACCCCGACGATGACCTTGATCCGCTTCGACATGGGCTTAACCCCTGGCCTTAGCTTACCGTATGGCTCCCTGCGAGCATCTCGGCCCGGTATGGTGACAGCTGGCCGGCATCCCGATAGATTGCCCCACCGAGGAGACGACCGATGAACCGATGCCTGTTTCGTGTGTTTGCTTTGGGGATTTTCGCAGCCGCCTGCGGGGACGACGCTCCCCCGCCCGAACGGATGTGTGCGACCGACATTGCCGTAGGCGAAGTTCAGTCGTTCGGTGATTCCCCTGGGGCACGGAGCGAAGGGATCACATTCGATCAGGGTTCTCTGTTCGCCACGACTTCGCTGCCTGAAGGCAGCGATAGCTTGCTGCGGTTTGACACCGACGGTTCCTTCGTCGTCACCGCGGAATCGGAGTCGCTGCTTGGGCTCGAGAGCACGCAGTTGGGAATCCTCGCAGCGGGGATCCGAACCGGCGAGCTCCTGGTGATCGACCCCGCGTCGGGCGATGTCAGTGTCCTCGCCGACGGCCTTGGGGCTCCAAACTTCATCGTAAACACGCCCTGGGGGACAGTGTTGGTGTCTGACGACTCATTTGGCGAGGACGCGATCGACGAAGTTACCTTGGAGGGCGAAGTCTCGACATGGGTGACCGGGGTGCCGACGCCGAACGGGATGGTGTTCTCACTCGACGAAAGCACGCTCTACGTCGCGACGACGTTCACCGAACCCGGGGTGTGGACGGTGCCAGTGTCGAGTGAAGGCGAAGCCGGAACGCCAGAGCTTTGGATTCCGTTCGAGGAAGGCACGACCCCCGATGGAATCGCGATAGACGTCGAGGGCAACCTGTATGTGGCCCTCAACCTTGAGGGGACGATCGCCAAAATCGACCCCGAAGGGAACGTGACCGAAGACTTCGCGGAGTTGAGCGCACCTGCCAGCCTGGTTTTCGGGCAGGGCGCCTTTGATCCGTGCTCCTTGTATGTCACGTCACTGTCGCCTGAGGGGCAGCTGTCGCGGGTAGGGACGGGCGTTTTGGGGATCGAACGGCGATAGCGCGAGGGCGACTGCGCGTCCGACACGAGTCACTCTCGCGGTGGGAGGCCGTGCACGATGGTCAGGAACTGCATCTTCGTGCCCGCCCGGCGGAACTCCGAGATCGCTTGATACTCGGGATCATCGAACCAGCCACGCGCCGCTTCTTCTGACGGAAACCGAAACAAGACGACGCGACCCTCGGGAGGAGCGCCGCCTTCGAGGGTGATGGGGTTGTCATCGTACGTGATGAACTCACCTCCGTGGCGCTTCAGGATCGGGAAGAACCCTTTCTCGTACTTGCGGTACTCCGCGGGGTCGTGAACATGAAAATTTGCGACCATGTAGACCGGCACACTGCTCATGATTCTCCTCTCGGTAGCGGGTTCTTGACCCTTCGTCTGGACGCGGTCGAACGGAACGTGGATCGAACTCCGGGGATCGACAAACGCTGAAACTCTCCGTCGCGCGCGTTGAGTTTGGTGTGTTAGCGTCCCGGCGACCATGGCACACCTGCGAGCGGCGCTTATCGCGCTTCACATTCTGGCGGTCCTGGTACTGACCCTTCCGTCCTCCCGCCAGATGTTGCAGCGTGAAGTTTGGGACCGTGCGAGCAATCAGGCTGCCTTTGCCGCGCTCGCCGATACCTTCAGTTGGCTCGGGTTCGAGTCGACGGAGGACTTCGACAGTTGGCTCTGGCGGGTGGCGACGCGCTACGTGCACGTGCGCGACACCGTATCGGAGCCCCTCGTCGTGTACGCTGACCTCGCGGGTGTTCGCCAGGGTTGGGCCATGTTCTCTCGGCCACGCGAGCGGCCGATCCAGCTACACGTCGACATCGCCGACTCGCTTCGATACCGGCCGGTCTATCAGACGGGTTCGCGCGAGTACGATTTCCGATCGCGGACCTTTCGGCAGTATCGTTTTCGCAAGCTCACGGGGCGTCTGGCACGTCACTTTGATCCCGCGTGGTACGATCCATGGTCCAAGTGGATCGCGCGGCAGGCAGCGGATGGCTATCCGGATGCCAGGAGCGTCCGGATTCGGCTGTACCGCCACGAGACGCTGCCGGCATCGGAGGTTCGTGCCGGTGAGGTTTCCGAGGGCCGGTTCAGCGATCGGCGGCTCTACAGTGCGGAGAAGCTCCGATGAAACCCGTGGCGCGCGCATGGGGGGCGTGGGTGAAGCTCTGGTCCACCCGGGAGCAGGCTTTCGGGTGGGCGGTCTTTCGGATCGGGATCGGCCTCTGCTTGCTCTACAGCATGCTGTCGATCCTATCCGCGGGGCTCGTTGATTTTCTTTGGGTCGACGTCGAGTACGGGGGGTATCGCGTGACCGATCCCCTTGAGATCTTGCTCATCGATCTTGGGCCCGCCCGGCCGACCATTGTAAATGGAATCTTCGCGGTGACGCTTGCGGGTGCCATCTGCGTGGTGCTGGGGGCAGGTGGCCGGGTTGCGACCTTCGTCACGCTTCAAGGTTACCTGTGCCTGACACGGATCAACTTCGAAACCGTGGGTTCGGATGATGCGTTGCTCACGAACGCGCTTTGGTTGCTCTTCCTGTGCGATGCGACGGGAACGCTCTCGGTGCGGTGTCGCAGGCGGACGGGCCGCTGGACGAGTGAGGCGCAGGTCGGCGCGTGGGGTCGATACCTTGGCGTCTTTCAGCTTGTGATCGTGTACACGTTCGCCGGCCTGAACAAGACCAACACCCAGTGGGTTCCATGGGGGAAGCTCGACGGGCTCTACCGAGTGTGGATGGACCCGGTGTGGCTTCGCTTCGACATGAATTGGGTGCCCTACGTGTACCCGCTGACGCAGGTGGGCTCCGCCGTCACCTGGATCTTTGAGACCTTCTCGTGGGTCATCCTGTGGGTGCTCTACTTGCGGCACACGCGGGACCGGCCCGGGGTCATGCGGGCGGTGTTCAACCGGTGGGACCTTCGCAAGGTCTTCCTCGTGGTAGGCGCGTCGCTTCATCTTGGGATCTTCGCGACGATGGACGTGGGGCCGTTCTCGCTCGTATCGCTCACGTTCTATGTGTGCCTCTTCCAGCCGAACGAGGTTGCCTCGGCGTTCGGGCGCATTGGCAGGCTCGTTTCGCGGCGTCGTTTGGCGACGACGCCGATCGAGGCGCCTACGCAGTAACTGGGGTGCGACCTTGATCGCGGCCCGCCACGGGGCCAGCCTTGTCCGCATGGCGGAATCTCATCCAGTCGTCCCTTTCGTTCACGCCTTCCACGAGGACCTCTCGCGTTGGTTCTCTGGGAGCGGCGACCGCGACGCTACCGCAGAACGCCTTCGAGCGGCGGTGCATCCCAATATGGTCCTGATCTATCCGAGCGGTCGAAGACTAGCCGGGAAGGCTTTCCTAGACAGCATCGAGGACTCGTTCGGGAGCAGCCCTGGGTTCGTTGCACGCGTTTCAGAAGTGAACGTGATTCAGGGCGACGATACGCATGCCGTGGTCGCTTACGTCGAGACGCAGTCAGGTGCACGACAGTCGGCGGGCCACAACGTTCGCGCTGCTCTTGCGGTGGTTGTCGTTCGTGGCGAAGCCTGCCAGTGGCGGTTCATCCAGGAGACGGCGCTGCCCGCCTGATGCGTCGCCCGAAGTTGCTTCAGAAAACGAAAGCGCCAGACTCGTAGCTCCAACGAAGTCGGCGGCTGGCGTGTAGGCCTCGTCGTTCCTGCTTTCGTCGTCGCAGCAAGATGGCGCTGGTGATCATGCCGGCCGTTCCGGCGATCATGAAGACGATACCAAGGGATATCATGGCGTTCTCACCTCCCGTGCAACTGTCACCAAAGATGCCGGTGCCGAAGCAGGCGGCCGCGCCGCCGAGGAACAACCCCATTCCAAGGGGGATTGAGACAGTCGACAGGGCGACGCCCCATCGAAGGGCGCGGATCTTGCGGTCGAGGTCCTCCCCGGGGGCGGAGCTTTCGACGCTCGAGCCCTCAAAGACCCCGGCCTCGGCGCCCGGGTCTTCTTGGGCGTGCGCCGCGGGAGTCGCCGTCAATGAGAGCAGCGCAGCCGAAAAAACAGATGCCAGTGCGAAGCGTCGGGTCTCTCTCATGTTCTCCCCCATTGGCGACCGTCATACCACAGGGGTTCTGGTGGCAGGAATTCGTTGGTGCTTAGGGCGAGGATTCTTCGGGCGTCTCCTGAGGTGGTTCGGCGAGTACGCGCATCTTGATGATCGTCCCCGCCAACACGACGACGAAGTACGCACCGAGACACACCAAGAACGGCCCGCTGGCGAAGCCCGTGCGGTGTACGTTGGCTTCGACGGCGAGCTCGATCGCCACAGCCAATAGCGCTGCCGTCGCCATGGCCATCCAGCCGAGATAGGACGCCAACCTGTCGAGAGCCTCGATGCGTCGTGCATCGGTGGCCAGCCAATAGTCTCGGTTCGGCACGTTGATCATGTGCGTCGGCAGCTTGCGAAGGAACATTGGCGCCGCAAAGAGCAATGCGATCGTGCCGCCTCCCACAAGGCCCATCACCCAGAAGAAACCCGCCCGGCTCATGAACCCGTTCGGCTCACCGCTCGCCGCGAAATGAGAAGCGACGGTATCCGGGAGCGACGACCAAACACTCGCCACCCGCCACACGACGAGGACGACAATCCCGATCGTCACCCCCAAAGGCACCCGCACCGACTTCCACCGCCCCCCCATCCCCCAATCCTACCAGGGTCACTCCGCCCCCCCAAAAACCAATAAGTTCCAAACAGTTGCACGCCATACCGCGAAAACCCAATCGCCGTCGCCCGTCGCCGGTTTTGGGCGTGCAGGTTGTGAGCGCTTGGAATTGCCGGTGCTTTCCTACCGAACTGGGTTTTCGCGGTGCGGCTTGTAAATAATTGAAATTGTTTAGTTTTTGAGGGGGTGGAGTGACCCCTATTTGGCGCTAGCCGATGAGGCCGCGGTTTTGGATGGTCATGAGGGTGGCGGTGAGGGCGGCGGTGATGTTGTGATCGGTGTCGAAGACGTCGCCTGTGGCGACCATGAGGGTGCGGCCCGCCTTCTTAACGACGCCGCGCGCGATGAAGGCATCGCCCCGCGCCGGTGCGAGGAGGTTGATCTTGAACTCGACGGTGAGCACTGCGGCGTCCGCGGGCATCAGCGAGAGTGCTGCCAGGCCGCATGCCGTGTCGACGACTGCGGCGACTGCGCCGGCGTGCAAGAAGCCGTGTTGCTGCGTGAGTTGAGGCGAAAACGGAAGGGACACGTCGACCCAGCCGGGCTCGACGCGAAGGAGTCGTGCGCCAAGCGTTGCCATGAAGCCTTGCTTGTCAAAGCTCGTCTGAACGCGGCTGGCGTAGCCGTCGTGCTGTGGCTCGAAGTCGACGGACGGTTCGTCCAAGTTGGGGTTTCGGTCGCTCACGATTGCACTCCTAGGCGTAGCGGGTGAGTAGGTGGCCACATCCGCGGCTAGTTGCCGTGGAAGTGATCCGGGCTGGCGAGGTCCCACGCCCGTTGGACACGCGGTTCCGCGCCTCCCTCGAGCAACTCGCCGGGCGACAAAAAGTCGTAGAGCTCATCGAGTCTCCGAACCTCATGGGGGCTCACTCGCTCGAAGAGGAGATCCGGGGTGAAATCGTTTGGATGGTTGAGCCCGCATGCCGCTGTCATCTCCGCGAGGCCACGTAGGGTGTTCTTGTGGAAGTTGAATGCCCGAGGTGCTTTCTCTTTCACCACCAGCGCGCGGTAGAGCTTTGGGTCCTGCGTGGCGACTCCCACCGGGCATTGATTGGTGTGGCAACTCTGCGCCTGGATGCAACCCACCGAGAACATGAACCCCCGGGCCACGTTGCACCAGTTTGCCCCAAGCGCCATCGCCGCCGCGAGATCGTAGCTCGAGATGAGCTTCCCGCTTGCCGCAATCCGGATCTTGTCTCGCAGATTGGTGCCCACCAAGGTGTTCTGCAAAACCATCAGGCCTTCGCGCAACGGCACGCCAAGCCTGTCCGAGAACTCGATCGGGGCGGCGCCGGTTCCACCCTCGCTTCCGTCGATGGTGATGAAGTCAGGAGCGATTCCGGTTTCGATCATTCCCTTGCATATCGCCATCAACTCGACCGGCTTTCCGATGCAGAGCTTGAAGCCGACCGGCTTTCCGCGAGACCGTTCTCGAAGCGTTCCGATGAACTCGCAAAGCTCTCTCGGCGTCGAGAATGCCGTATGACCCGGCGGCGAAAAACACTCTTCGCCAGCGGGGACGCGTCGCGCATCGGCGATCTCCTGGGTCACCTTGGCACCAGGCAGGATGCCCCCATGTCCTGGTTTGGCGCCCTGCGAGATCTTCAGCTCGATCATCTTGATCTGGGGCGACGCCGCCGTGTCCGCGAACATCTCTTCGTCGAAGCGTCCGTCCGATGTCCTGCAACCGAAGTAGCCGGTGCCCACCTGCCAGATCACGTCCCCTCCGGGCTCCTGATGGTACCGGCTGAAGCCGCCTTCGCCCGTGTTGTGCGCGAACCCGCCCAACTTGGCCCCCGTGTTGAGCGCCAAAATCGCGTGGGAGCTCAGTGCACCGAAGCTCATGGCCGAGATGTTCACCAGCGACGCCGAGTACGGTTGCTTGCAATCCGGTCCCCCAACGTCGACCCGAAGGGTCCGGGACGGGTCGTCGGTGGGTTTGGTCGGAGAGATCGACTGGGCGATGTAGCCATAGCCTTCCTCGTACACGTCGAGTTCCGTACCGAATGGCTTCAGGCCTTCGATCCCCTTGGCACGACGGTACATCAGCGAGCGCTGGTCGCGACTGAACGGCTTTCCGCTGGTATTGCTCTCGACGAAGTACTGCCTCATCTCGGGCCCGGCGCCCTCGAGCATGAACCGAAGCCGACCAAGGACGGGATAATTGCGCGCGATGCTGTGCGTCGTCTGCACGAGGTCGTACACCGCGAGCAAGAGGAGGGGCGCAAAGGCGATCAACGCGTAGTAGAACCCCGGCGCGACGAGGTACCCGAGCGCAATAGACCCTGCCGTGAGCAGGACCAAGGTCGGAATCACGTAGCCGCGTATCTGATGAATCAGGTCCAAATGTCGTATCCTCCAAGCCCTAACGACCGAGGCCTAGTGGTACCACGAAACCGTCGGGTTCGCGCACGCTCACGTGGGCGCGACGCGCGTCATGCTATGGGTCGAGGAGGGTCATCACGGCTTCGGGTGGCCGTCCAATGACCGCGCGGTCACCTCGAAACACGATCGGCCGCTCGATGAGGATCGGGTGGGCGGACAAGGCCTCGAGAAGAGCTCCTCGGGTCAGTGTTGCGTCATCCAGAGACAACTCTCGATAGGGCGGCTCCTTCGTCCGGATGACGTCGCGCGCTTCAACGCCTAGCTTCGTCAGCGCGCGTTCGAGTTCGTCAGCGGTCGGGGCATCCTTCAGGTACTCGACGATGTGCGGCTCGAACCCCCGCTCTCGAATCAGCTCGAGCGTCTTGCGAGACTTGCTGCAACGCGGGTTGTGCCAGATCGTGATCTCGGACATGAGGACTCGCTCGCCGCGCGAACCGCACGATGGGTTCCTTACCAAATCGTGGTCGCCATCGCTCGGGGGAAACGGTACACTCGCGCCGTTCGCAGGATCAAGCATCGATCGGCAGGGCTCGTCGACCGCCCGACGCGCTCGGCGGGCTTGCAGGGGAGGTCGCATTCATGAACCAGAACGTGTCAATTCTTGGCGTTGTATTCCTCGTATGGGGCGCGTTCGGCTTGTACACGGCCGCCCGCAACACCAGTCCGCTGGAGATGACTTGCGGAGACTACTACGAAGAGGGTGCGAGTCGACGGTGGGTCAGCGTGTCAGAGTGTTTCGGTGTCTGGGGTGAGGGCGTCTACATTGGTGACGCCGTGGACAAGTTCAAGACCGTCATGGTTCCGCTCGTTCCAGATGGTTTCGAGGGGCGCCCGAAGCTCGTCCTCAAGACCAAGGACCCGACCGTACTGTTGAACTTCCGGAAACTGGTCCAGATCTCGGAGAACGGAACCGACGACGATCTAGAAGCGTTTCTCGGGGGCGAGGGCGCGGTCTTGTTTGAGCCGCTAGGAGCCAACGGCCTCACGCAGCTATGGTTCATGAAGTACACCGACGACGACCGAAAAGAGTTCGACAAGCTCGTCACGGAGATCGATGACTCCTACCAGGTCGTCTACCAAGGCGATGACCCAGAGTGGCAGGTGCCAGCGGTTCTGCTTGGGATCGGAGCGCTGTTTCTGATTCCGTGGCGCAAGCTGTTCGGTCGACGACGCCAGGCTTCTGAGTAGTGGTTCGCCACCAGGTGCACGAGAACCTTGGCCGGGCGCACACCACGATGCGTGACGCCTTTCGAGGGCGCGCCCAGTGTGTTAGAGCCTCTGCGCCGGGACTAGGAGGCAGCATGAAGGTGGGTTCGATTTTGGTTCTGTGCGTTGCGGCGGCCCTCGCCGGATGCGGAGACGACAGCGACGGAACGGGCGCTACGGGCGGTGCGGGTGCGACGGGGGGCGCGGGCGGCAGCGCTGGCAGCGGCGGCACGGGCGGCGGCCTGTCGGGTACGGCGTGCCTGGATCAGCTCGAGGCCCTCGATGCGGTTCAGGCGACCGTGATTCAGACCACCACCGACTGCACCCTAGGCGCCTGTTTGCTCGAGGTCGACCTGGCGTCGTGCGTCGGAGACTGCGTTGCCGCGGAGGCGGGTATCTCGGAAGAGTGTGGCCTGTGTTTCGGGCTCGTGAGCGACTGCGTGGTCTCGGAGTGCGCAGCGCAATGCACGAGCGACGTGGACAGCGAGGCGTGCGAAGCATGCCAAGCGCGAGCGGACTGCAATCAGCGGTTCGAGGACTGCGCAGGCTTCACGGCTGACCTTGGCACTGGTGGCGCCGGTGGCATGGGCGGTGCCGGTGGCATGGGCGGTGCCGGTGGCATGGGCGGTGCCGGCGGCATGGGTGGTGCCGGTGGCATGGGCGGCGCCGGTGGCATGGGCGGTGCTGGCGGCTCGCAAGAGTAGCCGAGTCGTTCGCCTGTTCATCGTGTCGGACGCGCGTGCGCGCGTCCGACCTGGCCTCGCGCTCGCTTAAGCGAGGGCGTTGTCGATGACTTTGCCCCCCGTGATCGCTTCGTCGAGCCGCTCCCGGGTGACGCCCAGGGCCACTCCGAGGGTCTTTGCCATCGATTGGAAGGTCTCTTCGTGGGGGACGTCTCCGGAGGCCGATGCGTTGCCCGAAGATGAGTCGATCGCCTGCGCCTGGTAGTCCTTGCCTGTGGGTTCCAGTCCCCCGACGACTCCGGCGCGCAGGCCTTCGCCAATGAGCACCGCGCAGTGGTGCCTCCCATTGTGGTCGCGCCCTTGGCGACCCTTCCTTGCGAGGTCACGTCCGAAGACGTTGAGTGTACCCACCACGACGTCGTTCCGGAGCACCCCTTCGGCCCGCATCCCGTCGAGCGTCTCGACGAGGTTCTGCAGGTGCCCAACGCCCTCGACCGTTTCGTTTGTCTCGCGAACGAACTCGTTGTCGTCGTGGTTGTCTCCGCCAAAGTCGAACCGGACGGTCATGACCGGCGACACGTTCATGGCGGCGAGCACCGAGGCTGCGAGCACCTGATCGGTTTCCCGGTTTCCATCGATGTTGGCGAGTCGCTCGACCAGATCGAGAGAGAGCGACCGCGCCTCGTCTCGTGTCACGACGAAGCGATCGAGCAGCCGGCGCTGGTTCTCGGTGCCGTGCTCCTGATAGAGCGCGTGGATCTCGTCCACGGCTTGATCGCGGAGCGGCCGGAGATCGCCAAGGACACCTTCTTCTGCCGCCAGCGTATTCTTCAGGGCGACCGGGGACACGTTGGCGAGCGACCGCCCTTGGAACGTGAGGATCTCGTTGCCCCCGCGCGCACCGACACTGATCGGTTCTTGCTGGACGGTGCCCAACGTTTCGGAAAGGGCGCTCGAGTAGACGCTCACCAGCATCTCGTTTCGCTCGACTGCTCCAAGCAACCGCATCGTTTTCGGGTGGTTCGGGTGGGCGTTGGTGTACGTCCCGTGGTGGAAGAATACCGTTCGATCTCGAATCGCGGCGGGAAGATCCGCCCACGGCTTGGCGGCGGTGACTTGTTGGCCCCCGACCGACATCGCCGTCGGCGCCATCCGCGGGTCGTTCGAGTGCTGGATCGCCGGATCGTCGTACGTCCCGGGGACGTTGGCGTTGAGCGGGTCGCCTGCAGAAGAGGAAGATAGAATCAATAGTCTGGCGACCGATGCGGTTTGAGCGCTCGCGGCGAGCGGCCTCGCGAGCATGGACATGGGCACGCCGGTCGCCAAGGACTTGAGGCCTAGCCCCCCGGCTCCGAAGAGCGCCGTCTTCAGCATCTTGCGTCGATCGAGCTTCATGGCCATTTCCTCACAGCCCAATCCCCAATACGCTTGGCGAGGTGCACGCGACCATGAAGGTCGAGCGGAGCGCGTTGGTCTCGTTGGTATCCACGTCCGCGTCTGCGAAATGGCGACCGAGAATGTCGAGTGCCCCGTCGTGTCGGGGATCGCTCTCCGGAAGCCCCATCAGGTCGACCACGAACGCCTGGATCGCGGCGTCGGGGTCGTCGGGCGAGAACCTGGCGTCGTTGCCGATCGCCATCTGCGCGAACCGCTGACAGACCGCGTCTCCCGCTGCCCGGATGAAGAGGTTGGGGTCGGATATCACGATGGGAACTTCGCCTCCGCGGCTGAAGCCATCGTCCGGCATCACTTCGACGAGCTGGCGGGCTACGCCGCGGTCCCCTCGCCGCTCCGATTGGTAGTAGGTGTCGACGCCGCAAATGTCGGCGATCCCGAGTCGGTTCGAGATCGTCGTGCAGAAGTGCTGCGCCCGCGACACCGACGGGATGTCGCCCCCGGCGTTCTCGACGCACCGCTCACCTGACACGAGTGGCGACGAGAAGAGGGCGACGATCATCGCCCGAAAGCTCATTCCGCTTCCCTCGAAGGTCGCGACCACCTGCTGAAACTCCTCGGACTCCTCAGGGCAGGGGGCGCTTGTTGCGAAGTAGCAGGCCTTCTGGACCCAAGCGGGCGCAAACCGAGGATGGTCCGAAAGCGTCGCCGCGAGCTCCTCAATCCCGTCCCCGCTCGATCCCTCGACCGAGACACCTTGGAACGCGAACGACGGCCGAAGCGCCCGCACGTCGGCGTCTTGCTGAGCGTGATAGCTGTAGGTGAACGAGTTGCGGAAGTACTGCCGCATCGGGTCGAGATTGACGTGGCAGCTCCAGCACACCGTGGTCGGATCCGCGTGCGAGTCATCGAGAGCGTCATCAAAGGCAGGAATGACGGTCGTCTCGCTGTCGAAGCTCTTCCCGAGCGCCACGATGAGCGTCTGGTTCGTCGTCACACGCGCCTCGTTCGCGTCGTTGGTCGGCCACGTGGCGAAGAACCCTGGTGTGGTCATGAACCCGACCCGCGGGACACGAAGGACGAGCTCGTTCTCGCCGGCGGTCGCTCCGAGGCTCCAGAACATCGTGGTGTCTTCGCCACCTGACGGCGGCCGTATCGTGACGGGATGCCAATCGAAGAACGCCTCTTCCCCAAGGAGCGGCGCGGTTCGGTAGTCATCCTGCATGCACCCATCGTTGTTCGTGTAGAAGCCCATCAGGACAGAAAATGCCGCCCGGACCAAGTCGTTGTTGGTCTTGACGGCCTCCCCCCCGCAACCCCCCGGAAGCCCTTCTTCGGGGATGGTGAAACGCATCCAGTTGGACGAGTTGGGATCGAGACTTTCGGAAAGCGGCACATTGTCGGTCGTGTAGACGATCTGCGTGATCGCCTCGTCGGATCGGTTGTACCGCCGGTTCCCGTTGTCGTTGATCTCGCGGTCGTCGCTCAACGCGAGCCCCACCATCTGTGCGGTGGTGAGATAGACCGTGTTTGTGGTCAGGACGTCGTTGAACGGTCGGTCTTCGCGCACGAGATCCAGCACCGTTCGAGCGAAGCTCTCCTCGAAGCTTCGGATGAACGTGTCGTCGACCTGGGTTCCGTCCGAGAGCCGGCCCGCCTGAAAGTTGCTGTAGCCCCAGAGGTCGACCAAGGCCTGTTCCTCGTATCCGTCTTGTTGAAACGCCGTCTGGAAGAAGCGCTGGAGTTTCTGGTCCGCCTCAGGCATGTCGATCCAGGTCGACACGAATGAGGCCAAGGAGGTGGGGTCCGCATTGAGGGCATCGAGTTCGTCGGCGGTGAGGCCGAGGCCTGTCAGGAGCGTCTTGGCCTTCGCGGCGTAGACGAACGGGGAGGCCGGCTCGAAGGCGTCGCAACTGGCGAGTTCGGGGCGCGTCGTGTCCACAGGAAAATCCGAACCGTCACCCGGACCGCTTCCGTCGGCTCCGTCCCGCGACAGACCCGATCCGCCGATCACCCCATCGCAGCCACCGGCTGCAATGGCGAAGACCAAGAGGCTGGCTAGCATCGGCTGGTGTCGCATCTGGAAGGCTCCTGAAGGGATAGGAACCAGGCTAGCACTCCAATAGCCCTTAAGGAGTATTAAAAAGACCTGAATCCACGATCAGGTCGGTTTTCTATAACCTTTGTAGGCTACATCACTCGAGCTCTCTTCCGGCAAGCAGCGGCTCGTTCGGTGGGTGGGCTCCCCTCGACGCAAGTCGCCCGAAGCGCATCGCTGAGGTAACGTGGACGCGACCTCACACCACGGTGACGTGCCTTGCGTGGATAGCTGGGTCGCTGGAGGTGGAGATGATTCGATGGATGGCCGTCCTGTTCGTGAGCGCTGGCTTGGCGATCGTCGCCGGCTGCGAGGAAGAGTGCGTGGTCGGCGAGTGCGTCAACGACGGCGAGTGCTTCGAGGAGTGCCTCGAGGTTTGTGAGGGAGACGTGATCGACGCCGTCTGCACGTTCGACGAGATATGTGACTGCGAGTGTGAGCTCGGCTGTTTCTTTTAGCCGGTCGGATCAGTCTTCTTCGTCCGCCGATGCCAAGGACGCATTGGTCGGGACCGGATTCTCCAGTCGGAGGCGCGCGAGAAAGATCTCGAAACGTTTTCGCTCGATCTCCCAATCTGGATTTCGTACCTCCGAGAGGAACAAGTAGTAGCGGAGGAGTTCGGCCTCTAGGTCTCGCTGGTACGTGGCCAGGTCTACTCGACCGTTGAAGTGGAGTTCAGCGTACGCGCGTATGAGGTGAAACCCCACCTCGCTGACGTCACTCCCGGTGAGCACCGCGTGCTGTTCGGTGTAGACGAGCCCGTCTTCGAGGTAGAGCTTTGTTTGGGTCAGGTCGCCCTGCCGCAGCACGATCTCTGCCAGCCGCAGGCAGGTGAGGGCGAGCTCGAGGAGATCTTCGTCGGCCCGTTCGGTGTCATACCGCTGGTCGAGCGCCTCTTTGCGAGCGATGAGCGCTTCCATCGCCCGATCGAGGTCCTCGAGCTCTCTAGACGCGCTGGCCTCGAGACCGGCTAGCAGGACCTGCAGATGGTCCTCGTCGTACACGAACTCGTAGGTCACTGGCCGGATCCTCCGGTCTATATCGTCGGGTCGGAGCGGGTCGGCCTCCTTAAGGTGGCGCTTGCCGTCCGTGACGGAGCCGAGCGCTTGGTCGGGGTCTTCGGTCATCAAGAACGCCGTCGCCAAGCGCGCATCGGCCTTGACGTCGTTGATCGACGCAGCGGCCTCAGGATGAGCCTCGATCGAACGCTGGAGCTCCGAATGCGTGGATAAGGCTTGCTGCGTACGCCCTGCGTCGAGTTGATAGAGCGCGAGCCGGTCGAGTGCCAACGGTTCGTACCGCGTGAGTGCCCTTGCGGCTTCATCGACGGCCCCTTCCGGACCTTCGGCCGTGGCGTGCATCCGGGTGAGGGCTTTCGTGATCGCGTCGATGGCCTCTTTGGACTCGTTCACGTGAAACAGGCTTCGGGCGTAGTTGAGCAGTAGCCCGATCTCTTCTTCGGGCGACACCATCGGGAGCTCGAATCGATCCTCGTAGTCTTCGAGTGCGCGTCGGTGGTTTCCAAGGGATGCCTGGGCGAGGGCCATCCCAGCGTGCGCCGGCGCCAGTACGCGCGGCCTTCTCTGTCCGAGGTCGAGCGCCAGAAGGTAGTGACGAACCGCCGTGGCGACGTCTTCACGCTCCCCGCGTCGCACCCCGCGATGATGAAGCGCGTACGCGAGGAGCAAATGCGGAAGGGGCTCGTGGGGATCGGCCTCGATGGTGGCCTCGAGAAGCTCTCGCGCACGCTCGACTCTCTTGTCGAGTTCTTGGTTGCGCTCGATGGCGCCAAGGTCTCGGGTCATCAGGTACGCTTCAACAAAGTCCCGAGTCGACTGACTGTCGCTTGGATTCTGTTTGGCCAGGTCGGGAGCGCCCAAACGGAGCTGCGTCTCGATCCATCCCACGTGTCCGGCAAGCGAATCGGCAGCCTGCCTGGCCTTGTCGAAGTAACGAGCCGCGGTGGCGAGGTCACCTTCGGCGAACGCACCGTAGGCGCGTTCCAGAACGACGAGTCGGTAGAGCGCGGTGGAAGTCTTCTGCTGGGTCTCGTCGTCCTCGGCAGCCTGGATCCACAACTCCACCAGGGACTGCTGTAGCGACTCGACCCCTTGCCGGTTCGACGCGCGGAGGGCACTCACGATCAGGTAGCGCCGTACGTGCACGTTGTCGGTTGCTTGGTAGAGCCTGACGAGCTCCGACTCGACCTGCTTCGCGTTGTCTTCGGTGAGCTGGTAGAGGGCGATCTCCACGTCGAGTGCCGCGGCAAGACGAGTTCCGTCGGGCACCTTCTCGCGTGCTGTCTCCAGGCGACCAAGCCGCTCGTCTTCGGGTCTTCCGCGCTGCAACAAGACCAAGAAGCCCTTGCTGTGCCGGAGCGCCTGGGTGACCGAGGAGCCGTCGTGGAGGGCCACCTCCTCGAGTCGAGCCAGCCGCCTGTCGTAGTCTGCGAGCAGTCCGTACAAGTGGTCGAACTGCTGGAAAGCGAAGTCGAGGACGGCCTCGTCTTGAAGCAAGGCAACCTCGACTTGGTCTGCGAGCGCGACCGCGGTGGCCTTGTCGCCGAGGTCGCTCACGATTCGGCTCAGCACGAGGGCGCGCAGCGCCTCGGCGTCCGGGGAACCGTCGCCAGGGACGGCCTTGACCTCGGCCACCAAGTCCTGCGAGTCCTCGATGTACGCCTCGCTGAAGCGTCCGCGCGTAAGTGCTCGGTCTGCGCGACGGTGCTTCGCGAGCAGGATCATCGTCTTGGACCACCAGTCCGACTCCCCTAACGTCTCGAAAAGGGCAACCCGCTGCTCGCCATAGTAGATCGCGGCCTCGAACTCGCGGAGGTCGAGATGGAGCTTCGTCAGTGCCTTGAGTTGAACGGCTCGCGCCTTGGCGTCGGGTGCCCCGACGAGCAGGTGCTGCCGAAGCAGTAGCTCGCTCCAGCGGTCGTGTACGGAATCGGACTCCGCTGCGATCCGCGACTGGTCCCAGTCCACCGGGACGGTGCCGCTCGGCGGCAGCAGATAGATGTGAAGGTGGGCGCCGATCGCGCACGTGACCGCCATGGCCTTCTCCCGCACCGACGGGTAGTGGCAGTTCCACTCGGCGTTCGTGAGCTGTAGGGGCTGGCCGAACCGAGGTTCCTCCCCCTCACCGTCGAACGGAACCCGGAAAAGGACCCCATTGTCTTCAGCGTCGATCACGCCGTCGCGGTTTGTGTCGTTCGGAAACTGCGAGAAGTACAGGTGCTGGCCGTCTGGGGAGAAGACGGGGTAGCCCGATATTCCGGGCAAGTCGGGCTTGTAACCGAACTCCTCCGCGCCTGGTATTGCGCGGCGGACAAGCATGCCCTCGGAGCTCGCCCGGTTGGAGAACGACACGCCGATGGTGTCGCGGAGGCGTGCGATGGGCACGTACGCGACCCAGCGCTCGTCGGGCGAAATGGCTAGCCCGATGACGTTCGCTTCCTTCCGTTCCGGATCTCGTTGGAACACGCCATCCAGAAGGACGTGGTCTCCGTGCAGCTCTTCTCTCGTGAGCACTCCCAACCGTCCGTCGTTCCGCCAGTAGATCTGCAAGTCTGCGTCCTCGGTGGCGTGGCATTCTTCGCGGTCGTTGCGGACTTTGCCGTTGCCGCGGATCCGCCTACGGCAAGCGTCCCCCCGTGAGTCGGTTTCGTAACGGATGTAGGCGAGCTCTTTGCCGTTTGCGCTGATCGCCGGCCAGGTCACATCCCCGAAGGCCTCGAAGAGCGCTTCTCCGTTTGAGTTGATCGGAGACTGAACGAAGAGGTCGTATGCGTCGTACTCGTCCGTGACGTAGTAGAGGTAGCGACTGCGCGGGCCGAGCACGCCCATGAAGTGGTTGTGGCTCCCAATGGTGACACGCCGCGGCCGGATGAGGCTCGGCGTCAGGCGATCACGCGCGCCTCCTGTCGCTCCCGGTTCCTCCCGATCGGCGGAAGCGAAGTCCGGTAGCACGGCTGCGACAAAGAGCGCGGCCGGCAGGGCCCACCGAACGATGCCCACTGCTCGTTTCGCACGCCTCAACACGTCTTTTGCGCCCATACGCCGTCGTTCTCGACCCAGGCACCGCACCGCACCTGTTCGAGGTGGACCGAGCGCCACGCATCGCGGGCCGCAGTCGTCGAGCGGCCCGGGCCTTGAGAGGCCAGGTACTCCCACACTTGCCGTCGATGAAGATTGTTGCGACTTGCGGCGCGGAGCAGCTCGCTGACCTCCACATCGTCGTCGCACGAGTCCGGCGTGTACTTCAACAAGCCGTCTTCACCCTCGCCGAGACACCCTCGCATCGTCATCGTGTCGATGAACTGGGCGTCGCTCTGCGAGACGGCGAACAGGTCGAGGTCGTGGCCTGCAGCCGATAGCCCCGCCTTGTCGACGATCTCTTGGCCCGACACGGCGCTTGGCCCTGGATGAAGAGAGGCGTCCACGCTTTGGAACTCGAGCTCCGGATACTCGCCTGACGCCTGGACCTCGAGCGCCGTCCGGTTGTCCATCACCGCGATCGGTGGCGCCTTGATGCAGCCGAACCCCGCACTGGTGAAGGCCACTCCCAGCGCGGCGACCGCGTAGCGACGGGCTGTCATGTTCATGGGGTACCCCCTGCGTTTCTAGGCGCTTGACTCATCCGAGGCGTCTTGCCGCTCGCTGCAGTGGCGTCCTCGTAGGTCAGTGAAGGCGACAACAAGCGCTCGAGATACGGTTGCACGTATTGTTCGAGGAAGGGCGTCACCGGGATGCCCTTGATCTCGTCGATCCGGACGGCGCCTGCGAGGCCGCCGAGATCGATCTTGGCGTCCATGAGTCCTTCGTCGAATCGGATACGAACGTACTTGGGGTATCCGAACTTTAGCCCGAGCCGCACCCGGTTGAGGTCTTCGTCTTCATGGTACGGATCGATCGCGTCGATGATCTCGTAGAGGTGATCCTTGCTGACGCGGACAACTTGCGCTTTACCGTCGACGATGAGGGTGGTGGGGACGAACGTCATCGCGACGTTGGCATCGAGGACTCCTTTGCCATCTTCGACGCGCACTCCGGTGAGATGACCGCGGAACGCAACCTCTGGGTCGTCGCGATTGAGGTCCGTCAGGAATTGCCCCGTGATGAAGCCGTCTCGATACGCGGCGTGCAACTGGTCGACGGCCACCACAGATCCAATGACCTGGAGGTTGGCTGCGATCGGGCCGATCGATTCACGGCCGATCTGCACACGCTCAGCAGTCAGGAAGCTGTCGCGTTCGGTGAACGGGGAGAGGTCAAAGAACCGCTTCTGGGTCACGGCGTTTGCCGCCCGGGTCGGAACCACGAAAACCCGAGGTTCGGTCGCCAATTCCTGGTCTATGGGGATGAGCGCGTCGAGCCCATCGATGAGAAGCCCGTAGTCTGGTAGCTCGACGACGACGTCGCGAAGCTCGGCCGTCGCGAGGATCCGGTACGTATTGAGATCCCCCGACTCCACGGTGAAAGGCATGGTGAGCGAGCCCCCGCTCGTGGTTCGTTCGGTGCTGCCCCAAAGACTGAAGTCCTGTTCAAAGCTTCCGGTGACCATCGCTGCTTCGCGACCGTACATCGATGGCACTTGGGGGCACCCGGTGATGCCTTCCTCGCAAACCTCCGGGTCACGGACCGCGTCGTCCCATCCCTCATAGGAGGCGCGCGCTTCGAAGCGAGTGCCACCCACAGGGTTCGTCCAGTACACGCGACGTACGGCGAAGACCTGCGTGTCATCGACGTCAACCGCGGCGCCAAAGGAAACCTTGGCGATCGGGTACTGCTTCACATACGGCTGATCGAGTTTGCCGAGCGATCCCTTGGTCGCGATCGAGAACGACGGGGCACCGTGGAGCGCTGCGTATGCGACCTCGAGCGTGTTGCCGTAGTCGCGGAAGACGATGGGGCGGGCCGCGTCGCCGTAGCGAGCGACGCCAAGCGATGTGACCGTTTCGAGTGCGCCCCGGCCTTCAGACTCATGGATCGAGCGCGCATCGATCGCCAGATCGCCCAGCTGGTGGATCCATCCACCGCGAAGGAGGGAGAGTCGCGCCACCCGGAGGGTCGAGCGGTGATTACCGCGCATGGTGCGAAGAGGATCCGTCGAAGCCACCAATGTGCCGCTGCGGTTCTTCGAGAGGAGACCCCGAAACCTGCCGCGACTCTCGAACGCAAAACTGAACTCGTCGTCGCGATGACCGCCGTCTTCGAACAAGTAGGCACCCAAGAGCGGTCCCGCCTCGGTACCCACGGCCGTGAGCTCGTACTGCGTGATCGGAGCATCGTATGACGCGTCCAACATGATCTCTGTGGCCTCTTCACCGGCGATCGAAAGTGCGGCATCGGCTGTGAGCGCGGGGCGTACGGTGTCGATCTCGGCTTCGAGAGAGAGATGACTTGGGGGTTCGCGCCTGAACTTGCCCCAGTTCACTTGGTCGGCGGTTGCAGAGGCCTGGATTTCGTAGCGATGGGGACCGGTTCGCGCGGCTCCGATCGACCACTCGGGAGCCCGAAAGTGTTTGGCTCCCACGGAGACTCGGCCGACCGATCCGACGACGTCGATCGTCGGCTCCCCTGTGCCGGAAGTCCACGCAGTTGGCCTTCGAGCCGCGAAGTCGATCTTCGCGTCACGGATCTCGACGGGATCCGAGTGCGCCTCCTTCAGGGAGAGCCTCTTGATGGGCGCGCTCCCAGAGACTTCGTGCTTGGCAAGGTCGACCTCGATCGAGACCGCCCCCTTGGACCGCGCCGAAAGCCCGTCCATGGCGACTGCGCCGCGCGAGAACGAGCTGGCGACCGAGCCTGTTCCTTGGAGCTCCCACAGACCGGCATCGTTCATTCCGAAGTCCGAGAGTCGTACCGTCGTGGCAACCTCGTCGACGTTGCATGAGAACTCACGGTGCTCGCGTAGCTTCATGCGGCCGACGGAGGCATCGAGCGAAAGCGTACCGAGGGTCTGGGATCGATCCGCGGGTGCCGACACATGCGCGGTCCACGCGCCGCGAGCGAGTGAGGCCGTTGTCGACCGTGTCGCGTAGTGCACGCTGCGCACCGTCCCGCGGAGGTTGGCGGTCCCAGCCGTCACGCCCGCGGGCTCGATCTGGAGGTCATCGATCTCGAACTCCCCTTCGAGATTCTCGACTTCCAGCCAGGGCACGGACCAGGGGAGCGACGGCATCTCGATGGAGCCGCGGCCGTCGAGGTTCGCTCTCGAGAAAGGGAGCGAAGCATCCTCTTCAACGGGGGGGTCGGCCTGGCTGTCTGCGGGTCCGGCATCGTCGAGCACGGCCGTCACGTTGGCCGCGACCCTGGCATCGAACGCTTCCAGTTTGTCGACCTTCACCACCGTGCGATCCTCCGTCGCCGCGAACGTCGCTCTCGACTCGAGCCGGAGTAGGGAACGGACCTGCTGCAGATCCGGGAACAGCGACTGCTCGCCGAGATCGGCGCCCGCGCTTAGCGTCACCGTGTCGCCGTCAACGAGCACGATCTCGACCCGGGGCGCAATGCGGGCCGTCCTCGGGCTGCTGGTCGTGCTGTCGGAGACTGTCAGTAGCGCGTGTTCGCGGTCGTGGGCCTCGACGACGGCTGACGCACTAGGTTCTTCACCGAGTTGAACGCCGGTCGACACGACGCCAAGCCCGTCGAAGCGGGTTTCTCGGGTGACTGCGCCTCGATCCGGAGCGACAACGGAGGATGTCGTCGTGCCGCTCGCTTGGGCCGTCGACACGGCCACTTCGACAGCGCGGAGTCGTATGGGCGCAAGCAGAACCGGGCCGACGGTGAGCGAAGTCTCCCGAAGCCCTTCGAGGCTGTGGGAGAGCGGGGTCGCAGGTTCGGCTGGGTCGTCCTCGGACGTGATGAGTTCGGACCAGGAGTCGCGACCGTCGTCAGTGATGACGACGGTGACCTCGATCGCGCCCGCTGTGGCTTTCGGGATCGAGATGTCCCCCGCGAGAAGCGTTCCGAATTCGATCGGGACGTCGAGGGTATCGATGCGGAGCATCTCTTCGGCATACGGCCGTAGCGCATCTGGCGTCGCGATGACGAAGCCCTCGGCGTGCACGCCATCCGACGGCGACACCGAGAGACGGTCGTAGCGCACGTCGGTGCCGATGACGCGAGAAAGCGCGTTCTGCACCGGCCCCTTCACCCAGCCGTGGTCGAGGTGATCCAAGACCCACAGGCCTCCCAGCAAGGCGATCGCGAACAATCCGAGCACGCCGACGATCACCGCCAGCACGACGCGGAGGGCCTTGCGGGACCGTCGCGGCGGGTCGGATCGTGACGCGGGCGCGCGTCCCTCGGAACTATCCTCGTGTTGCGCGGTCATCGGCCAGGACGGCTACCCTGCCGTGAAATCTCGGCCGAAGCCAGCGGCCTTTTGTGAGCGGGCCCAGAAAAAGACAGGTCGCGCCAGGGCCTACCTCCGGCGCTTCGAACACCCCATTCGGAAGGGGCGGAGCGACCCGGAACGCTCCACGGCGCACATCGGCTCGTGAATACTTTGCATTCCGCGCAGCGCTCAAGCTCGGCTACCCTCGTCCCATGGCGCGACCCCGGATGCGTCCTCGTTTCGAGATGAAGCTCCCGATCGAAGGCGCCGAGTGGCTCGAGGCGCTTCGGCGCGTCCTTGACGATGATCCGGGCCCTTGCCGGGGCCGAATCTTCCGGCGGCACGCGGTCATCGAGATCCATGAGTCGTCGCGAAGCTTCTGGTCGCCGGTCCTCAGCGTCGATGTCTCTGACCAGCCCTCGGGCACGAGGCTGAGCGGGCGTTTTTCGCCGCATCCACATGTGTGGACGCTCTTCATGGCCATCTACATGCTGCTCGGCATCGGGGCGCTTGCGGGCATCGTGTACGCTTTCGTTCAGTACACGTTGGGCGAACCGCCATGGGGGGTGGCCGCCGTTCCATTGGCCCTCGCCGTGTTCGCGTTTGTCTACGGTGCCGCGTTCATTGGCCAAGGGCTCAGTGCCGACGAGATGTACGCGATGCGGAGTGTCGTCGATCGCGCAGCGTCGCATCCGTATGCTCAAGCGAACTCGGCCCAGCCGAAGTGAGTATGACCCGGCGAGGGGCCCGTTCCAGGGGACACCGGACGCTCGCGATGTCGAGCTGGTTCGAGCGGTCACATCGGAGGGAGCCTCTACTCCTGACCGCGGTCGCATGTTACAACCGTCGAAGATCCCATGAGCGAGTACGAATCAGCCGAGACCCCGCCGTCCTTGAGTCAGGACGACCTCATCATTCCGAGTTTGGGCTTGTGCCGGTTCCAGTCGCCGCTCATCGTCAAGGGGCGCACGTTCACCGATGACGCGTGCCGGGTGGAAGTCAGTCGGCACATCATCTCCGGCCAGGCCGACGAAGAAGAGTTGTCCTTCGAGGAAGGGGGACCGCGGCGCAAGATCTTCTTCGACCCGGCGGAGACGACCGCCGCGTTCGTCACTTGTGGCGGCCTCTCACCGGGCTTGAACAACGTGATTCGCTCAGGCTTTCTGGAGCTGACGTTCAATTACGGGGTGAGGCGGATCCTTGGGATTCGAAACGGATACGCGGGCTTGAACCCGGATTCGGGCCTCGAGCCGGCCTTCATGACGGAGCGTTTCGTCAAAGACATCCACTACATGGGTGGGACCGTTCTCGGAAGTTCTCGGGGCGCCCAGGACCCCGCGGCTTTGGTCGATTTCATGGAAGCCATGGAGATCGACATCTTGTTTTGTATCGGCGGCGAGGGCACGCAGCGCGGCGCCCATGTGATCCAAAGAGAAGTCGCCCGTCGTGGTGCGCACAGGTCGGTCATCGGGATTCCCAAAACGATCGACAACGACGTCCCTTTCGTCGAACTCAGCTTCGGTTACGTTACCTCGCTCGAGGTTGCGAGCGACGTGCTTCGCGGCGCGCACGTCGAAGCGAAAGGTGCGCTCAATGGGGTGGGCCTCGTCAAGGTGATGGGGCGGAGTGCGGGGTTCATTGCGGCCGGTGCTGCGCTCGCAAGCCAAGAGGCCAACTTCGTGTTGGTTCCCGAGATCGACTTCCCGCTCGAAGGCCCCGGTGGGTTTCTCGATGCGCTCGAGAAGCGCGTAACCACCCGGGGCCACGCGCTAGTCGTCGTTGCCGAGGGCGCGGGCCAGCATCTGTTCGAAGACGGGCAGGGCGAACGCGACAAGTCCGGCAACGTTAGGTTCCAGGACATTGGCATCTATTTGCGAGATCGCATCAAGAATCACTTCAAAGATCGCGAGATCGATCTCAACCTCAAGTACATCGATCCGAGCTATGCCATACGCAGTGTCCCAGCGAACGCCTGGGACCGGATCCTCAGCGACCGAATGGCTCGGGCTGCGGTGCATGCGGGCATGGCGGGCAAGACCGACACCATGATCGGGTACTGGAGCAATGAGATCGTCCACGTTCCAATCTCCACGGCCGTGACGGAGACCAAACGGATGTCACTCGAAAGCGACCTGTGGAACGCCGTTCTCGCCACCACGGGCCAGCCAGAGTGGCGGTAACGCGCCCGCTGTCCACGACCAATCCAGGACCCTGACGTCGCGAACGTCCCGCATCGCGATCACCGCCCGCGCGATTTTTGCGCCTTACAAGAGGACGTGCACCGGTTGCGTCATGCTGGCGGCGGCTCGCACGCCCGACTTTCCCCGGTGCCGTGGATCCAAGTCCCCCGGGCACGTCTGGCATGCTCTTTGCGTCATGAGGATCAACGATCGACGGACGAAGGCGTCCGCGACAGGGAGAGCACCGTGCGCGCAACAGAACTGATGACCGAAGCACCCATCACGGCAACCGAGCAAACCTCCGTCGCTGAGGCTTTGACCCTTCTCTACGAACTCGACGTACGGCATTTGCCGGTCGTCCGAGGCGACGAACTGGTCGGAATCGTGAGCGACCGTGACCTTCGCGGGTACATGACCGCTTCGGACGAAAGCTCGCTCGAGGCCGTCGACAACGCGCGCACGACCACCGTTGCATCCCTGATGAACACGAGCCCCGTCAAGGTGCATCCCGAGAACTCGGCGTTGGAACTCGTCGATGCGATGCTCTTTCACCGAATCGGCGCCATCCCGGTAACAGACGTGGATACCGGAGCGCTTCTTGGTATCGTGAGCTACGTCGACGTTCTCCGTCTCTTTCGAGAATCGCTCGACGGCGCCTAACCCGACATGCTGGCGCATCCACCGCCTATGCGCCGGTCTCGATCCCGCGGACCTCGGCCTCGTTCCGCGCTTCCGCTTTGGCTTCTTGGTAGCCGGCGCTCGCGAAGTACTGGAACATCCGCTCGCCGACGGGCACGACGCAGACCTCCGGTGCCCACTCGATGCGTTGGCCTTCGCCATCGACGACCTCGCCGCGCTCCATCAGCCACGCCGCTTCGGCCAGGTCCATGTCGCCGAGGGCGGCCCGGAGTGCCTCGAACCTTCCCTGAAGCACAGGGTCGAGAAAGATGAACTGGCTCGCTCCGATGAATGCGATGTGATAGCGCGACGGGTTGTGTGAGATGCCGTCGAGCTCGAGGCGCCTCGCCGCTTGGAGCAGCATGTTCATCAGGCGCTCCCCGACCCCGAGCCCCGGATGCGTTTGACCAGGAAGCTGCGGGCGACGCAACGAGAACGATTCGGTCGGATTCTGGAGCATCATCCACTCGATCGACAGGAACCTGAGGTCTTGGCCGGGCTCGACGCCCGCAGGCGCCGAGCGCGTCGACAGGCCGACCAAGAGCTCCACGAGAAGATGTTCTTCCCCGTCCTTGTGACCGTGCATCGACACACGTTGTCGCTGGGGATCTGATGGATCCATGCTCAGGCGTGGCTCCTCGAAGCCCAGCTCTCGAAGCTCGTCCATGAGCCCATACTCCTCGAGGACGAACTCGACGCCGTGCGAGGTGTAGTAGTCGAGAAGCCTCCGCGATTGGCGTGTTGGGCCCGCAAGGTCTCCCATCAAGTCTTCTTCGGTCAGGCTGAAGTCGCCGCTCTCGCGTTGAAGGTCGAGCGGACTCAGCGCGTCCGCGACTCGGGCACAGTGCACGGTGAGGTTTTCGGGCTCGGGCGTGGACACGATCACCTCGTCGGTCAGCAGCCAATGAAGGAAGTCGGCGGATGGGCGCCAGGCGTCGCGGCTGTACCCTCCGCCAAGCGTCACGACGAGCGATGCGTCGCACGCACGAGTGGCCTCGGCGACGCACCGATCTCGCTCAAAGACCCCCTCACCAGTAAGCTCGAATTCGCCGAGCAGGTCGTCGCGCAGGATGTCGTTGCCGGCCACATAGAACACCAACGCCGGGCCATGTGATCTCAAGGCATCGGGCAGGGTGTTCCGCAGCGTCTCGAGGTACTCGGCATCCTTTGCGCCCGATGGCAGCAGGTACTGAGCATCTGAGACCGCTTCCGTATGGGTCCACTGAGATCCGTGGATCGAGTACGTCAGGACGGTCTCGTCGTTCTCGAACGCGACGATGTTGCCGTTCCCCTGATGAAAGTCGAGGTCGACGATCGCGATGGGGTCTCCAAAGGCCGCGGATCGGAGCTGTGCGATGGCCACGGCGATGTCGTTGTAAACACAGAAACCCATCCCCGCTTCGGGCTCGGCATGGTGAAAGCCGCCACCCGCCTGGAAGCCCACCCTCCCGCGTTTTTCGACCACCCACCGGGCCGCTTCGATCGTCGCGCCAACCTGACGTCGCTGCGAAGTGATCAGTGGCTCTGCATCGATGTCTTCCGTGGGCAGTCCGAAGACGCGCCCAAGATACGACGGGTGGTTGGTCTGATCGAGGTAGCGGTGTGGGTGAACGCTTGAGAGTTCGGCGACCGTGGCGACGTGGGGCAGGCGTATGACGCCCGGCGGGAGTCGCAACCTGCCGGTCGCGCAGCCGACGATCTTCTCGCTGCGGCGTGGGTCGAGCCCAAGCGTCCTTGCGGTCTCGGCCAACGCTTCGACGTCGTAGTCCGGGTGGTACCACAGACCCAAGTGGTCACGGAGTCGTCGCCGGGCGCGCCATCGACCGAGCTGCTTCCGCATGGAGCTCTCCTCGCTATCGCCCCATTTGGGCGCCTTGGTCGAAGCCTGGAGGTCGCGACCCCAGTTGGCAAGCCTCGAAGGCACCGGCGCTCCAGTCATGCGGTTGGGCCGACGGCGTGGAGTGCCACCGGACGCTTATTCGGGCGCCTTACGGACGACCCACACGCTGCATCGGGCGTGTCGCACGACGTTCTCGGCGACGCTTCCGAGGAGCTTGCGGACGACCCCAGTGCGGCCGTGGGATCCGACCATGATCAGAGACGCGCGGTTGCGATGCGCGGCGTCACAGATCCCCTGTGCGACGTCGCTGCTGGGAATCGCCTCGTATTGAACGTCGTTGTCCGAGAGATCCGCGAAGTACTTGCGGCGCTGGGACCGAAGCGTGTGCATGGCTTCCTCGTCCCAGGCGCGTGCTTGGTTCTCCCGTCTCCCCGGCGGGCTCGAGACGTGCAGGAGCAGAAGCCTGGCGCCGTCCCGTTTCGCGACGCCGGCCGCTTGGACGAGCGCCTCCTCGGAGCACCCGGAGAAATCGGTGCAGACCACGACCAGAGGTTTCATCGTCTTCAGAGACGTAGCAACTGTCGTGCCCAAGGGCGCCGGCGCGCCGTGTGTCTCGGAATCCCGGTCTTCCACGCGCTTCGGCACGTAGGTGCGGCGCACTTCGTGCGGGGTGCCGAGTCTCCGGCGCACCGTTTTCGCCGAACCGTCGCGGAACGGACGGGACTAAGCTTATCCTCTTGAACTCAGGGTTCCCGCCCGCCGGGAGGCCTCCGCGCCCGCTTAGCGCAGGGTGTAGACAAAGCTGAAGAGCGTCGTGGTGTCGGTCTTCACGAGTTCGGGACCTGCGGGAAGTCGATCGTAGAGGAGCAGGAACCGCGCCTCAAACGCCAGCTTGTCGGTCAGTTGTGAAAGCAGCGCGGCGGTCATGTAGATACGAATATCCTTGAACGGGTTGGCCATCTGCGCGTCGATTTCGTTCAAGTTGTAGATGGTGACGATGCTCGAGAGGAACGACACGTGCTCGTTGAGCCGGTTCTCGTAGTCGAGTGCGGCGAGCAAACCGTGGATGTTTGAGTTTTCGGTGAGGGTCGATGGTGGCGTCTCGTAATTCTCGAACGTGTAGCTGTAGCCCACCCGGCCTGCGAAGTAATGGTTCTCTTCCTTGATGAAGGCGCGGAGGTAGCCGGCGTTGGCGAGGAGCTGCGCGGTGAAACCCGCAAGCGGGTCCCAGCGATAGCCCAACGAGGCCCAAACCGCGTCTTTGTCGGTGAAGAAATAGTCGTAGCGGGAGTTGAAGAACAGCTGCTTCGATACCGTGGAGTAGATGCTCTCGGGATCGGAGGGTACAGGGTTCGCGCGTCCGAAGTTGAACAGGAGCTCCATCGTGAGCCTGTGTGCGAGCTTGGTCATCTCGAAGTCGGAACCCGCACTGAGGTTCCACGACTGGGTGTTACCCGTGTTGACCGAGCCACCGGCACTGAGGCTCCAATGGATGTCGGCGGCTTCCTTCTTGAGCGCGTCTTCATCTTCGGGCAGTTCCTCGGGCGGCGCCGCAAAGGTGGCCTCACCCGCGGACTCCGTCTTCGAGCCCTCGACGTCCGTCGCCACACTGTCCGGGATTGCCTCCTCCTGGGCGGAGGCTCGTCCGGGCAGGCTTAGGGCAACGGCAATCATGGTCCATCCGGCGGCGCGTAGGCCGCGACCCAAGGCTTGGCGATCTGACATGAACAGTCTCCCTTTCATCGAGTGGGCAACCCTAGCCGAGACCTTCGACGAGGGACGACTTCTCGGCAGGATGCGGCCGCCGGCGCGTCCCGTTGGGTGACTGAAGAAAGCGGAGCAGTTCTAGTTAGTTACAGCTTGCGTCGGTCCCGGTGGCAAAGACGTTGGTCCAGTAGACTCCGTACGTCCCTCCGCCTGTGGCTCGTCCCAAACCGACGACGACATAGTTTTCGCCGAGCATGTTCGCGTTGTGACCCGGGGAGTTCACCCATTGGTCGAACGTCGCGTCTGCACCTGCGTTGCCCGCCGCGATGTTCTCACCGAAACCGGTCGACTGGCAGCTCTCGAAGCACGCGTCGCACGCGCGCGATCCCGGGCTCGACCCGTTGAGACCCGTGTGGTCGAAGTAGTCTTGATCGCGCATGTCCTCGCTGTGCGCCTGCGCAGACCGACTCATCGATGTGCAAGCAGTCACCGGGGCGATGCCGTTGGCCGCTCGGTGTTGATTGAGGAGATCCAAGAACCGTTGCTCTTCGGTGTCCAGTGCGGCCGCCTCGGCGCTGACGCCGCCACACTGATCGCCACCGCCGCCAGTCACGCCTCCGGTCCCACCCATGCGGTCGTTGCCCAGCAGCGTGTCGTCCCCACACCCGGTTGCTAGCACCACGACACCCACGACGATCCCAACGAACTTCTTCATCACCGCAGCCCTCCCTTGCAGGTTGGGGGGCTCTGGAACTTCCCCCCGACGTGCCTCCACTCACTGTCGGCGTCAGACGGCGCTCATCCAAGTGTTCTCGGCCGCTTCGCCCCGGAAACACGCTTTGTTGTAGGGCAACCCACAGAAGGTGGGTGAATCGCCCCACCAAGAGGCTTTGCACAGCCAAGGCATGCGGGTCGATCTACGTCCTGAGCTGGAGAATTGCGTATGGACCTCAGCACCCCCCCGATCTAGTTTCGGGGCGTTCTTAGTCGGTGATTTGGCATCGGAGATCGCCCATGAGACTCGCCTCGACACTCACCACCACCTTGCTGGTCTGCCTCGCCGCACCGGTCGGCTCGGGCTGCGGGTCGACCGACGGAAGCGGTCCGTCCGGTTCGGGTGGTAGCGGACCGAGCACAGGCGGGACCGGGGGAAGCGGGGGTACTGGCGGCAGCCAGGTTGCCGGCCTCTCGGTCTCACTCGAAACGTCCGAAACGAACCTCGCTGTCGGCGCAGTGACCGAGCTTTCGTGGACGGTGACCGACGCCTTCGAATGCGAGGCCGAGGGGGGTTGGAGCGGCGTGAAAGATCCAGCCGGCGCCAAGGAAGCTGTACCGGTGTTCCGAGACACGGTGTACCGGCTGCGTTGCGACGACGCGGAGGGCAATGAGGCGACCTCGAGTGTGGAGGTCTTCACCTCAGGGCGCCTGATGGCGACGGTCGCCGTCAGCCCCAACCCCGTGCAGGGTGGAGAGCGCATCTTGGCCACGGCAGTCGTCTCCAATCCAAGCGATGAGACGGCGGAGGACGTCGAGGTGGAGTTGCAGGTCCCTGAGGGCGTCGAGCCGGTCGCACTGTCGGACATCGTGCCGAGCGCGGCCTGTTCGGGGGAGTGCGCCGCCGGGGATGCGATAGTGTGGTCCCTAGGTTCACTCGATCCGGGCGAGGTACAGACCCTCGCAGTGCTTCTGGACGCGCTGATCGATCTTGCGCCAGGCTCTGAAATTCCAGTGGTGGTTGTCATCCGTTCGTCGGACGAGATGCCTGTCCAGACGGAGGCCAAGACGACGGAAGGGGAGCGGTCGATCGCGGTGTCGATCGAAGAGGGGCCTCCAGTTACCGACGGCGAAGTCACCGAGACCCCATACACGATTGACTACAGCAACGTCGGCCTCAGTGACGCCAACGATGTTCAGGTCGAGTTCGTCGTTCCGCCGGGGGCCGCACCGTCATCCGTGCCGTCTGAAGCCATCGTGGCCGCTGACCGAGTCCTCTGGAACTTCCCGATGCTGGCAGCAGGCCAAGGCGGTAGCGTGACCGTATCGACCGTGGTCGATGGGGCGTTGCCCAAGGGGGCGCTGCTCGAGACGAAAGCCGAAGCAAGTGTCGGCGATGAGGAGCGCGCCCTCGCGACGAGTTCTCAACGCATCGGCGACCCTCGGGTCTCCCTCTCGACGGGCCTGACCCCCAAGCAGCCCCGCGCGGGGGAACAGGTTCGGGTGCTGGCCACGGTTACCAACGAAGGGTCATCGACGCAGCGTTCACTTGCTGTCGCGATCGTCGTGCCCGACGGGGTCGACCCGATCGACGAGAAGCAGCTCTCCGAGGGCGGCGACTGTCCTGGCGATTCTTGTGAGGCCCGCGAGCTGGCTCGTTGGGAACTCGGTGACGTGCCGCCCGGAGCCTCCGAAACGGTATCGCTGGTCGCGGTCGTGTCCGCGGACACCACCGACGGTGCCTTGCTGAGCTTCGAGACATTCGCCCTGATCGATGGGGAGCTCGTCGTGCAGAGTGCGGCGACGGCGGTGTCCGGGGAGCCGCTGCTCGATCTTCAGCTCCAGGCAAGCGACTCGCCGACACGGCCTGCGCGGCAGCTGCGCTATACCCTCGACGCCTCCAACCGTGGGACCGAGTCGGCCATGGGCTCGCTCGAGCTCCACATCCCCGCCGGGACCTCGTTCGTCGGCGCGTCAGATGGGGGGACGGTCGACGCGAATGAAGTCGTTGCTTGGCCTCTTTCTCCGCCGCTCGAAGTCGGGCAGAGCATCCGGCGGACCCTCGATGTATCCGTCGACTCCGACGTCGAGTTGGGGACTCAGCTTCGCGCCGAGGCCGTGGCAACGTTGACGGGCAGTTCTCTTCAGCCGCGCACGGACATCACGACGCCAGTGGCCGCGACTACCCTCGTCGCGTCCCTCGAGGCCAGTCCCGATCCGGTCGAACCCGGCACGCTCTGTCAAGTCGCGCTCACGGTGTCGAACGATGGCAGTGCGGCCGTCGACGACGTGACGGCGTCCGTTGACCTTCCTCTTGGGATCGATCCCATCCCTGAGTCGCAATTGTCGTCGGGCGGGTCATGCTCCGGCAGCACTTGTGAACCGGGGTCGCGTGCGACGTGGTCTTTGAGCTCGCTCAACGCGGGCGAGTCCGCGACGTTCACCATCGTGCCTCGCATCGACGTCGCCGCGGGCAACGGAACGTTGATCACTTTCTCCGGCGATGTCCGCGCGCCCGAGGTGATCCCGTTGGCGTCGACCGCCGTGGCCAGGGTGAAGTCCGAGTCGCCCGTCGATCTCACGGTGAGCGACGGCCCGCACCCGGCCGCACCCGGAGACGTCGTGACATACGTGGTCTCATTCGGAAATGTGGGCGCCGAGACCCTGAACGGGCTCCTCTCGTTGTTGGTCCCCGAGGGGACGTCTGTGTTCAGCATTTCGGATGGTGGTTCCGACAACGATGGGCAGGCCGAATGGGCCATCGAAGGCTTCGGCCCGGGCGCGACGGCCGAACGGAGTCTCGCGGTGACGGTCTCCGAGGACGCGACCCCAGGTACGCAACTGCGCACGCTGGCGACCTTCGTTTCGGACGATGACGATGTCTCGAGGGCCTTTGCGACCGAGCACACGCCCATCGGTCCAAAGATCTTGCCTGTCACACTCACCGTCGCGCCATCTCTCGCGGGCATCGGGGAGGCGGTGCAGGTCTCGGCTGTGGTCGACAACGAGAGCGTGACCTCGGTCTCCGACGTCGCTCTGAAGCTCGTCCTTCCAGACGGACTCAACCCCATCGTTGCCGCGGAACTCCCGAACGGAGGTGCCTGTCCCGGGGCGAACTGTACCGGGGGTGAAGCCGTGACCTGGGCGCTTGGGACGCTCGACGCTGGGGCGGACGCCATGATCTCGTTTCCGGCAACCGTCGCGGACGCAACGACTCCGGGAACGACCCTTCCTTTCGAGACGGAGGTGTCTGCTGGGAACGAGCCTGTGTCGCGTGGTTCCGTGTCGGCGCGCGTCTGCACGGCGGAAGACTGCCCGTCGCAGCCCGTGTTCTTCGTGGCTGGGCGCGTGAACGGCAGCGTGACGCTTGCTGCCGGGCGAGCCGGAAGCCGCACCGTGACCAGCACGGAGGGGGTCGACCATGGGGCCAACGGCGGGTACAGCTCCTGGCTCGCGGCGTACTCTGCGACCGGTCAGCTCGCGTGGGTCGCGACGATGTCTGGGATCGAGTCCTCGGGCAACGGATTCGCGAGGATCACGAGCGGTGATCAAGACGACCAGGGCAACAGCTACATCACCATCAGATCCGACATCGTCCCCGGGAACCTGACCCTGACCAGCGCAGACGGCACGCAAATCGAGCACAACCCAGCCGGCGATTCGGGCTCGCGGCATTTCGGGGTCGCGAAGATCGACGCGGAGGGCATCTGGCAGTGGTACGCGCCCGTCGAGGCCAGCGGGGGGACGAACGGAGGATACGCCAACCTGACGTCCACGAGCGTGTATGGCGGTCGGGTTTACGTCAGCGCGAATGAAGGGCGCACCGATGCCGGCTCGGTCGTGCGCATTTCCGATCAGCAGGGCATCATCTTCGGACCGCCCGGCCAAGACGTCCATCCGGTGTTCATCCTCGACGCATCGGATGGCAGCTACATCGATCATCGGGTCTCGAGTGGTTCGAACGGGATCGGCGTGACTCGGCAGCCGCGTCTGTTGCCGATTGCTGCCGGGGTCTTCGAAGAGAGTATTTTGGTTCCCACGGTCGGCGCCGTGGGCCCGACGGGCTGGTACGATGGCACGTCCGGCTTTGGCCGCCGAAGCGAAACCATCACGATCAACGCCAATGACGGCGCCCTTGCACTGCCCAGCTCCGTGCAGGCAGGCGTACTGATCCGCCGGGATCTCGACGGAGACTTGGGTTGGGCGTACCGCGTCAACAACGGCGGCGGCAACACCAGCATCCAAGCACTGTCGTGTATCGGGGCCGCGATCGAGACTGGCGACGGCGCCATCTTCTTGGGCGGCTTGGACAGACCAACCCTCGAGCAGTTCGCGGACCTCAACGGCACCGTGACGTTCTCCGAGTCAACGACCACCAAGGTCCAGTACGTCGTGCGGTACAGTGATCTCGGTGAGATCCAGTGGCTCACGCACGTGGACGCCGGCAGTGCGGCAGGCGCATCGCTCACCTCGGGCCGTCCCGAGAACCGATCCGTCCTCCACGACCCCGTGGCCGATCGGTTGTACGTCGCCTATGCGATGCCTCCTTATCCCGACCTGGCAATCATCGATGCCCAGGGAACGTTCAGCAAAGACTACAACGACCCCCTCACGTTCGGCGTGGGGGAGCCCACTGAGGAAACCATCGCGTACGAGACCGCCGACGATGGGATCGTCGTTCTCGCTGCGTTCGACGGGGTCGACGGCGCCTTCTTGTGGGCGACGGCACACCGACGTGCCGACACTCAGATCTTCCAGGCCGGGTCGGCGGGAATCTTCCTGAACGAGGATGGCGAAGTGGTCATGCTGGTGATCTCGCGTGCCGGAACGACGACGTACGGGGACAACAAGACGCCGGTTGCCGCGAGCTACACGAGCGAGACTTTGGTTGCCGTCCGCCACGACCCCGGGACAGGTGAAGTGCTCGGCCTGTTCACCGTGGACGACATGGCCATGTCGTCAGGGGACACGACGTTCTTCGAGGGCGTGTTCACAAAGTCGAGGTGAGCACTCATTCGAACGTGACCCCCGTGGTCGCCTCGCTGACGTCCCAAAGGCGCCTGGCGGGCTCATCCCGGAGGGCGATCGCCCGTAGCTTCGTTACTTTGCAGTTGGCGATGTACTGTCCGCTCACATCGGCGAGTTCCGGGGATGTCGCCGCGTAGACCGGTCCCTCGTGACCCAACGACTCGTCCTTTGCAACGAGGCGCCAGAGCGGTGGCAGGATCTTCTTGGCGAGACCGGTACCGTTGTCGAGCCCTAGGTTGGTGAAGATCAAACCCGGGTGGACGGCGTTCACGGTGATCCCACTTCCTTTGAGCCGACGTGCGAGCTCGCGCGTAAAGTAGATGTTGCCGAGCTTGCTGGCGGCGTAGGGCCCGAGCATCCAGTGGAACCTTTGGAAGGTGAGATCGTCGAGATCGAGACGTCCGATCGCGTAACTATTCGAAGTCACGTTGACGATGCGGGCCCGCTCCGCGCGGCGAAGACTTGGAAGTAGCTTGAGGGTCATCGCGAATGGCGCGAAGTAGTTGACGGCCATCGTCTGCTCGAGCCCCTCCGGGGTCAAGGTGCGCTTCTGGTTCACGATCCCCGCGTTGTTCACGAGGATGTGGATCGGTTCGTCGAGGGCCAGGATGTCCTCCGCGGCGCGCCTGGCCTCCGAGAGCAGAGACAGGTCGGCGTAGATCGCAGTCGGGGTACACCCGCCCGCTCGTTCGATATCCTGCGCGACGGCTTTGCATTTTTCGGGGTTTCGCGCGACGAGGATCAATCGCGCGCCTCGAGCAGCGAGATCGAGGGCGGTCGCCCGGCCGATCCCGCTCGTGGGTCCGGTGACCACGACGTTCTTTTCCGTCAGTTCGAGTGTTTTCACGAGGGTCCTTCTTCGGCGGCCAATCTTGCTAGCACTGTCTCATCTCCGCGGACAGGCAGGTTGGCGGCGCGGTACACGGCGTCGACCACGCGCATGTTATTGAGCGAGTCGGCCACGGTGGTCAGGGGCGGTGTGCCGGTGCGGACCGCCTGCGCAAAGCTCGCCAGTTGTGAGGCGTAGGTCGATCCTCCCGGTACGCGCTCCCGGCGCACGCCGGCGTCGGTTCGAACCCTCAAGCGATGCCCGACCTCGGGCTTGACGTAGTTGAACACCCGAAGACTCCCGCGCGAACCACGGATCTCGATCGAGAGGGAAAAGACATGGCGACTACGCATGCTGACGAGAAGGCGAACATCGCCGCCTGACGGAAGCTCCATCTCAGCCCGCATCCAGCGATCGATCAGTGTCCCGTGAAGTCCGGCGGTTGCGCTCGTGACCACGGGCTCCTCCTCGGTGACCGCGCGAATGAAACCGATGGGGTAGCACCCCATGTCGATGGTGCAGCCACCGCCGGTTTCGTACGCAAACCGGAAGTCGGTGAAGGGCCACCATGCGCAGAAAGTAGCCTCGACGTGTTGGACCTTGCCAATCTCACCGCTCCGAATGATGTCCCGAACACGGTTGACGAGTGGGTGGTAGCGAAAGTGCATCGCCTCCGCGACCACGAGGTCGGTCGCCTGCGCCGCTTGGAGCACACGCTCGACCTCATCGGCGTTGGCCGCGAACGGCTTCTCACAGAGGACGTGCTTGCCAGCTTCGATCGCTCTGATGCACCAATCCGCGTGCATTCCGATGGGGAGGGGGATGTAGACGGCGTCGATGTCTGAGCTCGACAGGAGCGCCTCAAAGGAACGATATGTGTTTGGGATTCGATGCTTGCGGGCGTAGCTTCGCAGGTGCTTCTCGCTGTGGTACTCCTCGGCGACGGCGACGACCGCCACGTCGTCGAGCTTCTCCGCATGACGAAGGACCGCAAACGGAGCGATTCGCGCAGCGCCGAGCACACCAAGGCGGAGGGGTGGACGATCGCTCTCTTCCGGCGCCGGACGTTGATGCTCATGTTCGATTCCAGACATGGTCAAGACCTCTGCGAGTCGGCATAGTAGCCCCGAAAAACCGAAATGACCGAACCGCTCTACCGCACCCGCCCCGACGGACACCAGATCCGGCCAGCCTCGCAGCCTGAAGCCACGAAGATCAACGACTTCATCTACTTGTCTGAAGGCCTGTCGAACGCCTTTCTGATCACCACGCCGGAAGGCCGGATCGTCGTCAACACCGGCATGGGCTTCGAGGCCCCCATGCACAAGCGAAACTTCGATGCAGTCGACGATGCGCCCATTCGCTACATTCTCTTCACACAGGGACATGTCGACCACGTGGGGGGTGCTGACCTCTTCCGGCAAGATGGAACCGAGCTCGTCGCCCACGCCAACAACCAATCCCACCAGGCGGACGATGCCCGGATCGCTTCGTTTCGGGCGATGCGGAGCGGCTTTGCGTTCGCTGAGGCGATCGCCCGGGCGCTCGCGTACATCCAGGAGAACACCGGCCTCGGGTTCTCGCCGCAGTCCACCCCCGAACCCGACATCACTTTCGACGATCACCTCACCCTTCGCCTAGGTGGTTTGCGTCTGGACCTCTTGGCGACGCCGGGCGGCGAGACCACGGACTCGATGGTCGTCTGGCTTCCAGATCACGAGATCTGTTTGACGGGCAATTTGTTCAGCGCGCTCTTTGGGCATTTCCCGAACCTGGTGACTGTGAGAGGTGATCGGTATCGGGAGGCGCTGACGTTCATCGAGTCGCTCGAACGAGTCCTCGCACTCGAGCCGGCCATGCTCTTGCCTGGACACGGCGGTCCCGTCGTCGGCAAGGAGGTGATTCGCGCGGAGCTGACTCGGTTGCGCGACGCCGTGCGATACGTTCACGACGAAACCGTGAAAGGGATGAACCGCGGCCAAGACGTTCACACGCTCATGCGGGAGATCCGATTGCCGTCGGAGCTCGAGGTCGGGGAGGGTTACGGCAAGGTGTCTTGGAGTGTTCGTGCCATCTGGGAGAACTACGCTGGCTGGTTTCACCATCGCTCGACGACCGAGCTCTACGACGTTCCCGGATCCGCGGTGCGCCCCGACCTCGTCGACCTGGCGGGTGGTCCTGACCCGATCGCCGCGCGAGCCCAACGAAGACTCGAGGCCGGTGAACCGGTTGAAGCGATTCATCTGGCCGAAGCGGCGCTTTCAGCGGATCCCCGCCACGTCTTGGCCCTAGAAGTCATGGTGGATGCGCACGAGAAGCTCGAGTCGGAAAGCGAGAACTTCTGGCTCACGCAATGGCTACGCAAACAGCTGTCGGACCATCGCGCGACCCTCGCCGCGGCCAAAAAAGAGGAGGCTCTACCGTGAGCGAACGCCCCGGGGACATTCGCATCGACGACCTCGCAGCGCCGGTCTTGACGCCCATGCAAAAGATGGCCCTCGACGGCTTTACCGGGGTGAAGACCACGTTCTCGGTGGATGCCGTACTGGGCGAAGCCAGATCGCACACCGGCCTCGCGGACTTCGGTCCCGAGGACTTCATCGAAAGACTCGACGTCTGGTGTCAGGCCGCCGACGAAGATGTGGGGCTTGGGCCGATGGGCAGGGCGCGCTTCTTTGCAGACATGGTCCGGTACGCTTCCAACCGGCTTCGTTTCCACGACCTTCTGAAACGCCACCGGGAAATCCTCGACGTCCAGATCGAAAGGCCGATCATCATTGCCGGATTGCCTCGCTCTGGCACCACGCACCTCGTCAATCTCATCGCCGCTGACGAGCGCCTGCGTTCCTTGCCGTACTGGGAGAGCCTGACGCCTTTTCCTGACCCCGCCCTGCCTAGGGTACCGAAGGAGCAAGACCCGAGGTACCAGAAGTGCGCGACCGAGCATGCGCTGCTCGGTCAAGTCGCTCCCCTTCTGCGGAACATGCATGACCTTGCGCCCGACCATGTGCACGAAGAGATCGAGGTCGGTGCGCTCGACTTCTCGACGTACCTCCCGGACTGGAATGCCCTGGTGCCAAGGTGGCGTGACTACTACTACGCACACGACCAGCGGCCGCACTACGAATACATGAAGAACGTCCTCAAGGCGCTCCAATGGCTCCGGGGTCCTGACCGCTGGGTCCTGAAGTCCCCCCAACACATGGAGCAGCTCGGTCCCCTGATCGAGACGTTTCCCGATGCGACGGTGGCGATCACGCATCGGGATCCAGTGTCGGTTGTGGCCTCGGCGATCACCATGCTCACCTACGGCGACCGGATGCGGCGTTCCAAAGTCGATCCGCCGGCCGTCGCCGCGTATTGGGCAGATAGGGTCGAGCACTTGTTGCGCGCCTGTGTCCGTGACCGTGAGTTGCTGCCGGTCGAACAGAGCATCGACGTGCTCTTTCACGAGTTCATGTCAGATGACGTTGCGATGGTAGAGCGGATCTACGAGGTGGCGACGCTACCGATGACAAACGAGGCGCGTGGGTCCCTCGATGCGTACATGGCGGACAACCCACGCGGCAAGCACGGACGGATCGTCTACGATCTCGTCGGCGATTTCGGCGTCGACCCGAGCGAGCTTCGAAAGCGGTTCGACTTCTACTACGAGCGCTTTCCCGTCCAAGTCGAGGGAGGATGAGCGTCATGCGCGGGAACAAGACCGTGTTCGTCACGGGGGCCGGCGGTGGGCTAGGGAGCGCGCTCGTCAGGCGCCTTTCCGCGGCCTCGTGGACCGTCTTTGCGGCGGACTACGATGAAGCAGCGCTTGCGCCCGTCGAAACACTTCCGAACGTCGAGCCGGTGGCCCTCGATGTCACTGACGCCGAGGCGGTTCAGAGAGCGGCCGCCGCCGTCTCGCAAAAGACCGACCACCTCGATGGCATCGTCAACTTTGCTGGGGTCACGGGTTTTGGCGCATTGATCGACATTCCCGAGGAGAAGCTCCGACGCGTTCTCGACGTGAACCTCCTCGGCACTTTTCGTGTGAACCAGGCCTTCTTTCCACTCGTGCTCGCCTGCAATGGCCGCATCGTCAACATGAGCTCGGAGACCGGTTGGCAAAGCAGCCCGCCGTTCGTCGGGGCCTATGCACTGAGCAAGCACGCCATCGAAGCGTACACCGACGCGCTACGTCGAGAGCTTCGGTTACTCGACGTTTCCGTGATCACGATTCAGCCCGGCCCCTTCAAGACCGACATGGTGACGCGTATCGAAGCCCAGTTCTCGGAGGCAGAGCGCGAGTCCCAATACTTCGCTTCCGTGATCAGTCGGCTCAAACGCCCCGCCATGAAAGCCGCGGGCAGGGCGCACGACCCAGATGTGCTTGCTCGGGTCGTCGAGCATGCACTGACCACGAAACGTCCCAAACCCGCGTACTCCGTCAAGCCGGAAGCTTGGCGGGTGGTCCTTCATTGGCTTCCGACTCGCGTTGCCGATCGCGTGTGGGTCGCGGCCCTTCGCGGTCTGAGCAAGCCCTCCACCGACTAGACCACAGGTCCGTGATCCTTCGGGTGGTCCGATGCCCTTCGGATGCCGAACGACCCGTGGTAGCCTCCGACGTCCCATCCGCCGGTGCGACACCGGCAAAGGCTTGCACTCACGCGTCACGGCTCGAGAATGCGATCATGAAGGTAGCGAGCGACGTCACAAAGCTGATCGGCAGTACTCCGCTCGTCCGACTGAACCAAGTCGCGCAGGGTGTCGGCGCAGAGGTATTCGCCAAGCTCGAGGGGCAAAACCCGGCCAACAGCGTCAAGGATCGCATCGGTGCTGCCATGCTCGACGTCGCGGAGCGCGAAGGGCTTATCACGCCTGGAAAGACAGTCCTGATCGAACCGACCTCCGGCAACACGGGGATCGCGCTCGCCATGGTGGCCGCGGCGCGCGGATACGACCTCGTGCTGACGATGCCGGACTCCATGTCGCACGAGCGCCGCACTGTCTTACGGGCCTACGGCGCCAAGCTCGTTCTCACGCCCGCAGCAAGCGGGATGCTTGGTGCACTCCAAGCCGCGGAGGAACTCGCCGGCAGGATTCCCGACAGCTTCATTCCGCAGCAGTTTCGGAACCCTGCCAACCCGGAAGTGCATCGATACACCACCGCGCAAGAGATCTGGAACGACACCGACGGGCGCGTCGACTACCTCGTTGCAGGGGTTGGCACCGGTGGAACGATTACGGGAGTCGCTCAGGTGCTCAAGGCGAGGCGACCGAGCTTCCGAGCCATCGCGGTGGAGCCTGTGGAGAGCCCTGTTCTGTCGGGCGGAGACCCCGGCCCTCACAAGATCCAAGGGATTGGCGCAGGGTTCGTTCCCGAGGTGCTCGATACCTCGATCATCGACGAGATCTTGCAGGTGTCGAGTGACGAGTCGTTTACGATGGCACGTCGGCTCGCCCGCGAGGAGGGTTTGCTCGTTGGGATCTCTTCGGGCGCTGCCGTTGAAGCGGCGCTTCAGGTCGCGCGTCGTCCGGAGGCTGAGGGCAAACTAATCGTCGTCGTCCTCCCGAGCTTTGGAGAGCGGTACCTGTCGACCGCCCTCTTCGAGGACCTGCGTTACGAGGGGAGCGATGAGGTGTGACTGCGGGCCACTTCCATCGGTCGAGCTAATGCAGTTCTTGCGCATGACCACCCCAGTTCACCGCATCTTCTGCGCCGTGCCGCACGATCCGCTTTCGAGCGTGTGACATCGTCCGCAGGATACGGAAACCGCGTTGAGTGAAGCGTGGACATGCATCAGATCTTGGGTACAAAGGACGCAACTCCGAGAGAGGCAGACATGACCGTAGACCCGAAGGCAATCGACTTTCCATCCGGCCTCGAGAGCGAAGAGGCGCGCAGCTTCATTCGAGAGGTCGCCACGCTCTGCGAACCGGCGGACATCTATTTCTGCGATGGCTCCGAAGAAGAGTATGGGATGCTGTGCAACCGCCTCGTCGAGGCAGGCACCTTCGTCAAGCTCAACGAAGACAAACGTCCAAACTCGTTCGCTGCGTTTTCCGATCCTGCCGATGTGGCTCGCGTGGAAGACCGAACGTTTATTTGCAGCGTGCGCAAGGACGACGCGGGGCCAACGAACAACTGGATGGATCCCCAAGAGATGAAGGGGACGCTCGCCGGACTCTTCAAGGGATGCATGGCGGGACGCACCCTCTACGTCATCCCTTTCTGTATGGGGCCCCTCGGTTCCGAGATCTCGCAAATCGGCATCGAGCTTTCGGACTCGGCCTACGTCGCGGTGAATATGAAGATCATGACGCGCATGGGTGAGGCTGCATACAAGCACCTCCGAGGACCGAACTTCGTGCGATGCGTCCACTCGGTGGGCGCGCCCCTCGCCCAAGGTCAACAAGACGTCTCGTGGCCGTGCAACAACGAGAACAAGTACATCGTCCATTATCCCGAGGAGCGAGCGATCTGGTCGTTCGGAAGTGGGTATGGGGGCAATGCGCTCCTCGGCAAGAAGTGCTTCGCGCTGCGAATCGCGTCGGTGATGGCCCGGGACGAAGGTTGGCTCGCCGAGCACATGCTGATCCTCGGTGTGGAGAGCCCAGAAGGCGAGAAGACGTACATCGCGGCTGCGTTGCCAAGCGCGTGCGGGAAAACCAACCTCGCCATGCTCGTGCCCCCGACCGCGTTCGCCGAGGATGGCTGGAAGGTGACGACGATTGGAGACGACATCGCCTGGATCAAGCCGGACGCGAGGGGTCGCCTTCGGGCGATCAACCCCGAAGCAGGGTTCTTCGGCGTCGCACCCGGTACTTCTGACAAGTCCAACAGGAACGCGCTCGAGTCTTGCCGAGCGAACAGCATATTCACCAACTGCGCGCTCACGCCCGACGGAGACGTGTGGTGGGAAGGGCTCACCGACGTGCCCCCACCCAAGCTCACCGACTGGCGGGGAGATGAATGGACCCCGGACAGCGGGCGGACCGCCGCTCATCCCAACGCTCGGTTTACCGCGCCGGCATCGCAGTGCCCTGTCATCGATCCAGACTGGGAGGACCCAGCCGGCGTTCCGGTCCATGCGTTCGTGTTCGGTGGCCGCCGGGCGAGCACCATGCCTCTCGTGGTTCAGTCGTTCAACTGGGCCTACGGCGTATTCATGGCTGCGACCATCGGGTCCGAGCAGACCGCGGCGGCGGGTGGAGAGGTTGGCAAGATTCGACGCGACCCATTCGCGATGCTGCCCTTCTGCGGCTACCACATGGCCGACTACTTCAACCACTGGCTCGAAATCGGGCGCAGCACCCCCAAGCCACCTCGCATCTTCCTGATCAACTGGTTCCGCAAAGATGAAGACGGCAAATTCGTGTGGCCTGGCTTCGGAGAGAACATGCGCGTACTTCGGTGGATCGTCGACCGCGTTCGTGGTCGCGCCGGGTCGACGGAGAGCCCCCTTGGGTGGATGCCACAGTACGAGCAGCTCGATTGGAGAGGCCTCGATTTCACGCCGGACCAGTTTAAGGAGGTCATGAGCGTTGGCCGCGAGGAGTGGAAGAAAGAACTCTACGATCAAGAGTCGCTCTTCGACCGACTCTACGACAAGCTGCCTCGAGAGTTCAGCCACATGCGCGAACTGACGCTCTCGGCCCTCTGGCGGTCCCCAACCGTTTGGGAACTCGCCCCGGAACGGTACTAGGCCACGGCGCCCCATGAAGATCGGGATCATCGGGATGGGTTGGGTCGGCGCAAGCGTGGCCTCGTCGATCTTGCACTCGGGCATTGCGACCGAGCTGTTGCTCCACGATGTCAAAGCCGAGCTCGCCGAGGGCGAGGCGATGGACCTACGTCACGGCGCCGCGTTTCATCCTTCGGCGACCGTTCGAGCGGCAGCCATCGAGGAGATGCAAGATGCAGACGCCGTGGTCATCGCCGCCGGAAAGGGTGGGGGACCGGCGGACAGCCGTCTCGATCTCCTTCGAACGAACGCTGGCATCATTGGCGCGATCGCGCGCGAGCTCGCCTCCCTGCGCGGAATGCTGGTCGTGGTCACCAACCCCGTCGACTTGATGACTCAGGTGGCCGCTGAGGCCTCTGGTTTGCCCCTCGATCGGGTGATCGGTACCGGAACGATGCTTGACACCGCGCGGTTGCGGCAGGCGCTCGGGGAACGCCTGGACGTCGATGCGCGGTCCATCCACGCCCAGGTGGTTGGCGAGCACGGGGACTCCGAAGTGGTCCTGTGGTCGCTTGCCCGAGTGGGCGGCAACCCCATTCGAAGTTGGCCGGGCTGGACCGCCGAGGGCGAGGCCGAGATTGCGCGTGAAGTGCGTACGGCAGCCTATGAGATCATCGCGAGAAAGGGCGCTACGAATCACGCGATCGGGGTCGTGACCGCCACGCTCTTGAGGTGGGCCCTTCGAGGGACGCGCCGGGTTCTCACCGTTTGTCGCGTTCAGGAGGGGGCCATGGGGATTCGGGATCTTGCCATCTCGCTTCCGACCATCGTCGGCCAAGAAGGCGCCGTGGAGGTCCTCGAGCCCGAGATGGACGAATCCGAACGAGCAGCGCTCGCCCACTCGGTCGAGACCCTTCGTCGCGCCCGGTCGAGTCTCTGAATCCAGCGGGATCGTCGTGCTACTCGAACGTAAACCGGTCCCTCTCCTCGAGGAACCTCTGCCAGGCACTTGGGCCGAACGTATTGTGGTCAACCAGTCGGAGAAGCTACGATCCTGCGGTGTACACGCCGCGCTCGACGTCCATTGCGGTGTCTACGATCGTATAGAGGGCGAAGAACTCTTCGGCCGTAGCGGTGCGCGACATGGATTGGAGGCCGATCGTGAGAGCCAGTAAGGTGGTTGCCAGCACGTCGCCTCGGGACGGATCGCCGACGTAGTCGCCGCAGACGCGCGAGATGAACGCGTGACGTCGTCGGTCGATTCGGCTCATGGCGGACTCCACGGTGGCGCTACTCTGCGACCATGCGCGGAGCGCGGACTCGGTGGCGTGGGGAAGTTCGGCGGAGTGCTTCTTGAGGACGTGTAAGCGCGCGATCGGGTCTGGGTTTTGGATAGTGAGGTCCATGATGCGATCGGTCTGTTCTTGTTCCCACCTTGCAAGGAGTCGCCAGACGAAATCGTCCCAATTCTTGAAGTGGTGGTAGAAAGACCCCTTGGTCACGCCGAGTCGACCCACGACGGTCGCGATCGAGAGCTCTCGAAACCCATCGCGCGCGAGGATATCGAAAGCCTCGGCGAAGTACGCATCCTGGTCGGCAATCGCCCGGCGTCCGGCGTGCGCTCGTGCGTTCACTTGAGCCATGAATGAAACATACTAGCAAGTATGACTAAGTCAATTCATCATAAAAATAAAATATAATAGAGATATCGCTTGGACATACCTAGAGGTATGTTATAGAAGATCTCCGTTCCCGTAGGAGGTCCGCGATGCCGTCCATCTATTCCGTTGATCCGAGTGAGACTTCTGGGGTGCCGAAGCCGCGCCGGCCGAAGCCCGGCGTCGAAACCAGGCGAACGCTCTGCGCCACGTGTGACGTCTCCTGCAACGTGGTGACAGAGGTCAAGAAGGGGAGGGTCGTCCGTGTCCGGTCGAGCGACAACCCCATCTTCCGAGACAACATCTGCATGAAGGGCATCGTCGCCCCGAAGGCGTTTGCTCACCCAAATCGCCTGATGCATCCGCTCAAGCGCGTTGGCGAGCGAGGCTCCGGACAATGGGAGCAGGTGACTTGGGACGAGGCCATGACCGACATCGCCGCGCGCCTCGCGTCGATCATCGAGCGTCACGGGCCTGAGGCTTGGGCGGTCTCGACGAGTCAATGGAACACCGCCACCGACCATGGCCTCGGACGCCGACTCATGAACCACGTAGGCTCCCCAAACTGGATCAGTGGGGTGGCGCTATGCGCCGGCAACACCGCTGCCATCAACCGAATGACTTACGGTTGGTTCCCCTTTGCCGACTTCCCAAACACCAACTGCATCGTTCTCTTGGGTCACAACCCCCGACGCAACAGTTGGGTCCCCGTGTACAATCAGATCCGCCGCGCGCAGGCACGTGGGGCCAAACTCATCGTTCTCGATCCGCGACGTAGCTCGAATGCGGAGCGGGCAGACGTATGGCTACCCCTTCGTGCGGGCACCGACACGGCGATGTTGTTCGGATGGCTCAAGGTCATCTTTGATGAAGGCCTTTATGACGCAGATTTCGTCGAGAGATGGACGGTAGGGTTCGACGAGCTCCGCGAACGGGTGGATGAGTTTCCACTCGACCGGGTCGCACAGATCACCGGATGCGATCCCGAACAGATTCGGAAGGCGGCCCGGATCTACGCAACTCACGGGCCCGCCGTCATCCCTTGGACCCCGATCACCGACATGCAGCGGAACAGCACATCGGCGATTCGACTTCAGTCCATTCTCCGCGCCGTGTGCGGCTACGTCGACGTACCGGGTGGGGAGGCGCTCCAAGGGTTTCACCCCCAGGTCATCCCTGAGTCCAAGATCGAAGCGCATGAGGTTCTTTCCGAAGCACAGAAGGCCAAGCAACTCGGCTCGGAAACCCACCCAGCGTTTACCTATCGCGGTCAGGCTGGCCTCCTCGAGCACACCAAGCGCGTTTGGGGCTACGAGTACACCAACCAGGTCACGGGATGCTTCATGGCCAACCCGTCGGCGACTTTCCGTGCGATGGCCGGGGAGGGCGCGTACCCCGTGAAGGCGTTCTTTTCCCTCGGGAACAATACACTCCTCAGCTTCGCCAACATGCCGCTCATCCTCAAGGGGATGCTCAATCAAGACCTCATCGTCGTACACGAACAGTTCATGACGCCCACCGCCCAGCTGGCCGACTACGTATTGCCAGGCGACAGTTGGCTCGAGCGACCGTGGTTGCACGATTCGTTCGGATGGAGTTCGATGGTTCGGCCTTCACAAAAATCCATGGAGCCGCCCGAAGAGTGCGAGAGCACGTTCTCCTTCTGGAAGAGGTTGGCGAGCGCGATGGGGCGGGGCGACGTCATCCCGTGGGAGTCGTTGGAAGACTTCTATGACTACCGGCTCGAGCCGTCGGGCATGGGCTGGAAAGAGTTCTCGGAATCGTACGAGATCTTCTTCGGACCCCTCGAGTTCCGCAAGTACGAGAAGACGGGTTTCGCCACGCCGAGTGGCAAAGTCGAGCTGAAGTCCTCGATCTTGGAGGGTTTGGGGTTCGATCCGCTTCCCTACTTTCGCGACGACCCCCCGCCCGATCCGGAGTTCCCGTTGATGATGTTCACGGGCGTGCGCGAAGATGAGTTCTTTCAGACGGGGCAGCGGCACGTTCCTGAACTGCGATCCCGAAAGCCCGAACCCAACCTTTTCGTGAGCCCCGCAACCGCGAAGACGCACGGCATTGCCGAGGGCGACTGGGTGCAGGTCACGAATCCTACCGGCTCCGCTGCCATGCAGGTTCTGGTCAAGGACGCCATGCCGGACGGACTGGTCCGAATCCCTCACGGATGGTGGAAGCCGGAGATGAAGCAAGGGCTCGGCCATCTATCGGGGGCCCTCGACCACGCCGACGCGCAGTTGTGCCCCGACGACGAGGCGTTCTTGGACCGCGAGCAGGGCATTCCGCACCTCAAGGGGATCCCCTGCCGCATCGAGCCGCTCAACGGTCCGCCCAAGAGCGAATCATGAGGCGCTTCCTTCAAGACGTGAAGGCACACATCGTTCAGTGGCTCGGACAGCGAGCCTCGCGTGACACGAGCTTCGTCGACAGGCTATGCCGACGCTTGCTCGACCGTGTCCTACGGCTTCCTGCAGACGACGATTTCCTCCGGGATGAGTGGGTCGACGCCGACACCGGCTTCGACCCGGACGAGCTCGATCGCTACCAACGCGGGGAATCGAACTGAGGCGCGCTCGCACTAGCGGTTGCGGACCACGATCTCGCTGAGTTCTTTCTGGAGGACCTCGGCGGCCTCGGCGCCGGTGGCTTCGCCCTTCAATACGCGATTGAACTCACGGGAGATCGCCGCCGACATCTTGCCGTAGAAGGGCGACGTCGGCCGTGCGTGCAAGCGGGAGGTGAAGACCTGCTTGCCGAGACCGATCACCGGTACCTCCTTGGCGAGGCCCGGGTCGTCGTAGAGTGCGCCGAGAACGGGAAGCAGCGCCGCGCTTCGAGCCTGCTTCTTCTGTTGGTCCGGGGCGGTCAGATACTGGATGAACTTCCAGGCGGCCTTTTGCTCTGACTTGCTCGAGCGGTCGTTGATCATCAGGTTCCAACCACCTAGGCAGCTCGCGCTTCGCCCGCCGTCCGCGGCGGCAGGCAGCGGAGCAATGCCGAACTGGTCGAGGGTGAACCCCGCCTGCCGCAACACCCCGTAGGCGGACGGCCAGCTCCTCAGAAAGACGGCGTCCCCCGCGAGAAACGCTTCCAAACCCTGCCTCTCTCGGAAAGTCGCGACGGTGGCTGGCGCAACGTTGTCGGTTACCAGTTTGTGCGCGATATCGAGGCCGCGAGCCGATTCGGCGCTCCCGATCTCCACCGAATCTGCTTCGCTGATCCCACTCACGACAAACCCTGTGACCATGAGCTGTCGGCTGACCAACTCGCCCCCAGCGCTCCAAATGAACTCGGCCGCGTTCGCCGTTCCACCCTCGTACGGCGCGCCCTGGAACACGAAGCCGTAGCGCGTTCCAGTCTCCCGCATCACCTTACGCGCGACAGTCGAAAGCTCCGTCCACGTCGCAGGAGGAGTGGTCACGCCGCTCTTTGCGAGCTTGTCTTTTCGGTAGAACAGCAAGCCGGCGTCCGCGTACCAAGGTACCCCCCAGATGCGGAGACGATAGGTCGCTGAACGAAGAGCTGGCGCGAGGAACGAAGCGCGATCGTAGTCGTCGTAGAAGCGCTTGGTCACATCCTCAACCCAACCGTTCTTCGCGAACTCGCCTGTCCAGATGACGTCACTCGCGATGAGATCGATGTCGCTCGTCCCTGACGAGAGTTCTTTCGCGAGCTCCTTGTGATGGGCTTCGTTGTCTCCACTCATCTGGCGCCAGGTCACGTGCACCTTGCCCTCGTTGGACGCGTTGAACGCATCGACGAGCCGCTGCACGGTTCCCGTGGCGTCCGGAGCGGAGGCGAACACGATCTCGGTCGAGCCGCCTTGGGCGTCGGTTGGGGCCATCAGGACTGAAGTGGCGAAGAGAGCCGCAGCGCCAAGGAGCACCAGAGCGCGAGATGCGAAGGTTGGCGAGCCATAACAACGTCTCATGGGTCACTCCTCTCTTATGGCTACACAAGGAACCCAAGGGCGGGGTTTCGGGGTGCCGTCGCCCCGGGACCGGTCGGGCGATGGTATCATCGAATGCGGCGGTTGGGTGTTGCCTCCGGCAAGTGCGAATCGCTAGGACTTCCTTGGCCTCGCCGCGTCGAGCCGCCCGGCAGCCATTGCTGTTCCTCGTCGAGGAACTGAAGCGGATCGACTTCTGGCTTCACCTTCTCGTAGATGCTCGGGAACACACCCTCTGCGCCATACCGTCGCCGCATCTCCTTCCACAGACCGTGGTCGAACATCTCCGTAAACTCCGCTTCGGTGCTAACGACGTCGCAGTAGGTGTGCAGGAAGCCGCCAAGCGTACGTACCTTCTTCTCGAGCTCGCGAACCAGGGTGACCGTCGGGAACCGCTCGTCGCCGTCGCGCACACGCTGCGGGAACCCGTAGATGCCAAGGTCGAGAAACGTGGTTGTCTCGGTCTCCCCCGAGAAGGGCTTACCCCGATTGGCCGGCAATCGAACCAGCCCGCCGTGGTCGAACACTTTGCACGGATAGGCAAGCAGGGGATAAATCTCGAGCGCGTCGTGAACGTGGGCGACGAGCGCTTCAAAGTGCTCCGCAGGGAAGGCGTACTCTTGCCAAACCTGCTTCCGAATCGTGTTCTCCCTCTCGGCGTCTGGCCGAGTTCCCTTGAGAAAAGTCATGTTGGGCGGGAGCATCCAGCCCAGGGTGTAGCGGAACCACGCCGCGTTCGCGCTAGGCAGGATTTGAGCGAGGCACATGCACATGCTGCGGTCGTGCCGCATCAGGTAATCGAACGTCGGGATGAGCTCTTCGTGGCGCGCGCCTTCACCCAGCTCGAGCATGCTTTCGACGTGCTTGTAGAACAAGGGCTTGTAGTAACGATTGATCTCGTTCACGGGGAGGCCGCCGCGTTCCACCTCCTCCTGACTCGCGAGGTGTCCTTCCATGATCACCGCGCGGTCCTTCGCGAATATCAGGGTTTCGATGAAGTGGGGCGGATCCTCCATCTGCGCGAGTCGGCGATACTCGTGGGCGTACGCATCGAGCGAGTAGAACGGGCGGTAGCTGAGCCGAACGTGCGAGGGCGCTGGGATGACCCGCATCTCGAGGGCGACCAACAAACCGAGGGTTCCGTGGCTCCAGGGGAGTGCTCGAAACAGCTCGGCGTGCTCATTGTCGGCGGTCGCGCGAACGAGTTGTCCGTCCGCGGTCACGATCTCGTAGGCGGTGACGGTGTCGTGCACCAGGCCACAAACGTGGGAGTGCGTCGTCATTCCGAGCGCCATGACCAGTCCGCCAAGGGTGGCTCCCTTCATTTCGATCGTCGCTTCGAGTTGAAGCCCCATCTGACCGAGGTGTGCCGCGGCCTGCCCGACCGTGACGAACGGTTCGAGTCGAATGACGCCGCGTTGTCTATCGATGTCGAGAACCGCCGTCAGATCGTGCATCCGGACGGTTTGTGCTCTCGACTTGTCGGTCATGCGGGTGTTGAGTGATGCGGCCGCCTTGCGGTCGGTGCGAAGGGGCCTCTGCGCCCATGGCTCGCCACGCGCGCGGGCGGTGAGACACTGCCTCACGTCGCTGACGACGCGTGCGACCCGCCGGTCGTGTTCGTTCGGCGGGCTAGGCGCACGGAACATGCCTCGCGCCTTCTCGACGGCGCTCGCCAGGGTGCTGAGTGGAAGGGCCACGGCCATGATGACGAGCTCGCGGTGCTCGTCTGCCCACGACCTCGCCGCGTCCCCGATCCTGCCCTTCACGTTCATTCCTGGTCTGCTCCTCGCATAAATAGAATTAAGTTTCAAAAAAGGCAATCGTGTTCTATGCTTGGTGGGTGTCTCAGGCAGTCGTGCGCGCTAAGAGCGCGAAAACAATCATGTATCGCGGTCTCGTGGTCGATGCCGCGGAGCGGTTGTTTGCCCGCTATGGCTACGAGGCCACCAAGATTCAGGACATCGCTGCCGAGTCGGGGCTTTCGCTCGGCACCCTGTATTCGGTGTTCGATGGCAAAGCCGGCGTGATCGAAGCGATCCACCAGGACCGGCTCGGTCAGCTGTTCGCGCTCGTCGAAGCGTCGCTTGCCGTCGACGGGGGGGCCTTCGACCGCTTGATGCGCAGCAACCGGGTCTTCGTTCGCTGGCTCGGGGAACATCCCGACTTTCTGCGCATTCACATTCAAGGCAGCGGTGCTTGGGCATCGGATCCGGCCAACGCAGCGGATGGGCAGGCGAGGGCCTGGCGTCGCGGAGTCGACATGCTGGCGATGGCGATCCGTGCCGCGATCGACGAAGGCTCGGTGCACGAGGGTGACCCGGTGACGCTTGCCCGCATGGTCGTCGCGGTCCAGCAAGTTCTGTTCTCGACCTGGCTCGAGTCCGACCTCAAAGAGGATGCCGACAGTGTTGCCGACCGCATCGAGGTGCACCTCGGACGACTACTACGAAGGAGTGAGCAATGAGAGGCGCAGTGCAGATCGACGCCAGGTCCGCGGGAGTGGGCGCGTCGAAAGCCCCACCCAAAGTCTCGAAGGGGCTGCCGCTCCTGGGACACACGCTCGAGTTCGGGCGCGACCCGGTAAGGCTCCTCCAGCGGGCATACGACGAGCGCGGGCGGGTCGCACAGTTTCGGTTGCTCGGAAAGAACGTGACGGTATTCACGGGCCCGGAAGCCCACGAGTCGCTCTTTCGGTTGCCCGACGAAGTCTTGGACGCGCGAGAAGCGTACAAAATGATGATTCCGGTCTTCGGGAAGGGCGTCGTCTACGACGTTTCGCCCGAACGCATGATGGAGCAACTCCACATGTTGCATCCAGCCCTCCGCAACAACCGCATGCGGACGTACACCGAGATCATCGCGGAGGAGGCGGAGCTTGCGATCTCGGGGTGGGGCGATGCCGGCACCGTTGAGGTGTGCGACTTCTTCGGAGTTCTCACCAACTTCACCTCGAGTCGCTGCTTCTTGGGCAAAGAGTTTCGAGACGAGATGAGCGAGGAGTTCGCGCACGTCTACGCTGACCTCGAGGCGGGGATCGTGCCACTTGCCTACATCAACGCGCACCTGCCGATCCCGGCATTCCGTAAGCGTGACAAGGCCCGAGCCCGCCTGGGTGAGATGGTCGCGGAGATCATTGCACGCCGCCGAGCCAAAGGAGCGGTCGGCGAGGACTTCATCCAGACGTTGATGGACTCCAAGTACAAGGATGGCAGCTCTCTCACCGACCACGAGATTACCGGGATCCTCATCGCAAACATGTTCGCCGGCCACCACACGAGCTCGGTCACCGCCAACTGGTCGCTCCTCGAGCTGCTTCGCAACCCGCACTACTACGACTCGGTCTGTGAAGAGGTGCGCGGACGCTTTGGCGAGGGCGAGTCTTACTCGTTCGCTGCGATGAGAGATGTAGAGCGCACCGAGTGGGCCATCAAGGAGGCGCTTCGGCTGCATCCGCCCCTCTTTATGTTGTTTCGGACCGCCATGGAAGACTGCGAGGTCCACGGCCATCGCGTGAAGAAGGGTGACTGGGTGTGTGTGTCGCCGATCGTGGCGCACCGCGAAGAGGCGGTCTTCAAGGAAGCGCTTCGCTACGACCCCGACCGGTGCGGACCGGATCGTCAGGAAGACCGGCGGCCGTTCGCCTACGTCTCGTTCGGCGGCGGCCGCCACCGATGCCTGGGCAGCGCGTTCGCGCTTCTACAGATGAAGGTCATCCTGGCGGTCCTGCTCAATCACTACGATTTCGAGCTCACGGGTGACCCGATCGAGACCGACTTCGGACGGGTCGTCCTTGGCCCCAAACCACCGATTCACGTTCGCTACAAGAAGCGGCGCTGAAGGAGAACCACCATGCCCGCTTTCCCGCGCGAAGAGCTCGAAGAGATGATGGACCGATGGCTCGAAGCCAACAAGAACGCCGAGCGTGAAGGCGACTGGAGTACATATCTCGGCGCGCACTACACAGACAACGCCGTCTATCGGTGGAACATGGGGCCCAACGAAGAGTTTTGGGCCCGCGGCCTCGACGAGATACGTGAGATTGCGCTCGGCTACCAAATGAAGGGGTTTGAGAACTGGCACTACCCCTACGAGACCATTCTCATCGACGAGAAGCAGGGTCAGGTCGTAGGGTTCTGGCGCCAGCTCGCCCCTTACAGCCGCCCCGACGGAACCCCTTACGAGGTTGCCGGGGTCGGCGGCTCTTGGTTCAAGTACGCCGGCGATTTCAAGTGGAGTTGGCAGCGGGACTTCTTCGACCTCGCCAACGTGAAGTCGTTGTTCTTCGAACTCGCCGGAGCGGGACACCTCAACGCCACCGTTCGCGAGAAGATGCACACGCAAGCGATGGGCAAGCTCATGCCTGGCCACGAGAAGCTTCGCGACGAACCGACCCGAATCGAGAAGATCAAGAACTCACTCGCGATCGCAAAGATCGCGCTGTTCGGCTAGCGTCAGTTCTCGACGGCCCCTCGCGTTCGTAGCCAAACTTCAGTCCGCGTCCTCAGCGGGCTGAAGCTTCGCGGGAAGCGACCGCACGTGGAGGTCTCGTTGGGGGAAGGCGATCTCGATCTCTGCTTCTCGGAAGGCCGCGTCGACGGCCATGTGGAGTTCGTGCTTCGATTGGATGAAATCGCGCGCGTCCGGCAGGAACACCCGCAGCTCGAACGACAGGCTGCTGTCGCCGAACCCAAGGAAAAGGACTTGCGGGGGTGGGTCTCGCAGCACCGCCGGGTGCTCGACGGCAACTCGCCGCAGCACCTCGACGGCTCTTTCGGTGTCGGACCCGTACGCGATACCCACCTCGATCTCGACCCTAAGCACGCTGTCGGACAGCGACCAGTTGATGAGCTGTTGGGTGACGAACTCCTTGTTCGGAACGACCAACTCGCGGCGGTCGAAGCCCGTAATCCAGGTTGCGCGGGTCCGAATCTTCGTCACGGTCCCGCTGATCTGACCCACGGTGACTGTGTCGCCCACGCGGATCGGGCGTTCGAACAGGATGATGAGGCCCGAGATGAAGTTCGCGAAGATCTCTTGAAGCCCGAACCCGAGCCCGACGCCGACCGCGGCAACGAGCCACTGAATGCTGGACCACCCGATCCCGATCGTGCTCATCGCCATCGCGATCCCCGCGATCGCGATTGCGTACTTGATCAGGGTCGAGTAGGCGTACCGTTCACCTGCGGTGAAGCGCCGAAAGACGGAGACTTCCAGCAGACCTGGAAGGTTGCGAACGAGTGCGAGTGCGATCATGCCGATGAGGAACGCGCCGAACAGGTCGGCGAGTGTGACCGGGACCAAGCGAGTCTCGCTCGTTTCCCGGGCAACGCCGGCGGCATCCTCGACGCTAAGCGTGACCGTTTGGGTCGTGTTCCAAAGCTCGACGTGTTGGAGAATCCCCACCGCAGGAAGGATCTCTGCCCACACCAGGAGAACACCCACGACCGCGACCAGCAAGACGCTCCCGCGAATGAGACGCCTGGTTTGGGCCTCGACGGAGACCAGGTCGACCTTCTCCTCTTCCTCATCGTCGTCGTCCCTCGGCTTCATCTGCTCTCGCGCAACCCGCCGCCGCGCGACGAGCGCCCACTGCATCGAGAGGTTGAAGATCAGCTGGGCCGAGAAGAGAAACAGGAGCGTGAGGTGGTAGCGGAAGGCCAGCTGGAGGGCGGTCCAGTAGTATCCGCCGGCTGCTGCCCCGAGTAGGGCCAGAGGTACCAGTATCGCTGCGACACGCGCGACAAGCCACCAACGTCGGCGGTTGGGCGGAAGCTGGTCGAGCTTGTAGAGCGATACGACGGGTCCGCCCGATCGCACCGCCAAACCGGTGAATGCGGCTGCCGTGATCATCGATGCGATGAACGCGAGACGTCCGATCGATTCGCTCCATGGGTCCTCCCCATGGGCCTCGAAGACGAACATGATGAACACCGCAGGGATGGTGACCAGACCGAACCAGATGAGCGCGCGCCGCAGAGACACCACGCATGCTTTGGGAAAACGTGCATGGGCTTCCGCCACGCCGCCGCTCCGGAGCATCTCCGAAACGAAACGGAGGCTGAGCCAGAAAACCCCCGACGCCACGATGCCGTGTGCGATACTCCGAACGTAGTGCGTGGCCTCCGGAGATCGTTCGAGTCTCCAACCAAACACCATGAGAAAGAAGGGGAGCCAGGGCACGAGCAAGACCGAAAGACCCACAGCGGCGGCGGTTGGCGAAAACCGTGTGGTGTGACCCCGAACCTGCTCTCCGAGTGCGTCGATGCGCCTCCGAATCTTGGGTGTCGCGAGCAGCATCAGGAGCGCGGCCACCCCGAACAGCAGCATCCACCAGAAGTCTCGCGCGAAGACGTCTTGCGAGGCGCGAATCAGTTGGCCTCGGTAGCGTGGCAACGTCAGCCACGCCACGCCGTCCCTTCCGTTGGTGAGCATCTGTGCGCCGATCGGTCGGCCGCTCGGCACCCACAAGACCCGCGCATCGATGAAACTCGTGAGTTTCTGGGTTCGTTCGATCAGCTCGCGCTGCCGAGCGTCAAAGTCGACGAGCTTCTCGAAATAGGTTTCATAGTCATCGATGAGCTCATCGAGGTAGCCTCGCTGGGTGTCGAGGAGCTCGCGAAGGGCGCGCTGGACTTCCGGGCGTTTCGCCTCTGGTAGGGACGCGGAGGCCTCTTCCATGACCTTCGACACCTTGCCTTCGATGTCGGAAAGCTGCTGCCGTCGCTCGCGCAGTTGGATTTGAGCCAGCTGGACCTGGCCGATCTCGGGCTGGCGCATGCGAATGAACCGACGGTACATGCCGACGTCGGGCGCCTCCTCACGCTGGCGGCGCAGCATCAGCCCGACCGAATCCACGAGCCCGACGGCCGCGATCTGCTGCCGAAGGTTCCGTAGGGCCCCGTCGACGTCGTTGATCTGCGCCTCAGCGCGCATGAGCTTTTCGCTGACGTCAGTGATGCGGTTCGCCACCCCGGCCTCGCCCGTCCACCGATCGGCGAGTTCCCGGTTCTCGTCGACCACTTCCGTGACCAGCTGCTGCACTTCTTTGGGTGCCGCCGAAAGCGAGTCGAGCAGGCTGCGGGCCTCGTCGATGGCAGCTTCGACCGCTTCTTGTTGTTCGTCCTTGAGCGCTGCGCGTAGCGCGACGGTCAGCTCCTCGAGGTATGCGATCTCGAGAACCGTGAGGTCGCGCTCCAGGCCGAGAAGTCGGCCGCGTGTCTCGTAGCTTTCGCGCTCAGCCTCGTACGCGGCGATCTCAGCCTGGAGGGCCTCAACGCGTAGCGGTCTAAGCTCTTGGCGTGCGTTGTCGAGCTCGGCATTGTCGCTCGAGAGCGGCGGGCTGGCTTCCCATTCGGTGAGGCGCTGCTTTGCGCCTTCAAGAAGGTCGGGCAGGGCGCGTCTTCGTTCCGCACGTTGGGAGATCTCCTCTTCGACGGCTAGGAGATGGCGCCTCGCTTCGGATAGGTCACTTTCTGCCGCTTCGAGCGTGTCGTCGAGCTCATCGACCGTCGCGCCTTCCGGGACTTCCACGGCTTTGCCGGCCTCGAAGGCCGCAATGTCTCGCTCGAGCTCCTCCGCACGGCTTGGCGCCCGCGCTGAAGCTTGGTCGTACTGCGCGGCCTTCTTACGCCAATCCTCGAGACTCGCCTTCGTCTCCGTGATTTCCGTCTTGAGCACCTCGAGAGGGCTCGGCTCTTCTGGCGTGACGGACTGCGCGTGCCCCGTACTGGCTGTGATCGCCAACGCCGCGAGCAGCCCCGTGACGACTGCGCCCCCTCTAACCCAATGGTGGCCAAACTCCCTCATGCCTGGTCTCGTGCATTCTATGCGAATGCAAGGCCGACCTGCCAATAGTCGTTCGTCACCCCCGCGCGATCCGCGAAGGTCGGCCAGAAAGCGCTCGCGGTGCCTGCAGGAAGAACCGACACCCCTCGACCGTGAACGACAGTTGACGTTCCTCGGTGAAGAAGCCTGGCGGGACGAAACGTGCAACTCGCTTCGCCCCAAGCGCAGGCTGTTTGATGGAACCGTCCTGCGATCGCGCGTAGAGTCCCCGGCATGGCTGACCTCGAGCTGACGATCGAAGGGCCCGTCGCCCGGCTTCTGTTCAACCGTCCAGCCGTCCTGAACGCGTTGTCTCCTGCGCTCCTCAACGAGCTCATCGCTCGCTGTCAAGAGCTCTCCGACAAGCCATCGGTGGGGGTTGTCGTGGTCGAGGGGGCGAACGGTTCGTTTTCGGCGGGGGCTGACCTACCCGCGTTCTTTGGGAAGCTCACCGGTTCCGATCGCGCCGAAACGGCCGACCTCGGTCGACGAAGCAAGTTGGCGCTGGCCGAGCTTCCCCAGGTCACCGTGGCCGCGATCGATGGCCATTGTGTGGGAGGCGGGGTGGTGATTGCCGGGGCGTGCGATCTTCGGGTTGCGCAGGAGGGCGCTCGCTTCGTCGTTCCGGAGCTCGACGCCGGAATCCCGCTCGCGTGGGGAGGGACCGAAGACTTGGTGAGGATCGTGGGCGAAACGATAGCCGCAGATTGGATCCTGAGCTGCCGACCGATCACCCCTGACGAAGCGCTGCGCGCCGGGTTCGTGAGCCGGGTGGTGCCGCCCACCGACTGGCGACGTGAAGTCGACGCACTTGTCGACGCGCTTGCCCGAAAGCCTCGAGGAGTCCTTCGGTTCACGAAACAGCAACTGCGGGCCGTTCGGGAGGGCTCGTTCGATGCGCGCCGAGATGCTGACGCCCTTCTCGAGACGCTGGACGACCCGGAAGCCCTCGAGGTTGCCCAAAAGTACCTCGCCCGCACGATTCGCAAGGGTTGAGGTCGGTGGCGACCAGGACCATCATGGTCACGACTACGCGAAGAGCATGAAGGCGGCGAACATGACGACCGTCGGCAACAAGGCAGCCTTCAGCAAACCAAGGGGTGCGATTCCGTTGTCGAAGTGCCTGTTGAGGATCGACTGGCCCGCGGGGTTTGGGGCATTGGCGATGACGGTGAGCCCGCCTCCAGTGACCGCTCCCGCAACGACCGCGTACTTCAGCGCGTCGTTGAAGTTCGGGACGAGCGTGCTCAAATACGTGATCGCCGCGTTGTCATTGAATGCCGTAAGCACCGTCGATACCACTGCGAGCGGCACGGGATTCAAGCTGCCGAGCACGGGCGCGATCCACCAGCCTTGCAGGCCTCCGAGTGTGACGAGGCCGCCCAGGAAGAATCCCACCAACAGGGGCGCCTTGAGGTCGATGCGGTTCTGGTAGTCCGCGGTCACGCTCGCGAAGCCGAGGAAGAACAGCAGCCCGGCGATGAAGAGTGCGGGATTGTGGGAGTTGACGATGGTCCACACCATGAACACCACGTGCGATAGAACGACCCACGCCGGAACGGGGTCCTCACGTTCATCCCAAGCAGGGTCGAGAAACGGGGCGCGCTCGTTCTTCGGAAGCATGTGCGGGTACTCCTCCCGCAGGCGGGCGAGCTTGATCTGCTCGAAGCGACGCTCGAACGCCCGGCGCACGACCTCAGGATCGACGTTTAGTTCGCTCAAGTCGCCCTTCACGTCCTCCCAGAGTTGTTCTTTCAACTCCAGCGTGAATGCTTCGATTCGAGCGTTGATCTCTGCTTGAAGTGCGCCACCGCCGGTTTCCGCCGTCAGTGCTCTCGCCTCGAGCGCGCGTTCCGCGTGCTCCCTCGGAAAATGCTCGGCGAGGACGTTTTCTTCGACCGAACGTACCAGGAAGGACTTCTGGAGCTCGGCGAGCTCTTTGCGGAAGACGAACCAATAGATTCCGTTGGAGATCGTGATGCCGAGCGCCGCCTTCCAACCGAAATGAATGAACAGATGGGACAAGCCCCAACCCCAGGGTTCAGCGACCATCAGGACGGGCGGGGCCGCGAAGTGGGTCAGCGTCCCTCCGACCGAGATGTTCACGAAGAGCAGACCGAGCGTCGCGTACTTGAGTCGACGGCTTGGGTCGAGCTCGTAGAACTTGTTCGCGAGCAACAATGCGCAGATCGTCATGGTTGCGGGCTCCGTGATGAGGGAGCCAAGGAGTGGCCCGAGGGTCAGAATCGTGAGCCACCACGCCGTGATCGTGCCACCGAACAGGCGCGCGATGCGTGCCATCACCGCCTCGGAAAGCCGCAGGATCGGCCGCGTCGACGCCAGCGTCATGATCACCACGACGAACATCGCTTCGGTGTAGTTCACCTCGTGGGAGACGTATCCGATCGCGGTAGCCCAATCGAACGAGAAGACGATCGCCCACAGTAACGGTACGCACCAAAGCCCAAACACCACCTCCACCTCGCCGAGGAAGTGAAAGAATCGAGCGGCATGCGACACCGCGTTGCGAGGCGCCTCGCCGGACGCCACTCGCTCTTCGTGCGCATGCTCCATCCGGTGCGACAGCACTCGAAACCGCGGCGTCAAGAACGTGTGAACGATCGCCAACAAGAACAGCAAAGTCCCCACCAGGTTGAACGGGAATGCCTCTACCCGGTGAGCGAGTCGATCCCAGACCGGAAGCTCGTGGTCATCGTAGCTCTGAAGGTCGCGCGGGAACTCGACCAAGGAAACCGTCTCGTGCCCGCCGCTCGACGCGAGTGACGTGGGTGCGAGCGAGGTGAACACAAGAACAGCGAGCGCACCGGCGACCAGCGCCCAGCAGGTCTTCGTAACTGAGGGTCTCATCGAGCGGTTCGACCGTAGCATATTGCGGGTGGCGTCCGATCTGCGGATCGTGAACAGCAAAGCCATTGCGGCGAGCTCGTATCAACCTGCCGCGACTTTGACACAAGGGTTGCCTCGCCTCCTGGGTCGCCACCTTCGCGCAACCGCTGGCTTCCCGGATCACGACGTGAATCGTACCAACGGCACTTCACGATCCGTTGCGAACGACCGGCAACCGAGCAGTCGTGGTTCCCAAGGATGCGTTGCGTTGGGGAGATCAAAGGGCCGGCGGCGCCGCGCTCGTGATGAGCCATACCGCCGGTGCCACGGAGCTTTCCCACGACTGCCTCGTGCGAAGCGACGTATGTAGCCCTGGGGACACAAGGGGCTTGATCTTCATGCTTATAAGTATATAAGTACCGCATGATCGGCGAATCTACCCAGTCGTCTGCGTTTTGGTGTGCCGCGCTTGGGGCCTTGATCGCGTACGCAACTTGGGCTCTGCCTGCCTCGGCCGGGGCTCAGGATCCCTATCACTGCATCGACTCTCTCTCAGACGACGCTGTGAGCCAGCGGCTCGAGCGCATTGAAGCGAGTTTCTCTCGCGGCAAACACAAGGCGCTCGGGTGGCGGGTAGGGTGGGTGAGCGGTTTCTTGGCCATGGCTGGCGTGCAGACGGTGCTGGCGTTCGATGCCAACCGCGACGACGAACCGTGGGATCGGTTCGCATTCGCGTATCAGGCCGCGGGGTCTGCGGCGCTCGCGGTAGGGCTCGCCGTGGTACCGATGCCGGACGTGTGGGGCCACAAACGGATTCGACAAAAGCCCGATTCGACCCCTGAGCAACGCCGAGAGAAGCTTCGCTACGCCACCCGCTTGTTCGAGCGCGGAGCCAACTTGCAAGGCGTCCTTGGAAGTGAAGCGCTCATCGGCGCAGCCGTGCTGTTCGGTGTTGCAGGAGGCACTGCCAAGGCGGTCAAGTGGACTGGCAAGACACCAGCCAACACCGCGTTGCTCTTCATCTTGCCGCCGATCATTGGCACCGGGGCGATGCTCAGTGCCCCCAAGAACCTCCACGAAGATTGGGAGGGTTATCGAGGCATGGCCTGCAGCGAGAAATACTACGATCGCGGCGCGGAATCCGTAGACATCGACCTGGCGGTGTCGCCGACGGGCGTGAAGTTCTCGATCACGTTCTAACGATGTTGGCGCCGGCCTGGGACGACATGCGTCACCTCCAGTTGTAGGAGAAGTCGAATACGAAGTGGTTGGCGGTGATGAACTTGTAGGGGCCCGGACCTCCGCAGTTCGGACAGTCGGCTAGGAAGCCGCTCGTATCGACTTCGACGAACGCTTTCGAGAACCCGCGGCCGTAAGCGGCATCGACTCGCCAAGGGCCGTGATTGTAGCCGAGGCCCAGGGTGAAGAGATACGCAGGCGCCGGGGGCGGTTGAAACGCGTTCGGGAACTCCGCACTCGTCGTCGTCGACTCGAAGATGAATCCCGCTCGAACGGGAAGGACCTCGTCCAGGAATCGGTACTCGAACCCAACACGCACCAGAAGCTGGTCGGACCAGTCGAACGTATTGCTGATGTCGAAAGGAATCTCGGGGACTGCCGTGAACTCCGCGGCCTGGTTTTGCGAGTTGAAGATCCACTCGACGTCCGTGGCCACGGCGAAGTCCTTGATGTCGAATCTCATGCCTCCGCCTAGCCGCGCTGGAAAGACGAGCTCGGTGAACACTTCGTCGAACTCGAACGCGAGTGCAGTGCCGCTCGCGCCCGACATGTCGATCCTCAGTTTGTTTCGGTAAGTCACACCGAGCGAGAAGACGTCGTTCGGCTGCCACTGTAGCCCGACCCGAAAACCGGTAAAGTTCACGCCGTTGAGGCTGAGACCGAGGTTGGTGATCGGGTCTGGCCGATCCCGGCGCAGCCGTCCGATGGTGATGCGGTAGCTGGCGCCAAGTCGAAGGCCGATCTTGTCGACGTTGAACGCGACTCCAGCCGCGGTCTCGAAGAAGGCGACGTCGGTCTTGTCGATGATGATCTCACCGTTGTTGAGCGGAATCTCGTATTCGCCCCCGGCACCGCCCACGACGAAAGCGCCTGCGCCGACCGTCATGAACTTGGTCAGACGCCCACCACCGGCAATGAATGGAAACGGGAGTTGCGTTCGCTCCGATTTCACGTTGACGTCCGGCTGAAGAAAAGTTGGCGTTCCCCGGAGCTGCCCGTCCACGATCGAAACCGAAAGGTCGATGTTGCCCTTGCCGATTTGCCCGAGGCCGGCTGGGTTGAGATAGAGCCCGGCGCCCCCGTCGACGAACGAGATCCCGGTACCGGCCATTCCCGCGTACCGCGCCGTGTACAGGATCGGGACGTCGTAGCCCCCAGCCTTGGCGGCCTGCGGGCCGAGGGTGAGGCACGCGGCCGACAAGAGAAAACCGGCGATTTGGGCTCGAAATTTTCGCACTTGACTCTCCTAGGACGCGAACTTATAACTACATAAGTTTGAGCGCAAGCGCTTATTTCGAGACCGTCGAGCAATCGGAGCGACCATGGACACGCAGTTCGATGTTTTGATCGTGGGGGCCGGGCCTGTCGGGCTCATGCTGGCCAACCAACTTGGGCTTCGAGGTGTCCGCACCCTCATCGTCGAGAAAAACGCCAGCACCGTTCACGAGCCTCGCGCCGTCGGTTTCGATGATGAGACTTGTCGTGCGCTCCAGAGCGTGGATCTCGACCGACCGTTCGCCGACCACGTGGTGGCCGACATCCCAGTCTCGGTGCGCAACCGGAGGAATGAGCCCCTCATACGAGTTCGGGTGACCGATCGAACGTACGGTCATCCTTGGTTCGGTACGTTCTACCAGCCCACTCTCGAGCGCATCCTCGCAGAAGGGACGAGTCGCTACGAGTCGGTCGAGCTCGCGTTTCGAACGGAGCTCGTCTCCTTTCGTGACCAGGGCTCGCACGTGGATGCCTCGCTGAGTGACGTCGATGGCAACCGCACGCAGGTTCGGGCACGTTGGTTGGTGGGCTGCGACGGCGGCAGAAGCACCTTGCGGCAGGCGCTCAAGGTAGGGTTCAAGGGGTCTACCTATACCCAGCGTTGGCTGGTCGTGGACTGCGCGAATGACGCGTTCGGTCGACAAGAGGCGGGTTTCTTGTGCGACACGGGAAGGCCCACCGTGACCATGCCGGTGCCCGAGGGTCGTCGTCGATGGGAGTTTCTTCTGTTTGACGGCGAGTCTGAAGAGGAGATCAGCCGTGACCGCTCCGTCGCGGAGCTCCTATCGCCGTACCACGACCCGATGCTCGCCGAGGTCGAGCGTCGCACGGTGTACACGTTTCACGCCCGAGCGGCGGAACAGTTCCGGGTGGGGCGCGTGTTGCTCGCCGGTGATGCCGCGCACGTGATGCCGCCGTTCGCTGGCCAAGGGATGAACAGCGGGATTCGCGACGCGTTCAACCTCGGGTGGAAGCTCTGGCTCGTCACTTCCGGAGTGGCCAACGAAAAGCTTATCGATTCATACGAACGCGAGCGACGGTGGCACGTTCGCCGCATGACTCAACTCGCGGTTTCCCTCGGCTGGGTCGTCATGCCCACCGGGGCGCTCGCAACCACGAGTCGGGACGCCTTGTTCTGGTTGCTCAACGCCTTCCCGCCAACTCGACGCGTTCTGAACAGTGGCCAGATAAGGCCGGCGCCGGCTCTCGGTCGTCGTGGGACCTTCCGCCGCTCGACATGCAAGACCGCTGGTCGGATGCTTCCGCAGACCTCGGTGCGGCTTGTCGATGGGACGCGGAAGCCTCTCGATGAGATTCTGGGGGATGGATTCGCCGCGGTCGGAGTCGATGCGGATCCCCTTCGCGTCGACGACGACTGGGCTCGGACGGCCGAACGGCTCGGTGCCCGGTCGGTGTCTATCCACACGAACGCGAGCCCGTCTTCCACGGACACTGGGGCGACCATCGATGTGTACGACGACACGGGGGTGTTCCGACAATCCTGCTTTCAAGCGAACTCAGACTTGCTGGTTCGACCCGACCGGTTCGTGATGGCTGCAGAGAACGAACATACTCGTGGCGCCGCCGCCCGCGAAATCGCGACGTTGCTGGCCCTCACCGATCGACCGCATCTGCCAGAACCCATGCTTGCGAGAGTAGCGCCATGACATCAACCCCTCCCAAAGCTTGCGACGCACCGGCCACACGATCCATCGGGATCGCCTACGTGGTGTTTGCGCGCCCCTCCATCGACAGGGCCACCGCCTTCTTGCGCGATTTCGGGATCGACCTGCTGTTACAACAGGAGGGCCAAGCACACTATGGCTCGGCGTCCCGCGAGGAGACGTTCTACGTCGTCCGTCGAGAGAACAAAGCACGGTTCGTCGGTCTCGCCATGTATGTCGAGAGCGAAGCCGACCTCAGGGCTCTGATCCGCGAAGGTTTCGCGAGCGAGATTGAAGCGAACGCCGCACCCAACGGACACCCTTACGTGCGGATGCGCGATCCAAGTGGCTTCGAAGTCCACGCGGTCGTCCGCGGCGACCCAAAGGCCAAGGTCCGCTCGCCCTCGTCCGCACCAGCCACGGTCGTCAACTCCCCTCACCGCAGCCCTCGGGTCGACATGCCCTTTGCCCCACCACAGGGAGTTCCTCGGGTCGTGCGCCTTGGGCACGTCGTCATGGAAACGCTCGATCTTCTTGAGTCGATCCGTTGGTATCAGCGAGTGTTCGGACTCTTGGTCAGCGACGTCCAGGTCCTGCCTGACGGAACGCCGGTCGTCGCGTTCTGCCGCTGTGACCTCGGGGACCAACCGACCGACCACCACACCGTCGCGCTCGGCCAGGGCTTTCGTCCTGGGTTCGAACACGCGGCGTTCGAGGTCGACAACATCGAAGCCGTGACCCGAGGGCAGCATCGCCTGCGTGAAGCGGGGTGGAAACACAGTTGGGGTGTCGGGCGACACATCATGGGCTCTCAGGTGTTCGACTATTGGTACGACCCGTACGGTGCGAAGCACGAGCACTACGCCGACGGGGACGTCGTCACTGCGTCGTATCCGACCGGATCTTCGCCATTCGGCCCATCGCACTTGGCGCAATGGGGACCACCGATGCCGGCGAGCTTCGTCGGCGGACCGCCGTCTCCGAAGATCCTCCTCGACTTGGTTCGCTTCGCCGCGTCTGGAAGGTACCCGTTGGGGCGCTTGGTAAGCCTCATCAAGGCGGCGAAGTTCTCGGAGCGACGTCTCGAAGGCACCGTCGAAGGGGAACGAAGGCATGCGACTCGCTGACGACGAAGTGACGACGAAGGAGGTCAAAGCTTGGCGAGGTGTACACCTGCTTCACTTTCGAAGCTCGTCGTGCTCCCAGAAGGTGCGGACCTTTCTCGCGGAGAAGGGCGTATCGTACGTTCCGCACCACGTGAACCTCCCGCGGGACGAACACGTGACCCCGTGGTTTCTCGGCATCAACCCGAGAGGCGTCGTGCCGGTGCTCGTGCACGATGGCGTCGTTCACGTCGAGAGCAACGACATCATGAGCTACGTTGACGGCCTCCCATCGAGCGTGCCTTCGTTCTTTCCGCAGGATACCGACGAACGAGCATTCGTCGACTCCTCTCTATCGCTCGAGAACGATCTCCATATCGACCTTCGCAACATCACGATGGGGTTTCTGTTCCCAGGTTCCGCTGCCAAGAAGTCACGAAAGACCCTCGATGCGTACGAGAACGGCGGCGCACTCAATGAGGCACGACAAAAAGAGGTCGCGTGGTGGCGAGCCTTCGCGCGCGACGGAGGAGTTACCGATGCCGCGCTCGAACGGTCCGTCCAGCGGTTTCACGATGCGTTCGAAGACCTCGATCACCGACTGCAGACGCGGCCTTGGCTCATCGGTAATCGGATCTCGGTCCTCGAGGTGGCATGGTTTATCTCCGTGCACCGACTTACCATCGCCGGGTACCCGATCGAGGTTCATCCGAACCTGGCCAGACACTACACCGAGCTCTTGCGCCGAGAGTCGTTCACGGCAGAGGTGAACCCGGGGCAACCGATGGCCCTGGTCATCGGGGTGTACGGAGCGTATCGGCGCGCTCGCGGAACCGCCCTCCGAGATTTCGCGAAAGCCCGCCTGGGTCTCGCGTAGAAAGGATGCATTCATGCGGCAGGTAGCTCGATTCCAGAACCACGGACTGACCCATTGGGGGTTGGTCGACGGCGAGGACTGCGTTCCGCTCAAAGGGGACTACGAGACGACCGGTCAATTGGTCACGTCGGGGCTCGATGAGATCCACGCAACAGAACTCGAGGGCGCCACCGACCGCGTGCCGCTGAAGACCGTCGAACTCCTGTCCCCGATCACGGAGAACCAGCAGGTGCTCTGTCAGGGCGCGAACTACCGTCAACACATGATTGAGGCAGGCATGAACCCCGATGCCAAGCACTTCAATATGTTCTTCCGTAAGGCTTCCTCATGTCTGTGCGGCGCGCACGATACTGTCATGAAGCCGTATCACGTGAAGTTGCTCGACTACGAGGTGGAGCTTGGGCTCGTCGTGGGGCACGACATCACCGAACCGACCCACTTCAACGGCGGCGGACTGCCCGAAGCCGTGGTGGCACTGTCGGTCCACAACGACATCAGTGCCCGCGACGTCCAAGTGCCACAGATGCAGTTCTACAAGGGTAAGAGCTACCGCACCTTCGGTCCGACGGGGCCTTACCTGACCTTCATCGACGATTCCTTGCGTCGAAGTTGGGGCGACCTTCGATTGCGCCTCACGGTCAACGGTCAGACGCGTCAAGACGACTTCGCCAAGAACATGGTGTTCCAGCCCGCCGAGACGTTGACCGAGATGACGCAACTCCAATCGATCCGTGCGGGCGACCTGATCGCCACGGGGACGCCCGCCGGCGTTGCCATGCAGATCCCCTCGCCCGTTCTCGTGAAAGTCCTCCAGCTCTTGCCCGAGGCCACGAAATGGAAGCTTTTCGTCAAGGGGCAGAAGAGATCCGGTCGCTTCCTCGAGAACGGAGACACCGTCGAATGCTCGATCGTCGCCGAAGATGGCTCGGTCGATCTCGGCACGCTTCAAAACCGTATCGCGTCTTCGGAGCCGCTTCCATGACACGCAACCGGCAGTTCCTGTTTGCCAAGCGGCCCGAGGGGACACCCACCCCTGATGTCTTCACACCGCGTGAACGTGAAGTGCCGGGGGTGAGTGAGGGGCAGTTCCTGGTTCGCAACCTCTACCTTTCGATGGATCCCGCTTTGGTGGCGCGCATGCGAGACGAAGACAACTATACCGAGTCGGTGGCGGTCGGCGACGTGATGCACGCTTATGGCATCGGCCAAGTGATCGAGTCGAAGCTCGACGGTGTTTCACGCGGCGATGTCTTGTTGGGGCGGCTCGACATGCAGGAGTACGCGATTTGCGACGAAACCACCGTCCGGACCAAGGTCAACGTCGGTCTTGCGAAGCCGAGCTGGTATCTCGGGACGGTGGGCGTGACTGGGGCCACAGCCTATTTCGGTCTGTTGGACATCGGGCGACCCAAACGAGGTGAAACGGTGGTGGTCTCGTCGGGGGCCAGTTCGGTGGGTGCCACTGCGGCTCAGCTCGCGAAACGCGAGGGGTGTCGCATCGTGGCCATCGTCAGCACCGACGAGAAGGCAGCCCGCACGCAACGCGAGTTCGGGTACGACGCCGTGGTGAGCTATCGAGACAAGGGCGTCGACGTGCTCACGGCGGCCCTGCGCGCCGCATGTCCAGACGGTGTGGACGTATACTTCGACAACACCGGTGGCGACATCTCAGAGGCGCTCCTCGACCTCTACAACGATTTCGCTCGCATCATCGTGTGTGGGCGGGTGGCCACGTCACACCTTGCCGACACGAAACTCGACCGGGGGCGGCGCGACCAAAACGCCGTGCTGACCAAACGCATCCGCAAGCAAGGCTTCGTCCTGCTCGACTACAAGAGCCGCATGCCGGAAGCCACGCTGCAGCTCGCGAAATGGGTCCGGCAAGGCAAGATCAAGCTCCAGGAGGACATTCTCGAAGGCATCGATCAGGTTCCCGCCGCGTTCTTTCGAATGCTCGAGGGTCGCAATCACGGCAAACAGCTCGTGCACCTCGCAGACGTGGATCGCGACCTGCTCGACGGGTCCGAGCGGATAGGGCGCCTTTTGGTGTCGAGGTACTTTCCGACCGAGAGGCTCGCGCGCGCCGTCGGGCGTCGGGCGGCTGCGTCCGTGTAAGTTGTGTTCGCTCGCGGGTGAGCGCGCCCTAGCCTCGAGGGTTGATCCCCCGCTCGAGCACCTCGCACAGCGCGTCTGCGTACGCCTCGACGTACTTGTCGGAGAACGGTTCCATGCGAAACGCGCGCCGCGCGATTTCTGGCTCTGTGAAGGGTTGCATGGCCGCGCCCACGACGATGAAGTGGAGGAGCCGTGGGTCGATCTCCGGGTCGTGTCCTTCTTTCTTCAACTTCTTGATGAGGCCTTGCGTCATCATCACCATCGGCTTGAGATAGTTGCCGAAAAGGTGATCGAAGGCCTCACTCGGATGGTTGGTCTCCGTCTTGACGATGCGTGCCAGCTCTGGCTTGCGCGCGAAGAAGTAGACGGTCTGGCGAACGATCTCGAAGAGTTGCTCCCGAGTCGAGAGCGCTGGATCCAGCGCATCGCCGAAGGCCTCTTGCATGTCGGCGAACGTCCAATCAAGCACCTCGCGCCAAAGGCCCTCTTTGGATCCGAAATGATGGTTAATCAGGGGCTGGGTGACACCGGTCCGCTTGGCGATTCGAGACACGGATGCGCCCCGAAACCCGTTCTCGGCGAATTCACGGGCTGCGGCCTCAAGAAGCGCCTCGCGTCCCGCCCCTCGATCCGGTCGTTGGGTCTTCGCTGCCTTGGCCATTCGTTGCGTTCTCCCACTGCGTTCCAAAAATCGCTCGCCATCGTAGCACGCGCGATCTCGGTCATCGCACGGCCGTCCGCATGCTCGGCCGGTGCCATCCTGGATCGCGGCGTGACGGCTTTGGCTTGCATCCATGAACTTATGAGTATATAAGTAACGCGATATGTCTGAACATGCAACACCTCCGCTCTACCTCGTGAAGAAGATGGTCGAAGCCGTCGTAGGCTCTGCATTCGCCAAATCGGCGATTCATCGCGGCATCCCGACCCCGAATCCCGTCGTGACCCCGGAACACCGATATCCACCCGGGCCCCGTCCATCGGTCGCGGCCAACCAACACGGAGAGGTCGAGGTCCTTCCCGGAGGGGTCGAAGCGATTCACTGGTTTGTCGAGGCTTCCGGTGTCAACTGGCACTTCGTGACAGCGGGTGATCCAACGCGCGCGTGCGTCGTGCTCCTGCATGGTTTGCCCGAGTCTTGGTACGCCTGGCATCGGCAGATCGCGGCACTGTCGAAGCACTTCTACGTGGTGGCGCCGGACACCAAGGGCTATGGGCAAACCGATAAACGCTTGGAGCTCGACTACCGCCACGAAACGATGGCGCAGGAGCTCGCCGATCTGATCGACAAACTGGGCATCGAGCGGTTTAACCTTGCGGGTCACGATCGAGGCGCCGTACTTGCGGACCACCTTCTTGCGGTGCAGAGCATGAAGGGCCGCGTGCTGCGTTATGTGCGCATGCAGCAGACGGCGGTCGAGCCCCACAGCCCTCCCGTCCCGCCCCATCACTTGTTCGCAACGCGGTTTGGTCGGATGGCGTTCCGAAGCAACTTGGTCCCGCGTTTGGTGTTTACCGGGGACTACGTCAAACACCCCATCGATGAAGATGTTCTTCAGCGGCTCGAGTACGAGTTCAAATTCGAAGGAACCGCAGAGGCTGTCAGCAAGTACTTCGAAACCACGAGTTTCGAGGTCGAGTTGCATGATCGACACAAGCGCCTCTTCAAGTACATGACGATGCCCGTTCTCTTCCTGCAAGGGACAGACGACCCGGGCCAGCGTCCGTCGGAGTATGAGCGAGTCAGCGACACCGTCCCCACCGGCCGCGTCCAGTTCATCGATGCGGGCCACTTCTTTCACCTCGAACGGCCTGAAGCGACGAACGCTGCAATCCTGGACTTCTTGCAGGAGGACGAAACGGCATCCTCGTCTTGAACGTGGGAGCCTTGGCCGCATGCGCAAGGTGCCTTCGGACAGATCCTGACTCGCGTAACCCCAAGGCGTTCGAGTCCGCCCTTCGTCCACAGCCCATCATCGCAGCGAGCGGCGCCCCACGCCCCGGGATGGAGAGGGGTGTGTCGGGAGGGAGAAGGGGGCGTGGGGCACCGCGTGCGTGCGGGTGATCATTAGAGTTCGTCGAGCTGACCCCGGACTTCGCCTTCAGGGGCTCGTCGGGTCCGGATGACCACGTGGACGTTCCCTTTTTGGATCTCTCCGATCAACGCATCGAGAGGTTGACCCGTGAGTGGACCCTCGAGTCCCGACGACGTGAGGCTCCCCGCGACGCCAAAGCGGCGCCTTGAACGCGTTGTCGCGTCAGAGCCTTCGTCCTCGGCGAAGAGCGAAGCGATGACGGGGCCGTTCTCGCCCTCGGCACCGAGTCGTAGCTCGACCGCGATGACGTCGCGAAGGCCGAGCCAGAAGTGTTTGAAACGAAGGAGGCTTCCCTGTTCGCGGAGTGTGTAGATGGCGATCGCCCGACCGCTGGTTCGCACCGAGGGAACGACGCCACGTCCGTCGAGGCGCGACTTGAACTCCAGGTCTTCGACGACGGCCGGCGCCGCGGTGAAACTGATCTTCACGAACGGGTAGCCAGGAACGAGGAAGTCGCCCATCCGAAATCTTGGATCGTCGAGAATGCCACCGCTGCCTTTTGGCAAGAACCCAACGGCGGGCCTGTCGCTCCCGAGGGTCCCGATGAGCCCGTTCTCGTCGACACCGGTATCAGGCGAAGACTGACCGAAGAACGCCGTGTTCTCCGGGATTTCGTCGCCAATTTCGGTTCCCGCATCGAGGGTCTCCGCACCCGTGACGAAGAAGTCCGACGCGATGAAGTTGCCCTCGTCGTCGAACAACGGGTGTGCGAGAGGGTTCCCGTTCGAGATGCAAAAATCGTTGCTCGGCAGTATCATCGAGGCGTAGCTGAAGTAGCGGTTGTCCTCGCTGGTGCTCTCGAGCAGGAACGTTTGGGTGGCCACGTCGCCGGGCGCAATCGGCCCGTTTGGACCGGGAATCGTCGCGTCGACGCCGGTGGACAGTGCCGCGAAGTCTTCGCTGATCGGTCCGTTGTTTCCGTCTTCGCATAGGCGCTCCATGGCGACGGATCCGGGTCTCGGGTTGGAGCTTGCGGGGGTATTGCCATCATAGGTGTCGAAAACACCCTCGTGGAAGCCAACCCAGAATGGGGTCTGAGACGTACCGAACTCCGGGGCGAGGTTCTCGATCGTCACGACGACGCGGGTCGCGTCTGCGGCGACGGGGCGCGGAGCGAACGCAAGTATCGAAAGAAAGACGGCGCCAAGTGCGACGCCGGGGAACGTGCGTGGGGGCATGAGTGGGATCTCCTGTCTCTTCCAAACGGGGCCAATCCCCGTCGATCCACCCCTACGGTCCCGGGCGGCGACTTGTGGCAACGAGTCGGAACGAAATCCGCCGCTAGACGCGACGAAGCACCAGGGAGCCGATCGCACCGCCGACGAGTCCGACGATCAGGATCGGCAGCAAGTGAAACTGAAGAATGTGTCGGGGGTCGTACATGCACGCGACCTGCATCATCAGCGCTGGCAACGACGTTGAAGCCGCCCCAACCAGTGCGCCGACCCAAGCGCGTTGCAGCGGCGCGCGGCGTGCTACGAGGAGCAGTCCGAGAGCCAAAGGAAAGCTCGAGAACAGAAACGTCTCGCCAAAGCAGTTGGGCCGCTTCCCGACCATCGAGGGCTCGAGCGCCGGGCTCCACAGTCCGTACACATAGGCGCCGATCCAGAGTGCGATCAGCGCCAACGCCAGCGGAACCGCGCGGCGCCAATGGAGTCTTCCGGGGACCGACAGAAGCAGGCCCGTCCGAAACACGAAGATCCCCGCGACTAGTCCCAACGCGCATTCCGCCGCGAAGCGAGGGAAGTCTCGAAGCTGTTCGCCGACGCCGGGCCTGAGGTCACCGGTCGCCAACGTCGCGCCGACGACGAAAGTGCACGAGGCCGCGAGCCAAAGAGCGATCGCGACGCCCGTGGAAAGACGCTTGGCGGGGCGCGGCTCGGCGGCGAGCTGGTCGATGAACTGCTTCCTATCCATGGCCTTGTTCTTCCCATACGAACGCAGGCGGCGAACCGTTGCAAGGGTGATGCGATTTCACAACGCCGCCTCCTGCTCTAGAAGGTGCGAAAGTTCGCGGAGTCCGCGGTGCACCCTGGTCCGGAGCGCGGTTCCAGTCACTCCGACCAAGGCGGCCGCCTCCGCGGTCGTGTACCCGTTGAGTTTGGTGAGGACGATGGCCTCCCGGTACATCGGATCGAGCTGGGCCAACAGTGTCGCCGCATCGAGTCCGTGCTCGGGCGTGGGTGTTGGATGCGCACTCATCGCTGGTGACTCTTCCAAGGGTGATGTCGTTCGACTGCGGTCTCGACGCATGAAGTCGATCGCCTTGTGTCGGACGAGAGTGAGGAACCAAGGCCGAAACGGACGTCGCACATCGTAGGTATGTCGGTTGCGGTGCAATGTCTCTAGGCACTCTTGAGTACAGTCTTCGAGAAACGGGGAGTCGCCGAGCATCCTTCGAAGATACGCGCCCACCACCCCGTAGAGCTCATCGAGCAGCGCGTGGTACGCCATCGAGTCGCCCAGAAGCGAACGCGTCATCGACTGCTGCCAGCGCAGGCCGTCGCTATCGGCAGTCGGATGTGTCATTCGTCGGGGAGCGTACGTTCACTATGGCTCGTGGTTTCAGCTGATTCGTCAATTCCAGGCGATTCTGCCCCGTCGCAAGGCCTCTAGGGGTTGCGGAAGAGCCCGTCTGCGAAGCTCTGGTCGACCGGCACACACCAGACACTGATCCCGTCGAGGTCGTCGAGGGTTTGCCCCTCGGGCAGCTGTGCGTAGACAGTCTCGCCGTTGTAGGCGAGGGTTCCATCCCCCGGGGGAGGGCGTCGAAGGTCGTTCTCGCTCATCGAGAAGCCCCCTAGGTAGTCACCGCCGAGGCCGCTGTAGAAGCGTACGTCGATCCCAGCGCCATCAAAGAAGAACTCATCGACCCGAATCGTGCAATCGTCCACGATGGTTGCGATCCCGGAGATCTGATGAAACGTCCCAGGTCGACCGCCGATGCCATCGAGCTCGGCGATCTGACCGACATTGGGATGGGTCGCGTCGCACTGACGGAGGTCCGCGGGCACATCGTTCCCAGCGCCTCCGGCTTGTGGGTCGTTTTGGAGGACGAAGGCGACCAAGTCGACGACCTCATCATCGGTGAGCCGCTCCGCGGCCCAAAACGGCATCGTGCCGCCAGTCAGCCCCACGTAGACACTGCTGTTGACGCTTCCACTCGTTCGGATGCGTCGCGCGATAGTTTCGGCGTCGAGGAACGCGCCTGTCAATGAGGGCGCCCTGACGGTACCCACAGCATCGACTCCATGGCACCCCACGCAAGAGCTGTTGAAGAGTTCCTGTCCCGCGAGCGGATCGCCGCCGTCGAGTTCGGTCGGGGGCACGACGATCTCGAAGCTCAGGTCAGGCGCTTCCTGCGCGCCGGCCTCTTCCGTGAGAAACCCAGAAAGGGCTGCCCACCTGACGTCGTCCGCCTCGAAGGGCGTGGATCGCATCCACTCGACGCGGCACGTATTCACGGCTTCGCGGAACTCTGTGGTCTGTCCGTTCTTGTAGGTCGCTCGAAGTGCCGCGTTGCCGATCTGGTTCGCGGCCCGCCGGATCCCGTTCGCCGGAGGTTCCTCGAGCGCGTGGCAAGTGGCGCAGGCGAACGTGTTGCCGTCGTCGTGCGGCAGGAGATACAGCTGCTCGCCGGTCGACCCGACCCCGGCCGTCGTGGGCGCCGGCGGATCGGTCGGGGAGGGGCCGCCAGGCGCGGGAGCGCCGCCCCCGGAGTCGCCGCACCCGATCACGGTGACGAGGAAAGAGATTGGAATTACTAGGGAAAGCCAAGCCGAGCGCGCCATTAAGCATACCTCCAGGGCGCGTGAGATCGCGACCCTACCGCCCCCATACGCATCACGGGTGGGATGTGTGGCACGCGCACGCCACTTTTCTGAGATTCGTTCTCCGGGGCGCAGGACGAGGACGGGACCAGATGGCGTCCGCGGCGGCGCGTTCGTCGCACCGAGGTCCTGAACCGACCGACGTTCGTCCGTCGTTTCTGCGGTTCAACCGGGCCCAGGCTCGGAATTTCTTAGGTTTTTTCGGTGGCACGGGCCGTGCAGATCCAACGCGCAGGCACGGCCTTTGGGCCCGATCTTGGAGGAGATGACATGCCCCGTTTAAGCGCAGACCCCACCCATCTTGAAACCCGTCGAACGCCGCGCAGCCACCGCCACGGTTTGCGGCGCGCGCTCGCAGCCGGACTCCTCTTGTTCGGCTTGGCCGCTTCAGGCTGTGGAGACGCCGGCGGCGACGGCGAGGGGCCGAACGCGGGAGGCAGCGGCGGCGGAGGGTCGGCCGGGCACGGGGGAGGAGTCGACGGTGCCGAGGTATCGCGAATCGAGATCACCCCAGGGGCGCTCGTCCTGACGGCAGAAGGCGAGAGCTATCAGTTCACGGCCCTGGCCTACGACGCCGCCGACCAGCGCGTCGACGCCCAGTTCACGTGGCGGAGCAATGACACGTCAACCCTGGAGTTCGAAGGTGACGGTCTCGCCATCGCGCGGACCGCCATTGGTTCTGCGACGGTGACGGCCGAGGCCGACGGCGTCACCTCACCACCCGTCGTCGTCGCCGTTGCACGGCCCGTGGACGGCGCGGTTCTCGTCAACGACGCGCAGGTCGTCGAGGGTCCCCGTTTCGAAGGTTCTCGAGAAGCGTTCGGTCTCGGTTCCGAACTGACAATCACGCTCGAAGGCATTGGTGCCGTGGAAGTCGGTCAAGTTCTTCTTTCCCGGGAAACGCTGTCTGTTGGGGGTCGGGTTGCGGCTGTTTCGCGTCCCGAGCCCGGTCTACTCGAGGTCACGATCGAAGTGGTTCCGCTTAGCGAAATGTTCGAGGACTTTGCCATCGACGAGACCCTCGACCTCTCCGCAAGCGAGACGGTCGTGAGCGATCCCATTCGCGACTACTACGACGTCGAGGCTCGGGCGGATGGAAGCTACCAGTTCACGCTGAAGCCGGAGCCCACGGTCGCGAAACGAGCGGTCGGGACCCGGGCACTCGGGCCTTTCTCCTGCGAGGCGGCAAGCGCCTTGCCCTTTACGCTGACCGGCCTTCCCGCCTCGTTCACGTTGAACAAGAAGATCGACATCATCGCCCGGTGGGACGATGACCCCGACACCGAGGACAAGGTCGGCGTGCGTGCACAGCTCGACGGCGGCTTCGAGACCAAGATTCAGGTCACCGCGTCGCTGCAGGCCAAGTACAAGTGCGACGTCGAACTCATCGCCGTCCCGATCCCAATCGTCGGCGTTCCAATCTTCTACGGGGGTGCCACCGTACCATTGGGGCTCGGTTTCGAGGTGAGCGGCAAGGTCACCGGGGCCACGGTCGGAGTCGAGTTCGGCACCAAGGCGAGCGTCAACGTGGAAGGGGGAATCGTTTGCCCAGTCGATGAGTCTTGCGAGCTCTACTTCGACCATGGGGGGGACTTTCCCGACCCGACGTTCACGGTGGAGCTGCCGAATCTAAGCAACCCATCCGCACAGCTCCGCATCGAACCAGAAGTCAAGGCCTTCGCGTTCGCGGAGCTCCTTCTCGGGGTGGACGTCTACATCGCCGACCTCGCTCTCGAGACGCTTCGCATCGAAATGGGACCGACGTACAAGGGGAACATCTCCACCGTCAAAGCGCAGGTGCTCAACAACAAGTACGCATCGGACTACCAGTTGTCGGGGGACTTCGGAGTCGGTGTCGCCAAGGACGCGAAGACTCTTCTAGGTGTCCTCGATGTGGACATCGGAGGCCAGCTCCAGCTCAAGAGCACCAACCTCATCGGCAACACGCCCACCGTCAGGACCGCCGTGGCTGACGTGCGCAGCTTCGAGGCTCTCGACCTCGTGACGGTCGAAGTCGAGCTTGACCCGAAGAACACTCACTTCTTTTTCGGCACCGCGCTCTACAACGTCGACGAGGTCATCATCTACGAGAAGTACGAGCGTGACGAAGGAGAGTACGCGACTCGGAAGGTCGGTAGCGCGCCCGCTCAGAACGGACAGACGAAGTTCAAGGTTCAGTGGACGGCACAAGAAGATGGCGCGATCGGCGGCAACTACTTCGCCTTCGTGAAGACCAGTTTGCTCCCGAGCATTCTGTCATCGGGGCTCGGTCTTCTCGAGCTCGGACCGATCCAGCCAGGCGAGAACGACGACGACGGCGATGACGACGACGGCGATGACGACGACGGCGATGACGACGACGATGATGACGACGACGACGGTGGCAACGGCGGCGGCGACGGTGATGGCGGCGGCGACGGTGATGGCGGCGGCGACGGTGATGGCGGCGGCGACGGTGATGGCGGCGGCGACGGTGATGGCGACGGCGACGGTGATGGCGACGGCGACGGCGACGGCGACGGCAGCGGCGGGGGCGACGGCGATGACGGCGATGGGAACGGGAGTGGCGGGGGACCATCGTCCGACTCGTTCGGGGACCCGCACTACCGGACGTTCGACGGGCTCTCGTACGACCTTCAGACCGTTGGGGAGCATGTACTGACTCGCTCACGCCAGGGCGGCTTCGAAGTGCAGGTCCGCACTGCTCCCTACGCCAACTCACGCGTGGTTTCGGTCAACTCGGCGGTCGCCGTGCAGGTCGTAGACGACGTTGTGTCCCTCTACCTCGACGAAGAACACGTGTTCGTGAATCACCAGCCCGTCCCTGTCGATGGCTCGCTCGACCTTCCCTCGGGCGGAACGCTGTCCGTTGGTGGTGCTTCCACCCGGATCGAATGGCCCGCCGGGGAGAGCGTCCGCATCGACCATCGTGGCGACCACTTCAACGTGCATATTCAACTCACTGCGTCGGTCGACTACGACATGGTTGGTTTGATGGGCGACGTGGATGGCTCGGCCTACAACGACCTTCGGGTCCGTGATACGGACGTGCCCCTTCCGACGCCTGTCACCAATTTTGACCTCTACGAGTGGGGTCGATCCTGGCAGGTGACGCCAGAAGAAAGCCTGTTCGACTACGGCGAGGGAGAGAGCACCGAGATCTTCACCGACCCATCCTTCCCCTACGGGCGAGTGGATGCGCAGAACCTGTCCCCAGAGGTGCGGACTGAAGCGGAAGCCGTGTGCACTGCGAACGGCGTCGTGGATCCGATTTTGCTCGACGCGTGCGTCTTGGACCAGGCCGTGACGGGGGATCCCGATTTCGTCGAAGGCATGGCGGACCTCGAGCCGCCGGTCGCTACCCTGACCATCCCCGAGACCGCGGTTCGCCTGCCGGGAGCCGACGCCTACGTAGATCTGCCTTCGACGCTCGCAAACCTTGGCATCACCGATCAGTTCACCCTCTCGGTCCAGTTCAAGGCCGACCCCGTCGACGGTTTGCAGGTCTTGGTCGAGGACGGCACGCGACGCTTGGGCGCGTCAGAGGCCCTTGGCTTCATGGTTGCGGTGAACCCGAACCAACCGGCTCTCCTCGTTCGCATGAATACCAGCAACGGTCGCTTCCTCGACAACTTTGGGACGCCACCACTTGCCGACGAGTGGAACACCCTCACCATCGTCTACGACGGCGCTGCGCTTCGTTTCTACCTGAACGGAGTGAAGATTCGCGAGACTGAGGTCACAGGCACGGTCTACGCGGCCTACCGCCCACTTCGGGTCGGCTACCCGAACGGCCCTGTGCTCATCGGTGGGGGTTTCCCGGCGGGCACTGGCTTCTTCCAAGGGCTCGTGGGCTGGCTACGGATCTGGGACGTGGCCCTCACGCCTGAGGAAGTCGTGGACACCATCGGACGCGACCTCATCGGCACGGAGCCTGGTCTCGTCGGATACTGGCCCCTCCAGGAGGGCGGCGGAACCGTCGTTCACGACCTGGTTGGTGGTGAGCATGGGTCGCTCGTGGGCAATGCCACCTGGGAGTAGGGTCGCGTTGCCTGCCGTCCCGGCCTGACCCCCGTTCCCGTCTAGGATTTCCGAGACTCGGATCGTGGCTGTAGTATGCGCCCGATGGTGCGGCTCGCAGCGTTCGTTGCCACGGCAGGCGTCTTGGTGGCCAACTCCGCGGCTGCCCAGAACGGCGACGATGTCGTGGCTGGTACGGACGTCGCGCTGACAGGCGGCGCCGTGGTCGCGAACGTACACACCGGCGGCGCCATGTGGTTCAACCCGGCAGGCGTGGCTCGCCTTGATGCACGGTCGGTGGACCTGACGGGCTCCGTACTCAGCTACAATCTGGTCAAGGCACCGGGAGCGCTGACGCTCGAGTCGGGCCCGCAAAGCCCTGGCGACTTCTCCACGTTCATCGCTATTCCGCGGGCGCTGACCTTCGTCGCGTCGCCGCGCGTCGACCTTCGCTGGGGTCTTGGTTTCTTCTTCTCGCGCGTAAGCGACCGTTTCCTTCAGGACAGCGTGAGTGCCCAACCCGGCCAGCAGCCCGAGAGCGACTTCTTCGCCGCCGTCGAGCAAACGCGGTCGGTCTACCACGTCAGCTCCGCGCTCGCTTGGAAGAAAGGCAACGACAAGCTTCTCATTGGCGGTGGCTTCGACATCGTGTTCGCCACCCAAAGCGGAAACCAAATCCTTGCGGGCGGCATTGACGGGGGCGCCGGGGGCGCGTCGACCCAGACCATCACCGAGAATCTCTCGGGCGGTGGCTTGCAGATGAAGTTTGGTGTTCAGGTCGCCCCGATGAAGACCCTGCGAATCGGGGTCATGGTTGCGACGCCAAGCTATTTGGTCTTCCTCAACGAGGACCGAACCTTCACCGAAACGATCGCGCCGCCTCAAGGTCCACCGACGTTCCAAGGGGCTGCGACCGACGGCCTCAGCGGGACGTGGTCGGGCGTCGAGCCGGGTCTTGCAAGGGCGGGGATCGCTTGGATTCGTCAGCGAGGCTGGGTGGAAGCCGACGTGATCGTCCGGTTCGCGCTCGACAGTGCACCCTTCGAGATCGATTGGAAGACCGTGGCGGACGCGCGCATCGGTGGAATCGTCCGGCTGTCGAAGCGTCTCAAGGTGGGTGGCGGCTTCTCCACGGACTTCAGCTCCGTCGGGAGCCTCGACCAACTCGGTGAATCTCAGATCGACTACTACCGTTTCACCATCGGCTTCGACTTCGCGAACCGCGAGAAGCCACCCGAACGGGGGGAGGGGGGCTTTTACCTTGCTTTCGCCGTCGCTGGTACGTACGCGTATGGCAAGGGTCAGCTCGCTGGCGCCTTCATCGCTGACCAATCCGTCCCCACCGACACCACTGTCAACATTGTCCCCATCACGAGCAATCAGTTCGGGATCAACCTGGCAATCAAGGCCGGGTTCTAGCATGTGAAAAGAGAGCTCCATGAAGGATAAGCTCAGCGGCCTGGTGGATCGCGTGCTCTCGCGGCTTGGCCTCGATCTGGACCTCGCCGTGGATCTGCGTGAGAGCTTCTTCACCGAAATCACCCCGAGTTTGTATCTGGGCGCCCGCCCGAACCGGGAGCGCGTAGAGGAGCTCAGGCGCGCGGGCGTGACCCACGTTGTTAGCTGCCTGATGGAGCATGACCGATCCGACATGGTGTTCCTTCAGCAGGACTTCGAGCATCTCTTTCTCGGGGTGCAGGACGGGATGCACCAGGACATTGGTGGCGCCCTCTCGAGCTTCTTCGACTACGCCGAAGTCGCCACGAGAGGCGATTCGGACGCCAAGCTCTTCGTTCACTGTGAAGTTGGCGTCAGCCGCTCGGCCACCTTGGTGGTCGCGTGGCTCATGAAGACCGAGGGCATGAGCTTCTTCGACGCCCTCTGCCATGTTCGTTCCAAACGGTTTCAAGTCCTTCCCAACATCGGTTTCGCATCGCATCTCCAGCGGCTCGAACACGAACTGCAGCCCGCATCCGCGACGACCGTGCCCTCGTCTCTGGCCCAGTACCTATGCCGCGTCTGCAACGCGCCCGTCGAGATCGAGGTCCTTCAGGCGGCGCTCGAACGGCACAGCTACGACGCACCCGCGGCGTTGACGGCCATCTTCGGCGGCGAGATCCCGAGAGTGGTCCAGGGGGTACGCCTCTAGCCGAACGCCTCTTCTAGACTCGGAACGCTCCGCGCTCTGAGGAGCAGACCTGACAACCACACCCGAGAAGCTGAGTACCAGCCTATAGTTGCTCCGAGAGGTACTTCTTGAGGCCGACCTTCTCGATCAATGACAGTTGTTGCTGCAGCCAGAAGATGTGGTCGTCCTCGGTGTCTCGGAGCAACTGCTCGAGCAACGCTCGGGTGCCGTTGTCGCCCTTCCTGCAGCATAGGGCAATGCCTTCGTTGAGCGCACGGCCCACCTCGATCTCGTACTGGAGATCGTACGCCAAGATCTCGGCTGGGTTGTTGCCGACCTTGAGTTCGGCGCGCGACGCTACGTCAGGTTGGCCCCCGAGGAACAAGATCCGGTGCATCAGGCGGTTCGCGTGCTCCCGCTCGTCGTCCGCCTCGTGGGCGAGGCGGTCCTGCAGTGCGGTGAATCCCCAGTTCGCGAGCATCCTGGCCTGCACGACGTAGAGGTCCACGGCTGTGAGCTCGTGGGTCAGAAGCGCGTTCAAACAATCGATGATCTTCTTGTCGCCGTTCATTCCGTGTCTCTTCTCCGCACTGTCGGCGCGGTGGCAGGTCGGCACTATCGCACCAGACCTTTCTGGGGGCACTCGCCGCTGTGGGCACCGCGACCATATGGCCCGCGGCTACGGCACAAATGCAGCGCATCTGGGCTGGCGCCTGAGCAGGGTATCTTGTACAGATGTACAAGGCTTAATGCTTTGCCGACAAAAAGGTCAAATATGACGTCTGAAGGATTTGTACGTGCGACCAAAAAATACTCCAATGCCACGCAAGCCCGAGCGAGGCGGGATGATCGCGTGCTTGAGGGCCGAACCATCTTGGTGACGGGCGGCTCGCGCGGGATCGGCGCGCGAGTGGCGACCATGGCAGGGGAGGCGGGCGCGCACGTGTTGCTCGCCGCCCGCAGCACCGACGCGCTCAACGAAGTCGGCGCGGCCGTCGAGGCGGTAGGCGCCAAGGTGCACACCTACCAGGCGGACCTCTCCTCGATGGAAGAAGTCGATTCGCTCGGTGATGCGGTTCTCGCCGACCACGGCGGCGTGGACGTCGTCGTGCACAACGCCGGCCGTTCGATCCGCCGTCCGACGACCCATGCGGTCGATCGGTTCCACGACTACGAGCGGACCATGGCACTCAACTACTTCGCTCCCGTGCGATTGACGCTCAAACTGTTGCCGTCGCTGCTGGAGCGCCGCGGTACGGTGTCACTCGTATTGACGATGGGCGTCTATGCGCGGGCTCCCAACTTCGGCGCCTACGTTGCGAGCAAGTGCGCGCTCGATGGCTTTGGCGATGTCCTCGCGGCCGAGAACCACCATCGTCTCACGGTTTCGTCCGTGTACCACCCGTTGGTGCGAACGAAGATGGCGACGGACACGCCCGAGTTCGCCGATCGCAGTGACGCGATGAGCGTCGAGACCGCAGCGCATATGGTGCTTGACGGGATCGTTCACGGAAAACGGCGAGTCGTCACGCCAAGGGGGCGCGCCTACGGCTTCATCGGTCAGGCGGCGCCCACCGCAGTGACACGCTTCTTCAACTTGTTGGCGCGCATGTATCCCATTGGCGATCAGGTTGCCGAGTTCCCAGCGCAGCGCGCGATCCTCGAGCGCTTCGGTCGCGGGACGCCGTTCTGATGTCGACGGCCAAGGCTTCGGCGACGACCGTTCATGTTCCTCAAGGCCGGATCCTACGCGCCGCGGCTCAGCTCTTCCGCGAGCGTGGTTTCGGAGGGACATCGATTCGCGCAGTCGCCCAAGCGGCGGGCGTGTTGCCGGGCAGCCTCACCTACCGGTTCCGCACCAAAGAAGACCTGATCGTTGCCATCGCGGAGCACGCCGTCGACTACGCGCTCGCCGAGGTCCAGAGCGCGATCGCCCCAAGCCGCGACCCGCTCGAACGCATCCGATTGGGCATGCGGGCCCACCTTCGGGCGCTCCTCTCGGAAGAAGACGCGGTGCCGGTGCTGGTGTTCGACCTTCACCGGCTGCCTGAGCAAACACGCACCCGGTTGATCGAGGCGCGCCGCCCCTACGATGCCATTTGGGAGGGCCTCTGTTACGCCGCGATCGGCGCCGGTCAGCTTGCGGCAGGGCTCGATGTGTCACTCGTCAAGCGCTTCTGGTTCGGCGCCACCAACTCGGTCGCGCTGTGGTATCGGCCCGACGGTCCCCTCAGTCCCGACCAGATCGCCGATGCCTTTTCGACCCTGATCGCGCTCGGCACCCTCTCACCCGGTGCCCGGCCCGACTCGCTCGAGCAGGCGTTCAAGGCGCTCGGCTAAACTGGCCGAACAAGGATAGTCCGCCTTCCATCCGTGTGTTCGCTCGCCACTCGTGCAGTTCTGGCCGTCGAGGCGCGGTCGTTACCTAAGCCGAAGCGCGCCCGACGCGAGGCCCGGCAGCCTCATTCGCAACTCCGGCGCCGAGGGATCGCTCATGTCGTAAAGGTCAGTGCCTGCGAAATCGCCCTGCGAGATTCCGATGAACGGCGTTGCCGTCTGCGCATCACCCTCGACGACCGAGAAGCTGATTACCACGCCCGCGCTCGTCGGCAGGCCCGGCACCGGGGTGAGCGTCGTCGGGTTGGTCAGGTCGATTGCCGCGTACGACCAGCTCGGAATCGTCGGAAGGATGAGGGCGCTGTCTTGGGTGACGGGAGTCTCTTCGTCGTCGTACACCATGATGTACGAAGTGTTCCCCGGTCCCTGAGCGAGCGATCCGGCGGGCGAACCGGCAAGGCCCACCAGGTCGATCCACTGTGTGTCGAAACGAGACGCATCCTTCGCAATGCGCGCGATACACCCTGGGCACGCAGGATCGCCCGCTAACCCCGCAATCCTCATCGCCGACTGTCGCGGGAAGGTGGAGAAGAAGAGGTTGCCCTCGGCGTCCTTCGCATGCTCGACGAAGCCGCCGCATCCTTCGAGGTCGTCGTACTCGACCTCGCCAGTCAACGCATCGATGAAGATGGCTTGCGAGTTTGGGCTCGTCGTGACGTCGGCGCGGACGTGGCTCGCAGTGATGACGATGCGATCTCCGTCCCTCGCGGGCGTGTAGCTGAAGTAGCTCTGTCCGCCCTCGGGCGTCTTGATGTCGAGCTCGATGAGCTCGAGCAGCACCATCTCCGTGGGGTCGAACACGACGAGGTCGAGGTTGAGGCCGCTGAAGAAGTAGGCTCGCGACTCGTTTATGATCACGATGGATCCGCCGGCAGAGATTTGTCCAAAAGGAAGTACGCTGAGCTCGCCCGTTTCGGTGAGTGTTCCTTCTTCGTCGACGTGGTAGCGGATGATCCGCGGGCTTTCTACGAGGCCGACGTAGAACGTGCCATTCGGCTCGTCGGGAAAGCCGATGGTCGGCAGGCCGGGGAAGATCCCCGACGTTTCGAGGTCCACTTCGACGTCGAGCGTCAGCTCGTCCACGATGACGCCGTAGGCGAACGGACCCTCGGGCGCGTAAACGACACCCCCGACGAGATACTGGGCCTGCGCATCGGACTCGGGATCCGGTGCGGGGTCGGTGTCCGTGGTCGCGTCGGTGCCATCCCCGCAGGCCGCCAACCCGAGAAGCAGGAGGATACAAACGAATTTCACCTCGAGCAGGCTAGCCTAATGAAAATGACTTGCAATTGCTCGTAGGTCTTTCGGTCGGTGTCATCGACCGAACCGTCCGTTGTTGCCGGTCTGCAAGTGACCGCGTCCTGCCAACGACGCTACTCGGCGCCGAGCCTCGCAAAGAGTGCGACGGCGGCGTTGAATCGGTAGGTTTCCTCGACCGGTGTCTGCGAGAGGTCGAAGAAGGTCGTGCCGCTGAAATCACGTGCGGTTCGAGTGAGGAAGCCGCGGCCGTCGAAGGACGTCGTTCCGCCGACGCCCTGGCCGGCGGGAAGCGCCTCGACCCGTGTTCCAGGGGTGGTCGACCCGAGTTCGACCTGATAAACGAGCCAGTTCTCGAGCGCCGTATGTTCGGTTCCGGTACGGAGTGGGTCGAGCGGCATCGTGCTCTCGTCGTAGGCGACCAAGAAGCCCGCGTCTCCCGAGCCCGCGAGGGGGCCACCCGTGGGGCCGATGCCGGTGAGCGCGTTCGGGTCGCCGAGAAACGTGGCGTCGACCTCGGTCGCCCCGGCCCGCAGCCGAACGATGCACGGCGGGAAGGTTCCTTCGAACCCGAGCGCATGATTGATCGCATCGGCGGCGCTCGATCCAATGTAGGTGTCTCCGTTGGTGGTCGTCACAAACTCACTGATCAGACCTCCGCAGGTGTCCACCGTGTCGGTGACGAACTCGTCGGTCTCCGGATCGACGAACGCAAATACACTCGTTGGGGCACTAAACCCTTGGTCATCGACGTACGTGGACCAGAGGACGAGTCGATCGTCGATCCGTCCGGCCCGTACCCGCGAAAGCACGGTCCCTGGCGGCGCGTCGAATCCAGTCAGCTGGATCGCTTCGACCGTGGTCATCGTCGTGGGATTCCACACGACGATCTGTGCGAACTGCGGGTCGAAAAAGTAGGCCTTCGTGTCGGAGAAGACCTGAATTTGCGACGACAACCCGGCGAGGCTCACGACCCCAAAGTTCATGAAGCTCACGGTGTCACCCTCGACGAGCTCCCCTTCGATGAGATCGTAGCGCGTGATCGTCGGGCTTTGAAAGCTCGCGGCATACACCGAGTTCCTCCAGACCGCACACGACACCCCACCACCGACTTCGATGCCGTTGTCCGTGGCGTCGATGTCACCGCCGGCTTCGATCTCGGCCTCGGACAAGACGCGGACGAACCCCGTCGGCCCTCCCGGAAGCCCGAATCCCGTGAGACTGCAGAGTGCAGCTCCGCCGCTTTGGCTGAGCGTGCCACCCGCGCCCCCACCGCCGTCGGAGGCTCCCGTTCCGCCAGAGGCCCCCACTCCTCCTGAACCGCCGGTTGCGCCGCCTCCGGAGCCGCCCGTGCCTGACGGTGTGCTGTCTCCGCACCCCAACATGGCCAGGCCGAAGCCGAGGGCTGCGATGAGTCGCCATCCCCCGTGCGTTGTTCGTTCTGCGCTCGCAAGCATTCGGAAACTCCTTGTCTTCGCCGCACGTGAGAGTGCCGTTTGTGATAGAGCGATTGGTCGCTACGGCGATTCGCTGCTTTCGCATGACCTGAAACGCATTCAGGCGGCCGGACGCTAGCACGCGGGTCCATCCACGAGACTCGATTGCGACGAGCGTGAGCCCTCTTGCGACGAGCGTTCGGCTTCCCGCGACGAGTTTTCGACCTAAACCGAGACCTTGCCCCCTTGACCGGTCACCTTGGCGATGACGGATTGCTCGAAACGCTTGCTCACCGCGACGGGTTCCGAAAGCCCACGGAGACGGAAACGCCACGCGCCGTCCAGGTAGACCAGCTCGTCGCTGCGCTCGAGGTTGACGAGCGTCGAGCGATGAATTCGTACGAACGATTCCGGCAGGCGGGACTCCCAGTACACGAGCCGCTGTCGAACGATCGCCACGTGATCATCAGCCAGGTGGATCTCCGTGTAGTCCCCAGCCGCCTGGATGAACACGATCTCCCCAACAACGCAAAACTTCATGCGCTTTCCCTCTTTGAGGCAAACGCGATCGTTTGGTCTCCAGCGGCCCTGGGTGGCGTCGCTGTCGGACCTCCAGCGAGACGCGGAGTCCTCCACGTCCGGACGTCTGGCGGGCCCGGGCTCCTGGCGGCTGCGTCTCAGGAACCAGAGGAACGTTCCGCTCCATGCCGATAGGAGGACGGTTGTCTGGAACAGCAACCACGGGGCGTAGTCCCCCCACGCCGAGGGGTTCGACTGACCGCTCCGAAGGAGAAAGATGAGCATCGCCGTCCAGGGCAGGGCGCCCGCACAGGACAACGCGAGCACCGCCGGAATCGCTCGGATGCCACGGAGCCAGTGAGGATACATTCGGAGGTATGCCGCGGCCAGCACCGTCGAGAGGGCCACGACCGCGATCCAACTGGTCGTCACCATGGTGACGCTCAGCAAGACGAGCCCGTTGCGAAGCCCTTCCTGGATCAGATCCCGAAAGTAAAAGGGAACGACAAGCAGCCAGCCGCCGAGCTGCGCCGCCCAGAAACGCGATTGGTGTAGAAGCGACCTCGGCTCGTGCTGGGAGAGAATCGACGCGGTGAAAGAAGTCATCGCGCGGAGCGTCCCACGACCTCAACCGCGCGGCCAGTCGCTGTTGCGGGAATCGCTAGTTGCGGGCAGCGGTCGACGGCTGGCTCCCAGGGTCAAGGCTGCACCCCGATCGCTCGCAGCAGCGTCGCCTTGGCGGTCCGCAGCCCGATAGCGGAATCGACGACGTCGAGGCGGGCGCGGGTGAGTTCGGCCTCGGCTTGGAGGAGGTCGGTGGTGTTGACGGCGCCGGCGCGCAGCTGTGCGCGTCGGATTCGGTAGGTTTCGGCGGCGGCTTGGAGGCCGATTCGTGCGGATTGCCAGGCGGCCTCGGCTTGAAAGATGCCATGGTACCCCTCGGCGACTTCGACTTTGATGGCGTCCTCGAGCGCGATGATGTCGGCGACCGCACGACGGAGCTCGGCTTTTCGCTGCTTCGCCTGGCCGGCGGCGATGAAGGTGTCGCTCGGGGACCAGGTGACCAACGCCCCCGCGTCCCAGGTCGCCTGGAAGCGCGCCTCGTTCGGGAAGACGCGCGGGTTCGGGTTGATGTATTGGGCGGTGCCGGTGATCAGCAAGTCGGGTGCGGCGCCTCCACGGGCAGCCCTGATTTGATGCTCGGTTGCCTGCACAGCGGTCCGCAAGGCCTTCAAATCCGGTCGCTCGGCGAGCGCGCGTTGTTCGAGCGCCTCCTGTGACTCGGTCGGGACTCCAACGACGGGCCGGGAGAGGTCCTCGCCGAGCGTTGGCACCGAGTCCACATGCATCAGGGTTTGCAAGGTTCGCCGCGCAACGGCGAGCGCGAGTTCTGCTTGCGAAACGGATACCTGTGCCGCGGAAACCTGCGCCTGCGTCCTCATCGCATCGACACGCGGGGCGGCTCCAGCGGCCACCAAGGATTCGGTCTCTTGTCGTTGCGAAGTCGCTTCTTCCAACGTCTTCAGCGCGACGCCAAGGGCTGCCTTCGAGCGTGCGAACTCGTAGTAGGCTTCGCGTGCCGAGAATGCGACGTTGTTGGTTTCGGCCTCGATTTGGTGTCGCGAGGCGACTTTGTCTTTCTTGGCGGCGCGGTAGCTTGGAAGTGCCTCCGCGAGAGAGCCAGTCAACGAGTAGCCCAGCGTGGCGTCGGTCGAGAAGTTGTCCAAGAAGAGCGGGAACTGCGGGGGACGGAACACGCGGCTGAACCGTGTGTACGACGCGTTGAGATCGAGCCGGGGAATCAAGCTTCCGATCGCCCGAAGAGAAGCGCCCTTGGCTTCCGCGACGAGCGCACGGGTGCGTTCGAGGTCGGGTGACGTCGCGAGGGTTCGTCTGACCGTTTCGTCGGAGGTCAGTCCACCGGGAACGTAGAGGGATCTCAGGCCGCGGGTCGCTGCGTCATCTCCCGAAGGGAAGGGGGGGCTTTCGCGCGACACTTCCGGTCTCACGGGCTGGTCTTGGGCGGCGACAGGCGTCATTATGCACAGCATGCATGCGAGGCAGGCCCATAGCAGCCATCGTTGAACTGTCAGGAAGCTTCGCACGACTCATCCCTCCTTCGCGGGGTCCGGGAACCGCGGCGCTGCCTGCGATTCGTGTTCGTCGGGACCGTCATCCACGACCGCGACGCCCGGATCGGTCAGCCATTGCGTCACAGGTGCCAAAGTGGATGACAACCGCGCCGACACATCGACGTCGACCCGGTAGAGACAAGGCACAATGAAGAGCGTCAGCGCCGTCGAGAACGCGAGCCCCCACACCACCACCTGCGCCATCGGCGCGAGAAACGGAAGGCTACTCATGGCCAGCGCGACGGGAATGAGGCCCGCAATCGTGGTGACGCTGGTCAGGAGGATCGGGCGCACCCGCAGTTTCCCGGCCTCGACGATGGCCTCATCCAACGACAGACCGCCTCGTCGCCTCGTGTTGATGAACTCGACGAGGACCAGAGAGTCGTTGACGACAATTCCGGCAAGGCCCACCACGCCGACCAGCGCGATCAAGCTAATCGGTCGACCGTCCAGGAAAAACCCGATTGAGACGCCGATCAGGGAAAGCGGGACGGCCGTAATGACGACAAGCGGCTGTGAGAAGCTCTGAAACTGAGTCGCCAAGATGGTGTAGATCAGCAAGATCGCCACGACGAACGCTTGGAACAGCGAGTCGAGTGACTCCTGAGCTTCCTCGAACTGCCCCGCAAGCTTGAATTCGACGTCTGGATTGGCGGCCAAGAGGGGAGCCAGCCGACGCTGCAAGCGCCGGTTGGCTTCGCCCATGTTGGTCACGTTCGAGTCGATGTTCGCGCGGACCGTCACGACCTGCTTCCGTTCGAAGCGGCGGATCACCCCGGGTCCACGCCCAGGGATCACCTCCGCCACTTCTTGCAATTGGAGGTCCGCCCCGGAGTCCGTGATCATTCGAAGGGTCGCGATCGTCGCCGCGTCGCGCTGCGCCTTCTCATCGAGTTGCACTACGATGTCGATCTCTTCTTGGTTCATTTGAAGGGTGGCCGCGGCGGTGGCTCCGAAGGCGCTTCGAAGCCATGCGGTCACCTCGGTGGCGGTCAGGTCATGCAGAGCGGCGCGCTGCTCGTCTACGGTCACCTTGAGTTCCTCTTTGCCGAGCTGGAAGTCGTGCCGTTCGTTCCGGGTGCCTGGGAGGTTTCGTATTTCGACGAGGACTTGTTCGGCGAGCCCGATCAGGCGGTCGTAGTCGTCGCCGACGACTCGGACCGTGATCGGGGGGTCGCCCGACGGGCCCTGACGAATCGCCACGACGTCGAGGCTCGTGGGTCCGACGAGGTCCTTGAAAAGGGCGTCGACCTGCGAGAGGGCATCTTCGCCCGCGCGGCCACTGTCCCGGTACTGCACCGGAGCGAGGAACACGGAGATCGTCCCTGTGTGGTCACCGCGCTCGGTCCCCTTGGGCGTTCGTACCATTCCTCGAACGGCCAACGTATCGTCGATGATGGGATTTTCGAGCACGAGGATCTGGGCCTCCATTTGTGAGAGGAAGGCCTCGGTGTCTTCTTTGGAGGTCTCGGTCGGTAGCCGGACGCGGACGTCGAACATGTCGACGTCGCCCTCATTGAAGAGTACGGTGTCTTTCGTCGTGTAAATCCCGGTGACAAGTCCGATGCACAGGGCGTACGCGACGCCGACCACCACCCGCCGGTGCTGGATGGCACCGCGTAGCGTTCGTTCGTAGGCGAGCAACACGCGGCGACCGATTCGCTGCGCGCGCGTCTCAGGAACGCCATCCTGTCGGCGGCGCTCGAGCTTGCCGAAGTCCGCCATGTGGCTCGGCAGCACGAACATCGCCTCGATCAACGAAGCGGCCAGCGAGGCCACAACGACCTTCGGGATGATGGCAAAGAACTTTCCGAGCGTCCCGGTCATCAGGAGCATCGGCAAAAAGGCCGCCCACGTGGTGAGCGTCGAAGAGACGACAGGCCAGAACACTTCTCGGGTGCCGACGATCGCGGCCTTTCGGCGCGAGAGCCCCTCCTCCATGTGTCGGTAGATGTTCTCGATGATGATGATCGCGTCGTCGACGATGATCCCGAGACAGAGAATCAGCGCCAGCAAGGAGACCATGTTGATCGTGATCCCCATCGCGTCCATGGCGGCGATGGCGCCGGCCAGGGATACAGGCAGCCCGAGCGCCGCCATCGTCGCGTTTCGCGCACCGATGAAGAACCAGAGCAGGGCGAGGACGAGGATCAGCCCAGCTGCCGCGTTCGCGTAGAGGAGGGTGAGCGACCGGTTCACGGAATGCGCGACGTCGCCAAAGACTTCAACCGTCACGCCTTTCGGAAGGGATGGCGCCAACTCGTCGATGACTCTGTGGACGCTTTCGCTGATTCGGAGGCTGTCGCCCTGCTCATCCTTCTTGACGGTGATCACGATTGCGGGCTCGCCGTTCATCCGGCTGCTGAGCGCGCCCGGGGCGAAGGTGTCCTGCACGTCTGCGACGTCGCGGACGCGGACCGAACCACCCCGCGGGCTCGGTCGAACGACGACGCGCTCGATCTCATCGACTGTATCGACTCGGGTCATGCCTCGAATCAAGTGGACATCGCCTCGCGCGTTGTCCGTGGTTCCAGCCGGAACGTTGGCACCTCGCTGCCGAAGCGCCTCCGTGACAGCGGTGAGCGGAAGCCGGTAGGCAGCAAGCCGATCGGGATCGACATCCACCCGGAGCTCTCTGTCGCGGACACCCTGTCTCCAGGTGCCGGCGACGTCAGGCAGACGTTCGATTTTGTCCGCTAGGTCTCTTCCGATTCGCCTGACGATCGACTCGCTGACATCCCCGCGTACTGCGACCCATAGCGTCGGGCGGTCGACTTTGAACTCGTGGACGTGGGGTCTTTCGGCATCGAGGGGGAGGTCATCGACGCGATTGACCTCGTTGGCGACTTCGATGATGGCCTGCGGTACGTTGGTCACGCCCGGGTTGAGCTTGAAGTAGACCCACGAGATGCCTTCCCGGGATTCGCTCCAGATCTCCTCGATGTCGTCGAGTTGGGCGACGGCGTTTTCGACTGGCATCGTGATGAGGCGTTCGATCTCTTCTGGCGATGCTCCAGCGTAGACCGTTTCGACCCCGCCCCAGCCGGTCGGTACGGTCGGAAGCGACTCGCGGTCCATCGTATAGAAGATCAGGCCTCCGACCACCGCCATCGAGATGGCGACGAGGTTGACGAAGACCGGTTGTCTGACCGCGAACCCGGCCGGACTCATGGCGAGTCCGCGCGCCGGCTCGAACCAGAGAGAGAATCATCTCTTGGTCGCGGTGACTGCGGGTGCGTCGCAGGTACCCGTCGGATGGGCGCACCATCGACGACGCGCATCATCCCGTCGGTGACCACCCACTCCCCCGCGCGAACCCCGTCCCGAATTTGTGCGCGCCCGTCTCGTTGAGCGCCGAGCGAGACCTCGCGCCGCCGTGCTATCCCATCTTCGATGACGTAGACGTGTCGTCGGCCGAAACGCTCGAAGATGGCCCTCCTCGGCAAAGTCACCCACGGTTGCGGCGGACCGGTGGCGATCCAAAAGCGACCGACGAGTCCAGGAAGCAGTCGGCCCTCCGTGTCGTCGAGCTCCACATCCGCGGGAAGCCTTCGGGTGTCTGGATCAATGACTTTGCCCACCCGGACGACCCGACCCGCGAAGCGCTCGCCAGGCCGCGCGAAGGCCTCCACGATGGCTTTCGCGCCAACCGAAAGCCCGAGGGCCTCACGTGGGTCGAGAAGGACCCGCGCCTTGAGCACGCTCGTGTCGGCAATGCGGACCAAGTCGTTGCCTGGCGCTAGGTACTCGCCGAGCTCGACGTGTCGCTCGACGATCGTGCCGCTGAAGGGGGCGCGAATCACGGCCTCGGTAAGGCCTCGTCTTGCAAGGCGGGCATCAGCACGCGATGCGTCGAGCACGGCGGAGGTGACCCGAAGCTCGTTTCTCGCATCGTCGAGGGCTTGGTCGGCGAGTCCCCCGGCCTTCACGAGCACTTCCGTTCGCGCGAACTCACGTTGGGCTTGCTCGAAGCGGGCCTTGCTTTGGGCCACCGAGGCTCCAGCGGCTGCGACCGCCGATTCGGTTCGCACGACGTCCAAGCGCACCAAAACGTCCCCTTTTTCGACCGAATCACCCGCTTCAACCCGAACGGCCACGACTCGTCCCGGCACCTCCGCGCGTAATAGGGATTCACGCAAAGCGAGGATCTCGGCCGTTGCGATCGACTCCGGAACCACGGTGGTGATGGCCGCTCGTTCCGCATGCACCGGGGGTGCCGAGGGCTCGGACGATGCGGGCGCGCGCTCCGCGCACCCGACTGCGACCACGCAGAGCACGACTTGCCAACCGCGGCACCTCACGTCGATTCGACCCGTCGAATAGGCGTTTGTGCCTGAGCGCGGTCTCCGGCTGTGGTGAGAGGCGCCGGTTCTTCCTTGGCTCGCTCGTCTCAGCATGGTCCCGTCATTCGTTCAACCAGGAGCGCGGGTCAGGACCCGGTCCTCTTCGACTACCACGCGGGGACGACAAGCGACTCGTCGTTTCGCCAGACGGTCGCCCTCACTCGGCGAGCGGTCGATGGATCGTCTGTCGGACCGTGTTGTGGGTTTCCTTGCCACGACAACCGAGACCGGTCGCGAGCCATTCGTGGGTCCTTGCGAAGTTCATCGCTTCGCGCGGATTGCCAAGCTCGCTCGCCTACGATGGCGTAGCCACGCGGTGCGAGCCTGCTATCGAAGCCCTTCGCCCCGACGTCCCAGGATCTTGGCCTTCACCTGCTGTGCGAGACGTCGACTCACCGTCAGTCGATCGGAACATCCGTGAAGCCGGACCTGCCACGCCCCATTCTCGTGCAGCATCTCCTCGCTCAGGTCTGCGTTGATCAGGGTCGATCGGTGAATGCGCACGAAGGAGTCGGGCAGTCGCGATTCCCAGTGTTGGAGTCGTTCCGGTACCAGGGCCACTTCCCCGTTGGCGAGGTGGACCTCCGCATAGTCGTCGGCACTCCGAATGTAGGCGATATCGCGAACACGACAGAACCGAACGCGCCTGCGCTCTTGCAGTCGAACTCGATCTTCAGGACCGAGGGCGGTAGCTGCGACGCTGGCCGCACTAGCGGCAGAAGCGCTGCGAGCTCGGGCGAGCGCCCGATCGATCTGACTCGGCTCCGCGGGCTTCACCAAGTAGTCGAGTGCGTTGACTTCGAAGGCTCTGAGCGCGTGCTCACCGTAAGCGGTCTGAAACACCACGTGTCCCCGGACGTCCACCCTGTCGAACAAGTCAAAACCGTTGCCGTCGGGAAGCTCGATGTCGAGAAAGATGACGTCGGGGTCGTGTTCGAGGATGTGCGTCGCAGCGCTCTGCACGGAGTCGGCCTCGGCAACGACGTCGACGTTTTCGTAGGGACGAAGCAGATCGATCAGCGCGACTCGCGCCAAGTACTCGTCGTCGACCACCAGAACCTTCAGCGTCACGCGGCGCCTCGCGCGTTCGTAGCCTGAAGCCTCGGAAGCGCTGGGTCGGCTTCTTCGGGTTCGTAGTTGACGCGCGCCACCACCCAGCCGTCGTCCTCAAACAGGTCGAGCTTTCCGCTTTCGGGGTAGGTCGCCGCGAGCCGTTCGCGAACGATGCGGAGCCCCGAGCCAGTCCCGGGCGGGTCATCCTCTTCTGGCCTGGCGGAGGGGGTGCGCAGGGGCGCAGTCGGACCCGCGAGACGGCCGGTATTTCGCACTTCGATGACCACGGTGCGATCGGTCGTGAACCGACCCACGATGACCAGTGTTAGTGCGCGCGTCCCCTTGATTCCGTGCTTGATCGCGTTCTCCACGAGGGGCTGCAGCAGCATGCTCGGAATCGCATGCTGCCGAACGTGATCGGGGACGTCGACCCGCACTTCGAGGCGTTCGCGGAACCGGACGGACTCGCATCGAAGGTACTGCGCGAGCAAATCGAGCTCGTCGCCGATCGTGGTCAGCTCCGCCTTGGTCGAATCGAGGGCACGTCGCAACAGCCCCGCGAGGTCCCGCACCATTTGGCGCGCGCGCCCCGGATCGGTTCCGATGAGACCGACCACCGAGTTGAGAGAGTTGAACAGGAAGTGGGGGTTGAGCTGGGCGCGGAGCGCCATCAATTTGGCCTCGTGAGCGAGCGCCTCGGCGCGCAAGGCGCGCGCCTGCGTTTTCGTCACTCGGGCGCTGAGCGTGAGCCAAAGAAAGGCTCCGCTCCACCAGACCATGAGGATCGAGCCGATGAAGAAGAACCGATAGGCAAAGCCTTCAGCCCCGTCTTCAGAAAACGCGGTCGCGCGCGCCACGAGCTCGATGCCGACGGCCCACGGCACGCACGCCAGAAGCGAAAGCCCAAGCGCGACGGGGATGGCTCTCACACCCGTCAGCCAGCTCGGTGGTATCCTTAGATAGACGGCGGCCAGACCTGACGAACACGCGATGGCCAACACGCAGCTCGATGCCGTCAGGAGGACGGCCAGGCTCCCGAGTCCTTCTCGGAACGCCGTCTCGATCTGATGTCGGAAGTAGAGCGGTTGGATGAGCAGCCATCCGGCGAGTTGGACGAGCCAGAACCGTGGCTGGCGTAGCAGCGAGGTTTCGCTCGACAAGAACGGTTGCGGCATCGACCGTAGGGTCCCATGAACGCGGGAAGTCGGCTACGGGTAGGATGGCTCACTCTCTATCGGCATGGGTCAGGCACGGAGCCGATACCGCTCACCGAACCAAGGCGACCGCTCGCCGAAACCCGGTCCAATGGCGTTGACTTTGCCAGGCGCGTTCGGTAACCCGCTATGATCAGATGCGATCGTGATGCCGAAGGTGCAAACGCGATGAACTCCAAAGCCCCACGTCGGCGATGGCTCCGGGAGGTGCTGATCCTCCTGGCGACGTTCGTCGTCGCGCTCATCGTCTCGGCGAGCATGACGACGTTTCTGCCCGAAGGGCCCGCTCGAATCGATCACGTGATCTTCGCGGTCGTGGCGTTTCCGCTCGTATGGGCGTTGGCCTTTATGCTGCTCCTCGGTGCTCAACGGCGGCGTCGCGCGTGGATCATGACGGGCGCCATCACCGTGGCCGCGCTGGTCCCCGTGATCGGAAGGTTCGTTTCGTGAGTCGGCGCCAGAGCGGCAGGCGCAAGGTGTTCTACCTTTTCCATCGTTCCGCTGGCATCGCCTCGGCCTTCCTTGGCGTGATTGTCTTTTTTACCGGCGCGCTCGTCGTCTTTGGACACGATCTCGACGGGTGGGCGTCCCGTGACCGACCGGCGCCCTCAATTGCCGATCTACCCCCGGGCTTCATCGATCGCGCGGTCGTGACGGCGCAGGATGCGCTCGCCGCCAAGTACGAAGGTGACTTCGGTACCCGGGACATCAGGGTTGGCTCCGCGCCCGGGGCGCTCACGCTCTCTTTCTCGATTCCGGACGACGACAAGCGAGCCGACTATGTAGATATCGACCCAGCCACGGGGGCGATTCTGCGCGCAGAGCGCTTCACATTTAGCGACCGCGTCAAGTCTGAGCCTCGGAGCAGCCTAGAGCGATTCTTCGTGCAGCTTCACGTGAGGCTGCTGGTCGACGGCAAGCTCGGCCTCCTTCTAACGGGGGTCATCGCCATCTTGCTTCTGCTCCTCGTCGGGACCGGGCTTTACGTCCATTGGCCGCGCCGAGGCAATCTGGTTCGGCCGCCGCGCAAGAGCATGCGGCAGTGGCTCGGCGATATGCACACACTGATTGGGGCGTGGAGCATGCCCTTCACGTTCATTCTGTCGGTGACCGGCGCGTTCTTCAGCTTTGCGGGCGCCATCCTGATTCCCGTAATGATCGTCGTCGCCTTCGGGGGTGACCAGGAACAGATGATGGCAATCGTCAAGGGCGACTATGGGGTCTCCGAGTCAGAGGCGGTGGCGGTGGTGCAGCCCATGATCGATGATGCACGCCAACGTGCGCCCGGAACGTCGATCGGGCGACTTCAGTTGAACGAGTGGGGAGGCAAGGAAGCGCACGTGGTGGTGAGCGTCTTCGTTCCGGGCTATGCGCTCAGCAATCGTGGTCTCGTCTACGACGGACACAACGGAAGCTTCTTGGCCGAAAAGGCCGTCCTCGGCGCCAAGCCCTCCGTCGGCGGCGAAGTGCTGCGCTGGATTGGGCCACTTCACTTCGGAAACCTCTTTGGCTTCGCGACGCAGCTCGTTTGGATGCTGCTCGGGCTGCTGACCTGCGTACTTGCTGGACTGGGCTTTGGGCTCTGGGCGATACGAAACACCGAGCGGTCGCCGAAGGGTGCGCGCGTGGCCCGTGCGCTCCTAGGAGGCTGCGCAGGGCTGCCAGTCGCCGCTGGGGCGACGATTGCTGCCTGGGGTTTCGCGCAGGGGCCTCGCGTTTGGACGGCGATGACCCTTGCGTTTTTCGGGTCGCTGGTCGCGACCATGATCGGCGGCGCGCTCCTGCCCCTCGGTCGATGTTTGCGCCTGCTCTTCGGGTTGGGGGCGGCCGGGCTCGCCATCGCACCCCTCATAGGCTTCATGGTGACTGGCATCGGACCGTTTGCGGCGCTCAAGCTCCCCGAAGCAAGTCACACCGCTTACGTCGACCTCGGCTTTCTGCTGTCGGCCCTTTTGCTCGGGCTCGCCGCGGCTCGACTTCCGGGGTTCGAAGAGAGCCTCGAGCAGACCACGCTGGCGCCCGGGGAACCCGAACTCCTCGATGAGCCGGCGACCACCTGACCGAGGGATGGGCGCCTTGGTGCCCCAGCGATCCTGGACCAGGTTGCGGTGTCAGCCGGGGATCATGGCGATCATCGATCGGGAGCCGGCCGCTACTGAGCGAAACGGTTCGCGGAGACGGTGCCGGCTTGGATCCACACCGCGACGGCGTTGCCTGACGGGTCCATCGCCAACGACGGAAGCGTCGAGGTCCCTGCGCCCGTCTCGATGGCGGCCGGATCGCTCCAGCCCGTGGTCCGGAGGAAGCGAGCCGCCCAGATGTCTTGGGGTGATGCGAAAGTATCCTCCTGGTCACGCCGCCACACGGCCACCCCGCCGCCGTTGTTGTCGAGCGCGACCACCGGCCGCGCGGAGTCGAGGTCATCGTCCGTGTCTTGCACGATCTCCTCGTCATTCCAACCGTCGGGCCAGCCCAACGCCTCATCGAAGTACCGCGCGCGAATGCTCCCCGACGCTTCCCAAACCACGAGTGCGTTGCCGTCCGCATCAACGGCCAGCCTGGCATCGTCGCCGAAGCCCACGTCGAACGCTGCGCTCCACGAACCTCCGGGTGTGAGCCGCGCGGCTTTCAAGAAGCCGAGGCCCACGCTCCAGACGACGTATACGTTTCCTCCGGCGTCGACGCCGATGTCTTCAATCCCACCAGGGCTCGACGTGATCTGAAGGGGCGTTTGCGCCCAGCCCGCACCGCTGGTGAAGCGGTTCGAGTTGCCCGTCCAAGCCGCTGTGACGTTTCCGTCGGGGTCGGCGACCGCCGACGGGTTGCTGCCGCTGGTCGCAGGCGTATCGATCAGTTGGGCGCTCGACCAGGCCGCGCCAGGCGCTTGGCGCCCCGCGTAGATCCGAAAGTCAGTGCCGTCGAAGCGGTCCCACACCAGGGTCGCGGTTCCGGTCGGGTCGGCGGTGAGGTCGTAGTTGAGCCGCGAGCCAGTGGGCGACGCGATGCTGGTTTCTGCCGACCAGCCGGAGACCGGAGCATAGCGTCGCGACGCGTAGCCGTCGCCATCGCTCCAGGCCGCAATGGCGAGGCCGTCGCCGTACGCCTCGAGTTGGACGGTCGTTGGGCTGGCGTCCGAGGCGAAGACGGCCGCGCTCCCCCAACCATCGTCGTAGGTGTTGAAGAGGATCGGCCCCGAGACCAGCCCCCGTATCCAGACGGCGATCGCGACGCCGTCGTCGCCCATTGCAACCCGTGCGGCTCGCTTTTCCTCGGCGTCGCCGTCGATCCTCTCGGCCACCCCCCAGCCCCAACAGGACCCCGCGGAGCATGTGCCCGGCAGGGACAAGCTGGTTTGGCAGCTCTCGCCGTCTTGGGGCTCGGTCCGCTGTTCGCACGACCCGTCGTCGCACACGCCGATGGAGCACGCGTCGAGGTCGTTGCAGTCGTTGTTGTCGACGCACGCGAAGCACGTGTTGGTGGTTGGATCGCAAAAGCCCGGGCAGTCGTCGTCGTCTTCGCAGTCGACGCAGCCGTCCCCGTCACAACCGACGCACGTTCCCCCATCGCAAACACCCGCCTCGCCTTCCACCGTGCAGGCGGTTCCGACCTCGGGTTCCGTCAGGCAAACGCCCTCTTCGCAAGAGTCGAGCGTGCACTCGTTCCCATCGTCGCAATCGAGCGTCCCACATGGGTCAGGCTCGCAAACGCCCGAGGAACATGTGCCAGCGACACCGTCGGAGACGCATGCTGCACCGTCGTCGAGCTCGGTGTTGACGCAGGTTCCGTCGTTGCAGTTATCGTCGGTGCAACTGTTGCCGTCATTGCAATCGGGTGGGTCGCAAAGGCCCACGGGCACACACAAGTCTTGTTCGTTGGGGACTTGGCCCTCGGGACAATCCGCGGGTGCGACGGTAGAACACCCACAAGTCATGAGGAGGGTAAGCGCCACGAGGGGCGAAAGCAGTCGGTGAGGCGACATCGACGGCTCAAGCTATCGCTGCCCGGAGCTGTCGGTCAATACGTAAATCTTCCGAGCCACCGAGCGCCGGCCTGCGTCCGTTCGGTGAACCGAGTCCCAGAGAATCACTCGGCCCCACGTGCTGACTCAGGAATCCGCGACTGGTGGGCCCTTGAGCTCGACTGTGTTGCCTTCGGGGTCTTGGACATACATCGAAGGCCCGTGGCCGAGCGCGCCATAGCGTCGATGGACTTCGGGCGCTTGGATTCCGTGGCTCGCGAGGTGAGCCATGATGGCCTTCGAATCCCATGGCAGGATCTGCACGCAGAAGTGGTCCATGTTTGGCCCGTCGCGCCGCGCCGCGCCGCCGCCTTGCTTTCCGAGCTCGCCCGCCACATCGATGACATCGATCAATGACGAGCCTGCGCGGAGCTGCGTGATCCCCACTTCGGCGACCGCGCGCTCGACCTCGCAGCCGAGCACGTCGCGGTAGAAGGCGATCACGCGCTTTGGATCGACCGCGCGAATCACCACGTGATCGATTCCGCGAACATCGAAAGGTCGCGCGCCCATGCCGTCCTGATACAGCGAAAGGCGACACGGTTCCAGTAGCCCCCGATGGAGGCGCTGCCTCGCGCGCCGGCCGAGCCCGGTCTCCCTGATCGATCGCGCACGATCAATCGCGCACGAGCCCCGGTGTACGGGCGCGTTGTTCGCGGCGCCGGTCCGGGTGGTCCCGTTCGGTGAACTGTCGAAGCCCCTCCACGGTGGCGGCGTTGTCGAACGATCGGTTGAACACACGGGCCTCAATCAGGAGGCCTTCATCGAGGTCTCGTCCAAACCCACGCACGGTGGCTTCTTTGTCGGAGCGAATCGCGGGCTGGGGCAGTGCGCAGATGAACCGCGCCATCTCGATCGCCCGGTCGACGCAGGTGCCTGACGGGACGACCTCGTTGACCAGGCCGATCCTGAGCGCCTCGTCGGCGTCGACCACGCGCCCCGTGATGATGAGTTCCATCGCGCGCCCCATGCCAACGATACGCGGAAGCCGCTGTGTACCGCCGTCGGCGAGCCCGATGTTCCAGCGCCTACACGTCACACCAAACGAGGCGTGCGCATCGGCGATTCGGAGGTCGGCGAAGCATGCCCACTCGAGCCCGCCCGCGTACGCGGTACCGTTGACCGCGGCGATGATGGGCTTGTAGATGTTGGTCCATCGGCTCGGGCCGAGGCAACCGGGCATCTCGCCGGCATCGTGCCTGTCGACGTTGGCCCGCATGTCGGCGTGTAGTTCGGTGCTCTTGAGATCACCGCCTGCACAAAACGACTTGTCGCCAGCTCCGGTGAGAACCGCGACGTAGGCGTCGTCGTCGTCTCGAAAACGCGTCCACGCATCGACCAGCTCGTGGTGGGTGACCAAATCGATGCAGTTGCGGACTTCGGGTCGATTGAACCGAATCACGCGGATGTGATCGATCGCTTCGTATTCAATTCGGGAGTATTCCATCGGCTTCTTTCTCCGTCGTGGGGTGCCCCGCGGCAGCCTCTTGCCGGACACCTGCTGCGCGCATGACAAAGGCAAACGTCGTTGCCTGGACTTCCTTCAATGACCTTCGCCGACGGTCGGACAGCGCTTCCGTTACGCCTGCCATCACGCCGCCGAGGATCATCGCAACGAGTATCTGGGGATCGTGGTCTTCGGAGATCTCTCCGTCACGCTGCGCCTCGGCGATATTGCGCGCGCCGAGCGCGTTGAGACGACGGCGTCGATCTTGTTCCTCGGCGTGCAGGGCGGGATTGACCCGCAACACGTTGAGCACCAAGGGCGCGATCGGGTCCTCGTACATGAGCCGGACGAACTCGGCGATCCGCGCGCGTTCGCGCTCGACCCAGGTGTCGCCAGGGAAGGGCACCGCCATGACGCTCTCGTCGAGCTGCTCGTAGAAATCCCGAACGACTGCGTCGAGCAACCCGGGCTTGCTTCCAAAGTGGTAGTACGCCAACCCTTCGGAGACGTCCGCACGCCCCGCCACTTCGATCATCTCGAAATCGCCGCCTCCTTCCACCAAGGCATCGCGCGCGGCCTCGATCAGGAGCCGCCTCGCCTCGGCGGGAGAGCGCCTTTTTCTCTGTTTTTTCGGGGTCATTTTATTACTGAGTGCAACTCAATAACATCGAGACACTAGATCGTCAAGCGCAGGACGGCTGCCGAGGAGACCGTGAGGGTGCCCGCCTTGGCGGGGATCTGGCCACGTCGGCTCCCGTGCCCGAGCCCCGATCTGGCGCTGCCGTACCCGAGAGCAACACGGCGGCACCTTCGGCCCGTTCGATCGCGAGCCCTCGTCTTCATCTCGCCGAATCGCGGCGTGCGGAAAATCCATGTCCGGCGGGTCTGAAGTCGTATAAGGCACGGGATGAGCAAGGCAGCCAAGCGTAAGCGACTTACCGGCGAGGAGCGGAAGGCGCAGATCCTCGATGTCGGGCTTCAGGTCTTCGCGCAGCACGGATACGAGGGAACGAACCTCGATGAAGTGGCCGCCGAGGCAGGGATCACGAAACCCGTGATCTACGACTACTTCAAGAACAAACAGGCGTTCTTCGATGCCATCATGGATCGCGAGATGGAAGAGGTGTACGGGCGAATCATGGGCGCAGTCGACCCCGCGCGTGATCGACCGGTCGTCGAGCAGGCCGTGGCCGCGTTCTTCGGATACCTGCAAGACCGGCCTGACGGTTTTCGCGCGATGACGAGCCATTCTCCGATCTCTTGGTCGGGAGACGACCGGAGAAGCGAACACCGACGCGAGCTCTATCAAGCACGCATCAAGGACATCGCAGCGATCCTGGACCATTTCGACGATCCCTCCGATCCGACGCTGGTCACCTTTCACATCGTCGGCTCGTTGACATTCGTTGGCGAGAGCTGGCTCGCCAGTGGCCGCAAGATGCCCTTGGAGCAGGCGGTCGATCAGCTATCCCAGCTGATCCGTTTCGGCCTTCCCGGCGCGCGAAATCGCTAGCCGTCTGATCGCTCGAAAGCGCCGGAAGCCGTTGCGCTCGTACGTTCGCATTGCGTATTGATAAAAACCTACTTATAAGTAGGTTGGTGAACCTGGACGCCTGGAAAAGCGGTGGGCGCGAATTCGACTTCGATGGTCGCCCGGTGTTCTTTCGTCACGATGGGGCGGGGCCGGCGCTTCTCGTGATTCACGGTTTTCCGACCGCATCGTGGGATTGGCATCGGCTTTGGCCCGGCATCACCGCCCGGTTCGAGGCTGTGGCGTGCGACATGTTGGGCTTCGGCTTCTCGGCCAAGCCCGTCGACTACTCGTATTCAATCCTCGACCAAGCGACCCTCCAAGAGAGGCTCTGCGATTCGCTCGGCATCTCGCGCGTTTCCATTCTTTGCCACGACTACGGTTGCTCGGTGACGCAAGAGCTCCTCGCGCGTTTCATCGAACGAAGCAAAGACGGGCGCGACGGGCTCACCATCGACGGCATCTGCATGCTCAATGGCGGCCTCTTCCCCGAAGCGCACCAGTCGACGCTCGCTCAGAAAGTTGGCCTCTCCAAAGCCGCGCCCTTCCTCGCGAAGCTCATGAACGAGAGCTTCTTCGCAAAGAGTCTCGGGGAGGTGTTCGCCCCGGCGACAAGGCCCACTCGTGATGAGATGCACGACCTATGGCGACTGGCGTCGTACAACGAAGGAACCCGCGTCCATCCAAAGATCCTCCGGTACGTTCCCGAGCGGACGCGCTATCGACAGAGGTGGGTGGGTGCGATGCAAGAAGCTCGGATCCCGCTTCGTTTCATCAACGGCATCGCCGACCCGGTCTCTGGCAGGGCCATGGGGGAGCGTTACCTACAGTTGATACCCAACCCAGATGTGGTCTTCCTCGATCGCGTCGGGCACTACCCGCAACTCGAGGCGCCAGACCTGACCTGGCAGCATGCATCGGATTTCCTGCGCAACCTTTCGGTGGTGGCGACGTCCACCTGACCACCCCTGACGAGCGAGCTTCACCATGAACGACACCCAATACTCTCCCCAGGCGATTCGCGAACGACTAGGGCACCCAGTGGTCGACGCGGACGGTCACTTTCTCGAGTTTGTTCCCGTACTGAACCAGTACCTCCGCGAGGAGGGCGTCCCCGGGGGCATGGCGGAGGCCGTCAGGGCCGGCGGCATCGGTAGTCGGAACTGGGACCTTCTTTCGCCCGAAGAGCGCGTGTCCCGGCGATCGACGATCAAGCCGTGGGGGCTCACGCCCATCGAAAACGCAGTCGATCTGTGCACGGGTCTGCTTCCCAAACTCACCCACAAGCGCCTTCCAGAGCTCGGCATCGACTTCGCGATTCTCTACCCGAGTGGGGGGCTCACGTTCCTGACGATTCAGGACGACGACACGCGAAGGGCTGCCTGTCGTGCCCTCAACAGGTACGCAACGGACATGTACGCCGACTTCTCGGATCGCCTCTGCCCGGTCGCGACCATACCGATGCACACGCCGGAGGAAGCCGTCGCCGAGCTCGAGTACAGCGTCAAGCAACTCGGCGCCAAGGCTGCGCTGATCTCAGGCTGGACCGAACGCCGAGTCGAGGCCGCCCAGTCGATCCCGGAGGCCGCCGACTTCGCGACATGGCACGACTTCTACGGCATCGACTCGGTGTACGACTACGATCCGGTGTGGGCGAAAGCCGTCGAGCTCGGTGTTCCGCTCTCCATCCATTCGGTAGGGATGGGGTGGGGGAGCCGCCGGTCGATCTCGAACTACGTGTACAATCACATTGGTCACTTCGCTGCCGCGATGGAAGCAAGCGCAAAGTCGCTGTTCTTGGGGGGTGTCACGCGACGATTCCCCGACCTTCGCATCGGCTTCCTCGAGGGCGGGGTTCAATGGGCGGTGAGTCTCTTTGCGGACCTCATTGGGCATTGGGAGAAGCGCAACATCGAAGCCGTCCAGGCCTACAACCCCGAACGCTTGGACGGGCCTGCAGTTCTCTCGCTGATCATGACTCACGGCGGGGAATTGCTCTCGCGGATCGCGGATACGTCGCGTCTCCAACAGGAGTTCGACGAGCTAAGAAGCGTCCTGTCCGGAACGCAGGATCCAATGGACGACTTCGCGCACGTCGGTGTCGAGCGTCCCGAGGATATCCGCGACCTCTTCGTCCCGAACTTCTACTTTGGATGCGAGGCGGACGATCCCATGACCGGCACGGCCTTCAACACCAAGGTCAATCCGTACGGCGTGCAGCTCAATGCCATCTTCAGTTCGGACATCGGCCACTGGGACGTCCCCGACATGAGGCAGGTGCTTGCCGAAGCGTACGAAGCGGTCGAGCACGGTTGGCTTACCTCTTCGGCTTTCCGGGACTTTGTCTTCACCAACGTGGCTCGCTTCTACACGGACGCCAACCCCGATTTCTTCGAAGGAACGACCGTCGCCAGCGATGCGCTCGCCCTCAGACGACCTCAACACGCGGCAGGTTCTACCGGGGAGTCGGTGCACAACGAGACGGCCGGTTCGCTCGGGTCGACCCGATAGCCCCATTGTCCTCCGGCGACGGACCGGAGCGGATCGATCCTCATGTTGACCTTCCCAGGGCGTCGGCCCAGGGTGGTGCCATTGTGTCTTACTCGAAGGCTTGCCTCGGGCTCTTACTGCTGATCACAGGGTCGGGCTGCGGGGATAGCAACGATTCGGTACCGGTCCCCCCGAACGACAACGAAGGCGGGCCCCTCTTTGCCGTGTCGCTATTCATCCCGGGTACGGAGGACGCCGCTTTTGTCGGCCTCGTAGGTTCGCTCGGGCCAACGGCCCGCGTCGACGTGTCACAGTCACTAGAGATCCCAAACAACGGCGTTGCCTTTGGACCTGACGCGGGAGACGTGCTGTTCGCCGTGGATGGCATGGTCCCTCGCATCACCCGGTACGAGGTGACCCAGGACAACAGGTTCGTGCAAGGCGCAACCCTCTCTGCCGAAGCGATCATCGACACGACGTTGCGCGTGAGGCCCTCCAACTTCTACTTCGTTTCCGAACGCAGGGCGTACGCGATCGACACATTCACCTACCAGATCGTCATCTGGGACCCGCTCGAGATGAGACTCGTCGACACCATCGACATCTCGGAACTCAGTGGGGATGGGCCGGGTTTCATCAGCCACCGGATCATCGAGCGAGACGATGAGATCGTCTTCTCCCTCACGTTTCTCAACGAGAACTTCGGCATCTCGCCTCGTTCGAAGATCGCGTTCTTCAACCTCGAGACCGAACGCCTGACGGAGGTGATCACCCTCGACGACTGCGCTGGGATTCAGTACCTGTTCGTCGACGGACAAGGGGATCTGTGGGCGGCATCGGACGTCGCCAGTGTGGCCAACCGGTTGGCCAACCGAGGCGGTGGGCCGGAGTGCCTCGCCCGGGTCCCAGCGGGTGCGACCCGTGTCGACCGGCAAGTCTTGATCGAAACTGCGACGGGAGGCTTGCAAGGTGGATCGGTGTTCTTTCAGGGCGCCTCGAACGCCTACGTTCGCGTACTCGATGAGTCGCTGCTGCCGTCAGACGCGGTCAGTCTTCCCGACTTCAGTGGCGCGGACGCGTGGCGGTGGGCACTGATCGACCTTGAGACTTCGAGTCTCGTCACCGTCTTCGACGACCTCGACCCTGCGGCGTCTGGCGGCGATCCGCACGTGATCGATGGGCGAAGCTTTGGGGTGCAGACCGAGGCGAACTTGGCGAGCTCGACCCTTGTCGACCTTTCCCGTGCGGACGGCCCCATGCCCGGTGTGACGAGCCCGGGAGTGATTACGGGGGTATTTCGCGTTCGCTAGGCTGCTGCACGCCCGTGGCTTCACGCATCGTTTTCTTTGGACCATTGCTGCTACCTCCACCAGACGAAAGGACCTAGACCATGAGGTGCAACCTCAGATGGGTGGCTTGCGGAATCCTCTTCGCCCTGTTGGCGGGATGCGGGGATTCGAGTGTTGACGACGGGACGGGCGGGTCGGGGGGGAGCGTGTCGAGCGCCGATGCGTTCATGTTCGTCAATCGGGTGCGCGATCCTTCGAGCAGGACGAACTTCGTGTCGGTCCTGTCTTCGCTCGCCGCCCAGGAGATCGAGCTCACGAATGCGCTCGAGGTGCCCGGGTTCTCGAGGTTCCGTACCTACGACGAGAGTGTCTTCACGTTCAATGGAGAGTCCCAGCAGGTTACCCGGTACGCCGTGACGGACGACCTGACGCTTCGCGAAGAGGGCCGGTTCAGCATGGTCAACCTTGGCGTTCAGGGATTCCGAACCAGCATCGTATTCATCTCACCGGAACGAGCCTATTACATCGATCCAGTCGGATTTCAGGTCGTCGTGTGGAACCCCGCAACGATGGAGATCACCACGACGTTTCCCATTCCAGAACTCGAACGGGATGGCTTTCCCTTCATTACGATCGGTGTTCCGCTTGTGGTTGGCGACTACGTCGCGACGCCAGTCTCTTGGCGCCTCGACGACCAGTCCAACGTCATTCCGGCGACCGGCCTCTTGGTCGTCTCGGCGGTCACGGATGAGTTTACGACGATCGCTGAAGACATGCGGTGCGGTGTGAGCGCGTCCGGATTCGTGTTCGAGGGCGCCTACTATGCGCTCGGCGACTGGGACGCCGGCGTTTACAGTGTTTACAACCCTGGACCGACTCCGTCGCCATGCTTGGTGCGGTGGAACGCCGGCGACCTGAACTTCGATCCCGACTACGTGCTCGACATGGCGGCGTTCACGGGCTCGCCGCAGCTTGCCGGGGTTTTCGGGGGCGCGGGCGACTCGATTGTCGCTCGCGTGTATGACACCGAGGTAGACGTCGACACGATTCAAGAGACCATCGATCCCGACGAGTACTTCAATCTCGAGCTTTGGCGTTGGGCGCAGATCGACTTTCGCACCCAAGAGGTGAGTCGGCTGGGCGAACTCGACCTCACGGGAATCAGTTTCAATCCGTCGGTCGTCGACGGGGTGTACTACGTCCCCCAAATCGACGAAGAAACGCAGACATCCGTTCTGTTCGCCGTCGACGGGACATCCGTTACGCAAAGCGTCCGCGCCACCGGCGATATCATCACCGTCGGGCGCATCCGCTGAGGGCTCAGGTCCCGAGCGGCGTGAGGTTCGAGTGTGTCGGGGCTTTCGATCCGTTGAGCATCGCAGACTAGGAGATCGAGAATGACGCAGCGTAAGGTCGATCACCTTCTTCACCACGTTCCGACGAGGCTCGATGCGGAGGGGGTCGACGAGATACTTCGCCTACCTGGGGTGCGGATCGAACGAATCGTGTCGACGGGTCATCGGTCGCCGGATGGGTTTTGGTACGACCAGGACGAGCACGAGTGGGTGTTGATTTTGCGGGGAACGGCGGCACTGCGGTACCCAAGCGAGGCAGACCTCACGGAGCTGGGCCCTGGCGACGCCGTGTTCATTCCGGCTCACACACGTCATCGCGTTGAATGGACGAGCCCCGACGAGCCCACCGTTTGGCTCGCTGTGTTTCTTCGCCAAGACGGTTGACTCGGTCTTGCCTTGGGTACCAACGAGGACCTCGTTCTAAAGGTGTGGTGTTCCGGGCGAAGCCCACACCCTGAACGGCGCCACGCACCGGTAGTCCAGTCGTTCGTAGAGGGCGCGCGCCATCGGCGTCGCATGGAGCACGCTCGAGTGCATGCCGTCGTTCCGCGCGGCATGGAGTCCGTGAAGCGTGAGCAGGCTCGCAAGCCCGCGCCCGCGTCCGGCTTCGGTCGTCGCGACGCCGTACACCCCCGCCACGCCTCGATGACAGTGAATGGCGGCCTTCGACACGGGCTCTCCATTGAGAAGCGCGATCCAGAGTCGAATGATCCCGCTCCCGATCGCGCGTCCGAAGATCGAGGTGAGGTACGGCGAGCTTGACTCTCGCTCGAGTCCGTAGCGCCAAGAGATCAGCTCGAGCCAAGTGGCGGTGTCGGCGGTCGTGGCTTCGCGCAGCTCGATTCCCTCTGGGGGCGGCGGCAATGGCGGCAGGTCATCGAGCGCGCGCACCATCCCCGACAGCTCGTCCGCGAGTGTGAGTCCGGCATCCTCGAGCGCTTTGTCGAGTTCGTCGGGGGCGGTCGGATGGACGAACCAAATCGCGGGAACTCCCCGCTCGCGAAACCCAGCCAAGACTTGATTCGCTTGCTCCAACAACGAAGCGTCGCCTTCGTCGAAGAAGCGCCAGACGCCGTTGTAGGGTGGGCTCCGAACTGGCGTGTGGATGACGAGCCGTGTCTCCGTGTCGATAACGCGGCCGTCGCGCCCAGACCCGAGGGCGCGTCCGAGTGACCACAAGTTGTCTTCGAGCGCGGTAACCGGCGCCAAGGGCGAGTGGGCCATGTCGAAGTGTAGCGTATCCGCCGTCGAGTGCTGAACCGACTCGCGTCTCAGTGGGTGATGCGGACCAAGTGGTGGTAGTTCCGATCACACGACCACAGTGGTGTTCGGGTCGGCCGCAGCCCGGCGTCGTGGGCGAGCTGGCAGAACACGTCCAACGTCTCGGGCTTGTCCTCCGCGCGCATGTGAGAAGCGATCGCTTCGCGTTCTTCGGGGTGCATCGCGCCCCAGTCCTCCGCGATCCAACCGATGTAGGCCTCGAGGTAGTCCCTTCGCGACTCCGATGGCGAGTGAAACGCATCGTAGGCCATCAACACGCCGCGACGGTTGAGCACCCGATGTACGAATCGGAAGAAGTCGCGCTTCTCCTCCGTGGACAAGTGATGAAGGGTGTACCCGCAGAGAATGACATCGAAACGGCGGGGGGTCGTCTTGACGAACTCGAGAAGGTTGGCCTGCTCGAAGTCGAGAGCCGGGAGCATTCGCTCGAGCCGTGCGCGCGCCGAGTCTAGCGCGGCTTCCGACTGGTCCACGCCGCAGTAGCTCCCGATCGGAAGCGATTCAGCCAGCCGATAAACGACCTCGGCATCTCCACAGCCAAGATCGAGAACGGACGGCGCATCGGGGGCGCCGCCGAGGGCGCGTTCTACCGCCTGCGCGATGGCGGTGTGCGCCATGTAGTCGTTTTCGACCACCTTCCGGTAGAGGCTCCACTCCGAGAAGATTTGATGACCGTTGGGTTCGGTATGAGACATGGCTTTCCCCCAGAACCTCTAGTGGTCGAGGTTTATTGCAATCTCTTTCGAGCGAGGTTCCTGGGGACCAAGCTCTTCGATCGGGGGCAGGGTCGCGTACGACGCGTGGGGTGCGTCCGATTGAACTTGAGGTTCCTGCCTGGTGGGCCACAGGCGGTTCAGGACGACGGCGCGCGCCCGAAGTGACCGCTCGACGAGTGCTCGCTCGAACCGAGTCGGATGGGGAAATCCGAAGGCATCGAGCACGGGCGCATCCATGATGGAGTACACGGCGCGCCGGGTAAGGGGCGCGAGCGGCTTCGGAAACCAACTGACGAAGAGATCTCGGGTCGCCATCCCGACAGCACGGTTGTCCTCGTGAAAGCGAAAATGCTTGCGCTCGTACTCTTCGCTAAACGAGAACAGCGCGTCGTAAGTGGCTGGGATGTCGTGGATGCCCATCCGTTGTCCGACTTCGTACCAGAAGTAGTAGAGGGCGTGCCGCTCCTTCTCCACCATGCGGCGCCACCCGAACCGCGCGTTCCAGCGGATCGGTTCGCACACAAAAGTCGACAGCACGTACCGGAAGTCGTCGTTCGAGATGCGGAATCGTCCATGGATGGCGTTCATGCGTGCGATCGCGCGACGCCCTCGGTTGCTGTCGTAACCCCAATCGACGAAGTTGCGAATCAGCAGCTCCGTGTCGTCGTAGCGCCTCTGCGCGCGTCGGGTGAACTCCCCCGTACGCGCCAAGAGCTTGGAGACCGACGGAACGGCGTAGGTGCGGAACAGTGCAAGCTCGAGCGAGCGCGTAAGGTCCCAAGGAAACTCGTAACACGCGTCCAAGTGGACGATGCGTTGATGGTCGACGACCGGGTCGAGCGCCTCGATCTCCGCGAGGCGCGCATCGCGATTTCTCATCTTCAACCTCGTGAGTTGACCATACCATACTAGATGGTATGTTAGGCGCAAATGAGCTTGACGCTGCGACAAGCGCCGAAAACCGGATCGACCCGAGCGACCCCTGGCGACTACTTCGAGGTCGCGATGGGCATCCTTGAAGAAGGTGGCGCCGGCGCCCTCACCATCGCGTCGGTCTGCGAACGAGTCGAGGTCACCAAAGGCTCGTTCTATCACCACTTTTCGGGTTGGAGTGACTTCGTGGATCGACTCCTTGCGCACTGGGCGGACGCGCAAACCGAGCGGGTGATCCGGCTTGCGGAGGCTGAGGACGACGTCTCGTCGCGTCTCGACCAACTCGTCGACTTTGCTTCGAAGTTACCGCACCGCGCCGAAGCCTCTCTCCGCGCGTGGGGGCGAAGCGAGCCGCAGGTTCGGCGCGTGGTCGCACAGGTAGATGGGCGCCGCGAACGCTACCTCGCTCAGGTGTATCGCGCGTTGGTGCCGAAGCGACGAGCGGAGCTGCTTGCCGCCGGCGCCATGGCGCTGTTGGTGGGAACCCAGCAGTTGCGCGAGGATCCGTCGCCCGCAGAGGTTCGGCGGCTGATGAACGAGTTCCGCCTGCTTCTTGGGGAGTAGCGTTTCGCGCGAGGACCCGGGAGCCCAGGATCTCCGCGTCCGAGCCTACGGAGCAGCCTATTTGCAAGATCCATGGATCCATGGAATATGGGGTATGTGGCCAGCCAGCACACCCTGCCAGAGCACGAAGAGCACGTGTCGGATGCGGTACTGAACCGCGCCGCAACCATGCTCAAGGCCGCTGCGTCACCCGAGCGGTTGCGGTTACTCGAGTGCCTGCGCGAAGGCGAAGCGTGTGTGACCGGGCTGGCGGAGCATCTCGGCGAGGCCGTCACGACGACGTCGAACCGCCTCCAGTTGCTTGCACGAGAAGGCCTCGTCACCCGGCGCCGCGAAGAGCGGCACCACTACTACCGATTGGCCGATCAGCACGTGGTCGAACTCCTCGAGTTGGCGCTCGAGCACGCACGCCACTCGGCGATCGGATGATCCAACAAGAAGGAACCCTGTCATGACCTGCGAAACACACCCCCAACATGCCCATCAACACGGTGACGACTGTGGACACACCGCCGTGCGGCACGGTGATCACGTGGACTACCTTCACGACGGTCACCTTCATCACCCCCACCAAGACCATGTCGACGAGCACACGATCGACGTGGATGAAACCAACCCGGCTGATTGCACCACCGATCACGCTTGCGGGGGGCACGATGCGGCACATGTGCATGGCCCCGGCTGCGGTCACGAAGCGGTTCCTCACGGAGACCATCTCGATTATCTCGTCGATGGGCATCTCCACCATCCGCATGGAGACCATTGCGACCACCACGGTCCTCTAGCGACTGTGTAGAGGTCGCTCGGCCTGCGTCATCGACGTGGCCCGCACCGACGGGCCGCTTGCCGCTCCCGGTGATCTCTTTGCGGCTGCCGTGAGGCGGCGTGGGCTCACAGATCCAAGCCGATCCGGCTCGTGACGGGCCCCGTCTGCCCCTGGTATCTGCTTCCCCGCTCGCTTCCGTACGGACGTTCCGCAGGCGATGTCATCTGGTAGAGGACGATCTGGGCGACTCGCATCCCCGGATACAATCGGACAGGGATCGGGCCGATATTCGACAGCTCGAGGGTAATTTGCCCCGCGAACCCAGGGTCGATGAAACCCGCCGTGGCGTGAACCACGACGGCCAGCCTGCCAAGACTACTCCGGCCGTCCACTCGCGCGACGAGGTTGGCCGGTATCTGCACCCGTTCCAGCGTCGAACCGAGGGCGAACTGACCCGGGTGCAAAATGAACGGCTCGTCGTCGACGAGATCGATTCGGTCCGTGTTCGATGCGAGCGTCTCAGGGCGACGCGGATCGAGGAGCGTGACCTGCGCGGCTCGGTAGACGATGAACTCGGACGATAGCCGGAGGTCTACGCTCGCGGGTTGGATCTGAAGCTCTCGGTCGTCGAGGGGATCGATGACGAGGTCCCCCTGGTCCAAACGCTTCGCAATGTCCGAGTCTGACAGAATCATGGATGTCTCTTCGTGAGTCCTCTGGCGTTAGAGCGTCTCGTCGGGTTCTTTGTCGATGTGATCGTCGATGCAGCTTGCGCAGCCAATCTTCTCTCTGACGATCTCGTAACCGGCGCCACCTGGATCGTCCCGAAACTTCCCACGGCCGCTGGCGTTGGAACGCTGCGCCTTGCTTCGGCTGGGGTACTCGGCGGGGCGCCGCTCGACGACGACCTTGATCTGACGCTCTCCTGGCTGTGACACTCGGTTGCAAAGCTCACATCGAAACATGGAACACTCCTAGTCCTTCTTTGACACTACTCGGCTCGAGGCCTGAAATCTCACCATGCCAACTGGCTGAAAAGAAAAGCGCTGGCAACGCTCGTCAGTGCTTGTCGTCCCGCAACGCCACCGGCGGTCCGCCACCCGAGCTCGCGTCCTACGGTGGCGAGCGTGACGAGGCAGGGCGCCAAGGTGCTTGCGAGGTATACGACGACGAAGAGCTGCCCTGCCGACAGTGCGCCGAGCAGGGCCCCGTTATCGGCGTTGAGGAGCAGCATTCCGTCTTTGCGCAAAAGGCTGAAAAGCACGGGAAGGGCGGTGTCATCGGGCAGGTGAAAAAGGCCGAACCAGGGTCCGACCAGTTGGGACAACCCCGCCATCAAGCTCGTCTGGTCGATGAGCGCAGAAACGACGCATAGAACCAAGAATATCGGCATGGCTTGCACGAGAAACTGCTTGAGCACGACACCGACGCGCCAAAACACCCCTCTCGCCGAAGGTGCCTGCAGGTACGCGCGCTCATCGGGTCGAGGCGCGGGCTGGTGCGCGACGGAACCGTGCCACAGCCGGACGTGAACGAGGCCAACGACAAAAACGGCAAACAGATAGGGCGCGCACATCCACGAGCGCCCCGCCGAACCAAACAGCGACAGACTCGCGCCGATCTGGTAGCTGCACGCACTGCCGAAGGCGACGAGGCTGACGCAGTTCTTTCTCGAACAGGACGAGCATGCGCGCGACTGGAGCACTGCAACGACGTTGCACCCAAAGCCCGTGAGCACCGGCACCAGATCGCGCCCGGAGAGTCCGACGTGGCGGAGCCAAGGGTCGAGCGCCGTGGTGACGCGATCGTGGAGGCCCGTCTCTTCCGCGACGCTGCTCGTCACGCCCAACAGCAGAACCACAGGGAACGCCCACAGAAACGAATAGGACCCGAGCGTTAGCACGCCGTAGGGGCCCACCAAGACGGCCGCCAGAGGCGGCCACGTACCGCTGAGCGCTCGCGTGACGGGAACAATCGCAACGGCGTCGACGGCTGGTTGAAGCCAAGCTGCGAGGTAGAACGCACCCATCAAGGGCACGGCGAGGAGGCCGACGAGGGCCAAGAGGGCCACGCACGGCCCGAGCGTCGGCTGCTCGAAAATCGTTCGAGACGGCCGACGGCTGCGGAGCTGAACGAGTGGTGCTTCAACGTGGGCGTCGGCCGGCGGACGCGCGCCTCGAATGGCATCGAGGAGCTCTGTACGCTTGGCGCCCATCTCACGCGCGTCGAGGGCCACGACGGGCACACCCAGGTGCGCGCGGAGCTTCGTGATGGCCGACGAAAGTCCTGCAGAGACTTTGTCAGTAAACGTGACGGCTACGGCAAGTCGCCTCGGGCCGAGGCGCAGTGCCGCAAGAAGTGCTTGTGCTTCGTCGGCAAGGTAGGGCGCCCGGACGACGAGCATCACCGTATCGGCGTCGTCAAGCGTCTCGAGGGCGAGGGCCGTCGCGGCGCTGTCGCTGTTGAGTCGAATCCCGGGCGTATCGACCAGCTCGCACTCGCACGCCTTCAAGTGGCAGCGACGGCACACCACCGTCGAGCCCCGGAAGTTGGCTTCGTCGCCGGCCGCGTGCCCGGTGAGCCCGCGGAAAAGGGCCGATTTGCCAACGGACTCGAAGCCGACAAGCACGACGCTGCCTGCCACGTCAGCAGGCACAGAAGACTTCCTTGTGCTTGCCGGTCAGCTCGTGCCCATGGAGCAAGCGTTCCGCGAAAGTCTCCGGCACTTCACGCGCCCGCATAGCGTGCACGGTCTTTTCGACATCGTACTCGACCTCGCACAGCTCCACGTCGCCAGAGTGCGTATCGAGGATGGCATAGGTCGCTGCGAGACCGCCATGACGAGGCTCGCCGACGCTCCCGGCATTGATGATCGTCTTCGGGGCGAGCGTCACGAGGCTCGGGGTTTCGAGTTCGCCGTAACGGGCCTGATAGATCGGCTCCTTGACGGTTGTCTCGGCGCGAACTTCGAGCGTACCTGCAACCTGTTTGACGAAGGGCACGTGCGTGTGTCCGCACACGAGGATGTCGCAGCCGGCGCTCGCCGCGCGCTCGACGAGCACCAGCTCGTGCGTCGACTCCGTCAGGTACTCGGACGTGCTGTTGGGACTTCCATGAAAGGCGACCACGCGACCGCACGGAAGATCGAGGCCGATCCCCATCGGAAGCGTCCCGAGGTACTTCTTGGTGTCGTCCGACACGTTCACGGTCGTCCACCAGAACGCCATCGCGCCAAGCTGCCCCTCCTCTTCAGAGATGAAGGTGCAGCCGCAGGTCTCGTTTTCCTGGGCGATCCCTTCGTCCCAGCAACCCAGCACCGAAGGGATGCCGAGCGCTCGAACCCGAGCCACGGTTTCGTCAGGGAACGGACCGTAGCCAACGAGATCACCTAGGCACAGCACGGCGTCGATCTCACGTGCCCGGAGATCGGCGATCACCGCGTCGAGCGCCTCGAGGTTACCGTGGATGCACGAGATGATCCCCAGGCGCTCGGCCTTGTCGAGGGGGGTCGAAAACGGCCTGTCCTTGGCCATGGGTTCGCGGTCCGTCATCGAACGGCAACTCGCGTGACGCAGTCATCGGCTGACACCGGACAAAGAACGGTCGGGACCCACATCGAGGCGTCCGTACCCCGTTTGAATCCGATCTGCAACTCAGTTGCGTCGACAAGGGGTGACCTACGTCGTCGAGGACGCGAGCCGTGCCGCCCGGCGGAGTCGAAAATGCTCGGAGAGACCCCCGCCGAGGAGGACCGCAAAGCCCGCCCACTCGACCGCGTGGAGGTCGCCGACAAGGTGTCCGATCATGACGAGGGCCGAGCCCGTGAGGGCGACGACAATGGGCCACACCCGCCGCGTACGCCAAGAGATCCAGGCGCTCACGCCGTTCGATGCACCCACCGCCACGACGAGAAGCATGAGATGATGGAAGTCGTTGAGGCCAAAGCCCACACCGAGCACGGAGAACAGCTTCGCGTACATCGTCAGACATGCCGGACAGACGGCGCAGGCGAGCACCGGTAGGACCGCCGACCACAGGCCGGCCTTCGCCGGTACCGCCTCGGAAGCACGGTGGGCCTTGCAATCGCACGCGTGGCCGTGGGCATGGAGCTTCAGGCCCATGAGAGCCCGGCTGCCCAACGCGGTACCACCATGTGGTTTGATTGCTGTCGTTTCGCGACCCGTTTTTGCGACATGAGCATTCCCTCGATCTTCGAACAGAGCGCTAAAAGCAACCCAATTGCATCTAATATGGCCGAATGCTAGCGAACTTCCGCGCTCGATCAAGAAACGAGCGCAACGACGAAACCTTGAGAGTGGCCCATGTATTCCGCGTCAACCTGACGCATAGGGCTAGGTAACAACGGTGATTCTTCCTGGCGTTCGGGGTCCATCGCATCCCCGGGCATCTGCGTTGCCGCTTGCGGTGCCGGTGTAGACGCGTGAAACTAGGGCCAAGATGTCTCGCAAGCCCCGCCTCCTTCACGACGATGACCTCCGCCAGCTCCTGGTCGACAAGGGCATGCGGGTCACCGGGCAACGCGTGGCGATCCTGCGGGAGCTCGCCAGGTTGCGCATCCCGACGAGCCACCCGGAGCTCACCGAGCGGCTGGCGGGGCCGGGGCTCGACCGCGCTACCATCTACCGCAACTTGCTCGCACTCACCGAGGCTGGTTTGCTCGTGAAGACACGGCTGGGCGACAATGTGTGGCGATTCGAACTGCCAAACACCGAGTCCACCGAGCACAACACCCACCCCCACTTCGTGTGCAACGATTGCGGCGACGTGGCGTGTCTACCCCGAAGTGCCGTTGCGCTCCGAGCCGCTGCCGCCCGCAACGAGGTTGCGGAGATCCAGCTGCGCGGCCGTTGCGCAAGTTGCGCACACGACTGACTCCGAGGCAAGCGGGGCGGCCCGCGCCTTCCGCGTGAGACTCGCGGGAGCCTTGGAGGCGAGGGCCATCGAACGCCAAAACCTAGTTGCAAGTAACTTGCGATTGGGTCACAACACCGACCGATCTGATGAACCAACAAGCGAATCCCAACCCGCCGCGTCTCCCCGTCACCGTTCTGTCCGGCTTCCTCGGGGCGGGAAAGACCACACTCCTCAATCAGGTGCTCAACAACCGGCACGGTCGACGTGTCGCGGTGATCGTCAACGACATGAGTGACGTCAACATCGATGCGGCGCTGGTCGAGCGTGGGGGTGCCGAGCTCTCGCGGACCGAGGAGAAACTGGTCGAGATGTCGAACGGCTGCATCTGTTGCACGCTACGGGACGACTTGCTCGCCGAGGTTTCCAGGCTCGCGCAGGAGGGGCGTTTCGACTACTTGCTCATTGAGTCCACTGGGATCTCGGAGCCGATCCCCGTCGCGCAGACCTTCACCTTCGAAGACGAAGACGGCGTGAGCCTGAGCCAAGTTTCTCGCCTCGACACCATGGTTACCGTCGTTGACGCGGCCAGCTTCCTCCGGGACTACAATGCAGCGGAAGCACTGCAGGACCGCGGTGAGTCGCTTGGCGAAGAAGACGAACGGACGGTCACCGACCTTCTCATCGACCAGATCGAGTTTGCCGACGTCATCGTGCTCAACAAGCTCGATCTCGTGAGCCGCGAACAGGCGAACGAGGTCGAAGCCATCGTCAAGGCGCTGAACCCCGGGGCGAGGATCCTCACGACTATCCGCGGACAGGTCCCGCTCGAGTGCGTACTCGACACGGGGCTCTTCGACTACGACAAAGCGGCAAGCTCCGCGGGCTGGATCCGAGAGCTTGCGGGTGAGCACACACCGGAGACTGAGGAGTACGGGATTGCGAGCTTCACCTATCGATCCACACAGCCGTTCGACGCGGAGAAATTCTGGGCGTTCCTTCACGACGACGACAACTGGCGTGGCGTGCTCCGCTCGAAGGGCTTCTTCTGGGTCGCTGCCGACCACCGGGTCGCCTACGAATGGGCGCAAGCCGGCGGCGTGAGCAACGTGAACCCTATGGGCATGTGGTGGGCGGCCGTGCCTCGTGCACACTGGCAGCACCCAGAGGGTGAGCGGCCCGACCAGCAACCGAACTGGCATCCACGCTTCGGGGACCGTGCACAAGAGCTCGTCTTCATCGGTCAGAAAATGGACGAGGCGGGGGTCCGCGCTCGCCTCGACGCGTGCCTGCTGGACGAGCGGCTCGCCCTGGCCGACAGCAAGGCCTGGGAAACGCTCGCCAACCCGTTTCCACCGCTCCAGTCGGACGGCGCCTGAGGCGGGTTTCGCGCAACCGAGTTGCAGCAACAATTTCCTTGCGCTACAAGGGGCGCTCGATGGCGGTGAGGAGAAGCGCCCCGGGTGGCTCTCTCGCATCACCCATCATGAGGAGCGCGCGACATGGCACGGGTTTGTGACGTCACCGGCAAACGAAAGCTCAAGGGGAACAAGGTTTCTCACTCGAACCGCAAGAGCCGCAAGTTCCAGGAGCCGAACCTCCAAAGCAAGCGCTTCTGGCTCCCGAGCGAGAAGCGCTGGATCAAGCTGCGCGTCAGCGTCGACGCGATCCGCACCATCGACAAGCGCGGCATCGAGGCGGTGGTGAAAGACCTACGCGCCGCGGGTCGGAAGATCTAGCGCGCTGCTCAGCGTACTCCTCTCCGCGCTCAGGCCCCCTCTGCTCCCGAGACGCGGCGATCGGACACGTCGCTTCAATCCAATGGATGATCCGCCATGAATTGAAGGACTCGATCCCTGAACGTGGCGGTCTTGGAGGGCAACCGAGCCACGTCCGGGAAAACGAGGTAGAGCCCCGCGACCGCCACCTCCTCATCGGGCATCAGGTGCAACAAACGCTCCGACGAAACCCGGTCCGCCGCGACGAAACTCGGCAGGAAGGCGACACCGACCCCTTGCGCGGCGAGCTCGGCTGCGAGCAGCATGTCGCCCGCGGACACCATCTCGGTCAGCGCGTCGACTCCGTCGGGCACGACGTCGGGGAGACCGACCATCGGATGGTTCGCGAGCTCTTCGAAGCTCCGGGGGGAACCATGGCGGGCGACGTAGCAAGGCGCCGCGTAGACGCACACGCGAAGGGTGCCGATTCGCCGTCCCCGAAGGCCCGAGCCCGACAAGCGTGTGCGCGAGACTCGAAGGGCGACATCGAATCCCTCACCCTCTACGTCGACCAACCGGTTCGATAGCTCCACAGACGGCCTGATGGCGGGGTGAGCTTCCGCCAACTCGCCGAGCACCGTCGGCAGAAGCCACATGCCGACGTCACGCGGAGCCGAAATACGTAGTGGTCCGGCCGGGACATCGGCCGCCTCGGGCATCTGTTCGACCACACGCTCGACGCGCTTGAGCAAAGGGGTGATCTCGTCCAGGAGTCGGCGACCCGCCGTGGTCGGCCGGACACTTCGAGTCGTTCGAATCAGCAGATCGACCCCCAGAGACTGCTCGAGCGCGGCGATGCGGCGGCTCACTGCGGAACGGTGAAGCCCGTGCTCCGACGCCGCCCGACTAAAGGAGGAATGGGTCGCGACTGACACGAAGAGCCTGACGGCGTCGAGATCCATTGATGCGTAATGGCACGAGCAATGGTGCATTTCAACACATGCGACAACAATCAAGCGCTCTAGAGTCGCTTCACATCAGGTTTCGGCAGTTTCAAATCCTGGTTCTCCTGAGCGCGGCGGGCGAGAGCGCCTGTTGCGCAGACGCTCCCTCCTTCGCGGAGGACGAGGCTTGCAGCAGTTGCCGGCGGGCGCCTCCGGCCAGGGCAAGCCAACCACTCGGCCCCCGACTCCACACCCCAACACCCGAAGGTACGAAGATGCCCCTTTCCCCAGAAGACTTTCCAACGCGGGTCGGTCCGCCGCCCAACACGACGGCGACGAATCCACACACGCAGCTCGATCAGAACGCGCCCATCGAACTGCAGAACCAAGTCGCTGAATACATGTTCGGACTTGCGTGCGTGACGGAGGCGCCGTCCCAGATCTCCGTGCCGGGCGCCAGGGCGATGTGGCTTAGCGAATCATGCGATGCGGGTCCTTCCGACGCGTTCATGATCGGCCGCGAGTTTTGTCATCTTCACCCGTCTAGCGACGGCAGTCTCCATCTCAATCTTCCTGACGACCTCCGACGGGTGGCCGTCGATAGAGGCTGGGCCGAGGTTCACCCCCTCGCACGTCGCGGTGTGGTCCCAGCCACCGTGGTCATGGTCTACGGGCCTCGCGACGAGGACGAGCTTGCAGTGGTGAAAGCCCTCATCGCAGGTTCGCATGCCTTCGCGCATCCGAGGTAGAGGACGTCCGATGAGAGGCAAATCGATGCGTGCGAATCAGACTCCCGAGATCGAGACCCGAGATCTAGATGCGCTCTACGAAGCTGCCCAAGAGGAGGGGGGCGAGTTCGTCCTCCGGGCCGGCGGCGATAAGCCGGATCAGATCGACTACTACCTCGACAAGTTCAAAGCGAGGTTTCCGAAGATCAACGTGACTCACAGCGTGGAGCTAAGCATCTACCACGCGCCACGTTACGACAACGCCCGCGAGGCGGGCGCCGAAACCCACATACCTGACGTGATTCAACTGCAGACGCAGCACGACCTAGACTTCTACGCGCGGTCCGGGCTGCTGGAGCCGTACAAACCAAAGAACTGGGACAAAGTGTTCCCGGACCACAAGGATCCTCACGGACGGTGGACGAGCCTCTACGGGGTGACGTTCACCAACTGCTTCAACGCGGAGATCGTTGACGAGAGTAGGGCGCCGCGTGACGCCATGGATTACCTCGACGCTTCGTTGAAGGGGAACGTAATTCTGACTTATCCCCACAGCGATGACGCCGTCTTGTACCAGTTTTGGAACCTCAAGGAGATGTACGGGTGGCAGTACCTTGAGGAACTCGTGGCGACGAACCCGACCTGGGTTCGAGGGACGGCGATGCCCTACGTTGCGATCGAGAACGGTTGGTATGCCGCGAGCTTCACGACCTTCTGGGCTTTCGAACCACTCCCGAATAGCCCGACGCGTTTCGTGTTCCCGAAAGAGGACTATTTTCTGACGTGGTTTCAGGGAGCAGGCATCCCGACCCAAGCGAAGCACAAAACCACCGCGAAGCTCTACTTGAACTGGATGCTCTCGGACGAGTTCCAACGCACGTGGCTTCAGTTCCCGGTGCGTTTCGATGTGGAAGCCTCGGGGGGCCGCAAGTCGGTCTTGCACCACCACACGTCACCTGGCGATTTCCATCGCTTCAACCTCAATCGCACGAGTGTCGAGCGCTTTCGTTCGCAGATCGAACAGCTGGTGGGTCCAGTTAAGGGGCCTGACCCGTTCGTTATGGACTACAGCATTAGACCGTGAGGGGATTCTCGGCGTTTTCGTTGGCGCTCCTGCAGAGGTAGATGCAACCAGGTTGCGTCATCAGCCCCCCTGTGTCAGACCCCGGCCAAAGGTGAGTGATGGCCAGTTGGGCGAAGATCAAGGGAAACGAGAAGCGAAAGCACTTGGTGGCCAAGTACGCCAGCAAGCGCCGCGAGCTGAAGGCAATCCTAGCGGATACGGGACGGTCGCCCGGAGAGCACGCGGACGCGCGAAGGGAACTCGAGCGACTGCCCCGCAACTCGAACCCGACCCGCGTGCGGAACCGCTGCGCCGTGACCGGTCGGCCTCGCGCCTACTACCGAAAGTTCGGACTCTCCCGCATCGCCCTCCGCGAGCTTGCTCTCGCAGGCGAGCTTCCCGGTGTCAGGAAGTCGAGCTGGTAGCGCCTCATGCACCCTCGTCGGCGAAGCCTCTGGGCCGACTCGCTCCGCCTTCATAGTGAGGCGAGCCTCGGAGTGACCCTGTTCGCGTCCGAGTCGTACGTGACGCGGAGCGAAGCCCTGGCGCTTCATCTCGGGCAGCGCGAGCTCGACCGACCTGCGCACTTCCTCGTTCCGCTCCGGCGCGCCCTTGCACGGATCGCCCCCGGCGCCTTCGACGCTCCGCCGCGCAACCCGTGGCGCCGGGCCGAGTGTCGAGGCGGTGCGTTCCGACTGGACGTGTGCCCCGGCGGCGACGCCGAGCTGGAGGCCGCGGTGGACGCGGCAGGAGAGATGGGCCTCTCGGTGTACGACGCGACCACACGAGAGACGTCACAACCGATGCGCCTCGACCGCCAGGACGTGCTCGCTGATGCGCTCGGCGACCTCGAGAATGGGGGCTATGTGGTTCTTGAGGGAGGGCCGGGCGACGACATCTACGTCCAAGCCTTTGCGGATGAGGGCAATCAGTTGCAACTGGAGGCGGTGGCTCAGCACCACCTTCCGCTGGACCTGACCCGGACGCTTCCTTGCGTGGACGCGCTCGACGCGCTGGGCTTCGTCCGCCCGACCGGCGACGAGACCCCCAACCACTTCACGACCCTTCTGAGCACCACCCGGCGACAGCAACGCCACGCAGCCGAGCGCATGGTCCGAGCGCTGTTGGAGGGCTACGGCGCAGCGATGAGCGAGACCTACCGGCTCCGCTGCTCGGGGACCTGAGGCCCCTCCCAAAGACCACCCGAGGCGGGCGGATCGCCTTTCCCGTCCCGCTCCCTGCGGTTGACACGGAGCAGCGCCCGTGCGAAGCGGCCCCTAGTTCTTTTCACGACTATTGAGGTAGTGGTTCCCTCGCAAACGAGGGTGAAACGGGAAGTTCGGGCGACCCCATCGGGTCGTAGCCGACGCGGCCCCCGCCACTGTACGCGCGCTTCGCTCCGCACGATCGCCACTGGGAGACAACCTGGGAAGGTGTGTGGTGCACAGGGCGCGCCAGCCAGGAGACCGGCCCTGCCTCCACGATCGTTCTTCGGA
>JBCCHE010000001.1:0-216392 GCA_039028875.1 Myxococcota bacterium | reverse complement strand
GTCCTTCGACCTTTTGGCATCCTGGAAATGGTGCAAACCGGGACGGTCGCGATGACTCGCGGCGTCGAAGAGCACGACCTCGCCCATCCCACAGTGCCAGCCTCACGCGCGAGCGCGGCCTAACCCCCTTTTTGGAGAAGTAGAGAAACAAATGACTCAGATTCGGTACGAACGAGACGCGGACCTGTCCCTCATCCGAGGCAAGAAGGTGGCGATCATTGGCTACGGTTCGCAGGGCCACGCGCACTCGCTGAACTTGAAAGAGAGCGGCGTCGACGTCCGCGTCGGCCTTCAGGAAGGAAGCGCCAGCAAACCGAAGGCGGAGGCTGCCGGTCTCACAGTGAAGTCGGTGTCCGAGGCCGCCAAAGAAGCCGACGTCATCATGATCTTGGCGCCAGACACGGCGCAGCCAGCGATCTACGCCGAGCACATCGCACCCAACCTCGAGTCGGGGAACATGCTGATGTTCGCCCATGGTTTCAACATCCGGTACGGCACGATCGAGCCGCCGAAGGACGTCGACGTGGCCATGGTCGCTCCCAAGAGCCCGGGGCACCGCGTGCGCGAGACTTATCAAGAAGGTGGCGGCGTGCCCGCCCTGCTGGCCGTGCACCAAGACGCCACCGGTCAGGCCGACGCTGCCGCAATGGCCTACGCGTCGGGAATCGGCTGCGCGCGAGCCGGTGTTCTGACGACCACCTTCACTGAAGAAACCGAAACTGATCTCTTCGGTGAGCAGGCGGTCCTCTGCGGCGGGGCTTCCGAGCTGGTGAAGGCCGGCTTCGAGACTCTCGTCGAGGCGGGCTACCAGCCAGAGCTGGCGTACTTCGAGTGCCTGCATGAGCTCAAGTTGATCGTCGATCTGATGTACCGCGGCGGCCTCAACTACATGAGGTACTCCGTATCCAACACCGCCGAGTGGGGGGACTACGTGAGTGGGCCACGCGTCATTGGAGACGACAGCAAGAAGGCCATGAAGCAGATTCTGAAGGAGATCCAGGACGGCACCTTTGCCAAGCGCTGGATTGACGAGAACCAAAAAGGGCGCCCGGAGTTCGATGCGAAACGGCGCGCTGAGCAGGAGCAGCCAATCGAAAATGTGGGCTCGAAGCTTCGGTCGATGATGCCCTTCGTCGACCCGGTAGAAATCAAACAAGGCCAGTAGGAGCACGTCATGCAACCCGATCACGTACGGATCTTCGACACCACCCTCCGCGATGGAGAGCAATCCCCAGGCGCCACGATGACGTCCGGGGAGAAGCTAGAGGTGGCGAAGACCCTATCGCGGTTGGGGGTAGACATCATCGAGGCGGGCTTCGCGGCCGCTTCGCCGGACGACCTTCGGGCTGTGAAAACGATCGCCGAGGCGGTCGGGGTCACGGGCGTCGAAGGACGTCCGGTTGCCGAACCGCCGACGATCTGCAGCCTCGCGCGGGCGAACAAAAAGGACATCGACAAGGCCGCCGAAGCCGTTGCACCCGCTACGCGGCCGCGCATCCACACGTTCATCGCAACCTCTCCCATCCATCGAGAGCACAAGCTCCGCATGAGCCGAGAACAAGTCCTTCATGCGATCACCGAGATGGTCGGGTACGCGCGAGGGTTCTGCGAGGACATCGAGTTCAGCCCGGAGGACGCGGGGCGAACCGAGATGGACTTCCTCTACGAGACGTTGCAAGCCGCCATCGAGGCAGGGGCAACGACCCTCAACATTCCGGACACGGTCGGCTACACCATTCCGGGCGAGTTCGGAGAACGGATCGCGATGCTTCGGGAGAACGTCCCGGGTATCGACAAGGCCGTGATCAGCGTGCACTGCCACAACGATCTCGGCTTGGCGGTCGCGAACAGCCTCGCGGCCGTGAAGAACGGTGCGCGGCAGGTCGAAGTTGCGGTCAACGGAATCGGTGAACGTGCCGGCAATGCATCCCTCGAAGAGATCGCGATGGCGCTCTACGTGCGCCACGACCTCTACGGAATCGCGACGCAGCTCGACACGACGCAACTCACGCGGGCGAGTCGTCTGGTGAGCAAGGTGACCGGCATGGTGGTTCAGCCGAACAAGGCGATCGTTGGTGCAAACGCGTTCGCCCACGAAGCCGGGATCCATCAGGACGGGATGCTCAAGCACGAAGAGACGTACGAGATCATGCGACCCGAAACGGTTGGCGCGGGCCAGACCCAACTGGTGCTTGGGAAGCACTCAGGGCGCCACGCGTTTGCCAACCGCCTCGGAGAACTCGGATACCCGGCGTCCGGTGACGGGCTCGACAAGGCGTTCGCGCGCTTCAAGAAGCTCGCCGACAAGAAGAAGTTCATCACGGACGCCGACCTGGTCGCTCTGGTCAGCGACGAACTCTACCAGCCGACCGAGTACTGGAAGCTCGAAGCGATTCAGGTCGGATGCGGGACAGGAATGCCTACTGCCACGGTGAAGCTGGTTGGACCGAGCGGCGAGACCGAAACGGCGGCTGCGGTCGGAACCGGCCCGGTCGACGCGGTGTACAAGGCCGTGCAGCTCCTGGCGAATGTGCCGTGCACACTCCTCGAATACAACGTTCAGTCGGTCACTCAAGGGATCGATGCCCTTGGTGAAGTCAGCGTGCGGGTCGCCCCGAACGAACAGACGACAACCGGAGACCAGGTAAACCCGCAGTCGGAGCACGCGCGCGCGCGGGTGTTCCACGGGCACGGCGCAGATACCGACGTGATCGTCGCAAGCGCCAAAGCGTACATCGCGGCCATCAACCGAATCCTTGCCCTCCGAGAGGGACAACTAGACAGCGAGGCGGCGGGAAGCGCCGCGTAGTAGACGAACTATGAAACCAAGAACGCTATTCGAGAAGGTGTGGGACGAGCACGTCGTCGTGCAGGAACCGGAACGGCCGGCGGTGCTCTACATCGACCTTCACCTGATCCACGAAGTGACCTCGCCGCAGGCCTTCACCGGGCTCCGCGAACGGGGCATCCCCGTGCGGCGACCCGACCGGACGGTCGCGACGATGGACCACTCCACACCGACGCTCCCGAAGGCGCTCGCTGTGATCGACGACCAGGCCAAGGCGCAACTTCGCATCCTCGAAGAGAACTGTGCGGAGTTCGGGGTCGAGCTCTTCGCGATTGGTGACCGATACAACGGCATCGTGCACGTGATCGGGCCAGAGCGGGGCTTTACCCAGCCGGGCAAGACCATCGTCTGTGGCGACAGTCATACGTCGACCCACGGTGCGTTCGGTGCGCTTGCCTTCGGAATCGGGACGAGCGAAGTGGAGCACGTGCTCGCGACGCAGTGCCTCCTTCAACGGAAGCCGAAGACTCTCGAAGTCCGCGTCGACGGGACGTTGATGCCCGGAGTCACCGCCAAAGACATCATCTTGGCCCTCTGCGCCGAGATCGGGACCGGCGGCGCCACGGGATACGTGATCGAATACACCGGGTCTGCGATCCGCTCGCTCGACATGGAGGGGCGGATGACGGTGTGCAACATGAGCATCGAGGCGGGGGCACGCGCCGGCATGATCGCGCCCGACGACACCACCTTCGATTACCTCGAAGGACGTGATCGCGTTCCCAAGGGCAAGGAATGGGATGCCGCAGTCGAGCGATGGCGCGCCCTCGCCACCGACGAGCACGCGAAGTACGACAAGCGTGTCGTCATCAACGCCAACGAGCTCGAACCGATGATCACTTACGGAACCAACCCCGGCATGGGCATGGGCATCAACGGGGACATGCCGCGGATGGAATCGTTCGACCAGTTTTCTCACCAGGTCGCTTTCGAAAAGGCGATGCTCTACATGGACCTCGAGCCAGGGGAGTCGCTTCTCGGCAAGAAGATCGACGTGGTTTTCATCGGGTCCTGCACCAACTCCCGAATCGGAGACCTCCGAATGGCGGCAAGTGTGTTCAGCGGACGCAAGGTCGCCGAGGGCGTTCGGACGCTCGTGGTGCCTGGCTCGCACGACATCAAGAAACAGGCCGAGTCAGAGGGGCTCGACAAGATCTTCAAAGAAGCTGGCGCTGAGTGGCGAGAGCCTGGGTGCTCCATGTGCATCGCCATGAACGGCGACAATCTCGAACCGGGGCAATACGCGGTGAGCACTTCGAATCGAAACTTCGAGGGCCGACAAGGCAAGGGCGGACGCACGTTCTTGGCCTCGCCCCTCACCGCCGCGGCGGCGGCCGTGACCGGCAAAGTGACCGATCCCCGGAGCTTGCTCCTTTCCTGAGGCGACAACCATGGCAAAGTTCACCACACTCACCTCACACGCGGTTCCACTGACGGCGGAGAACGTCGACACCGACCAGATCATCCCAGCACGTTTTCTCAAGGTGACCGACAAGCATGGTCTCGGAGGAAGCTTGTTCTCGGACTGGCGCTACCACGAGGACGGCACCGACAAGGACGACTTCGTCCTCAACCACCCCGAGTCGGAAGGAGCCAAGATCCTCATCGCCGGGCACAACTTCGGAAGCGGCTCATCTCGTGAGCACGCGCCGTGGGCGCTCGTCGGTTGGGGGTTCAGGGCGATCATCTCGACGGGATTCGCCGACATCTTCAAGAGCAACGCCCTCAAGAACGGCCTCTTGCCGGTCGAGCTTCCTACCGAGGTGCACAAGGAGCTGATGCAAGCCGTGCAGCTCGACCGCGCCACAACGATCACGATCGACCTGCCTACCCAATCCGTGACGGGCCTTGGAAGCCTCGAGGCGACGTTCCCCATCGACGCCTTCTCGAAGCATTGCCTTCTCGAGGGGCTTGATCAGTTGGGGTACCTACAGTCGTTCGACACGCAAATCACAGAATATGAGCAGCAACGGCCATAACGACTCGAAGCCCGTCGTCGAGATCTACGACACGACTTTGCGTGACGGCACGCAGATGGAAGGGATGAGTCTGTCTTGCGAGGACAAGCTAAGGATCGGTGAGCATCTCGACCAACTTGGGGTCGCCTTCATCGAAGGCGGCTGGCCGGGTTCGAATCCGAAGGACGTCGAGTTCTTCGAGCGCGCGAAAGACGTCGCATGGAACAACGCGACGGTGTCGGCATTCGGTTCGACGCGGCGCGCCGACCTTCGAGCCGAAGACGACAAACAACTGCGTACGCTAATCGATGCCGCGACGCCGGTGTGCACGATCTTCGGCAAGACCTGGACGATGCACGTCACCGAGGTCCTCCGGACCCGTCTCGACGAGAACATTCGGATGATCGAAGAGAGCGTTGCCTTCTTGACCGGCGAGGGACGACGCGTGATCTACGACGCCGAGCACTTCTTCGACGGCTACAAAGCCGATGCCGAGTACGCACTCGAAACACTTCGGGCGGCTGCGCGCGGTGGCGCCGAGACGCTGGTGCTGTGCGATACCAACGGTGGCTCGATGCCGTGGGAGGTCGAGGAGGGAGTCCGGGCGACGGCCGAAGCCCTTCCGAACGTTCGAATCGGCATTCACGCGCACAACGACGGAGAGTGCGGTGTCGCCAACTCGGTCGCCGCGGTCCGGGCGGGTGCGCGACACGTCCAAGGGACCATCAACGGTTACGGAGAACGGTGCGGGAATGCCAACCTTTGCTCGATCATCCCGGATATCGAGCTGAAGCTCGGGCTGCAGTGTCTCCCCGAGGGGGGCCTCGCCCAGCTCTACGACCTGGCGCACTTCGTGGCGGAGATCGCCAACCTCAGCCCGAACGATCACGCCGCCTATGTGGGGCGCAGCGCGTTCGCGCACAAAGGGGGCGTTCATGTCTCTGCGATTCGCCGCCATCCCGAGTCCTACGAACACGTGAACCCGGCCTGGGTCGGAAACGAGTCGCGGGTCGTGGTCAGCGAGCTATCGGGTCGGAGTAATGTCCTCAGCAAGGCGGAAGAGCTCGGCCTCGAGACCAGCTCGACCCATGGGACGCGCGTTCTAGAGCGCGTCAAAGAGCTCGAGGCGAAGGGGTTCGCATACGAGGCCGCGGAGGCTTCGTTCGCCTTGTTGATGGCGCGCCATCAAGATGACTACGTCGCGCCATTCGAGGTACTCGACTTCCAAGCGAGCGTCGGGCGCCGGCGGGGCGCGGGTATGGTCGCTGAAGCGACCGTCAAGGTGCAGGTCGGCGACGAGGTGATGCTCACCGCTGGCGACGGCAATGGGCCGGTGAGTGCACTCGATGCAGCTCTCCGAAAAGCGCTGCATCCGTTCTTTCCGCAGGTCGCAGAGATGCATCTGAGTGACTACAAAGTCCGAATTCTCGATGGCCGCAGGGGCGTCGGCGCAACCACCCGTGTGCTGATCGACAGCCAGTCCGCGCACGACGCATGGAGTACGGTTGGCGCTTCTAGTAATATCATCGAGGCCTCGTTGCAGGCTCTCGTCGACAGCCTCGAGTACGGCCTCAGGCTCGAAGATGCTCGGCGCGAGACGCACGCGGAGGGTCCAACCGCCCGCACCTAGTTCCGTTAACCATTGCCCTCAACGAGCAGGCCGTTCATGCTGCGCGCTCGCCTCAGGTTTCAAGGATGAAAGCGAAAATCACACTTCTGCCCGGAGACGGGATCGGACCAGAGATCGTCGATGCCACACGCCAAGTGCTGGAGGCGGTCGCAACCAAGTCGGGCCACACGTTCACGTTCTCGACGCATCTCATCGGCGGAATCGCCATCGACCAGACGGGTGTTCCTCTTCCGGACGACACCATCGTGGCCTGCCGAAGCGCAGACGCGGTGTTGCTCGGGGCGGTCGGCGGACCGAAGTGGGACGACCCCACCGCGAAGGTGCGGCCGGAGCAGGGGCTCCTCGGTATGCGCAAGGCGCTCAAGCTCTTCGCCAACGTTCGGCCGGTCAAGCTCTTCCGGGGGCTCGAAGCGGCCTCACCGCTGAGGCCCGAGCGCTTGCGAGGGGTCGATCTGGTGTTCATTCGAGAACTGACCGGCGGTATCTATTTCGGCCAACCCAAGGGCAAAGAGACCCGCGATGGCGCCCGGCGCGGATTCGACACCATGGTGTACGACGAGCACGAAGTTCGGCGAATCGTCGAGCTCGCCTTTCAGGTCGCACGCAAGCGTGGTGGACACGTTACGTCGATCGACAAAGCCAACGTGCTCTCGACGATGCAGGTCTGGCGAGAGGTGGCGACTGAGGTCGGCAAAGCGAATCCAGACATCAAGTTGGACCACCAGCTCGTCGATTCGGCAGCCATGCGACTCGTCACAGACCCCTCGTCGTTCGACGTCATCGTCGCGGGGAACATGTTTGGAGACATCCTGTCTGACGAAGGCGCTGTGCTGACAGGGTCGCTCGGACTGCTCCCTAGCGCGTCGCTCGGTGAAGGTTCTCTCGGTGTCTACGAACCCATTCATGGGTCGGCACCTGACATCGCTGGGCAAGGCATCGCCAACCCGCTGGGTACCATCCTGAGCGCGGCAATGCTGCTCCGCCACAGCCTCGATCTCGATGCGGACGCCGTGCTGATCGAAGACGCCGTGCAGAAGGTGCTCGACAACGGGCTACGAACTGCTGACTTGAACGGGGGCCCCCACTCACTGGGAACCGCCGAGATGACCAACGCGGTCGTGGCCGCCATCGAGGGCGCGTAAGGAAAGGAACCCCATGCCGCGTAAACGCGTCAGCCGACTATTCGACCTCAAGCAAGATGACCAGGGCCGCAAGTACATGGAGGTGTACCTCGACGGGATCGCACTCCTGCGGCTTGTGCTGACCAACAAAGGAACCGCCTTCAGCTACGAAGAGCGACTCGCCTTACGCATCGGCGGATTGCTGCCACCTCAGTACAACACGCTCGAACAGCAAGCGGAGCGCGTGTACGAAGGGTTTGCTCAGATGCCGTCGGACATCGACAAGTATCAATATTTGCGCTCGCTTCAGGAACGCCAAGAGATCCTATTCTATGCGCTGCTTGAGAAGCATCTCGAGGAGATGCTGCCTATCGTGTACACGCCGACGGTGGGCGCGGCGGTGCAGCAGTTCAGTGCGCTCTACCAGAACCCGCGCGGTCTCTCGTTCTCACCGCTCAACATCGATCGAGCCGACCAGACGCTCGAGTGCTACCCGATGGAAGACGTTCGCATGATCGTCGCGACAGACTCGTCAGCGATTCTCGGAATCGGCGATCAGGGGTACGGGGGGCTCGCTATTCCGATCGGCAAGATGGCGCTCTACACGGTCGGGGGCGGGGTCAGCCCCTTCCACACAATGCCGGTTGCGCTCGACGTGGGCACAGACCGCATGGATCTGATCAACGACGAGAACTACCTGGGCGTGCGGCAGAAACGCCTCCAGGGCGAGAGCTACTACAAGTTCCTCGACAACTTCGTCGACGCCGTTTGGACACGGTGGCCCGACGCGGTGATTCAATGGGAGGACCTCTCCAAAGAGGCCGCGTTCTCAGTCCTCGAGCGGTACCGCGAGCGCGGGCCGTCGTTCAACGACGACATCCAGGGTACCGGCGCAGTAGCGCTTGCCGGAATCCTGGCCGCATGCCACTTGCGCAAGGAGAGCCTCGCCGACGAGGTGTTCGTGATCCATGGCGCGGGCGCTGGCGGCATCGGGGTCGCGTGGGCGATTCGGGAGGGGCTCGTTCGCGCTGGGCTCAGCCGAGAGGCCGCGAGCGAGCGCGTGTATGTGCTGGATTCGCGTGGGCTGTTGTTGCGAGACCGGAAGATGGAGCCGTACAAACGGAGCTTCAGTCGCGAGCGAGAGGAGATCGCGGGCTGGGAATTCGCAGGAGATGCGCCCGACCTTTGCGAAACGATTCGGAACGCAAAGGCGACGGTGCTGCTGGGCCTTTCGGGGCGACCCGGCGCATTCGACGAGGAAGTGGTTCGTGCCATGGCCGACAACCACAAGTGGCCGATCATCTTTCCGCTCTCCAACCCGACGAGCTCTGCGGAAGCCGAGCCGGTTGACATCTTTCGATGGACCGACGGCCAAGCCATCGTTGCGACGGGCAGCCCGTTCGAGCCGGTGCGGATGGGTGGCGTCACGCACCCCATCGGCCAGGGCAACAATGCGTTCATCTTCCCAGGACTGGGGTTCGGCGCGATCCTCAGCGATGCGAGAATCATCACCGACACGATGGTCCTCGCGGCCTCCCAGGCACTCGCCGACTACACCGTCGAGAAGTACGTCGATGGGGGTCTGATCTACCCGCCGGTGAGCGATCTCCAGGAAACGTCGATCCGCGTGGCCACGCGCGTGTGCGAGCAAGCGATTGAGGACGGCGTCGCGCGTCGAGAGAACATCCCCAAAGACGTCGAGTCGTTCGTGCGAGAGCGCTTCTGGCGCGCCAACTACCTCCCCTTCGTCCGCGGCACCACCCCCACCTAGGGGTCACTCCGCACCCCCAAACAATAAGTCATATCATCGACTTACCGGCCGCACCGCGAAAACTCACCCAGCCCCACTGCGGTCGGGTCGCTCCAACCGCTTTCGATCTGCCGCAACCGCGGGTTCCTTCGCAACTCCGGCCCAGTCGTCGCGGGCCTGATAGCGTTCGACCAGATCACGATATTCTCGCCGCCGTTCGTGCGCTCGACCCGAAAGCGAAAGGTACCAATCGCTTGGTGACCAAACCCCCGCCATCGCAAAGTCCGGCTCGCCGACACCGCTATGGTGACGATATGTCGACCAGGGGTAATCCTCGGGCGCGACACAGATGCCCGCACGTATCGGGTTGAGATCAATGTAGGCCGTGGTGATGGCGAGGTGATCGATGTCCTTAATCGGGTGCACGCGGTAGCGCTGCTCGAAGAGCTTTCCGGTCGCGATCCGCCGCTTGTTTCGGTAGAGGGCATAGCTCTGCGCAAAGGCTTTGATGAAACGCGCCAGCGCGTCCGCGTCTGGCGGGGTGACGAGGAGGTGCACGTGATTAGCCATCAATACGCAAGCGTGAACGTGGACGCCGTGTATGCGGCTGCTGTAGGCGACGCGCCTCAAGAAGTAGCGATACTCACGCGGATACGAGAACAGTCGGCGACGATTGTTTCCGCGCAACACGATATGGTGCGGAACGCCGGGGAGGACCTCTAGACTTCGAATTTTTCTTGCCATGAGATCTCTTCGGCCATTCACGGCGTCGGTTGCGGTTTTCGCGGTACGGTTTTCAAGGGTTCGTAACTCCTCATGTTTTGGGGGTGCGGAGTGACCCTGGGTGTGGGAGGGGTTAGAGATGGAGATTGGGTTCGTTCTCTTCGACAGGGTGACTGCGCTCGATGCGGTCGGCCCCTACGAAGTCCTGCAACGCCTGCCAGACTCAGAGATCAAGTTCGTCGGGCATCAAAAAGGTGAAGTTCGCACCGACAATGGGTTCCTCGGGCTGACGGTGGACTTCACCTTCGATGAGATTCCATCGCCGGACATCGTCGTCGTACCTGGCGGGATCGGAACGCGGGCGCTCGTGCACAATGAGGCGATACTCGAATGGCTCCGAAGCGTCCACGAGCAGACCAAGTACACTACGTCCGTATGCACGGGATCGCTCTTGCTCGCCGCGGCAGGGCTCTTGAAAGGCATCGACGCAACCACGCACTTTTCAGCGCGACCGATGTTGATGAAGTACGGGGCGAATCCCGTAGAAGACCGCGTCGTCCAGCGCGGCAAGATCATCACCGCGGCCGGCGTGTCGAGCGGGATCGACATGGCCTTGGCACTCGCAGAACAGTTGACCGACGCGACCACTGCGAAAGCGTTGCAACTCATGATCGAGTACGACCCTCAGCCCCCCCACGACGCTGGCGCACTGCACAAGGTCGACGCCGAGGTCTTGGGACGGGTGACGGAACTCGCGGCGAAGCGGGACTGACAAACGACGGCTCGTGTCGCTACCGCGGTGCCTTGGGGGCTCTGTCAGAGCGGCCCGCTTTGGGGGAACTGCTTACGAGGGGCGACCGGAACCCTTCGAGTGTTTGGGCGGCCTCAGCGACGTGCGCAGGGCCGGCTGGAACGCAGCGCGAACAAGGGGGAAACGGGTTTTCGCGGTGCGGTGTGTAAGTAACTGGAATGATTCGGGTTTTCGGGCGGCGGAGTGACCCCTAGGAGAGGGCGCCGCCGTCGGCGCGGATTTCGGTTCCGTTGATGTAGCGGGCGTCGTCGGAGGCGAGGAAGGCGATGACGGAGGCCGCGTGCGGAGGCTTGGCGAAGCCGACGAACGGCATGGCGCCCTTGAGTAAATCCATGTCCGCACCCTCGGGCGCTTTGAAGTCGCCGTGCAGCGCCGTTGCGATCCCACCGGGAACCACGCAGTTGGCACGCAACCCCTGCTTCACGTACTCCTGGTAGAGCGAGCGCGTCATCGAGATGACTCCCCCCTTCGACGCCGCGTAGGCACTCATCCACGGGTGGCTCCCGAGCGCCGAGGTCGACGAGCAGTTGACGAGAGCGCTGAACCGGTTCTTCAAAAGGTGCGGAAGCGCCGCGTGATTGACGTAGAAGGTGCCGTTGAGATTGATGTTGATAATCTCGTGCCACTGCTCGAACGTCATCTCGTGGGTGTGATAGGTGCGCAGGATCCCGGCGCAGTGGCACAGGGTGTCGAAGCCGCCCAGGTCTTCCGCCGCTTGGTCGATGACTTGCTTCACCCTTGCGCCGTCCGTGACGTTGCATTCGTAGACCCAGACTTTCTGCCCGAGGCCCTCGACCATTTCCTTCGTCACAGCGAGTCCTTCGGCGTTCATGTCGATGAGGGCGACGTTGCCTCCCTCTTCGGCGATGCGCCGAGCAGTCGCTTGCCCAATGCCCGCGGCTGCTCCTGTGATGACGACGTTCTTTCCTTCAAACCTTTTCATCGTTCTTCTCGCTTGTTGGATCGACTAGTAGCCGTGAAGCTCCGCCCAGCGGTCACGCTGCTGCGAAGGTACTCCGAAACTCATATACGTGGCCTGGGCGCGCTTGAGGTAGAGCCCGATGTCATGCTCGTCGGTGACCCCGATGCCACCATGCATCTGAATGGCTTCCTGTGAGACATGCAAAAACGTTTCGGAAGCAAGCGCGTTCGCCAAGGTGGCCAGGCGCGCGACCTCGTCGGGTTGCTCGTCGACGGCTCGTGCTGCCGCAAGGACGACTGATCGCAAGAGGGCGAGCTCCGTGTAGAGATCGACAGCACGATGCTGGAGCGCCTGGAACGAACCGATAGGCGCGTCAAACTGCTTCCGCTCCTTGACGTAAGCCATGGTGTCGGCAAACGCTTGTTCCGCAGCCCCGAGCATCTGTGCCGAAAGCCCGATGGCCGTTCGGTCCAAGACGACTGCAAGAAGAGCATCGCCCTTCCCCACCCCGCCCACACACGCATCCGTCGGCACGTTGCAGGACTCGAGCCGAACGATCGCGACACCATGGCCGTCGAGCCGCGACTGTCGGGTGATCGTGACGCCTTCGGCACCCGGATCGACCAGGAAAAGCGAAACCGCACCGTCTTCGGCCGTAGCGGACACCAAAAGTTGATCGGCCGCGTGGGCGTCGAGCACCTGCGCTTTGTCTCCGGACAGCTCAAAACCACGGGACCCCGTTTGGGCGCGGATGCATGGCGCCGCACCGACCCCCGAAGTGCGTTCGTCGTGAACGACTGCAAGGAGAGATTCGCCCGAGGCAACCCGAGGTAGCCACGCCTGCTTCTGCGCATCGGTACCCCCGACGAGCAGGGATTGAACACCCAACAGTGATGTGGAGACGAATGGTTCCGGCATCAGTTCGCGACCGGTAGCCTCGAGCATCACACACAGGTCAAAGAAGCCGAGCCCGAGGCCTCCGTACTCGGTTGGGATCTGGAGGCCAGGCCATCCCAACTCCGCCATCTGTTGCCAAAGATCTCGTGAGAAGCCGACGTCGTCGTTCGAGTCGCGAAACGTGCGAAGCCGGGCCGCAGGTGCATGGGCGGCGATGAACTCACGCGCCGTCTTCGCGAGCATCTGCTGCTCGTCGTTGAGCAGGAGCTTGGGTGCTGCGAGCCGGGTCATTTCTTTGGCTCCGGAAGGCCGAGCACTCGCTTCGACACGATGTTCTTCTGAATCTCGGACGAACCACCTTCGATGGTGCTCGCGCGGGATCGCAGCCACTCGCGTGTATAGGCCAGGTCGTCGTCGTCGAAGCCTGGCCCTTGCCAACCGAGGCCCTGCGCTCCGGCAACCTTCATCCCCAACTCGAAACGCATCTGCTTGAGTTCGCTGCCCACGATCTTGGAAATGGACCCTTCTGGTCCGGGTCCCCCACTGGCCGCCCCTTGTTGCACTCGCGCGAGAGTCAGGTGGAACGCCTCTTCCAGCATCCCGAGGCGCGCGATCTCATCGCGAAGGAGTGGATCGGGTATGGGCCCGTCGGGTGCGGCCAAGTGCTTGCGGGCGCGTGCGACCACGTCCCGTTGCGCGCTCCCCGGCTGTCGCGCAATCGAGCGTCCGATCGAAGAGCGTTCGTGCCCGAGGATCGCCTTGGCGATCCCCCATCCCTCATTCAAGGGGCCGACCAGGTTCTTCACGGGGACGCGCGCGTCGTCGAAGAAGGTCTCGCAAAACGGTGAGTAGCCGCTGATGAGATCGATCCTGCGAACGGTGATCCCGGGCGTCCGCAACGAGGCCAAAATGACGGAAATCCCCATCTGCTTCTTCGGCCCGGTCGAGTCCGTCCGGGTGAGGCAGTAGATCCAGTCGCTGACGTCAGCGTGCGACGTCCAGATCTTCTGACCGTTCAGAACGAACTCGTCGCCGTGGATCTCAGCCCTGAGCTGCAGGTTGGCGAGATCCGAACCCGCCCCCGGCTCCGAGTAGCCCTGACACCACCGCACCTCCCCGCGGGCGATCTTCGGGAGATGCTCGGCTCGCTGCGCGTCGGTCCCGTACTGCAACAACACCGGCCCGAACATCGCCAGCCCCTGGCCGGCCACCGGACGCGGCGCCCCGATCGCCTTCATCTCCTGGTGGATGATCTCCTCTTCGGCCGTGCTTAGGCCCGCCCCCCCGTACTCTTTGGGCCAACTCGGAGCGGTCCAACCTTGGGCGATCCCATGGTCGCGCCAGGACAAGACATCGGGGTCGGCTTCAGCACACCTGGCTCCACCCCAGTACCCTTCGAAAGGCCCTCCTCCCGAGGTGCCCCAAAGAGACTTCGGACAGTGCTCCCGGACCCAAGCGCGCGCCTCCCGCCGAAAGCTATCGAGGTCCGACACACTCACTCCGCCGCGCCGGCCTTCTTCATGTCGAGGGCGACGTCCTCTATCATGTCTTCCTGACCGCCGACGGTTTTCAGCCGTCCGAGCTCGACGAGGATGTCGGTGGACTTCAAGCCGTACTTCTCGGCGGCGCGCTTCGCGAAAAGCAGAAACGATGAGTATACTCCTGCGTAGCCAAGTGTGAGCGAATCGCGGTCCGCGCGAACTTTGTGGGTCATGAGCGGGTATACGATATCCTCAGCGACGTCCATCAGCTTCCACATGTCGACGCCGGTCTCGACGCCCATGCGATCGAGGACAGCCACGAAGATCTCGAGAGGTGTGTTCCCCGCCCCCGCGCCCATGCCGGCCACCGACCCATCGACCCGGTGCGCCCCCGCTTCGATCGCAGCGAGCGAGTTTGCGATCCCCATGTGCATGTTGTGATGACCGTGAAACCCAATTTCGGTGTCGGGCGAAAGCTCCTCGACAAAGCGTGAGACTCGCGCGGTGACGTCATCGGGCAGCATGTAGCCAGCCGAATCGGTGATGTAGAGGCAGTTCGCCCCGTAGCTCTCCATCAACTTTGCCTGGGCGACGAGCTCGTCCTCAGGAATCATGTGAGCCATCATCAAGAAGCCCACGGTGTCCATCTCCATCTTCCGCCCAAGCGCGATGTGCTGCTCCGAAACGTCCGCTTCGGTACAGTGCGTGGCAACCCGAATCGTGTGGACACCGAGTTCGTGCGCCATCCGAAGATGGTCGACCGTGCCAATGCCAGGCAGGAGCAGCGCCGACACCTTGGCTCGCTTCATCTTCGGGACCACTGCCCGGAGGTAGTCCTCGTCGCTCGCGGCAGGGAAACCGTAGTTCACCGACGCCCCGCCAAGCCCATCACCGTGGGTCACTTCGATCATCGGGACACCGGACTCATCGAGGGCTGTTGCGACCTCCACCATCTGCTCGGGGGTGAGCTGGTGACGCTGCGGATGCATCCCGTCTCGGAGACTCATGTCGTGCAGGGTTACGCGCTTGCCTCGGAGGTTCATGCCGCCTCCGCGCGCAGAATCTCCTCTGCGATCAGCTCCGCGGTCCGGAGCCCGGCCGCTGTCATGATATCGAGGTTCCCGGCGTACTTCGGCAAGAAGTCGCCCAGCCCTTCGACCTCCATGAAGAACGAAACTCGCTTGCCGTCAAACACCGGCCCGTTCTTGAGTGTGTACCCCGGTACATACTTCTGAACCTGCGTGATCATCTGCTGCGCCGACTCGGCGATCTCGGCCTCCTTCGGGGGTTCCTTCGTCAAGCAGTGAATCGTGTCCCGCATGATCAACGGAGGCTCTGCGGGATTGATGATGATGATGGCTTTGCCGCGATCAGCGCCGCCAACCTCTTCCACCCCTCTCGCCGTCGTCCGCGTAAACTCATCGATGTTCTTGCGGGTTCCGGGCCCTGCAGACTTCGACGACACGGTCGCGATGATCTCGCCATAGGCAACCTCCTGCACGCGACTGACCGCCGCAACCATCGGGATCGTCGCCTGCCCGCCGCACGTTACCATGTTCACGTTTTGCTGGTCCTGACCCATCATCGCGTCGAGGTTGACCGGTGGAACGCAAAACGGACCTATCGCGGCGGGCGTGAGGTCGACCATCTTGACCCCATGCGCCCGAACGACCTCGTTGTTCGACTCGTGGACGTACGCGCTTGTCGCGTCCCACGCGATCTTCACGCCATCGTCGAGGATGTGCGGCTCGAGCGCCTTGACGCCTTCCGACGTGGTCTTGAGCCCCAAGTCCCTGGCACGTTGGAGTCCTTCGGACTGCGGGTCGATTCCCACCATCCAAACCGGCTCGACGACTTCACTTCGGAGGGCCTTGTAGAGGAGGTCGGTCCCGATGTTCCCGGAACCGATGATCGCAGCCTTCACCTTCGTTGCCATACCCGCACTGCTCCTATGTGAACCTTACCGCGGCCGTTCCTACGCCCTCGACCTCTAGGCGCATCTCGTCGCCAGCCACGACAGGCTCGAGAGGGACGAGCGAACCTGACAAAACGACATCGCCCGCGTTGAGGGTGATCCCGAACTCCGAGAGTGTGTTGGCAAGCCAGCTCACGCAGTTCAGCGGCGAGTCGAGCGCCGCGGCACCGACGCCTTCGCTGAGGGGTTTGCCATTTTTGTAGACCCGCATCTTGAGACTCGGAAAGTCGAGGCCGCGCGGATCGACGTGCTCGTCACCCAACACGAAGAGGCCGCAACTGGCGTTGTCTGCCACCGTATCTTGGATTTTGACTTTCCAGTCGCGCACCCGGCTGTCGACAACCTCAAAACACGCCATGACGTACCCGGTGGCGTCGACAACGTCCTGGTTCGTCACGCCAGGGCCCCGCAAATCCTTCTCTAGCTTGAAGGCGATCTCTCCTTCCGCGCGTGGCTGAATCAACTGCTCGCTGATCGGCATCGCCCCGGCGTTCGGATAGACCATTTTGTCGGTGAGATAGCCGAAGTCGGGTTGAAAGACGCCGAGCATCTCCTGAACCGCTCGACTCGTGACACCGATTTTCTTGCCGATGATTCTCTCGCCATCGTCTTCGATCCGACGGTTCACCATTCGAAGGGAAACGTGATAGGCGTCCTCGATGGTGATCTCGGGCCACCGTTCCGTCAGCGGCGCCAGAGTCTTTCGCTCCCTCAGCGCAGCATAGAGTTGGTCACCGAACTCGGTGATCTTCCTCTGTCGTGCTGCGTCGTCCATCGTCTACAACCCGTCCACTGAGCCGCTCGGAGCTAGCCCAAGGTCTCCAGTAGAAATTGAGAAGTCAGGTTGTTGAAGAGCTCCGCGTACTCGACCATCACCCAGTGACCACAGCCCGAGATGAGCACGGTTCGGGCGTCCGCACAGCGCGCGGCAACCTTGGAGGCACCCGTCACCGGACAGAACTTGTCGTTGGCGCCCCAGAAGCAGAGGACCGCGCATTGGATCTCCGAGAGCCGATCCTCTTGGTTGATGACCTGAATACGCGCGATGTTGTCTCGGTGCTGGGTCATCGCGACCTGGTAGCGCTCCTCGATCACCTCGTCGGTGATCTTCGAGGCGTCATGGAGCTGAAGAGTGAACACCTTGCGCATTGTCTCCTTGGAGATCCCCTCTTTATAGAGGACACGAATCATCGCCTTGATGCCCTCCATCTCCATGTAGACCTCGCGCTTTTCGAGGGCTCCTGGTGCCATCAGGACCAACTTGTCGACGAGCTGCGGGTACTCGAGTGCCATCGTGATCGCGATGGCTCCACCTTGCGAGTTTCCGATGACGGATACCTTGTCGATATTGAGCGCGTCGAGAAGGCCCTTGTACTGTGCTGCCACGTCGGCGAGTGAGTAAGTCCCCTCTTCGGGCTTGGTCGAGTACCCATAGCCCATCGTGTCTGGAACGATCGTGCGAAAGCCGTGCTCGACGAGCTGGGGGTAGTTGCCCTTGAAGTTGCTCCAGCCGCTCGCCCCGGGGCCACTACCGTGCACAAACAGGACGGCCCCGCGATCGCCGGTCCCCGCATCGTGGTAGTGCATGGAGATCCCGCTCCCGACGTCGGCGTACTGGCCCTCGGGAACTGCTTCTACGACCATCTTTACCACCCTGAAGAGCGAGCTTCGCTCAGCCGCTCAGATGAAGAAATCCGTGCTCTTCGCACCGAACAAGACGCCGCCAAAGTTCGCAGCCGGACCATCGGGGCCGTTTGCGTGATGGAGGCGAATCGCGTGAACGTCTTGGAAGTGGCGATTGAGCGGATGATCTTCGAACGCCGCCCGCGCACCGCAAGTCAGGAACAGTTTCTCGACGATTTGGGTAGCTGTGTCCACCGCCCGAGCGGAGTCGTTGCGGAACCGTACCCTTCGCTCGACCGGGATCTTCTCCCCCCTTTCGAGGTGCTCGAACATCTCGGTGAAGTTACGGCGAAGGACGAGTACCTCGCGATCGAGGAGCGCCGCGGCGTCTGATGCCGCCACGCTGTTGGTCAGGGAGTCCTTTGCTTTGCCGCCAGTGGCCTGGGACACCTTGCCTCTCATGTAGTCGACGTAGGCGTCGAGCGCCCCAAACGCCGCGCCAACCGCTGGCGTCGACACCGACCGTACGTGGATCTGCCCGAACGGATAGCGGTATACGGGAGATGGGTTCACCTCGTTGCCCGGGCTCTTCTGACGGTACCCATCTGAGAACTTGTGCATGCGGTGATCGGGTACGAAGACGCCGTCAACCACGACATCTTTGCTCCCGGACCCACGAAGGCCAGACGTGTGCCAGTTGTCGACGATCTCGTAGTCGGAGCGCGGTACGAGGAAGGTTCGCATGTCGGGGGGCTTGCCCTCCTCGGTCGGAACGAATCCACCAAGAAACGCCCAGTCCGCGAAGTCACAACCGCTCGAGAACGACCAGCGCCCGCTCAGCTTCACACCGCCGTCGACCCACTCGGTCTTCGCGACCGGCATGTAGGAAGACGAGATTAGCGTGGTGGGATCGTCTGCCCAGACTTCGTCTTGCGCTTTTCGGTCGAAGAGCGCGAGCTGCCAAGTATGCACGTTGAGAACGCCGTATACCCAAGCACTCGATGCGCAGCCCCGCCCGAGCTCGAGTTGAAGGTCGAAGATGACCGAGGGGTCCATCTCGTAGCCGCCGTAACGTTTGGGCTGCACGACCTTGAAGAAGCCGAGGCGATGAAGGTCGTCCATCGTCGCTTGCGGCATTCTTCGAAGCGAGGCCGTCTCTTTCGCGCGTTCCTGAAGGGTGGGCGCCAATGCGCGCGCCCTTCGGATCAACTCGTCGCGGGTGGGAATCGCTTCAAATCCTCCGTCCATCGTTGACTCTCCGTGAGACACTCGGGCCACTTGGCTCGCCGTGGTTTGGGTCATGAAATCATCGCTTTACAGACGGGCCCCGAGGGGCCATAAAGTAGAACATGTTCTAGCGCAGCAGCTGGGGCATGTCCAGCCGCCCACGTTTCATCATAGGGCCAAGTTTACAAACTGAAAAGGACGCCATTGATGCCCATCCCGCCAGGCCTGAAGGCGATCGACCTCATGATGAACATCCCGGACGGCGACCCGACGGCTTGGTACGACTTCATGAAGCCCCTCTTGCTCGACCAGGAGAGTCAAAAGGTCTTCGAGATGCCGGCTCAGTACATGTTCAAGAACATCCCGAATATTGGGGAGAAGGACGACTACGTCGCCTACGCAATCGAAGAGATGGACAAGTGGGGCATCGAGAAGGCGATGCTTGGGATCTCCGGGCCGAACTCGGTGAACTTCGATGCCTGTCAAGGACACCCGGATCGGTTTTTCGCATCCTACGGGGCGAACCCGAATAACGGCATGGAGGAGGTTCGGCTCATCAAACGCCTCCACAAAGAGTGCGGGATCAAGGCGGTCACGGGCTTTCCTTCTGGCCTCTGTCCGCAGGTGCCGATCAACGACAAGCGCTACTACCCCATCTACGCCACCTGCGTGGAACTCGACATCCCGATCTGCCTGACCGTGGGTGTCCCCGGTCCACGGATTCCGATGGCGCCACAGAAGGTCGAGCATATCGACGAAGTCTGTTGGTTCTTCCCGGAGCTCAAGTTCGTCATGCGGCATGGCGGAGAGCCTTGGGTCGACCTCGCGGTCAAGCTGATGCTCAAGTATCCGAACCTCTATTACAGCACGAGCGCCTTCGCGCCGAAGCACTACCCAGAGGCCGTCATCCACTACGCGAACACGCGAGGGAGCGACAAGATCATGTATGCCGGGTACTTCCCGATGGGCTTGTCTCTCGAGCGAATCTTCACCGACATGCAACACGTGCCATTCAAAGACGCTGTCTGGCCCAAGTTCCTTCGCGAAAATGCCATACGCGTCTTCAAGCTTGATGAATAGGAGTTCGAACGGATGACCGATTCCCCAGACCTTCTCGTCGAGAAGGAGGGCCACGTCCTGGTCCTCACGATGAACCGGCCCGACGCGAGGAACGCACTGTCTCTCGACATGCTGGACCGCATGTCGGACGCATGGGACCGGATCAACGACGACCCAGAGATTCGCGTGGCGATCCTTACCGGCGCAGGCGGGAACTTCTGCGCGGGAGCCGACCTCAAGGCGATGAACACCAAGCCGGTGGACCAGCAGTACGAGGAGTCAGATCACGACCCGGCGTACATCAAGCCACTCCTCAAAGGGTTCAACCTCGACAAACCCCTCGTCGCCGCGGTCGAAGGCTTTGCGATCGCAGGGGGAACCGAGTTGCTTCAGCCGACCGACATTCGGGTTGCCGCCAAGGGCGCAGTGTTTGGAGTCGCGGAAGTCAAGCTGGGTCTCTTCCCGCTCGGCGCCTCTACCGTACGCCTGCGAAGGCAGATCCCGTACACAATCGCCGCCGACATGTTGCTGACTGGGCGCACGATCACGGCGGACGAGGCGTACCAGTACGGGCTCGTCGGCTACGTGACGCCCGACGGGGAAGCACTCGACAAAGCGATGGAGATCGCCACACGCATTGCTCGAAACGGGCCGGTTGCCGTTCAGGCCATCCTCCGCGCCCTCCGCGAGACCGAGTGTTTGCCCGAGCGAGAAGCGCTGCCCATCGAGGCGAAAATCGGCATGAAGGTGTTCATGAGCGAAGACGCCAAGGAGGGCCCACGCGCGTTCGCCGAGAAGCGTAAGCCTGTTTTCAAAGGGCGTTAGCGGCGGCCGCGCTGTCGGTTGCGACGGTGTCGAATTCGGAACGCCACGAAAGGCGACTTGGCAAAGTCCCTCGGAACGAACTCGTCCGCGCATGGGCTCACCGCATACCGCTGCGGGATGGCGTCGTCGAGCTCGAGCGCGCGGGCGTGCGTCGTGAAGAGGAGCTCGCCGTCGGGGTTCAATGCGCCCATCGCATTCGCGATGAGGCGCCCGTGGTTCCGGTGGACACTGAAGTCGTCTTTGGTCTTCTTGGATCGTGAGAAGGTAGGCGGGTTGATGAAGATGAAGTCGTATCGCTCGCGACGTCGCGACATCCAGCGAACCGCGTCATCCCGAAGAAACCGATGTTGCTGTGGGTCGCACCCGTTCAGCGAGAAGTTCCGGCGCCCCCAGTCGAGGTAGGTATTGGAGAGATCGACGCTCGTGGTCTCTTTGGCACCCCCGAAGGCAGCAGCGACACTGACCGAGCAGGTGTATGCGAAAAGATTCAACATGCGCTTGCCCCGAGAGTTGGCTTGCGCGTACGCCCGCACCTTCCGATGGTCGAGGAAGAGGCCGGTGTCGATGCGATCCTCGAGGTTCACCACGTAACGAAGCTCGCCCTCGGCCACCTCGAGCTCGCGTTGTCCCTGTCCGAGCCTGGCGTACTGATCGCCTTGTTCGTGTTTGCGCCGAACCTTGACGAATACGGCGTCGCTCGAGATGCCGAGGGCGTCCGGCAACGTCAGCAAGACATCCTGAACACGCCGCTTCGCGAGATCATCGTCGAAGCTATATGACCTCGGATAGACGTGCACGACTGCGTTGTCCTGGTAGCGGTCGACGGCCACGCGGTACTCGGGGATGTCGGCGTCGTAGAGCCGATACGCCTCGACGCCGATACCCTTGGCCCACCGTTCGAGTTTCCTGCGGTTCTTCTTGATTCGATTGACGAACATCTCGGCCTTGTCGGAGGGCTTCCGCCAGGATGGCGTGCGTTCCGAAGTCGCGCCTCCTTCGATAGGAACCTCCAGCAGCCGACACTCGATCGCACCGTTGTAGAGCACATGGCGCCGCGCTGGCCTCAGGCCGAGGAATTTGAAGTTGCTCTCTTTGGCCGCAAGAACGTACGCGCGCCACCCGTCAAAGCTCTTCTTCAGGGCATCGCCCAACGATTGATAGAACAGGAACAGCGTTGCTTCGTCACCGAGTCGATGTCCGTACGGCGGATTGCATACGATGATACCTTGGTCGCTTGGTTTCCGCAGTTCCGTCACGGATCGCTGTGCGAGTGAGACATGGTCCGTGACGCCGGCGGCCTCGAGATGAGCGCGAACGAGTCCGAGCGCCGGCGACGACGCGTCGTACCCATGAATCGGTGCATCGCACTGGGCCTTGGTCGCGCCAAGCGCATCGCGCCGCTCCGCCTCAAACGAAGACGGGTCGTGCGGGAGCCAGGCGTCGAATCCGAAACGGGTCCTCAGAAGCCCGGGCGCCCGCTCCGTCGCCATCAGTGCCGCCTCGACCAAGAACGTGCCGGACCCACAGGTCGGGTCGACGAGCGTGCGCCCCTGACGTGCGGCCTCGGGCCACCCCGCCATGTACAAGACCGCCGCGGCGAGGTTCTCTTTGAGCGGCGCCTTCCCACCTGCACTTCGATATCCGCGACGATGGAGGGCTTCCCCGGAGAAATCGAGCGAGAGCTCGTGTGCCCCTTCGCCAACGTGCAGGTGGAATCGAATGTCGGGGGCCCGCTTGTCGACGGACGGGCGCGTACCTTCATGATCACGGAAAGAGTCGACGATGGCGTCTTTCGCGCGCTGTACCCAGAAATGCCCGGGCGCACTACTCTTCTTCGACTGAGAGCTGCCGATCGCGAACGTATGGTCGGCCGAGAAATGCTCCCACCAGCGAACCGTGCGCAGGGCGTCGTAGAGGGCTGAGTCGTCGGGCCCCTCAAACGAGATCAGAGGGAGCAACACTCGTGAAGCGACGCGCGACCCGAGGCACAAGCGATAGCCATCGGCGAGTGGGCCACGCGCATGCACCGCGGTCGGCTTGACCTCGGACACCTCGACGTCGAGGGCCCGGATCTCGGTCGCCAAGACCTCCTCACACCCACGGGGGCACGGAATCACCCATCGCTTCGACGCATCGGCTTCGATCGGCGCCTCGCTACTCCTCGAAGAGCAAGGCCGCGGCCATATCGACGTCTTCGAGGACGCGAGACACGTCGTGGAGGCCACCCGCCCAGCCAACAAAGGACGCAAACCAAACGTTTTGGAGGATAGACGCGATTTGGCGCTCGCGGAGGTCGGTGTCTCCGCCCCACTCTGTCTGCGCGACCACCGCCTCGCCGCGAATCGCGGACATGACGACCGCGGTGATCAGAGCATGAAAGCTCGCGACACGCTCGGTGATGTTTGGATCTCCCGAGGCCAGGGAACGCACGGTCGCTTTGGCCAGGTTCGGGCGCCTCACGAAGCCGCGGGTAATGGCGACGAACACGGCGCGAACGCGTTCTTCCGAAGAGTCGCCGGGCACGGCCTTCTTACCAAGCCGCGTGACGAGCTTTTCGCTCTCTTGCTCGAGCGCCGCAATGAGGATCTCTTCCTTGCTCGCGAATCGCTTGTATACCGTGCCAAGGGCAACCTGCGCGCTTGCCGCAACGTCTCGAAGCCGAACTGCCTGGAAGCCGTCCCTCTCGGCGAGTTCCACCGCGGTCTCGACGATGCGTTTCGCGCGGTCGTCCACGCCCTAGTACCCGACCTCGGACTGCGGCATGTAGAACTTCTGGTACCAGCGACGAAGGCCGCCCACGTCACCGTCGCCGTCACAAAGAATGGGACGCGGGCGGTACTTCTTGTTCTCCCAGATGCGGATGTCTTCCTCGAAGCCGGTGATGATGTTCTCTCGGTACTTGTTGGAGAACTCTTGCCCACGTGATTTCGCTTTGGTCACGTCGATCATCGCCCCGATTCGCACGTCAACGTTGTTCTTGTCAACGGGGGTATGGCACAGAAGCTGGATGTTGGGGAGAAAGCTCTCCATCGCGCTGAGCATGTAGCCAGGGCCGTAGTATGTCGACTGAAGCTCGAAGTGGTCCTCACCGCCCCCGCGTGGATAAGCGACTCCCTTGACGAACTGGCGCCCCACGTGGCCATCAAACTCATTGCCGAAGTCGTTCGCCCAAGTCCCATGGACAGGACCGAAGTGCCCTTTGTCGGCGAGGTTCTCGACGATCTCTTTCGGGTGGGTCTTGATGTGGATCAGCTTTGAGCCCCAGTCGGTCCACCCCTCCGCTCCGTATTCCGGAATGATCGGAATCTCCCAAGTCGGCTCTTCTCCCTCTTCGTGCGCGTTCCACATGAAGATGAGGCCATTGCGTTCGAGCACTGGATTGTTCCGGACGCACGCTCTCGGGGGAATCCGTTTGGCGTAGGGAACCTCTACGCACTTTCCGGATTCATCGAACCGCCAGGCGTGAAACGGACACTTGATGGAATCTCCCTCGACAGTCCCACCGTATCCAAGATGCGCGCCGAGATGAGGGCAGAATGCGTCGTGCACGATCGCGGCGCCGCTTTCGCCTCGGTAAAGGACCATGTCTCGGCCGAAGTAGCGAATCGGTCGAACGTCGGAGGGCGCAAGCTCGCTCGAAACCCCGATGACGAACCAGCCGCGTGGGTATCCGGGGAAGAGTTCGTCGTTTTCGATGGGCTGGGCAGCGGGTGTCGACATGTTTCCTCAACTAGTTCGCGTTCAGCGCGCTCGCCTGGGCGCGAGCGATCTCCTCTGCCCATTTGTAGTCGGGCTTGCCACTCGGCATCCGAGAGACCGATTCCTCGATGGTGATCTGGCGCGGGATCTTGTAGCCGGCGACGTGCTCGCGACAGTGCTGCTGGACCTCCTCGAGCGTGAGCTTGCGCTGGTCTCGGGTGTTGAAGACGGCCGCGACCTTTGAGCCGAAACGGGGATCAGGAACAGCAACGACGAGCGCATCGACGATGTCCGGGTGCGCCTTGAGGGCTTCTTCTACTTCTTCCGGAAAGACCTTCTCCCCACCGGTGTTGATGCACTTGCTTCCCCGTCCGAGGAAGGTGATCCGGCCGTCCTCTTCGACCGTTGCAAAGTCGCCCGGGACGACCCAACGCTGGCCGTTGAACTCTTTGAAGCGTTCCGCGGTCTTCACTGGGTCTTTGTAGTAGCCGAGGGGCAAGCGACCTGAGCGGGCGACCATGCCGATCTCGCCCGAGCCCGGCGTGATCGGCGTTCCGGATTCGTCGAGTACGGTCACCTCGTCGCCCATGTAGAACGACGGCCGCCCCTCGTGACTCTCCTCGTCACCTGCCGCTCGCCCGAGATCTCCGGACTCGCTTGTGCCAAAGCTGTTGATGATCATCACGTCGGGAAGGAGTGCTTCGATCTCGGCCTGGACACTCGCTGACAGAATCGCGCCAGCGGACGCAATGACGGCGAGGTTCGACATGTCGTACTCGTTCGCCTTGAGTTCCTCCACCAACGGGATCGCCATCGCGTCTCCTACCAAAGAGATCGTCGAGACATCTTGCTCTGAAACCAGGGAGAGGATCCGCTTGGCGTCGAAGCTTGGGCCGTGCTGAAGCACGAGCTTCCCGCCGGTGAGGTGGCAAATCCACTGCGTCCATTGTGCCGCCCCGTGAATGAACGGTGCGCAGGGAAGCATCGTAACGGTGTACCAACCTTCCTTCGCCTGCTCGATCAACTGTTCAGGCGACTCGACGGGTTCGCCTCCGGGCGACCCTCCCTGGAGGCCGGTGAAGAACAGATCTTCGTGGCGCCACATCACACCTTTGGGCATGCCCGTCGTCCCACCGGTGTAAATGATGTAGAGGTCGTCGGCAGAACGTGGCCCAAAATCGCGAGCCTCAGACCCTCGAGAGAGCGCAGTCTCGTACTCGATCGACTCCTGGTTGGCGACGGCGTCGGCTCCGTCTTCAATGACGATGAGGGTCTTCATTGGCGGCAAGCCCTCGGTCGCCTCGTTGATGACGGGAATGAAGCGTCGCTGGGTGATGATCCCCACGAGGTCGGCGTTCTCGATCATGTACCGGACTTCGGGCCCGACGAAGCGGTAGTTGACGTTGATCCCGATCGCTCGGATCTTGAAAAGAGCCAAGATCGCTTCGACGAACTCGTGGCCGTTGAAGAGGTGTAGCCCCACGTGGTCCCCCACTTGGACGCCTTGGGCCAACAGATGGTGCGCCAAGCGGTTCGCGCGCTTGTCGAGGTCCGCATACGTGTGGTGAATCTCGCCGGAGGACAACGCGACGTTGTCCGGAACGGCGTCGGCCACCGCTTCGTACATATCCGCAAGGTTGTATTCCATCGAGATTCTCCTGATCAGCGCTCTGAGCTCACGACCCACATCGCGAAAAACTGGGATCCGCCACCGTAGGCGTGGCCGACCGCGACCTTGGCGCCGTCCACTTGGTGCTGCTCGGCGGTCCCGCGTACCTGGCGGGCAGCTTCGGCAAAGCGCAGCATACCGCTCGCGCCAATCGGGTTGGTGCACATCACGCCACCCGACATGTTGATCGGCATCTCCGCGCCGATCTTGGTCTTGCCTTCCATCGTCATCTTCCACCCGGTGCCCTCCTCGGCGAACCCGAGGTTCTCGAGCCACATCGGTTCGAACCAGGAAAACGGCACGTAGAGCTCCGCACAGTCGACTTCGGCAAGCGGATTGGTGATGCCAGCTTCGTCGTATGCGTCCTTGGCGCACTGCCGGCCCGCACCTGGATTCACTTGATCGCGGCCGGCGAAGAAGGTGCGTTCGGTTCGGACAGACGTCCCGCGGACCCAGGCGGGGTTCTTTACGCGGTCCGCATGCTTGTCGCTGACGAGCACCATGGCGACGGCACCATCGGACGATGGGCAGGTTTCGGAGTAGCGGATCGGATCCCAGAGCATGGGCGAAGCCTTGACCTCTTCGAGTGTCTGCTGGAGGTGCAAGTGCGCGTGAGGGTTGAGCATACCGTGCGCACGGTCCTTCACCGCGACCATGCAGCCCGTATCGGGGTGAGCGTCTGATCGACGGATGTACGAACGGATGAGGGGTGCGAAGTATCCACCGGCCCCGGCTACCAGCTGAGGTTGAAAAGGCACAGCCGGCGAAAGCGCCCACATGGCGTTCGACTCACTTTGCTTCTCGAACGCGACGGTGAGAACCTTCTCGTGAACGCCTCCTTGCACGAGATGTGAAGCGACGACCGCAGTCGAACCTCCGACCGACCCTGCCGTATGAACCCGGAAGATCGGCTTGCCAGCGGCGCCGAGGGCGTCGGCAAGGAACAGCTCCGGCATCATGATGCCTTCGAACATGTCGGGGGCAGTTCCAAGGACGATGGCGTCGACGTCCTTGAAGGTCATGTCCGCATCGGCGAGTGCTTCGAGCGCCGCAACGCGAACCAGGCCGGGAAGCGAGAGGTCACGACGGCTCTCGCGATGCTTGGTCTGTCCGATTCCGATGACGGCACAGTGCTCGGCCATTATTCGCCCTCCAAAACAGCCACCAGATTGTGCTGCAAGCAAACGCCATTGGTTGCGTGCGCGATCGCGCGGTTCGCACCGCCCGCCAAAACTCGGCTTGCCGCCTCGCCGAACCGAATGAGCCCCGCGGTCATGAGCGAGTTCGCCGCAAGCGCTCCGCCAGAGGGATTCACCTGGACGCCGCCGTCGACCCCGAGGGCGTCACGCAGGATCAGCTCCTGATGCGCGAAGGGCGCGTGCAGCTCAGCGATATCGATCGGCCCGTTCGAGACGCCCGCTTTGCTGGCTGCAATCCGCGTCGACGATGACTCGGTAAGGTCGCGTTGCCCGAGCGCATGGGGCTCGCTTCGGTGGTCCATCCCGCGAATCCATGCTGGCCTCTTCGTGAGCTCGCGTGCTCGGTCGCCTGCCGCGAGAACGATGGCGGCCGCGCCGTCCGACAATGGCGAGCACAGGCTCTTGCGCAGGGGCGAGCTGATGTACGGTTCTTCGAGAATCGCTTCCACGCTGGAGTCGCCTTTGACCTGCGCGTTCGGATTGTCGACAGCAGCTTTTCGATTGCGTACCGCCACCTCGGCGAAGTCGCGCTCGGTCGCTTGCCCACTGTCGAGCAACGCCTGCGCCTGCAGTGCGGCTGCGCTGATCGCGTCGAGCCCCAACGGTTGGACGTAGTACGGATCGTTTTGGAGATTCAGCACCTCGGGCACAGGCCCGAGGGAGCACTTCCCGAACGAAAACACCAACGCCGTATCGATGTCGCCGTGCATGAGCCGAACCCACGCTTCGTAGAGCGCGAACGCTCCGTCCATCTCGACGTGAGACTCGCGAATCGGCGGCCACGCTTTGAGCCCATCGACGGCCGCGACGAACGAAAACGGGCGGCCCGGCAGGTAGTCGGTGCTTCCGGAACACGTAAAGCCGATGTCGTCTTGGGTGAGCCCAACCTCACGCATCGCCTGCGACGTGACTGGTTGTACCAGCTCGGCCTCGTCGGTTTCCTGCGAGACACGCACGTTGGGTAGCTGTGCGAAAGATACGATCGCCACGTCCCGCATCAGAGGTGCTCCTTGTAGCTCTCGAACGGCGCGTCGGGCTCGCCCGTCGGCTCAAAGTAGAGGATGTTCTCGAGTGAGGGTCCCCACTCTTCTTTGGGCTTCCACTTGGCTTTGACGCGCATCCCCATCCGGATCTGGTCGTACGGGACACCACTGATCAGGTGGTAGATCGGCATGTCGGCCCCATCGACGACGATCGCCCCGAAGCAGTAGGGAGGTTTCAACTTCTGGCCTTCAAACGGGATCCGGATGATGGCGAACGTCGTGAGGACACCGACTTGGCCAACCTCAACGTACTCGTCCGTGGGGTTGCCGGTTACGGGATCGGCCGCGCGCGGCGGGACGTAGACCTTGCCCGATTCGGGATCACGGCCACCAATGAGCTTGCCCTCCTGTAGACCCCGCAAGTACGCGGAGTAGTGCTTGCCCGGAGTCACCTGGTATTGGAGATGTACCGGGCCGGGCAGGTACGGCAGGACCGGCTGAAAACACCCGATGTCGTGAATGGTTCCGGCCCGCTCCTCGGCCCACTGAAGCCGAACGCGCATTCCAGTCTTCATGTGCTTTCGGTCACCCGCATCGACGATGTGAAGCATGGCATTGTCGGCACCGTCAATTTGGATCAACGCGAATGCGAACGGCCGGTCGAGGGGATGCGTGGCCTTCGGCTCCGCGACCCACGTCCATGACTTCACGGTCCCGGCGGGCCGCAGTGAAACGAACTCGCCGGAGGTCGCCTCACCAGACTCGTCGTACTCCACCGGTGGGCACAAGACGCGACCATCGGCAGTCTTGACGCCCTCGAGAACACCGTAGCGGAGGCTCTCGAGAAACCGACCGATCACGGGACCGGTGCTGCGCGTGTACGTGTACTCGAGAACGTAGGGAGCCGAGAGAAACTCGTTCATGTGTGCGCGACCCTTTCGACTAACCTTGTGGGAAGAACTTTTGCATCTTCTGAGCCAGGGCGATGTTGCCCTTGACCTTCAACTTCCGCGTGAGGAACGCCTTTCGACCATCGAGGTCGCCGTTCGCCATGTCCACGAACTTCGCCGCGTCCATCATGATGTGGAGCGTGGGCTTGTCGGCACTCCCGGTCTCCACGCCCTTGAACACGCCGTCCTCGATGCGAACGATCCAATCGCCTCCGCCGTCGCCGCTCAGGCTGTACTGCATCGTGGCGTTGACACCGCCCGCCGCGCTGGCCTCGAAGCGATCGCCCAGCGTGCTGAAGTATTCTTCCGTGTTGGCTACCTTGGCCATGCCGACCTCCCGGTTTGGGTAGAAAGGGTGAAGGAGAAGTGAAACATGTTCTATTTTGCGAATGCGATTGCGTCAAGCCGCCGCGTTGCTGAAAAACCGCGATCATCCTAGAAAATCAGGAACGACGGATGTCCGAAGACCCCCGAGCCCGAATCGTCGAACTCTGCCGGCACTTCTATTCGCTCGGTTGGGCCTCTGGGACCGGAGGCGGCGTCAGCATCCGAGAGGGCGACCAGGTCTTCATGGCCCCGTCCGGAGTGCAAAAGGAGCGCCTCGAGCCGAACGACATCTTTGCGCTCGACCTCGATGGCCACGTGATCGACGGTCCGACCGGCACGGAACTCAAGGTGAGCGAGTGCGCGCCCCTGTTCTTCAACGCGTTCCGCATGCGCGATGCGGGTGCGGTGCTTCACAGTCATTCTGTCCACGCGCTCTTGACCACGCTGACGTGTGACAACGAGTTTCGCGTCACCGAGCTCGAGATGATCAAAGGCATCCGGGGTCATGGCTACCACGATCGACTCGTCGTCCCGATCATCGCGAACACGGCACGGGAATGCGACCTCGCAGACAGCATGGCAGATGCGATCCGAGCCTACCCCGACACCCAGGCCGTGCTGGTGCGGAGACATGGCGTTTATGTCTGGGGTCGCAACTGGGTGGAAGCCAAGACCCAAGCCGAGAGCTACGACTACCTTTTTCAAGCGGCGCTGGGGATGCGCCGCCTCGGCATCGATCCGGAGCAACCCGACCAAGGAAGGCGACACTGAAGCATGCGAGCGCGCGAACTTGAATCAGATCGACCGCTCAACGAGCAAGACCTCGCCAACGAAGGCGTCCACTATCGGGCTCTTCCCTTGGAAAACGAGGCGTACCAACCCTCCCTCGACCGGCTGAAGGCCGACGAGGGCTACGTCACCCAAGACGTCATCGAGCTGCGTCCCGACACACCCAAGCTCGACGAGCTTTGCGCCAAGTTCGATTCCGAGCACTGGCACGAAGAAGACGAGGTACGTTTCATTCTCGAAGGGGCTGGTGTGTTCGACATTCGGTCGCGCGATGACCGTTGGATGAGAGTGACCATGGAGCCCGGGGATCTGATCATCGTCCCGGCCAAACGTCACCATCGCTTCGAGCTGACCGAAGCGCGAACGATGCGCTGCGTTCGCCTTTTCCAAGACGAGAGCGGCTGGGTCCCACACTACCGCTAAGCGGGTTCGTCGATGGGCGGGTTGATCGAGGCGATCACCTGGAGGCCGGCCATGCACTCGTCGCCCACACGTCGTGCCCAAATCACCCGGGCCCGCTTGTAGATCTCTCGGCCGGTGTGCGCGGTGATCCGCAGATCGCATAGCGATCCGGTGGAGAGCCACCCGCGGAGGCGCAGCTGAATGCCCGAGGCACTCACGTCGACCGCGAAGGCCTCTTGTTGGATCGGCGTCATGATCTCGACCTTGGCATCTGAGGGCCAGCGTTCGCCGCGCCGCCTTTCGGCCGCGCCCGAAGCGGGACGTACTTCCGAATGCTTACGAACAGGAGGCCTCTGCGACGCGAAACGGTTGGGCTTGGGCTTCATGGGGACACCGGGTCGCGTGTGCAGGCGTGCGACCTAGGCGTACATCATGACAACCCAAAAGGATGATGTCGACAAACTCGTCGGCTTTTGTGAGACCCCTCACCACCGCGCCACCCCGCAGCCACAACAAGCCCCCAAAATCCAGACGTATTTCGCAGCGGAGACACGAGGAGGTAAGCCGCTGAGCGGCCCGGGATCGCAACCTCGGTAGAGCGTCGCTGCTCAACGGCGACCACGTGCGGCATTCCTGAGGGGGCGAGGCTGGGTCGAACAGCGAGCGCCCCCGCAGTGGCGCAGTGAGGAATACGTACGTATTTCGCAGCGGAGACACGAGGAGGTAAGCCGCTGAGCGGCCCAGGATCGCAACCTCAGGAAAGGCGCTCGATGATTGTGACGTTGGCCTGGCCGCCACCCTCGCACATCGTCTGCAGTCCGTAGCGGCCTTCGGTCCGCTCGAGCTCGTGCAGGAGGGTCGTCATGAGCTTGCTGCCGGTGGCTCCGAGAGGATGGCCGAGTGCGATCGCCCCACCGTTCACGTTGACCTTGCTCATGTCCGCATCGAGTTCTTTGGCCCAAGCGACGACCACCGGTGCGAACGCTTCGTTGATCTCCACCAGATCGATATCGTCGAGCGTCATGCCAGCCTTGTCGAGCGCGTACTTGGTCGCGGGAATCGGCGCGGACAGCATGCGAATCGGATCTTCACCGCGAACGCTGATGTGGTGAATGCGGGCGCGCGGCTTCAAGTTGTGCTCCTTGAGCGCCTTTTCGGAGACGACCAGAATCGCGGCAGAGCCATCCGAGATTTGGCTCGCGACCGCCGCAGTGAGTCGACCCCCTTCCATGAGGAGCGGGAGCGCAGCCATCTTCTCGGCGGTCGTATCGCGGCGAGGTCCCTCGTCCGCGGTGACGTCGCCGAATGGAATGATCTCGCGGTCGAAGCGACCCTCGTCTTGCGCGCGGCTGGCGCGTTGATGACTCTGCAACGCGAAGGCCTCGAGCTCCTCGCGCGACAGGTCCCAGTCCCGGGCGATCATCTCGGCGCCGTGAAACTGCGTCACGGGCTGATCCCCGTAGCGCTCCTTCCAGCCTGCGGACCCTGAAAAAGGATCGGGAATGCCAAGCTCTTTGCCAACGATCATCGAGGCACCGATGGGAATCGTGGTCATGTTCTGCACGCCGCCCGCAACGACGACGTCCTGGGTGCCACTCATCACGCCTTGCGCCGCAAAGTGCACCGCTTGCTGCGAAGACCCGCACTGGCGGTCGATGGTCACACCGGGCACGTGCTCCGGGTAGCCAGCGGCCAACCAACATGTGCGCGCGATGTCACCGGCCTGAGAGGCCACCGTGTCGACACAGCCAAAAACGACATCGTCGACGGCGCCGGGATCGATCCCCGTGCGGTCGACGACGCCCTTGATCACGTGGGCGCCGAGGTCGGCGGGGTGGACCTTACTCAAGCCTCCGCGCTTCTTGCCAACGGGAGAGCGAACTGCTTCGACGATGTACGCTTCTGGCATCCAATAACCTCGCTTGTCGACGGGATCTCTAAGGGGAGCACTCGCTGTCCGCAAGGCGCAAGGGCGTCGGCGCGGCTCGACCCGGCGCGAACGCAGGAGGAACGCACCCCGGGTTCCCCCTCTTGCTTACGAGAGCCTGCAGCACGGTGGTCGAGGGTTCACAAAGCTTGCGGCATCCGCGCTGTCTCGCACGCCGAGCGGGCGCGGTTTGCGACGCGTCGGCGAGCACCGCCGCGCCACTTCTCGGCCTGCCATCAACACAACCGTCCCTTTGGATCGGCGGGTATCGCTTCATCATGATGCACTCGAGCTCGGGTTCTCGGGCCCGGAAAGCCCGATCGGCCGTCCCTTGATGTCCGATCGGTTAAATTCGTCTCGGATCGCCTTCACGGAAGCCTCGTAAACACACAAATCCTTGTGATTCTAGACCTTTCTGGCACACAGTGATTTTACTGACATAACGGTATTTTCTGTTTATGCTGTAACCCTCACAGATTCGGCGTGGAGGGGACGATGCGACTGGGAACGATCTTGTTGGCGACGGCACTTGGGGTCTGGGCGGCCGGGTGCGGAGACACGAACGGGGATCCGAGAGGAACCGGCGGCGCGGGCGGCGCGGGCGGCGCAGGCGGTGCGGGCGGCACCCCTTCCATGGACGACTGCGGCGATGGCACGGTCGCCATGGGCGAGACGTGTGACGACGGCGATGCCGTCGGCGGCGATGGTTGCGGCGCGGACTGCCAGATCGAACCGGGCTTCAACTGCGTCGGCGAGCCGTCCGAATGCACCACCGAGTGCGGGGACGGGGACCTCGACACGAACGAGATCTGCGACGACGGAAACCTCGTGGATGGGGACGGCTGCAGCACTGGATGCGAAGTCGAGAACGGGTTCACGTGCGAAGGGATGCCTTCGAGCTGCGACACGACCTGTGGGGATGGCATCGCCGCTGGAGACGAAACGTGCGACGACGGAAACGAAGCGGGAGGAGACGGGTGTGCCGACGACTGCACGCTCGAAGAAGGGGCGAGCTGCGACGACGCGACGCCCAACGACTGTAGCTTCTGCGGCGATGGGAGCGTCGGGGGCACGGAGCTCTGCGACGACGGAAATCTCGACGATGGCGACGGCTGTGCGGCGTCTTGTGAGATCGAAGCGGGTGGTAGTTGCGCCGAAGGCTCGCCAAGCGACTGCTCGATCTGTGGTGACGGTGAAATCGGCGGAACCGAACGCTGCGATGACAGCAACGTCGACACGGGCGATGGCTGCGATGACCAGTGTATGGTCGAGATCGGTTTCGCGTGCTCCCTCGAACCGAGTTTTTGCACGAACTGTGGTGACGGAACGGTAGATTTCCCGTCCGAGACCTGCGACGACGGAAACAACGACGCGGATGATGGCTGCGATCCGTTCTGTCAGCCCGAGACCGGATCGACCTGCGATGGCGCATCGCCAAGCGTGTGCTCGGTCTGCGGCGACTCGGTCCTCGAGCTTGCCGAAGGGTGCGATGATGGGAACAACGACGCGGATGACGGATGCGACCCCTTGTGCGTGGCGGAGAACGGCTACTCTTGCGACGGGGGAAGCCCGAGCGTCTGCACCACGACATGCGGCGACGGCACGGTGGCCGGTATGGAGGCCTGCGACGACGGCGGCACCGATACGGGCGACGGTTGCGACGACCTCTGCGCGATCGAAGAAGGATTCACGTGTGACCTGGCAACGCTCAGCGACTGCAGCCTTTGTGGCGACGGGGTCCTCGGCGGCCTCGAACAATGCGACGACGGCGGTACCGACCCGGGCGACGGCTGCGATCCGAACTGCGAGATCGAGGACGGCTACAGCTGCGACGGCGCCGACCCGACGACCTGCGACCTCTGCGGCAACGGCATCCTGTTCTTCGGTGAAGACTGCGACGACGGCGGTACCGACCCGGGCGACGGCTGCTCGGACACGTGCCTCGTCGAAGACGGTTACACATGCGATGGCGCCGACCCGACGAGCTGCTTCCTTTGCGGCAACGGCGCGGTCGAAGCCACCGAGACCTGCGACGACGGCAACGTGGATCCGGGAGACGGTTGCGACACTACGTGCCAAGCCGAGTCCGGTTGGTCGTGTGATGACCAAGAACCGACGGGCTGTGCCGAAGACTGTGGTGACGGGGCGATCGTCGGGACAGAGCAGTGCGACGATGGCGGCACGGATCCGAGCGATGGGTGTGACGACCTTTGCAACATCGAACCCGGGTACACCTGCGCCCTCGAACCAAGCGATTGTTCGATCTGCGGCGACGGAGCCGTCGGTGGTTCCGAGGTCTGCGACGACGGTGACACCGGTCTCGATGACGGATGCGACGACGCCTGCGGAGTCGAAGAGGGCTGGGTGTGCGACGGTGCTTCGCCGACGACTTGCGCGCTGTGTGGCGACGGCGTCGTCGAGGCGTTTGCCGAAGAGTGCGACGACGGGAATACGGACCCCGGAGACGGCTGCAACAGCGCCTGCGAGGTCGAAGTCGGTCAGGGTTACAGCTGCGCCGACGAACCGAGCGTCTGTAGCGTTTGCGGCGACGGCAACCTCGGCGGAAGCGAGCAGTGCGACGACGGGAACTTGGACGACACCGACACGTGTACGTCCGCGTGCACGACCGCAGTGGAGCAATGCAACTCGAAGCTAAGCGGCACGCCTTGCGGCGAGCAAGTGGTGGACGACGAGTACGATGGCTCGCTCGACTCGATGACATGTCTCGCCCGGGACATCGCCTCGACCGGGGACGATCGCGTGCTCAGAGTCGACTCCGTCAGCGTGGGAGTCGTGAGCTCCTGGGTTGGGGATGTCACCATCAAGTTGGTGAGTCCTTCGAACACGATCGTCACTCTGATGAGTCGACCAGGGCTCGCCGAAACGGTGGACGGACAGGCCTGTTGCGGCGACAGCTCGAACTGGGATGGGACCCCTGTGACGTTCTTCGCTGGAGCGGCAACCAGCGCCGAAGACATGGGAGCTCCTCCAGGCAACACGAACTCGTTGATCTGCGTCGACGACCTGGTCTGCGACTATGATCCGAACCCCGGAGCAGCGATTCCGGCGCACGGGCTCGAGGCCTACCTTGGTGAGAACGCCGTCGGACGATGGCGCCTCTGTGTGGGTGACGGCGCGAACGGAGACCTCACGGGCATCTCGTCCTGGGACATCACGCTCTCGCGAATCCCGTAGGAACGGAACGCAAAACACCTGACGCGCCCGGATGCTCCATCGTGAGCCGTCCGGGCGCCGTCACGTCTCGGGGGTGCCGAGAATATGCTCGGCCACGCGCCCGCGGTGGAACGCGGAATCACCCAACGCCGCCGCAAGCGCCCAAGTGCGCTTCATCCACATGTGGAGGTCGCATTCGATCGTGTATCCAATCGCGCCGTGCACTTGGAGCGCCTGACGGGCGACGAACTTGGCCGCATCAGAGGCGTAGATCTTCGCGACCGACACATCGATAGAGGCTGACGTCTGAGCCGTCGCCATCGACCAAGCCGCCTTGTACACCATCGGCCGCGCGAACTCCTGCTGAATCAGGGCGTCGGCGAGCCGATGCTTGACGGCCTGCTGTGCGCCGATGGGCTTGCCAAACTGCTCACGATCCTTGGCGTACTGCACCGTCATGTCGAGCATGCGGCGACTCAGCCCGGCCAACACCGCCGCAGTCGCCAAGGTGGCGCGGTCCTTCGCGGTCGACCAGGACACCTTGTCTGAGCGCATCCGGTATGCGTCCGATGGATCGAACTCGATCGACACCAACTGGCGGGCCCGATCGACCGAAGGCTCGCTTCGGGTCGACACGTCGGACCACGGTACGCAAAACGACTCGCCCCCGCGCTGCGCGATGAGGACGTCGGCTCCCTCGGAGAAGGGGACCCTCGTTTGACCCTCGAATGCGACGACGATCCGCGCCTTCCCCGATACGGCCGGACCAAGCCACCGAGACTTGTGCGCATCCGTACCGAGGGTGTCTAGGATCGGGATCCCGACCGCGACGGTATCGACATACGGGCCTGGCACGGCCGCGTAACCGATCTCTTCATGAGGGAGCACCCACTCGAGCTCGGTCATCGACATGCCCCCAGCGGCCTCTGAGGCCGTCATGCCGATCAACCCGGTATCGGCAAGGGTCGACCAAACCTCCTCCGACCGCGCGCCACGGCCTTCCCACACGGCTCGGACGACCTCGGGAGGACACTCCCGCTCGAGAACGTCGCGAACCGTGTCGCGCAACATCTTCTGGTCATCGGTGAACGCAAACTCCATGAGCTACTTCCGAGGAAGACCGAGAACCCGCTCGGCAATGATGTTGCGCTGGATTTCGTTGGTCCCCGCGTAGATCGGCCCCGCGAGCGAGAACTGGAACCCTTTCAACCAGTGGCCCCGGTCGATCGCGCTCGGCGCACCCTCATCGAGCTCGAGCGCCTCGCCGATCAAAGCAAGCGCGGTCTCGTGCGTGCGAACGTCCATCTCCGACCAGAACACTTTGTTCATGCTTGAGTCCGCGCCCATCGTTTGGCCCCGCACCATGCGCGTGACGGTTTCGAAGGTGAACCAACGATAGGCTTGCGCGTCGAGCCAAGCTTGCACGACCTCGTCGCGAAGCGTCGGTGTGCTGTCGCGCGAATGGCGGTGAAACAGATCGATCAACCGGGAGGCGGTGGCCATGAACCGGCCAGGGCTCCGCAAGCTGAGCCCGCGCTCGGAGCTCGTCGTTTGCATCGCGACCTTCCATCCCTGGTGGACTTCGCCGATCACGTCCGCGTCGGGGACGAAGAGGTCTTCGAGGAAGATCTCGGCGAAGCCCTCATCGCCGTCGAGCCGGTCCACGCCCCGAACGGTGACCCCGTCACCCCGAAGCGGAAACATGAAATAGGTGAGACCGCGGTGACGTGTCTGTTCCGGGTCAGTTCGGAACAAGCCGTACGCCATGTCGCAGAACGCCGCCCGGGTGGACCACGTCTTCTGGCCGGTGAGCCTCCAGCCGCCCTCGACCTGCCGGGCCGTGCTCTTGAGGGCCGCGAGGTCGCTCCCAGCGTTGGGTTCCGACCACGCCTGTCCCCAGGTGACATCGCCCCGTGCCATCGGCCTCAAAATTCGGGCTTTCTGTTCGTCGGTCCCGAACTCGAAGAGGGTGGGCGCGAGGAGAAAGATCCCGTTCTGGGTCACACGGCTCGGTGCGTGGGCCCGGTAGTACTCCTCTTCGAAGATGAGCCACTCGATCAAGGTGGCCTCGCGACCCCCATACTCTTTAGGCCACGACACGGCGGCCCAACCCGCATCGAACAGTTCATGCTCCCACTCGAGGTGCTGTGCGAAACCCTCGCGCGTGTCGCCTGACGCGAGCGGCGACCTCGGCACGTGGGCCTCCAACCATGTACGGCACGCGTCTCGAAAGGCGCTCTCTTCGAGGGTGAAGTTCAGGTCCATCTCACGCGCCGATCCGAGCGAGCGTTTCTTCCGCTTCTTGCATCACCCGCGTGACGAGGTCATCCACCGAAGGAATCTCATCGATGACGCCGGTCACCTGGCCCGTCGGAAGGATTCCCGTCTCGAGTTGGCCGTCAACCATGGTCGCCTTGGTGAGCATCGGTGCGTTGGCCGCCATCGCCAGCTGTGACCAGGTGAGCCCCTGGTTCTTGCGCATCGAGAGGCCCTCGCGAAGAAGCGCCATGAAAGGTGTGCCCGTCACCCGCATCAAGGACAACGCATTGAAAAGCGCCCGCGGGAATCGCGTGAGAACGCTGGCTTTTTCGAGCTTGTCAACCAGGCTCGTACGGATCACGCGCTGGGGGTATCCGTCGACCGCCTTCGTCACCACGGTCCCGTTGGCCTTGGTGGCGAGGTACACCTCTTTGACCTCGGTCGGCACGTGGCTCTCTTGTGTCAGAAGGAACCGCGTTCCCATCGCGATGCCGGCCGCCCCGAGCGCAAGCGCCGCCACGAGACCGCGCCCATCGCGGAAACCTCCCGCCGCGATGACGGGAATGTCCACAGCGGAGGCTACATCGGGGATCAGGATCGACGTCGGGATCTGACCCGTGTGCCCGCCGCCCTCTTGCCCTTGGGCGATCACTGCGTCGACCCCCCAGGCCTGCACTTTCTCGGCGTGCCGACGGGCGCCAATGGTCGGCATGGTCACGACGCCTGCGTCCTTGAGTGTCTTGATCACCTTCTCGCCTGGTGCCTGCGCAAAGCTCGCGACCTTGACGCGTTCGCGGATCAGGAGTTCGACCCGCGCCATGACGTCTTCTTGGTCGGCTCGTAGGTTGACGCCGAAAGGCTTGTCGATTCGATCTTTGAGCTTCGCGATCGCGTCGGCGAGTTCGTCAAAGGTCATCGTGGCGGCGGCAAGGATCCCGAGCCCTCCAGCTGCGCTCGTCGCTGCGGTAAGCCCTGCCCCGGCAACCCAACCCATCCCGGTCTGCACGATCGGAAATTCGACGCCAAACAGATCGCAGACTTCAGTCCTCAGGGTAGGATGCGTCATTCGGGAAGTTCCTTCTGCGCATAGCCGTTCGGATCGAGTTCGCGAATCAGCGCAACTTCCGCCGCGGTCGGGATCGCCGTGGCCGGCACCACATCCGGGATGACGAGATCAAACGAGGTGTTGTCTCGGATCTGCTCGAGCTCGACTCCTGGGTGAATCGAACGGATCCGCATGGTGTGATCAGGGGTGTCGAAATCGAAGACGCCAAGGTTCGTGACAACCCGTCGGATCTCATGAAAACGTCGATTCGCCTCGCTCAGTGAGGCCGCTCGGTCGTAACCAACACCGCTGACCATGTCGACTTCAGCCACGAGTGCCCGACGGTTGTGGTTGGGGACCCAATAGCTGGTCGTGTGGTTGATCGTGTTCCCCGGTGCTCCTCGGACGCCCAGTAGCTGCGCTTTGGGCTGCGACCACGGTCCGATGCACGCGATGTTCTGATTCCCGAAGCGGTCGATTTGAGAAGCGCCCATCAACACGTGACGCCTCCCCCACCAAAGCGTCTCGAAGACGGCACCGAACGGCAGCCAACCCTCGACGTCGTCGTGGGTCGGCTTGGCGCCGAGCGGGATCGCCCGGCTGAGCAACACGTTGTAGCCGTCCGTCATGAGCAGGTTCGGGGCGAAACTGGCTTTGGCAAGCCTCGCGCCCAGGCTAGGCGTCGTACCCATCGCGCTGACGAGGATCTCTCCGTCGTTCCGAAAACACTCGGCCACGGCCAAGGCACAGATGTCGGAGCGTGTGGCTTCAGGGCTGCTCATGACGCGACCGCCCGCTGGTAATCAGCCTCGCTGACGTCGAGATACTTCTCGCGAAACGCCGCGAACGCTTTCGGGTCCTTGACGGTCGCGGCGTACTCGCGCTGGAACTTCTCATCACGGCCGTAGTCCGGAGGACACTCGGTGAAATGCGCGCCACCTGGCGCCTCGACGACACCGGACACCATCATCCGGTTGATGACCAGGCTCTGGAGCGGCCCCCCGGCGGCGAGCTCGGGCGTGGGGACGAGTCGTTCGCAGCTCATGAACGCGCGATCTGCGGCCATGCAAAACAAGTGGTCGAAGTAAGGGTCGCGGCCCAGGACCTGACCGTTGCCACCCATGTCGGCACGGTTGACGTGCACGAAGGCCACGTCGAGTTCGAGGGCAGGGACGGCGACGAGCTCTTCGGCGCCGTCATAGGGCGAGGTCACCGTACGAAGATGAGGATTGATCGCCAGGACGTCAGAGCCGAGCCCTGCGCGGGTGGGCAAGAATGGGAGCCTTTGGGCGGCCGCGCGCAGCCCGAGCAGGAACATGCCCTCGTCGAACTCGACAGCGTCGATCGTCCCGGCTTGTCGCGCCTTGCGGAAGTGAGGCTCGAGCGGAATCGAATCGAGCGAAACGAAGCCGTACACGACCTTGCGCGCCTGCCCAGTCGCACAGAGGATTCCCACGTCTGGCCCCCCGTAGGAGACCACCGTGAGGTCACGAACGCCCTTTCTCACCAGCGCACGCACGAAGGCCATGGGCTTACGACGTGAACCCCATCCCCCGATTCCGACCGTCATCCCGTCGCTGACTTCGGCGACGGCTTCGTCAGCCGTCATTCGTTTGTCGACCACGAACGCACCTCACTTCTTGCCGGCCTTGGGATCACGCTTCTCGACGAACGCGTCTCGCGCCTCATCGGCAACACCGGCGAGGTTCAGCTCAAACGTAAAGCCCTGCTCGAACCGATAGGACCGGTTGACGTCAATCGGATCGATGTTGTTCAGGCACTCTTTGGCCGCTCTGACCACGCGCGGAATCTTGGTGGCGAAGGTCTGTGCAACCTCTCGCGCCTTATCGGCCAACTCGCCCGCGGGAACCACCGCGTGGACCGAACCCCAAGCATGGAGCTCTTCAGCCGTCGCAGGCTCGCAAGTGAGCACCATCGCGCGCATCTTGAGCGGAGGAACCAGCCTCGCGAGGTGGGTCGCCGCGCCGAGCGCACCGCGGTCCACTTCCGGGAGCGCAAACTTGGTCCCGGCGGCCGCGATGAGGATGTCCGAGTTGCCGGCAAGGCCGATTCCGCCTCCGACGCAGTAGCCGTGCGCCGCGGTGATGACCGGCACCTTGCACTCGTAGACAGCCCGGAACGCCTCCCAGCACCCCCGGTTGGCGCCGAGCAACGCATCGAACCCTTCGGTCTCCTGCATCTCTTTGATGTCGACCCCGGCGTTGAAACCTCGCCCGTCCGCGCGCAGGATCACCGCGCGGGTATCGGCGGCTTCACCGAGCGCCGTGATCAGGGAGCCAAGCTCGAACCAGCCTTGGACGGGTATGGCGTTGACCGGCGGATAAGACACCACCACCTCGGCAATTCCATCAATGATTTCGTGCGTTATGGCCAAGACCCGGTTCCTCTTCCGCAAAGAGAAGTGAAACGCGTTTCAGTCCTTCGGTCAAGCCGACGACCGAAGTCTCAGCTTGCCATCGCGCGGAGAAACGACTCGGTCTCGGGGGTGATCGGGCTGCCGAGGCGCGCCAGCTCGTCGCGCACGGTGTCGACGGCGTCCCTGTTGTTGGCCACCGTCAAGGTCCGGATCGGAGGCTGGCGAAAGCGGTAGACCACGCGGAGAACCGCTCGGAAGATCGCTTCGGGCACCACCACCACCGTGGAGAAGTCGTCTCGGTCGAGCCGAGGCTTTCGTGCTTCGAGCCAATCGGCGAACATCCGCCTCTGGCGTGCACCGATGATTCCGGTTCCCCGATGCAGCTCGATCAGCGCCACGTACGGAAGGCCCCGATCGAGGTGCAGATCCGCGTAGTCGAGCATGATCTGGATCTCTTCATCGGAGACTTGGCGCGGCAGCTTGAACGAGTAAACCACAAGCGGCGAACGCGAGCCGTCCATTCGGATCCGGTCCGACTCATAGATCGGGTTCTCGTCCCAGTCCCAGTCCATCCCTAGAACGTCAATAGAACGTCAATAGAACGTCATTAGAAAGCCAACCCGTCGAGCTCGACTCGAGACAAGCACGACACCCAACGCACGCCGCGAGTATGCGTGCGTTACAGGAGTCGTCAATCCGTAAATGGGGGCGTAACCCCCCCAAACGCGCCGCGGACGGTCGATCGAAGCCGTTGCTCGATCCGACGGATGACGATAAGAGTGACGACTCGACCGAGGATCCATGAACGCGACCGAAAGCCCGACGAGCGCACGAACGATTCCCGAGCTCGTCACGATGCAGGCCGAGCGACTTGGCGAGGCGGTCGCGTTGGTGGATGGCGACACCGTACTGACGTTTGCCGGCCTCGCCAATCGCGTCGATGAGGCGGCCCGGGCGATGATGGCGTTGGGGTTCGAGCGCGGCGATCGGATCGCGGTGTGGGCCCCGAACGTCTGGGAATGGGTGGTCGTCGCCTTGGGCGCCAACACGGTCGGATGCGTCGTGGTGCCGATCAACACGCGCTACAAGGGCGGCGAGGCGGCCTATGTCCTCGACAAGAGCGGCGCGAAAGCCCTCTTCACAGTGAACGGCTTCCTCGGGACCGACTACGTCTCGCTGTTGGCCGACGCCGGGACGCAACGGCCGGTCCTCGAGACCATCGTCGTTCTTCGCGGCGAGGTCCCAGAAGGCAGCGTGTCGTTCGACGAGTTTCTGTCGGCGGGCGCCCAGGTGTCTCGGGAAGCCGCCGCGCAGCGATCTTCGGAAGTGGCCCCGGACGATGTGGCCGACATCCTGTTCACCTCTGGGACGACCGGGCAGCCCAAAGGCGCGATGGCCACTCACGCGCAAAACCTCAGGGTGTTCGACACGTGGAGCTCGATCGTGGGTCTGCGCGAAGGTGACCGGTACCTGATCGTCCTGCCGTTCTTCCATAGCTTCGGGTACAAGGCGGGCTGGTTTTCTTCGCTCATGCGCGGCTCGACGAGCTTTCCCGAAGCCGTGTTCGACGTCGACGTGGTGCTCGAGCGAATCGAGCGGGACCGGATCACCATGCTCCCAGGGCCCCCAGCGCTCTACCAATCGTTGCTGATCCATCCCAAGCGGCGGGAGTTCGACTTGTCGAGTCTTCGCCTGGCGGTCACCGGCGCCGCTTCGATCCCGGTCGAGCTCGTGCATCGGATGCGAGACGATCTCGAGTTCGAGACGGTGATCACAGCCTATGGGCTCACCGAGTCGTGCGGCGTCGTGACGATGTGCCGCCTCGACGATGACCCGGTCACAATCGCAACCACCAGCGGCCGCGCGATCCCTGACGTCGAAGTGCGAATCATCGATTCGGACGGGAACCCGCTGCCTCCGAACGAGCCCGGAGAGATCGTCGTCCGCGGATACAACGTCGTGCAGGGCTACTTCGATGCACCAGAAGAGACGGCCAAGGCGATCGACGCAGAGGGCTGGCTTCACACGGGCGACATCGGCACCCTCGACGAACGCGGGTACATTCGGATCACCGACCGGCTGAAGGACATGTTCATCGTCGGCGGGTTCAACGCCTACCCCGCCGAGATCGAGAACACCCTGCTTTCCATGCCCGGCGTCGGCGAAGCCGCGGTGATCGGCGTGCCCGATGAGCGGCTCGGCGAAGTGGGGATGGCGTTCGTGGTCGCCGCACCAGGAGAGTCGCTCTCGGCCGACTCGGTGATTGCATGGAGTCGCGAGAACATGGCCAACTTCAAAGTACCGCGAAGAGTCGAAGTCGTTGATGCCCTTCCCCGCAACGCGACCGGCAAGGTGGTGAAGTTTCAACTCAGGGAGCGCGCAAGTGGGTGAGTTTCCGAACGGCGCATGCCTCGTCGTTGGCGGCAGCGGGGGCATCGGAAGTGCGGTCGCACACCGGTTCGCCGCACACGGGGCTTCGCTGGCCATCACGTACCGAAAGAACCAGGCGGCCGCCGAGGCCGTTGCCCAGGATGTCGTTCAGTCGGGAGGCACTTGCTCGGTGCACCAGGTGGACCTCGGCGACCTCGACTCGCTTCGAGCGTGCGTCGACGCCCTCGTCGACGCGCACGGGGCGATCCACACGGTCGTGCACGCAGCGGGCACGTACATCGATCAGCCCTACGTCAGCAAGGTCACCCCGGAACAGTGGCGCAACACGATGGACTGGGACGTCAACGGGTTCTTTCACGTGGTCCACGCGACCCTACCCGCGCTGCGCCAAAGCAGCGGGTCCATCGTGTTCGTGAGCTCGGCGGGGCTCAAACGGTTTCCGCCCGGTGACGTCCTGTCGATCGCACCAAAGGGCGCGAACGAGGCGTTGGTTCACGCGGTCGCGCGCGAGGAAGGCCGGTTCGGGGTGCGGGCCAACAACGTCGCCGTGGGGGTCGTCGATGCGGGTCTCTTCCCAAAACTCGTCGAGCGCGGCGAGCTGACTCAGGCATGGATCGACGCCGCCATCAAGAACACACCCCTCCGTCGGTTCGGGACGCCCGACGAGGTCGCCGACGCCGTGGTCTTCTTGGCGTCGCCCAGGGCCAAGTATGTGACGGGGCAGACGATCTTCGTCGACGGTGGGTATACGTTGTAAGCCGCGGCAGCTAGGATACAATCGAGGGAAGTATGGGGAGTGTGATCTTCGACGAGTCCGATCGACCGGTCTGCCGGATGATGTATCAGGGCGAGTGCGACGACGCGGAGTGGCAGGCCCATATCGACACGATGTCCGAGTGGGCGCGGCGCGGCGATCCCTACGGCGTGGTCATCGACGCGCAGCAGGTCGGTCGTGTCTCCGCAATCCAACGAAAAGGTATCGTCGACTGGATCAACCGGGATCGGCAGCACCTCAAGGCCAACTGTGTGGGCGGCGCACTGATCTTCGCCAGCCCCATGCAGCAGGGTCTTTGGACCGCGATCGTTTGGGTCACCCCGATCCCGATCCCAGTCAAAGTGTTTCGTGACGTCAAGTCCGCCGAGGTCTGGCTTCGATCGCAGCTCGTCGCGAGGACCGGCACGTGAGCCGAGGCATCCCGGCATGACGCCTCGGACGCGCGTGCCACCGGCCATGGCCCGCGTCGAGGCCGAGCTGTTGGCCCGAGGAGCGCCGTTCGAGATCGCCGAAGAAGAGATCTCAGGAGCGCGGGTCCGCGTGTTCGTCAACCGACCCCGTTCTCTGCGTGATCTGCTTCTTCGCGCAAGAGAGTTCGGCGATGCCGAGTATCTGGTTTTTCGGGACGGCGATCGAGACCGTCGATACACGTTCGCCGCACACGAAGGCGCCGTGGCAGCGACGGCCGCAGCGCTCCGAGAGCGCCACGACGTCCGCCCGGGAGACCGCGTCGCCATTTTGGCCGCAAACTGCCCGGAGTGGGTGATCACGTTCTGGGCGACGGTGAGCCTCGGGGCAATCTGCGTCGGCCTCAACGGATGGTGGACCGAGAACGAGATCCGGTACGCGCTCCAGCATGCTCGTCCGAAAGTCCTGATCGCCGATCGAAAACGCGCGGCGCGCCTTGTCGGCGATGTCGGCACCCCGATGGTCGTCGTCGAAGACGACTTTGCACCCTTGATCAAAGCGTTCGAAGGCGCCCCGTTGCCCGACGACCCCCTCACTGAGCGTGATCCTGCCGTGATCCTCTACACAAGCGGAACGACGGGTCGCGCGAAGGGCGCGGTGCATACCCACGGAAACATGACCAACATGCTCATGGTCGCGTTCTTCCACGGGGCTCGGCTCATGGCGGCCAACCCCGTCGCCAACGAGCTTCCCACGCTTCCAAACACGGTACTGGTCACGAGTCCGCTTTTTCACGTCTCGGGTCTTCACTGCGCAGCGATGACCGCACTCGGAGGAGGCGCAAAAACCGTTTGGCCGATGGGGCGCTTCGACCCCGAGGCCGTCTTGACGATGATCGAACAGGAGCGCGTCACGGGCTGGGGGTACACCGCGACCATGCTTCGTCGCGTAGTCAACCACCCCAACCTCGAGCGCTTCGACCTGAGCTCGCTCCGCTCGATCGGCGGCGGCGGCTCGCCCATTTCGCCGGAGCTACTGGCGCGGGCTCGTGAGGTGTTCCCGCAGTGCCATCACACGATGGGGGTGGGTTACGGCCTGACCGAGGGAACTGCGTTCGCCACCCTCCACACAGGAAGCGAGCTCGCAGACGATCCGACGTCCGTTGGCCGACCGGTCCCAGTGGTCGACGTCGAGGTACGCGATTCACACGGACACCCGGTCGCCGATGGCATCGAAGGCGAGATCCATCTCCGCGGCCCGCTCGTGATGGACGGATACTGGAACGACCCCGAGGCGACCTCGGCGGCGATCAAGCCGGGACGCTGGCTCAAGACCGGAGACATTGGCCATCTGTCGGACGGCCGCCTGTACATTGCATCGCGGAAACGAGACCTGATCCTGCGAGGGGGAGAGAACGTCTATCCTGCCGAGATCGAGATGCGTCTGCTCGCGCATCCGAACGTGATGGAGGCAGCCGTTTTCGGAGTCGATCATGCGGATCTGGGCGAGGAAGTGAAGGCGGTCGTGGTCCTTCGCCCGGGGAGTCACGTAAGCCAGGAGACGCTTCAACAGTGGGTGTCGTCCGAACTTGCGTACTACAAGGTACCGAGCGTTTGGCAGTTCCGTGATGCACCGTTGCCGCGCAACGCGACCGGAAAAGTGCTAAAACAAGCCCTACGCGAGTCGCGAGAGTCGACGTTCATCGAGGAGTAAGCATGCCCGAAGCTGTAATCGTTGCTGCCAAGCGCACCCCCATTGGGCGCGCCTTCAAGGGGTCGTTGATCGAGGTGCGGCCAGACGACATGAGCGCGGTGGTCGTCCGTGCGGCGCTCGAGGCGGTCCCCAACCTCGATCCCTCACTCGTTGAAGACGTAATCATCGGGTGCGCGCAGCCGGCCGGCGAGCAGGGCTACAACCTCGGCCGCGTCGTGGGCCTGCTCTCGGGCCTTCCGGACGCACCTGGAACGACGGTGAACCGCTACTGTTCCTCGTCCCTCCAAACCATCCGCATGGCCGCGCACGCCATCCGGGCGGGTGAAGGTGACTGCTTCGTCGCCGCGGGAGTCGAGTGCGTGAGTCGATTCGGGCTCGGAAAAGCCGACGGGATGGACAACACCATGAACCCGAAGTTTGACGACGCGCAGGCACGCATGGCGCGCTACATGTCCGGCGAAGGCGGAGATTGGGAACCCTCGGGGGGCCTCGCCGACGTGTACATCACGATGCTGCAGACGGCTGAAAACGTCGCGCAGTACAAGTCGGTGAGTCGCCAAGACCAAGACGAGTACGCGGCCCTCTCCCAGCAGCGGGCTGAAGCCGCGCAGAAGTCTGGCCACTTCGACGCCGAGATCACGCCAGTCACCACGCCGAGCGGAAACGTCGTTTCGACCGATGACTGCCCTCGACACGGGACGACGACAGATAAGCTGGCGGGCCTCAAACCCGTGCTCCAAGGGCAGATGGGCGACAAGGCAACCGTCACTGCGGGCAACGCTTGTCCCCTCAATGACGGGGCCGCCGCGGTCATCGTCATGAGCGAGGACAAGGCGCGCGAGCTTGGTATCCGGCCCTTGGCGCGGATCGTCTCGACAGCCGTCACCGCGCTCAATCCCGAGATCATGGGGCTCGGCCCGATCGAAGCGAGTCGTGCTGCGCTCGCACGTGCCGAAATGACCATCGACGACATCGATCTCGTCGAGATCAACGAAGCCTTCGCGGCGCAGGTCGTTCCATCGGCCCGGGACCTTGGGATCCCGCTCGATAAGCTCAACGTCAACGGAGGGGCGATCGCGCTCGGACATCCGTTTGGGCAGACCGGCGCACGAATCATGACAACCCTGATTCACAACCTGCAAACCCGAGAAGCACGGTTCGGGCTCGAGACGATGTGCGTGGGCGGCGGCCAAGGCATGGCCGCGATCATCGAACGGCTCGACTGAGGTCAGCCGCCGCCGAAGCCTCCAACACCTCCGAACCCGGGATCGTCTTGGACGTCCTGTTGGACATCCCCCGTGCACCGGCAGTCGCAGAAGTTGTTGGCGTCGCATTCCGCCGACATCAGCCCTTCGCCGATCGCCTCACATTCCTCTGCACAAGGCTCCATGCAATCGGCGCTGGTCTCGCACTCGATGACCGGAAACAGATCCTGGTCGCACTCGGCGCCAAGGAGCAAGAGGGTTCCAGCAAGCATCCATAGAGTGAGCGTCCAACGCATCGAGATCCTCCGTGTACCGGGACGCTAGCCGGCGGGCGGTGGTGATTCAAGACACCGTGGGCGGCTTTCCCCTCAAAAAAGCGGGGTCTACTTGCATAAAATGAAACATGTTTCACTCTAAGATCTCGACGCCCGAGCGCCTCCGTGAACCGAGTGAATCGACAGATACTTCTCAAGAGGCGCCCACTCGGGGTGCCAAGCCCAGACGACTTCGCCCGCGCGGAGGTACCGGTCGCCAGCCCGCGCCCGGGCGAAGTGCTTCTGAAGAACCTCTATTTGTCGATCGACCCGGCGATCCGCGGGTGGATGAACGACGCCCGCTCATACTTGCCTCCGATCGCGCTCGGCACCCCTATCCGCAGCGGGACGCTTTCTCAGATCGCGGAATCCGAGAACGACGATTGGCCCGCCGGGCAACTGGTTCAAGCGCTCGCGGCTTGGGAGTCTTATAGCGTCGTTCCAACAGGAAACCTCCACGGCAAGATCAAGCCCGTGGAGGGGCTCCCGCTTCACGCGATGCTGAGTGTTCTCGGGGGAACTGGCTTGACCGCCTACTTCGGGCTCCTCGAGGTCGGACGCCCCAAGGAAGGGGAGACAGTCGTCATCTCGGCCGCTGCCGGCGGGGTCGGATCAATCGCTGGCCAGCTCGCGAGGATTCGAGGGTGCCGGGTGATCGGCCTGACCGGAAGCGACGACAAGTGCGCGTGGCTTGTCGACGAGCTCGGCTACCACGGCGCGATCAACTACAAGTCGGGGAGGTTGGCCGAGGCGCTTCAGACGCAGTGTGCGGGCGGGGTCGACGTGTTCTTCGATAGCGTGGGCGGCGAGATCCTCGACACGGTCCTGACGCGCCTGAGCTACAACGCCCGCGTCGTCCTCTGCGGGGCGATCTCGCAGATCAACGAGTCGTCGAGGCCCGTCGGTCCCAAGAACTATCTACAGTTGCTTGCCAAGAGTGCACGAATGCAGGGATTCACGACATTCGACTTTTCGGATCGATTCGACGACGCACGAGTCGAGCTTGCCCGGTGGGTCCAGAGCGGCGCCCTGCGATACCGAGACGAAATCGTGGACGGCCTCGACGAGGCGCCCGCGCACCTGCTCAAGCTCTTCACGGGCGAACACAGGGGCAAGCTCATGGTGAGACTAGCGAACCCAGAAGGTGAGGCATGACGAAGATTTGTGAAGGACGAGTTGTAATCGTCACAGGTGCAGGACGAGGTATTGGGCGCGAGCATGCCCTCGAGCTGGCGCGGCAGGGCGCAAAGGTCGTCGTCAACGATCTCGGCGTAAGCAATCACGGCGAAGGGGGCGAGCGCGGGCCCGCGGAGGAGGTCGTGCAGGCGATTCGGGAAATGGGCGGCGAGGCCGTCTCGAATGGCGCCGACGTCGCGAACTGGCAACAGTCAGAGGACCTGGTCCGGCAGGCGATCAGCGAGTACGGGAGACTCGACGCGGTCGTTAACAACGCGGGGTTCGTTCGCGACCGGATGTTCGTCAGTTGCAGTGAAGACGAGTGGGATGCGGTGATCGGTGTGCACCTCAAGGGACACTTCTGCGTGTCCCGGCACGCCGCGGCATACTGGCGCCAACAGGTCAAAGCGGGCGAGACGGTCGACGCTCGGATCATCAATACGACGTCGGGCGCAGGGGTCCTTGGAAGCGTGGGCCAATCGAGTTACTCCGCTGCGAAAGGCGGGATCGCCACGCTGACCTTGGTGCAGGCCGCCGAGCTCGGGCGCTACGGCATCACCGCGAACGCGATCTGCCCCATCGCGCGCACACGGATGACGGAGGGTGCGTTCGCAGAGGCGATGAGGAAGCCCGACGAAGGGTTCGACATCAACGACCCAGGCAACGTTTCGCCCTTCGTCGCGTGGCTTTGCAGCGAGCATTCGAAGGCGGTCTCGGGACGGGTATGGGAAGTGTTTGGCGGGACCATCACGGCGTTTGACGGATATCGACGCGAGCAAACCGTCGACATCGGCAAACGTTGGGACCCGGCCGACGTGGGCGAAGCGGTGGAGCGCTTGCTCGCAGAGGCGCGGCCGCTCGTGAAGGTGTACGGGTCGTGACCGACGGCATTAGGCGACGTGGCGACGCACGGAAATGCCTCGCGGCACGCGCAGGGAACGGGAGACACTAGTCGATGGAGTTCGCTTTTACGGAAGAGCAGGACGAGTTGAGACGCGCAGCGCGCCGATTCCTGGGCGTCGCGTCCTCCGAGGAACGAGTACGCGCGGCGATGGCCACCGAGGCCGGATACGAACTTGCCGTTTGGGACCAGCTTGCGGGAGAACTCGCTTGGACTGCGCTCACAATCCCGGAGGAATACGGAGGCCTCGGCATGAGCTACCTCGACCTCCATCCCCTGATGGAAGAGATGGGTCGCGCCCTCCTCTGCTCGCCGTTTTTCTCGACGGTCTGCTTGGGCGCCAACGCGATTCTCATCGCAGGCGACGATGCCCAAAAGGAACGCTGGCTTCCTGGGATCGCATCTGGCGAGCTCCGAGCAACCTTCGCGTATACGGAGAGAAACGGGCGCCACGATGCTTCAGGGATCGAAGCCACGTATACGCGGAGCGGGTCGAACTACATCCTCCGTGGGGAGAAGCGCTACGTCCTCGATGGGCACACGGCGGACCTCCTGGTCGTCGCGGCACGAGACCAGCGCAGCCACGGTCGGGAGGGGATCAGCCTCTTCGCGGTCCCGGGTTCAAGCGAAGGCGTACGACGAACCTGGCTACCCACGCTCGATCAGACGCGACGACAGGCGGCGGTCGAGCTCGACGACGTGGTTGTGCCTGCCGACGATCGGTTGGGCGAGGACGGCAACGGGTGGTCGGCATGCGCGCACACCCTAGACCTCGCGGCGATTGCCCTGAGTGCTGAGCAGGTTGGTTCGGCCGAAGCGTGTCTCGACATGGCTGTCGAATACGCGAAGGTGAGAACGCAGTTCGGCCGTGCGATTGGGTCCTTTCAAGCGATCAAGCACAAGTGCGCCGACATGCTGACTCGCGTCGAGTCTGCGCGCTCCGCCGCCTTCTACGGAAGCGCACTCGCGGCGCAGGGAGAGCCCGAACTCCAGGAAGCCGCGTCGAGTGCCAAGGCCTACTGCTCGGACACTGTCTTTCACTGCGCCGCCGAGAACATTCAAATCCACGGCGGCATTGGCTTCACCTGGGAGCATCCCGCGCATCTCTACTTCAAGCGGGCGAAGGCGTCCGAGATGCTGCTCGGCACAGCCACGATGCACCGAGAGCGTGTCGCACAACGGATGGGGCTGTGATGGAACTCCAACTGAACGACAAAGAACGTGCCTTCCGAGATGAAGCCCGCTCGTGGCTACGCAGCCAACTCGACGGGCCGTTTCGAGATTTGCAGGGACGAGGCCGGTCTGGCGACCAAGACTCGTTCGTCGACGAGCGCATCGCCTGGGGCAAAGCCATGGGCGCGGCCGGTTGGAACTGCATCGGGTGGCCGAAGGAGTTCGGGGGGCGGGGGTGCTCGATCAAAGAGGAGGCGATCTTCAACGAGGAGTACGTGCGTGCGAACGGGCCTGGCAACGTGGGTCACATCGGGGAAACGCTGCTCGGGCCAACGCTGATCCACTTCGGCACCGACGAGCAAAGAAAGCGTTTCTTGCGCCCTATCGTCGCGGGCGATGAGATTTGGTGCCAGGGATACTCCGAGCCTGGCGCGGGGTCCGACCTCGCCTCCGTGCAGACCAAGGCGACCCTCGTGGGCGACGAGTGGGTGATCGAGGGTCAGAAGATCTGGACTTCGGGCGCCTCCTACTCGGATTGGTGTTTCGTACTGTGTCGGACCGACCCGGATGTGCCGAAACACAAAGGCCTAAGCTGCATCTTGGTTCCGATGCGGCAGGATGGGGTCGAGATTCGGCCAATACGGCAGATGGGTGGAAGCGCCGAGTTCGCGGAGGTGTTCTACGACGGGGCACGCGCCAAGAAGGAACACGTGGTCGGCGGCGTCAACCAGGGTTGGAGGGTCGCTATGGGGACGCTTGCGTTCGAGCGCGGCGCCTCGACACTGAGTCAACAGTACCTGTTCCAGAAGGAGTTTGAAGAGGTGATCGCTTCGGCGAAGCGGGTCGGCGCCGATGCCGACCCTGTCTTTCGTCAGCGGCTAGCGGACGCCTACATCGGCCTCAAGATTATGCGGGTGAACGCGCTTCGAATGCTGGAGCATCAGGATGCAGACCTCGGCCGCGAAGCGCTGATCAGCAAGCTCTACTGGTCGAATTGGCACCGGGACCTCGGTGAACTCGCCATGGACCTTCTCGGGCTCGAGGGAGAACTCCTCGAAGGAGCACCTTACGAACTCTCTCAGACCCAAAAATGGTATCTTTTCTCGAGAGCCGACACGATCTACGCGGGTTCGAACCAAGTCCAACGGAACATCATCGGCGAGCGCGGCCTCGGCCTGCCAAAGGAACCACGATGACTGACCCTCCTTCATACGTCGAAGGTCACCAACTGCTCGACGGCAAGACTGTCCTCGTCACCGCGGCCGCGGGCACCGGGATTGGCTTCGCCACGGCGCTCAAGTGCGTCGAGGAAGGGTGCGCGGACCTCGTCATCAGCGATATCCACGAACGACGTCTGGGCGAAGCTGCCGACAAGATCGAGTCGGCGACCGGAACCAAACCGAACACCGTGCTTTGCGACGTGACGAAAGAACAGGATGTCCAAGCCATGTTCGAGTTCGCGACGCAACAGATGGGTCATGTCGATGTGCTGATGAACAACGCGGGGCTGGGCGGGTACGCGCGCTTGGTCGACATGACCGACGATCAATGGAGCGTCGTGCTCGACGTGACCCTCAATGGTTGTTTTCGGTGTACGAGAGCCGCGCTCAAGCACATGACCCCCCGGGGAAGCGGAGCGATCGTCAACAACGCCTCGGTGCTCGGGTGGCGCGCGCAAGAGGGGCAGGCGCACTACGCCGCGGCGAAAGCAGGCGTGATGGCGTTGACTCGGTGCGCCGCGATCGAGGCGGCCGAGGTCGGCGTTCGCGTCAACTGCGTAGCACCGTCTTTGGCGATGCACCCATTCCTCGAGAAGGTCACACCACCCGGGCTTCTCGAGAAGCTCCAGAAGCGCGAGGCCTTCGGGCGCGGCGCGGAGCCGTGGGAGGTATCGAACGTCATGGTGTTCCTCGGAAGCGACTACAGCTCGTACATGACTGGCGAGGTGCTGTCGGTGTCGAGCCAGCGCGCCTGACTCTCCCCTCGTGAGCCCTTCAACCGGTGCGACCGTTCCAAGCGTCCGAGTAGCGCAACAGGTACCAACGGATCAAGGGGGAGAGCGCGCGAACGACTGGCCGCGTCCTGCGCGAAGCGTGCCGAAACTCCCGAATGAAGTCGTCGAAGGTGTGTTCCTGGTACGCCAGGAGTGTCTGGCTCTCGGTCGTATCGAGCCAATCGCAGTAGTAGGGGGCGTCGCTGTATGCTTTGGCTGGGAGCGCGCCGACCCCAGAAGCCTCGAAGATCGCGTCGTAGAACTCCTTGAACGTCAGCCGGCACGCGGCCCCCCCTCCGATCATGAGAACCTTGTGCAGGGCCCCGGGCACGGCCAAGGCACGCACCTGAGCCAACGCGACATCCCGAGGGTGAACGTACTCGAGACGAGTCGTCGGATCGATCGAGAACAAGAGACGCAAGACGTCGGGCGAAAAGTCCTTGGCCTGCGCGGAAACCGACACGCCGATACGAAAGATCACCCAAGGGACCATCGAGGTGCGAATCATCGCTTCGCATTCTGCCTTGTGCGAGGTGTAGTGGTCGGTTCCCGTCGCCGGATGGTCGGATGTAAGCGGGAGGCCTCCGGGCCTCCGCGGGCCACACACCGAGAGCGTCGATGCGTAAACCAGCCGCGGCCGTTGCGAAGACGCCTCCATCGCTCGCAGGAGATGCATCGTGCCGTCGACGTTCACGCTTCGGGCGGCGTCGGGTGCTACCTCGGTCCTCGGAGCCAGGATCCCGGCGTTGTGGATCACCGCATCGACGCCTTCGACCGCGTTCGCGACGTCCCTCGGATTGCGCATGTCGCCGTAGCACGTCCGAACCTGGGGGCCGAGCGTGCGGGCGATGCGTCGGTTCGCGGGGGTCGGTAGGTCGAAGGCGATGGCTTGATGGCCTTCTGCGGCGAGCCGGCGAACGGCCTCCACACCGAGCCGCCCACACGCGCCTGTGACGAGGACCTGCATCTTTGTCCCTTACCCCTAGTGGCCCAACCAACTCAAATTGAAACACGTTCTATTCCCTGGTAGCGTGCGTCGGCCCGCAATGCTGGGCCAGGAATGGAGAGTCGAATGAAGCTGGGGCTGATGCTCGGTTACGCAGGACCACAACTCAATACGACGATCGAGGACCTCGTCGACATCGACAAGATACTGGCGGTTGAGGCCATGGGGTACGACTCAATCTGGACGGCGGAGTCCTGGGGCAACGACGCAGTCACACCGCTGGCGTGGGTCGGGGCGCGTACGTCTCGGATCAAACTCGGGACCGCAATCATGCAGCTCCCAGGGCGAACACCAGCGAACGCCGCAATGACCGCGATGACGATCGACAGCCTGTCGCAAGGCCGCTTCATCATGGGGCTTGGTACGTCGGGACCGCAGGTGGTCGAGGGTTGGCACGGCGTGCCCTTCAACAAAACGCTGACCTGGTTACGTGAGTACGTCACGATCGTGAAGCAGATCTTCGCACGACGCGGGGCTCTCGAGTTCGATGGTGTCCGCTACCAGATCCCGTACCACGGCGAAGGTTCCACTGGGCAGGGCAAGCCGCTCAAGAGCATGGTCCATAGTCGCCCTGACATTCCAGTCTACACGGGGTCGATGGCGCCGAAATCTCAACAGATGGCAGCCGAGCTCGCCGATGGCTGTCTCCTGACCTGCATGCACCCAGAGCGGGGAGATGTCCTTATGGAGAACTTCAATCGAGGGTTCGAGAAGGCCGGCAACGGAAAGAGCCTCGCCGACTTCGACGTCGCCCCCACCGTGGTGGTGGTCGTCGGCGACCCGGAGCACGCGATGCTGCCCTGCAAGATGCAGTTGGCGCTCTACATTGGGGGGATGGGTTCGAAGAGCAAGAACTTCTACAAGGACTATCTATGCAGGGTGGGTTTCGAAGAGGCCTGCGAGAAGGTTCAGGGGCTCTTCCTGGAGGGCAAGCGAAACGAAGCGATCGCTGCGGTGCCGGATGCCCTCGTGGACGAACTCTACTTGGTGGGCTCGAAGGATAGAATCCGCGACCGGTTCCAGCGCTGGAAAGAGTCGCCAGTTGGGACCATGATGGTGGGCTCTCGGGACATGGACACGCTGAGGTTCGTGGCCGAGCTCAACTCATGAGGAACATATGAAAATCGGAATTGTAGGCGGCACCGGTCGCGAAGGCAGAGGGTTGGCTGTGCGATGGGCTCAGGCCGGTCACGAGGTATTCATCGGCTCGAGAGACGCGGAGCGAGGGCGCGCCAAGGCGGCCGAGTTCTCGGAAGCCTTCGGAACGACGTTGCAAGGCGGAGACAATGAAGCCGCATGCGGTCATGGTGATCTGATCGTCGTGACCGTCCCCTACAGTGCGCATGGGCCCACGTTCCGCGCGATCGCGCCTGTGGTGGGCGACAAGATCGTCGTTGACATCACCGTGCCGCTCCAACCTCCGAAGGTTCGCTCCGTGCATCTGCCAGAAGGCCAGGCGGCTGCACTCGAGGCCAAGGCCGCGCTCGAGGACGGTGCAAGGCTCGTGGCTGCGCTCCACCACATCAGCTCGGATCATCTGAGCGATCCGGATCACACCTTCGACTGCGACGTGCTGGTGTGCGGCAACGACAAAGAAGCGCGTGCATCGGTCATCGAGGTCATCAACGACCTTGGCTTGCGCGGGGTCGATGCCGGGGTGCTGCGCAACGCCATCGCACTCGAATCGCTCACCCCGGTTCTGTTGCACATCAACCGGCGATACAAGAGCGTCGGTTCGGGAATTCGGATCACCGGTATTCCGGAGACTTGATGCGCAACGCGGGACGAGAGCCGGAGACCCTCGAAGTCGGTTCGAGAGTCTCGATCGTCGCGATCCCGGGTATTCCGACGATCGAACGCGGGGACGACCTTCTCGCGATCGTCTCGGATGCGCTGAGACGCGCCGAAGTCGGTCTGACCGACGACGACGTGGTCGTGATTGCGAGCAAGATCGTGTCGCGGGCCGAGGGTTGTTTCGTCGATCTGTCGACTGTGGTTCCGCAGGAATCGAGCCGAGCGCTCGCCGTAGAGGTCGACAAGGACCCCCGACTTGTCGAGCTCATCATGTCCGAAAGCCATGGCATCTCTCGCAAACGAGAGGGCGCGCTCATCGTTCGACATCGGCTGGGGTTCGTTTCGGCGAACGCAGGGATCGACGCAAGCAACTCGGCGCCGAAGGATGCGCCGGAGGGGAGCGGCCCCTGGGTCCTGACCCTGCCGAGAGATCCGGACGCGACCGCCGCTCGCATGCGAGAACACCTGCAGCAACAGATGGGGGCGACCGTTGGAGTCGTGATCACCGACTCCTGGGGTCGCCCGTTTCGACGGGGCACCGTGGGCTTCGCATTGGGGTCGAGCGGGGTGCCGCCCGTCGTCGACAGGCGCGGGGCCCACGACCGACATGGTCGCGAGCTCGAAGCCACCGAAACGGCCGCTGCGGATGCGATCGCGGCCGCTGCGGACCTCGTCGCGGGGCAGGCCGATGAAGGGCGCCCGGTCACGGTTGTCCGGGGCTTACGATTTACACCAAGCAACGAGTCGAGCCGTGCGCTCCAGCGCGACCCGGACCTCGATCTCTACGCATGAGCGTGGCCGACCGACCGCCTCGCGTCGTGGCAGTCGCCGGAGGCGTCGGCGGGGCCCGAATGGTCGCCGGACTGCACCGGGTACTCGACGAAGGCATGCTCACGGTGATCGTCAATACCGGGGACGACTTCACACACTGGGGCCTTCACATCAGCCCCGATCTCGACACGGTGATGTACACGCTCGCGGGTTTGGCCCCCGAGGAGCGGGGCTGGGGTATTGAGGGCGACACCTTTGAGGTCCTCGCGGAGTCGAAGCGGAGGGGCGGCGACCCTTGGTTTCAGCTCGGCGATCGGGACTTGGTCACACACCTTCGGAGGACGAACGCACTGGCGGCAGGTTCGAGCCTTACCGAGGCCACTGCTGCGATCTGCCGCGAGCTGGGGATCACAAGACCGATCCTGCCGATGAGCGACGAGCCGTGCCCAACCGTGATTGTCACCACGGACGACAAGTCGATGGCCTTTCAGGATTGGCTGGTGCGAGAGCGCGGGGCCCCTCTCGTCGCGCGTGTCCAATCGGGGAGTTCGGCGTCAGCAACTGCCAAGGTACTCGGCGCGCTCGCCGAAGCGGACCTGGTCGTCCTCTGCCCGTCAAACCCCTACGTCTCGATCGACCCGATCCGATCACTCGACGGCGTGGCCCAGTGGTTGCGCGACAAGGCTGTTGTGGCCGTCAGCCCGCTTGTCGGCGGTAAGGCGGTCAAGGGACCGTTGGCCTCCATGGTGTCGTCGATCGACCGGATGGAGCCCTCGGCACAATGGGTCGCCAAACACTACGACGGCTTCCTCGATGGCCTCGTCGTTCACCCAGGAGATCGCTTCGAGTGTGCGATTCCGTTGTTGGAAACCGACATCCTGATCCAAAAGCCACAAGATCGAGTACGCTTAGCCCGCGAACTCCTCGAGTTCGCCCGGAGCCGGCTGTGACCACTTGGGCCCTCGTACCGATCAAGGGATTCGACCGCGCGAAGTCACGGTTGTCCAAGGTCTTGTCGCCTTCGGATCGGGCGAAGCTTGCGCGGAGCTTTTTCGAGCACGTCTTGCGCGTGTTGAAGACGTCTCCTGGGATCGACGAGGTCGCGGTGGTGAGCGACTCCGAAGCAGCACGCGGGCTGGCGAGGGAACTCGGCGCGACCACACTCGAGGATCCATCGGCGGCAGAGGGCTTCGCTGAAATCGTGGACGCAACCCTGCTAGAGCTCGAAGCGAGAGGAGCGGACGCCGTCGTCGTCTGCATGAGCGACCTTCCGGAGCTCCAACGAGAAGACATCGAGAGCGTGGTTCGCGCGCTGTCGGAGAGTGACGTGGTGTTGGTCCCCGACCGGCTTGGGAAGGGCACCAACGTCATCGCGGTGGCGCCGCCGACGGCTCTGCCGAGCTGCTTGGGGCACCGCGACAGCCTCGACCGTCACCTTCAGAGCGCCCGCGAGTTGGGGCTGACCGTGAGTGTGCAGCTGAGCAGCGGGATCGCCTTCGATGTCGACCATCCAAGCGACCTTGATCGGCTTCGGGCGCGGTAGCGGATTTGGGTTTTCGCGGTGCGATGCGTAAGCGGCTGGAACTGCTTCGGTTTTGGGGGGGCGGAGTGACCCCGGGTTAGCCGACGACGCGGAGGCCTCGGGGCTCGTAGTGGAAGCGGCGATCTTGGGTGAGGGCTTCGTAGGAGCCGAAGACGGCGTCGGGGTCTTCGATGTGATCGAGGGGTTCGGGGGGATCATCCGTCGCGGTTGGCCCGAACTCGCGCACGATCCCGTAGCGGGTGTTGCGTTCGACGGGGACCTTGCCTGCGTCTCGAATGACGCGACGAAGGGTTGCGGGCGTCATCAGCTGGCCGTGGCGCGCGCCAGCGGCCGTGGAGATGCTCTCGTTCATGAGTGTACCGCCGAGGTCGTTGACCCCCGCGCTCAAAAGGAACTGCGAGGTGCGGATTCCCTCCTTGACCCACGACGCCTGCAGGTTCGGGATGTCTTGACCCAGCATCAGGCGAGCGGTGGCATAGAGCCTCAGGACGTCGTCGCCCGTTGGGCCAGGGCGGACTCCTGGGACGTCGCTCTTGACGAACAGCGGGGCTTCGTCGTGAACGAACGACAGCGGCACGAACTCCGTGAACCCCCCCGTGTCGCGCTGGATCCTGCGCAGGAGATCCATGTGGTGCATCCGGTGCTCCACCGTTTCGATGTGGCCAAACATCATGGTGGATGTTGTTGGGATGCCGAGCGCGTGGGCGGAGGTGATGACCTCAACCCACTCGTTCGTCTTGATTCGAGTCGGGGCGATCGTCTTACGCAACCGGTCATCGAGGATCTCGGCGGAAGTCCCAGGGAGCGAACCGAGGCCCGCATCGACGAGCTCCTCGAGGTAATCCGAGAACGAGACACGCTTCAACGACGCACCGAACTTCACCTCTTCCGGTGAAAACGCGTGGATGTGAACGTCGGGCGCCGCCTCTTTCACGACCCGGCAAAGCTCGATGTACGAGTCTCCGGTGAGGTTTGGAGAGAGGCCTGCCTGCAGACAGACCTCGGTAGCGCCCATGTCCACCGCCTGCCTCACGCGCCGTGCGATCTCTTCGTGGGGGAGAAAGTACCCTTGTTCGGATCGCACGGTCCGGGCGAACGCACAGAACTTGCAGTTCTTGATGCAAACGTTGGTGAAGTTGATGTTGCGATTGACGACGTAACTGACGCGGTCACCCGCCTGACGGCCGCGGAGTTCGTTGGCGACGAGACAGAGCGCGTGGAGATCGGCACCACGCGCGCCGCTCAGCACCACGCCATCGCCGACGGTGATGTCCCGTCCCTCGAGGCTCTTCTCGAGGACGGAGCGAACTTCGGCCGAAACCTCCCGAAGGCAAAACTCGGGCGTGGTCGTCATGGGGTCACCAAGCTCGACTGAAGGGCATCCACGCTTGGCCGCAAGGACGGGTCGACGAAGTCACCTGCCTCGAGATGCGACGGATAGACGGGCAGGCGCGGTTCAAGCGAGAAACCCGCCTGCGTGCACTCGATCGAAAGACGCTCGACGAGCGGCCAAGGATGCTTCGGGTTGATGTAATCGGGACTGACGGGAGAGATTCCGCCGAAGTCGTTGATGCCGGCGTCGATGAGGGTTCTCGCCGACGCCGGGCTCAAGTTGGGCGGCGCCTGGACACTGACCTCGTCGTCTAACACCAATCGGGCAAGGGCCACGGTGCGCGCCAGCTCTTCCTCGGTGGGTTCCGCATGACCACCCATCGGCGTTGCGGGGTGCGCCCTGAAGTTCTGAACGATCACTTCTTGAATGTGGCCGTACTCGCGATGGAGCGAGCGAATCGCGAGCAAGGTGTCGATCCGTTCGTCTTGGGTCTCTCCGATCCCGATCAAGAGCCCCGATGTGAAGGGGATCTTGAGCTCGCCGGCTTCCCGCGTCATCGCGACCCGCTTCGCCGGGCGTTTGTCGGGTGCGCGGTGATGCGGCATCCCCTTTTGGCAAAGGCGCGTGCTCACCGTTTCGAGCATGAGTCCGAGGCTCACGTTCACGGCACGCAGCCGGGCCATCTCGTCGCGGGTGAGGATCCCAGCATTGGTGTGCGGGAGGAGGCCTTGGGCAATCGCCTCCTCGGCGGCCCAATGAAGATAGTCGACCGTCGAATCGTGACCCCAGGAGCGCAGAAGCGCACGGTACTCCCTAAAGCCCGTCTCGGGGGTGTCGCCCAAGCAGAACAGTGCCTCAATGCAACCCTGCGCCTTCGCGCGAGCGAGCCAGCTTCGCACTTCGTCGGGCGACATCGTCCATTCGCCCGGATCGCCAGGTGACCGCCGAAACGAGCAGTAGTCACAGCGATTTCGGCAAAGGTTGGTGATGGGAAGGAAAACCTTGGGCGAGTAGGTCAGCACCCTACCCCATGCTCGGTCGCGCCGGGCGCGTGCGGCGGCACATAGGTCAGACGTCGGAAGGCTCGCGAGAACCCTGGCGTCCTCCTCGCTCATGGGCGAAGCGGCCGCCATGTCCAACATCCGAAGCTCCGGGGTCATCACATCTTGGCGATAACGTCGTCCGCAAAGCGTTTCAAGCCGTCGATGCGTCCTTGCAGGGTCCCACCCTGCATCGGTGTCCCATACATCAGCCACGGGACGGTGATGATGTCGGTCACACCGGCATCTTCGAGCCGTTTGAACCCATCCGCGTCCCATGCGTCCGTCACGACGCCCTGGTACTCCATCGGTAGGTGATCGCGTCCATACTCCTTGCGATAGCCCTCGATCTGCTCGATGAGCCCGATGAGCTCTTTCGAGGTGAGCATCGCGGAAGACCACCCATCGCCGTACTTGGCGGCCCGTTTGAGGCCAGGCTTCGAGTGCCCGCCGATGTAGATCGGAACCGGCTTGGTCGGGGCTGGACTCATCTGAATCTTGCCGAAGTCGTAGTGCTCTCCGTGGTACTCGACCATCTCACCGGACCAGATGAGGCGAAGGATCTCGAGGCACTCGTCCATCCGCTTGCCACGTGTCTCGAACTCGGTGCCGCACCACTTGAACTCTTCGGGGAGCCAACCGAGGCCCGCGCCGAAGCCGAACCGGTTGTTGGAAATCGCGGCAAGAGACGCGACCTGTTTCGCGACCAACACCGGATGGCGAACCGGCAGCTTCACGACACTCGTGTAGAAGAACAGCGTCTTGGTGGCCGCCGCCATCGCGGCCGCCCCGATGAGTGGTTCGATCCACGGGGTTTCCGGACCCCACATCCGCGCACCGTCTTGCGTGTACGGATAGGGCTTACTCACCTCTTCGGAAAAGAAGATCGAATCCGGGAGCACGATGGCATGGTAGCCGAGCTCCTCGGCGGCCTGAGCGACCGGCACGTATTCCTCGGGTGGCGCCATCGCGATCGAAGCACTGAATTTCATGGCGGCCAGACTAGCAGTGGGCGTTCGTGTGTCGAGACGTTCCTCTGCGACCTAAGGGCGGCGCGTCGATGGACTCGTGGTCCGGGACACGCAGCGCTCGAGTTTAAGCCCGGTCTCGGTGGACGCGCCCGCTGATGACCCGAAGGACGTTCAGCCAAGCGACCATGCGGGCCGCGAGTAGTGGTTTGCCTGTGTTCATGAAGGAAACGCTGATGTCGCGTTCCGGATCCGCCCACGCGATCACGTTGGTGAAGCCGAGATGCCCGAACGCCTTCGCAGTGCGCGGACCGTAGAAACTCAGGTTCTTGTTTCCGAGCATGAAGCCCATCGAAAACGGCACCGGAAGCAGCAAGATGCGGTCGACTTGGCCGGCTGCCTGTCGGAGCGTGGCACGGACGACGGTACGCTGCTCGAAGACCCGTGTGTCCTCGTAGGTCCCGCCACATAGAAGCATCTCAAAGAAGCGACAGATTTCCTCCGGCGTCGCAATGATGTTCGCCGAAGGGACGGCCGCTGTGCGAAAACGTGGATCGTTGCTGAGGTCGACGAGCTCTCGCATCGAGGCTCCCAACGACTGCTGAATCAGGTTTTTGCCCGGCCACGTGGGGATGGGGCCGGTGAATGCGTCGACGGCGACTTTGTCGAGCTGGTCGGGTCGGACCCCGTAGTTGAAGTACTGCATCCCGAGCGGCTCACGGATGCTCTCGGTCAAGAACTCCCGAATGTTCTGGCCCGTCACCCGTCGGATGACCTCCCCCAAAATGAATCCGCCGGTGACCGCATGATAGGCCTGGACGGTCCCGGCCTTGTAGGAAGGCTCCAGGTTGCAAAACCCTTCGACGATCTCCTCGGGCCGGCTCAGCAGGTCGAGATCGATCGCCTCACTCGGCGTCGCAGGAATCCCCGCACGGTGCGTAAGCAAATCCCGTATCGTGATGTTGTGCTTTCGCTTTCTCGCGAACTCGGGGATGAAGGTAGCGACGGGTTCATCGACGTGCAGCCTCTCCTCTTGATGCAGGAGGTGCACCAACATGGCGGTGACCGCCTTCGACCCCGAAAAGAAATTGTAGAGCGTATCCGGGGTCGCTTTGACGAGCGGTGTTCCCTCCGGGTCCTGAGGGCTATTGCCACTGGCATGTCCGATCGCGCGGTCGAGGATGATCTCTCCGCGGCGCCGAATGCACACTGCGAGCGCGGGATGAAGACCGAGCTTGTAGTACTGAACGACGGCTTGCCAAATGGCGTCTACGTCTTTGACCATCAGGCCCACCGCACGCGGGTCGGTCTCGCGATGGCTCCTCGTGGTCACCTCTTCCGGGTCGAAAGAGTTCACCGTTACCGGCAGCAGATCACGAAGCCTCGGTCTCTGCACTAGTTGCTCCGCTCGTACCCGAGATTCGGCTGCAGCCAACGTTCCGCTTCAGCCACACTGATACCCTTGCGGCGCGCGTAGTCCTGCACTTGGTCGCGATCGATGGAGCCAACGGCAAAATACCGCGACTTTGGATGACCAAGATAAATGCCGCTGACGCTGGCACCGGGGCTCATTGCGAAGTGCTCCGTGAGTGAGATACCCGCCTCGTCGGCTTCGAGTAGTTTCCAAAGGGTCGCCTTCTCCGTGTGGTCCGGGCAGGCAGGATAGCCGAATGCCGGGCGAATGCCTCGATACTTCTCGGCAATCAACTCCTCGTTGGAAAACTCGCCTTGGGCTTCGTAGCCCCATTCGCGGCGGGAACGCTGATGGAGCAGCTCGGCGAAGGCTTCCGCCAGACGATCCGCAAGCGCCTTGACCATGATCGCGTTGTAGTCGTCGTGGTCGCGCTCGTACCGTGTCGCGAGCTCCTCGACGCCAATCCCGGTCGTCACGGCGAAGCCCCCGACGTGGTCGGCCAGCCCGGTGTCGGTCGGAGCGACGAAATCGGCCAAGTTGAAGTAGGGCTGCTCATTGGGTTTCGCACTTTGCTGGCGCAGCATGTGGAAGCGCAGCTTCTCGCCATTTCGAGACTCGTCGTTCCAGACGACGATGTCGTCGCCGTCGCTATTCGCCGGCCAGAAGCCGTACACCCCGCGAGGTGTGAGCAACGACTTCGAGATGATCTCGTCGAGGAGCGCGCGGCCGTTGTCGTAGAGCTCCCGCGCCGCATCTCCGTAGCGTTCGTGCTCGAAAATCTTTGGAAACTTGCCCTTGAGGTCCCACGCCGAGAAGAAAAACGTCCAGTCGATGTAGGACGCGATCTCTTCGAGGGCGACATCCTCGACCATGCGCCGACCGACGAAGGACGGGACCGCTGGCGTCTCCGAGGCCCAATCGATCGGAACCGCGTGCTCTCGCGCGATGTCGACGGAGATGAGCTGTCTGTTTTGCCGATGGGCGAACAAGCGCCGCGACTTCTCCTGCTCCGAGCGGTTCTTCCCGTCAAAGCCCTCTCGTCGCTCGGGGCTCAGTAGAGACGAGACCACATTGACCACTCGAGAGGCGTCAAGCACATGAACGGTGCTGCCATGGTACGCGGGTGCGATCTTGACCGCCGTATGTTGTCGACTCGTCGTCGCTCCGCCGATCAGCAGCGGCATGTCGAGGTTCCGACGCTCCATCTCCGAGGCCACGTACACCATCTCATCGAGCGATGGTGTGATCAGCCCGCTCAGCCCGACAACGTCGCACCCTTTTTCGACCGCGACGTCGAGGATCTGCTCCGCGGGTACCATCACGCCCAGATCCACGACATCGTAGTTGTTGCACCCGAGTACCACGCCAACGATGTTCTTGCCGATGTCGTGCACGTCGCCCTTGACGGTCGCCATCAAGACCCTGCCCTGCGTAGACCCCTCGGTCTTCTCGTCCTCCATGAAAGGCTCGAGATGGGCGACGGCCTTCTTCATGACGCGTGCGCTCTTGACGACCTGCGGGAGAAACATCTTTCCGGCCCCAAACAGATCGCCGACGACCCCCATCCCGCTCATCAACGGCCCTTCGATCACGTCGAGGGGCTTCGGGTACTTCTGGCGCGCCTCTTCGGTGTCCTCGGTGACGAACTCGACGACTCCGTTGACCAGAGCGTGCTTGAGGCGTTCCTCCACGGGCGCTTCCCGCCAACTCAGGTCGAGTTTGTTCTTCTTTCCGCTGCCTTTGACCGTTTCGGCGAGGGTCACGAGGCGCTCGGTGGCATCCTCACGACGATTGAAGAGGACGTCTTCGACGTGCTCGAGCAGGTCCTTCGGGACTTCTTCGTACACCTCGAGCTGCCCTGCGTTGACGATGCCCATGTCCATGCCGGCGGCAATCGAGTGGTAGAGGAACGCCGAATGCATCGCCTCGCGCACGCGGTTGTTTCCTCGAAACGAGAAGCTCAGGTTGCTGACCCCGCCGCTCACCAAGGCGCCGGGGCACCGCGCTTTGATCTGCCGCGTCGCTTCGATGAAGTTGATCGCGTATTCGTTGTGTTCTTCGATGCCGGTGGCGACGGCAAAGATGTTGGGGTCGAACACGATGTCGGTCGGCCCAAACCCAGCCTTTTCAACGAGAAGGTCGTACGCGCGACCGCAGATTTCGACCTTTCGCTCGATCGTGTCCGCCTGACCCTCTTCGTCGAACGCCATCACGACGGCCCCGGCACCGTACCGCCGAACCTGCCTGGCTTTGTCGAGGAACTCGGCCTCGCCCTCTTTGAGGCTGATCGAGTTCACGATCGATTTCCCCTGGACACACTTCAAGCCCGCTTCCAGCACGCTCCATTTTGAGCTGTCGATCATAATGGGGACGCGGGAGATCTCGGGTTCGGCTCCGATGAGATTCAGGAACCGAGTCATGGCCTGCTCAGAATCGAGCATGCCTTCGTCCATGTTGATGTCGATGATGTTGGCGCCGTTCCGCACCTGCTGGAGCGCAACCGACACGGCCTCGGGGTAGTCATCCTCGGTGATCAGTCGACGGAACTTGGCCGAACCGGTGACGTTCGTTCGCTCGCCGACCATGACGAAATTGGTTTCGGGGCGTACGACCAGCGGCTCGAGTCCGCTGTACCGGGCAAAGTGGGGTTGGCTGGATGGGAGGGGTCGGGGTGTGACACCACGGACCGCCCCGGCGATCGTGGCAATGTGGTCCGGCGTGGTCCCACAGCACCCGCCAATGAGGTTGACCATTCCTTCGTTCGCGAACTCGCGAAGGAGCGTCGCCATTTGTTCGGGCGTTTGGTCGTAGCCGCCGAACGCATTGGGGAGACCGGCGTTCGGGTAGCAATGGACGTGACAGTCGGCGACCGCCGAAAGGTCTTTCAAGAAGGGACGCATCTCGGCTGCACCGAGGGAGCAGTTGATGCCAACCGCGAGAGGCCTGGCATGCTCGATCGAGATGTAGAAGGCCTCGACGGTCTGTCCCGATAGGTTCCGGCCGCTCTTGTCGACGATGGTCACCGACACCACGACCGGGAGGTCGACCCCCTTCTCGGCTTTCACATCTTCGATGGCGCTGAGGGCCGCCTTCGCGTTCAGGGTATCGAAGATCGTTTCGACGAGAAGGAAGTCGGCGCCGCCGTCGATCAGGCCCCGCGCCTGCTCTGCGTAGGCCGCACGTGCCTCGTCGAAGGTGAGGGCTCGAAACCCAGGGTCGTTGACATCTGGGCTCAGGCTCAAGGTCTTGTTCAGGGGCCCGATCGCCCCCGCAACGAAGCTCGGGCGGTCGTGGGCAGCCGTCGTCTCTTTCGCAAGCCTCGCGGCAGCGACGTTGAGGTCGTAGACGACCGATTCGAGGTCGTAGTCGGCCTGAGAGAACGAGTTGGCGTTGAACGTATTGGTCCCGATGATGTCCGCGCCGGCGTTGAGGTACTGCTGGTGAATCGTACGAATCACGTCTGGGCGCGTCAGGACCAGCAAATCGTTGTTGCCTTTGAGGCTCTTGGGGTGATCGGCGAAGCGTTCACCGCGAAAATCGGCCTCTTCGAGACCGGCGCGTTGAACCATCGTGCCCATCGCCCCATCAAAGAACGCAATGCGTTCGTCGAAGAGGGCCAAGAGTCGTTGTTCGATCGAGTGGGTCGTCATGATTGCTCTTTGCGCTTGCGGGCCGCCGCAGTGATAACCTGAAAGTGCGGCTTGCGCCGTTCGCGAGAGGTGATCTCGCACCGTTCTACGTCGAGCCCTTTCAAGATCCGCCGAAGCGCCTTGGGCTCAAAACCTCGATTGGCGTGGCCGTAGCGCGCAACCACCTCGCCGTGTGGGTGGCTTGCCAGGGTGACCACGACGAGCTGTCCACCCGGGCGGAGCACGCGCGCGGCTTGCTGAACGGCATCGGCGGGGCGGTTGGTGTATGTCAGGACGTGAAGCATGAGCGCGAGATCGAATGACTCATCGCCGAACGGAAGATCATGCATGTCGCCCGACACGAACGAAGCCCGGGATCGGTGACGGAGTCGCTGCCGCGCGGCCGCCAAGAGCTTGTCGCTTTGGTCGAGCCCAACATAGCGTGCGGCGTGCGGGGCAAGCATCTGCGCGACCATGCCGTCGCCACACCCGATGTCGACGACCTCGCCCAAGCTGAGCAATGGAGCGATCCCACGTGCGAGCGCTTCCCAGGTTCGACCCGGGGAGTAGTGATGCTCCATTCGACCGGCGATCGACTCGACCCACGGGCCCTCGTCGTCTCTCGCGGCAAGGAGTCCCGCACGGCGCTCCGCGTCGCTCCGCAGAACGGCGTCATCGAGGCCGGCACGCAGGGCGTTCCAAAGCCGATCGGCCCGCGCCCCGAGCGCTTCGCGTTGCAGTCGATAGTACCGGAGCGAACCTTCCCGCCGATCCTGAAGGAGGCCGTTGTCTCGGAGGCGGCGTAAATGGGTGGACACCCGCGATTGGCTCAACTCCGTGATGGCCGTGAGCTCGGCGACCGTGAGTTCATGCCCGTCGAGGAGCGCGAGGAGGCGCATGCGCGTCGGGTCCGCGAAGGCGGAAACCAGATCAACCGATGTCTGCAGGCCGGAATCCATCCCTTTATCCGGATATCCGGATGCCATGGCGGCATTCCCTTGTCAAACACGCCTAATCCCCAGGGATTAATGTAGACTGAGAAGACTGCCCATGAACTCGGATCGGCTCGCGTTTGGCACCGCTTGGGTGCGTTTTCTCCTCGCGGCATGCGGGATCTGGCTCGTTCCGCTCCTGTATCCCGCAATCGCGGCGCATCGATGGGTGTTCATCGCCTACGCCGGGGTCGCCCTCCTCGAGCAGTTCCTGATCTGGCGCGACATCGGCGGTGCCTGGCGACCCTTCCTCGGCGGCATCCTCGACATGGCGGTCCTCACGTTCCTCGTGCAGCGGGTCGGGTCATCGCGGACCATGATCGTCGCGCTCTACTTCATCGCCGGCGTCGTGAACTCACTGGTGGTGACGCCGCGCATGGGCGTGCTCCTGGCCGGCATTGGCGCCCTCATGTACTCCGGCGTCGTGTTCCTGGAGGTCGAGGGCGACCTTCCCTTCGCCCCGGACGGGCCTGAGTGGATCCGCTCGCAGGGACCCGACGCCCTCGAGGGCGCCCTCCAGGCAGGCCTCCTCACCCTTCTCCTGATGTTCACCACGGTGATCGTGGCGCTCCTCGTCAATCGCATCAACCAGCGCGAAACGCAGCTGGTCGATGCCAACGAACGACTCGCCGAACTCTCGCGTCAGGACCCGCTCACCAAGCTCTGGAACCGTCGCCACATCCTGAGCCACATCGAGCAGGGCCTCGCTTGGCTCAACCGCGGTCGCCCGATGGCGGTCGTCATGATCGATCTCGACCAATTCAAGCATGTCAATGACGACCGTGGACACCTCGAGGGGGATCGGGTGCTGCAACAAGTCGCCGAGGCGCTTCGCCGCTCGACCCGCGAGGTCGACGTCGCTGGACGTTACGGTGGAGATGAGTTCGTCATCGTCCTGCCGGATACCAACCAAGAAGAGGGTCGTGTTGCTGGCAACCGCTTCGTCACGGCCATTCGGGAGGTGGGCCTGAGCTTCGACCCGAACCGCCCCGTCACGGCGAGCGCCGGCCTGAGCATTGCGCGCCCTGGGGACGACATTGCCTCGGTTCTCAAGCGCGCCGATGATTTCGCCTTTGCCGCCAAGGGCAAAGGCGGTAATCGTCTGTGCGGCTAGTGATGGACCAGCAATGACGGACAACGTGTTGATCGCGGGCTGCGGGGATGTCGGGAACGCCCTCGGCCGACGCCTGATTGCCGACGGGTGCACGGTGTGGGGCGTTCGGCGCAATGTATCGGCACTCGCGGAGGGCATCACGCCTTGGGCTGTCGACCTCACCGATCGGTCAAGCCTCGCGTCCCCCCCGGCGGCATTTGATCACCTGTTCTACACGGCAAGTGCAGACCGCCGAGACGCGGAAAGCTACCGGGCGATCTACGTCGATGGGCTCCGGAACCTCATCCGCGCCCTCGAAGCGGCAGGCTCTCCGCTGCGACGCGTGTTCTTCACGTCGAGCACGGCGGTGTACGGTCAGAGCCAGGGAGAGTGGGTCGATGAGGGCTCACCCACCGAGCCCGCCGGATTCAACGGCAAGACTCTTCTCGACGCGGAGCAAGTCGTCCGCCAGCGCGATGGTGGGGTCGCGGTACGGCTCTCCGGAATCTACGGGCCGGGACGGACCCGCCTGTTGCGCAAGGTGTCTTCTGGAGAGGCCGTCGCCACGGCGAGCTGGACGAACCGGATCCACGTCGAAGATTGCGCCGGCGCGCTTCACCACCTGATGAGAGCCGACACCGTCGAGCCCTTGTATGTCGGGTCGGACGACGAGCCGGTCACGATGGCCGAAGTGGTCCGCTGGGTCAGCGGAGAGCTCGAGGTCGCGTCTCCTCGAGAGGGCGAAGCCGCATCCCTCAACAAGCGATGCCGCAACGCTCTCCTTCGGCGTTCTGGTTTCCGCTTCGCCTATCCGAGCTTTCGAGACGGTTACGCCTCGATGATCGAGGACTTCAAAGCGGGGTAACGCGCCCTAGCCGGTACGCCGGATGAGATGGTAGCCGAATACGGTTTCGACCACGCCGCTCGTCGCGCCCACGTCGAGACCAAACGCCACATCCTCGAACGGCTTCACCATTTGGCCGCGACCGAAACCGCCGAGGTCACCGCCAGCTGCAGCAGACCCGCAGTCGGAGTGCTCCTTGGCCAGGGCGGCGAAGTCGGCGCCCTCGTTCAGTTGTTTTTCGATCTCTGCGATCTGGGCTTCGGCTTCGGCCTTGCTTCGGGTCGCCGACGATCGCTCCGAGCCCGCGTACATCAGTAGAATGTGAGATGCCTTGACTTGATCAGCCATTCCTCGTCCCCCTTTCGGACGCCGAACCCTAGCAGAAAGCCGGCGTGAAGGATCACTCGAAGGGAGCCAGTAGATCGGCGCACCGGATACGCACCGCGGCGCGGTCGACCTTCCCGTTGCGGTTGAGCGGCAGGGCAGGCAGGAGAGCCAGGCGTTTCGGATGCTTGAACGAGGCCAGGTGGTCACGAAGCGCCCTCCGAACGGCGGCCCGATCGAAGGGTTTGACCGAGGCCACGACCGCAGCGACGACCTCAGCGCCCCAGGACTCGTGTGGCATCGAGAAGACACAAGCTTCGGCGACTTCGGGAAGCGCCTCGAGGGCGGCTTCGACCTCCGCAGGGGCGACATTCTCTCCCCCGGTGATGATCATGTCGTCGAGCCTTCCGAGCACGAGGAGCTGGCCGTCGTCCGTGAAGGTCCCGGCGTCACGCGTGCGGAACCAGCCGTCGGCTGTCCAAGGAGCAGGATGATCGCCTTCGTACCGGTCCATCAGTGTTGGCCCGGACAGTTGAATCTCGCCGTCGACGATCCGGACGCCAACACCCTGAAGTGGTGCGCCGGAACCCACGGACCCCACCTGATCGAGACTTTGGGTCGTCACCTGAGAGCATGCCTCGGTGCAACCATAGGTCGTCACAACGGGAACCCCTCGTTCCACCGCGCGTTCGACAAGCGCGGGGGGAGACAGGGCGCCGCCGACCAAGACGGCGCGAAGCGAGGGAGACGGAACCCACGTCGGAGATAGGGCTAGGAGACGAGCGAGCATCGTAGGCACGACGCTGATCAAGGTGACGTGTCGGTCGGATGCGGCCTCCGCGACCCTGTCGGCGCTGAAGTGCCCCTCGGCAACGACGACGGCTCTGCGGGCGATCAGGCAACGGGTCACAATGGAAAGGCCGCCGACGTGCGCGGGCGGCATCGTCAACAGCCAGCGGTCGTCGGACGTCCACCCGAGGTTTGCCGCATGCGCTTCAGACGACGCGACAAAGGCCCGACGCGAGAGAACGGCGCCGCGCGGCGCGCCCCCGGTTCCCGAGGTCGAAACGATCGCGAGCGTTCGATCCGAAGGGACCGTGGGCCTCGGGGGCATGCCGACCCGGGGCGTCGCGCTGGGGGGACCGTCGATCGTGAAGGTTGGCGCCGAGAGCCGGGATACGTGTGCGCGTTCTTCTGCGGTGAGCCGCGGGTGGAGGAGGACCGCGGGGCACCCCATCTCGAAAAGGGCGTAGAGCCACACGATCGAGTCGAGGTCGACCTTCGGGGCAATCGCCACGCGACTCCCAGAGACGACCCCTCGCTCCTCGAGCGCATCGATGGCCGCGGCCACCCTGGAGGCGACGTCGGCAAACGACCAAGCTTGGTTCCGAGTCACGAGGCACGGCCGATCCGGCACCTCGGCCGCCGCCGAAAGCAGGCTCAGTTCACGCATCGGACCCTCGACCCCCCATGGTCACGCCAAGCCCCGGTGCACGATGCGATCGAATCTCGAAACCTTGAATCGAGGCGACCTCCGTCGCCGGCCAGAGCGCGAGGCCCGCGTGCTCCCCAAGCCCTTGGGCCAAGGTCGCGCCAACGGCAAGCGCGACCTCGGCGGACGCCGCACGGGCCACGGGGCCATCGAACGTGTGAGACAAAACGGGTTCGGCGCCATGGGCGCGCGCGATCTTCGCCAGATCGAGGGCTGCGGTGAGGCCCCCGACCACCGTCGGCTTGATCACCAACGCCCGGACCGCGCCAGTGGCAAGCGCGGCGCGCGACGGCGTCTCTTCTCTCAAGGTTTCGTCGATCGCGAGAGGCAGCGATAGGTGCACGACCTCGCCGAGTGACCCAGACGGCACGGGCTCCTCAAAGAAGTCGAGCTCGAGCGCCAGGAGTTTCTCTCGATGCCCTTCGAGATCCAAGCGCGACAGCCTCTGATTGGCGTCGACGCGAATCCCAAGCGTCGGATGAGCGACGCGAACCGTTGTCAGTGCGTCGACTTCCGCGGCCCACTGGGCGCCGACCTTGAACTTCAAGTGATGCCAACCAGCACCGACTTTGTTGTCGACCTCGTCGAGCCATCGGGCCGGATCAGGTTCGTTCACCAAGTCCGCCACCGGAATCGACTCGACCGGGGCGCTGCCGAGCATCGCGTGCACTGGCGCGCCGCGCACCTGGCCAAGCCAATCGAGCAAGGCCGCCTCGATTGCGAAGCGGGCCGACGGGCACGGCATGAGTTGGACTTCTGCGGTGTGATCGAGGAGCGCGCGCGCCGGAAGACGCGGGTCGACCTCGATCGGTGACGCCAAGAATGTCTGAAGCGCATCGATGGCTTCGTCGACTGAGTCCGGGGAGTAGCCAGGAAGCGGGGACGCCTCGCCCATCCCGACCCTGCCCTCTTCGTCCTCGATCGACAGCAGGACGAACGTGCGGGACTCGGCCCCGGCGGCCCCCGCGACGGGTTGGCCGAGCGCTCCTTCGAGGACCTCGAGCCGGGCGTGGAGCCTCGTCATGGAACGAGCCCTCCGGCGAGTAGGACACCGAAGAGCGAGAGCAGCTTCGCCGTGCCCGCGAGGGTTTCATTGAGTTTGGGGCCCCGATCGATCTTGACCGAGCGAGCCAGGCGCAGGGCGAGCGGAGCCGTCAGAACTGGGAGCAGAACCCAGGCACTCGTTTGATAGATCCCCCACAGCGCAAACGGGGTGGCATAGGTGACGACGAGGAGCAGAACGTACTCTCGGACGCCGTTGTCTCTTCCAAAGCGCACGACGAGCGTCCGTTTGTTGGCCCTCGAATCCCCCTCGACGTCGCGAACGTTGTTGACGACCAGGATCCCCGTGGCCAAGGCGCCCATCGGAATCGCGGCGACCCACGCGACCGCGGGTACGAACCCGGCTTGAACGAAAGCCGTGCCACACACCGCGACGAACCCGAAGAACAGCATCACGAACACATCGCCAAGGCCATTGTAGGCGAGGGGAAAGGGCCCGCCGGTGTAAGCAAGACCAGCGAGGATTGACCCGAGGCCGATCGCCACGACCCAAACGCCCGCAACGGCGACGAGGTACAAACCGACGCCGAGCGCCAACGTCAACACGAGCGCGATGCCGCGACGGAGCTCGGCGACGGTCAGGAGTCCTGCCTGGGCAGCGCGGGTCGGGCCGAGGCGCTGCTCGTCGTCGGCGCCCTTTTGAAAGTCGAACAAGTCGTTGGCCAGGTTGGTGGCGATCTGAATCAAAAAGGCGCCGAGGAGCGCGGCCACGGCGGCGTCGGCCCGAAACCCACCAGCCCGCCAGGCACATGCAGTCCCGACCGCGACCGGGGCGAACGCCGCCGCGAGTGTGGCGGGACGCGACGCGAGCACCCACGCCCTGAGGGAACCTGGCGCGATCTCGGTCATCCCGTCCTCGGGTGGGCTTCACGCAAGAGCGCAGCCACGGCATCAGGAGCCTCGAGCACGACGTTGTGACCTGCGTCCTCCACCAAAACAGGACGTGTCGTCAGCTCGCGCGCGAGCGACGCGAACTTCAAGTCGAGGCGACCCGCAACGAGGGTCGGTGGGGGGTGAAGCTCGGCGATGGCGGCGCGGTAGCTCGGCATCTGCGCGAGCCCAAGGACGTCCAGCGAAGACGCCAACCCATCCGCGTCGTGGTCGAGCCGAATCTGTCGCTGCATCGATCGCGACTCCGCCGTAAGGCGCCGCTGGGAGTCGAAAAGAGGTTGCCCCTCCCAAGCGTCGACGAACGACGGGAGACCGCGCTCTCGAAGGTCGGCGGCGTGTGCGGCGTCGAGGGCGCGACGCGACGCGCGTGCCGCGGGATCGTCGAGACCCGGGTGAACACCGATCAAGACCACGGCGTCGAACTCGAGCTTACGCGAGGCATGCATCGCGAGGGCAAGCCGTGCGCCCATCGAGTAGCCGACCAGGCACCTCGGTCGCGGCATCGTCTCGGCGAGCTGCAAGAGGCGATCGACTTCGCCACCAAACGTCTTCACCATGCGTGCGCGCCAGTCCCGCCCGTGGCCGTGAAGCAGGGGGCGCATGGTCGATTGGCCGTCCTTCAACCGCGCCCCGACGGCGTCCCAGCTCGTAGGCGCCCCGGTGAATCCGTGAAGTAACATCCACATTACGCGGCTCCGCCGAGCGATTGAGCCACGCGTCGACGGAGTTCGTCCCCGAGCTCTTTGGCGCTCTCAGGAGGCACCTTCGCCTCGATGACGCTGCAACCGGGTCGGCTCAGTGCCTCGGCGAGTGCAGTCTGCAGCAACGACACCGTCGATACGGCCTCGAACGCGCAGCCGTAAAGTATGGCCGCGCCGCGAAGGTCCACCTGCTGCGGCGTGGTGAAGTAAGGCAGCCAGCGCCCGTCACCCTGACCAGCGATCGGAAGTTGCTCGAAGATGCGACCGCCCCCATTGTTGATGACCACGACGACCAAGGGTGTGTCCGACAGGGCAGCAAGGGCGAGTCCGTTCAGATCGTGCAGGAAGCTGATGTCGCCAACCAAGAGCGCCGTCGGACCAGACTGTTGAGATGCCGCGCCTGCCGCCGCGGACACCAGCCCATCGATCCCGCTCACGCCGCGCTGAACAACCACCCGGAGGGACTTGTTGGAAGGCGGGACCCACCGGTCGACGTCGCGGACGGGGAGACTGTTGCCGAGAACGAGGGCGGCCCCTTCGGGGAGCGCGTCGACGAGCGCAAGGGCCGCCGCCGGCTCGCTGAGCGGGTCGCCGACGTCGGTCAGGAGCTGAGTCGAGATGTCCCAGGCCTTTCGGTCGAGTGAGCGAGCGCGAGGTACGAACGATGGGTCGCGACCATCCCGCGCGTAGTCGTGTGTCGCAAGACGGGTCACCAACGACGCGACATCTGTTGCTGCGAAAGTCGTGGCGGAAGGAGGGGCGTCGGTCCACTCGGTGCCGTGGACCACGACGCGTTGGGCGACGGTTCCTTGGGTCAGGCCCCACGCGCTCGAGATCGGATTCTGCCCGAGTTGGAGGACGAAGTCAGGGTTGAGGGCCTCCCTCCCCTCGTCGGTCGCCCAGATCGTGTCGAACGCGCCAAGGGCGATCGCGCCCGCCTCCCCGAAGCGAAACTGGCTCCCGGCCTCCGCCAAGACGACGGCGCCCACGCGGTCTGCAAGCAAGGCAAGCGAAGCGGATGCAGCACTCTGATCGAGGGGCCCGGGCCCGCAGAGGATGAGTGGACGCGCGGCCGAATCGAGGGCCGAGGCGACGACCCCGTCGACGCGCGAGTCCGTCCTCGCTGACGGGGTCTCGATGGCCACGGCGGCATCGAGGAGCGCCGTCACCCTCGCATGGACCGCCGCCGATTCGGGATCGGTTGCGACCTGCGGCTCGAGTGGCTTTCGAGCTTGCGCGTTGAGGTGGACCGGCCCCGCCATGGTGTCGGTGGCGGCGTGGACCGCTCGGCGCAAAGTCTCGTGTAGGGCGCGAAGGCTCGCGTCATCGCCCCTTGGCTCGCCAAGGTTGGCGAAGAACCGAACGTGGCTCCCGTAGAGTTGGATCTGGTCGGTCGTTTGGTTGGCGCCGCACCCGTGTAGCTCCGGAGGGCGGTCCGCGGAGAGAACCAGCAGTGGGACGCCCGCTTCGTACGCTTCGACCACGGCTGGGAAGTAGTTCGCCGGGGCGCTGCCCGAAGTGCAAATCAGAAGTGAAGGCCGCCCGGTCGCGCGAGCCTGGCCAAGGGCGAAGTGCGCGGCGGACCGCTCGTCGAACGCGGCGACAGCGTCGATGTCGTCACGTTGCAGGGCGGCGACGACGAATGGTGTCGAGCGCGACCCAGGGCTGATGACCACATGACGCACCCCCGCACAGACGAGGCCCCCGATGACGAGCCGCGCCCATTCGCTCTGCAGATCAGCGGGCGTCCCCATGGAGCGCCCCTAGAAGCGCTTGCATCTTGAGCTCGGTCTCGGCGTACTCGGCTTTCGGATCCGAGTCTGCCATGATCCCAGCTCCAGCGTAGACCCAAGCCTTGCCATTTCGGAGCAGCCCGGAACGAAGGGCAACGAAGAACTCCCCGTCTCCGTTCGCATCCGCCCAACCGACAGGCGCACTGTACCAGCCTCGCGTAAGTCGCTCTTGTTCGACGATCCAGCGGATCGCGGTCGCGGTGGGCACGCCACCAACCGCAGGCGTCGGATGCAGCGAATGCACGAGGTCGAGGATGTGGGTGGGTTCGCTGAGACGCCCTTCAACCGGTGTCTGCATGTGGAGCACGTTTGGAAGCTCGCGAACGCGTGGTTCGGGAGCAGAGCGCAAGGAGTCGCAGAAGGGTTCGAGCGCCTTGAGCACCGCTCGCACCACGAGCTGGTGCTCCTCCTGTTCCTTGCGACTTGCGAGCATTCGTGCAGCGTCGCCATGCGCAGTCGACCCAGCCAGGGCCTCGCTCAACACGCCGGCGCCGCGCTTCGAGATCAGCAGCTCCGGTGTGGCGCCAAGGAACACCGAATCGCCGCGCCACAGCGCGAATCGCGTACAGCCAGGGAAACGCTGCTCGAGCCGCTTCAAGACGTCGAGAGACCCGGTGCCGGTCTCGAGCTCGACGACGCAGTGCCGCGCGGCGACCACCTTGTCGAAGTCGCCCGACCGGATCGCTTGCCGGATCGCTTCGACTTGCGCATGCCATCCGTCCTCGTCGGCTTCGTCGAGCCTTCGAGCGGAGATCGGTGACGGAATCACGCCCAGCGGACGCTCGAGGCTGTCCCAGATCGCATCGAACACTTCGAGCGCCTCGTCACGTTCGTCCGCGCGCAGGCCATGAACCGCAAGCGACAGCCAACCTTGGTCGTCGACTTGGTAGGTCCATTTAGGCAAGCGCAGGAACCCATCCCCAAAGCTCTCCCACGGCGCTTGCGTCGCGGCGCCCGGCGCAAAGGAAGCACCGCCGAACAGTCGCGGCACCGGGGCGGGCAGCGCGCTCACATGCCGTGCTTCATCGAAGAACTTCGCAATCTCTGCGGAGTCGGGTGGCAGGGTCGCCGCAGTCCCAAGTCCGGCAGACGCGGAGCCGTGTGGCGGATGCCAAAGGATGCTGGCCTCCTTAGGAAACGCGCGAAGCAGCGCATCGGGAGGAGCCACTGGCGCGGGGACGGTGATGATCGTGTTGCGGTCGGCGGGCGCTTCGGAGAGTGATCGCGCGACGAAGGCCCGAGACGCTTCTCGCGTCGGCTCCCCATCGAACGCGAATGCTGCGCCCTGCGACCTCATTGGACCCTCGGTTCCGCCACGAAGAGTGTGCACGCGCCGAATGTGAGCGGCCTGGACTCGAGAACCTGCAACCGAGCCTCTTCCATCTGCGCCGCAAATTCCTCGGCCGATGGGAACGCCGCAATCGACTGCTGAAGGTACCGGTACTCCCGTGACCCGGAGAGCATGCCGCCGAGGCGAGGGATGATCTTGCGAACGTGGAAACGTGCGAGCGGACTCAGTACGCCGACGTTTGGCTCCGATAGTTCCAAAACGGCGACCCGGCCCGTCGGCTTGGTCACCCGCGCCATCTCGCGAAGGGCGGCACTTCGGTCGGGAACGTTTCGAATTCCGAACGCGATGCAGCACCCATCGAAAGAGTCGTCGTCGTACGGAAGGGACTGCGCATCGCCGACTTCGAGTGCCACCCGCTCCTCGAGACCTTCACGGGCCACCTTGTCGATCCCCACCTCGAGCATGCCAACCGAAGGGTCGCTCCCGACGACGTGCGCATCGGGATGTGACCGGGCGATCATCAACGCAAGGTCACCCGTGCCGGTGGCCAGATCGAGCACCCGCGCTTGCGCGGGAAGCGCCAAGGCCGCGACGGTCTTGCGGCGCCACGACTGATCGATCCCCATCGACATCAGCCGATTGAGCATGTCGTAGCGACCTGCGATCTGGTCGAACATCTGCCCAGACCCTGGCGCCGGCGTCGCCGTAGAAACAGGGTCCGTCACGTCCCCCCCCGCTCTACCTGCTTGGCCCGGACGCGCGTGCTGTCTTGAAGCTCGCGCTTTCGAGAATGGAGGCGCATGTGGCCACGCTGGATGCCCTCACCCGCCAACGCCCGGAGCGCCGCAAGGTTCGAGGCCACGCCCGCCGCGGCCATGACGACCGCGAGCTCGGCGGCGGACTTGATACCCATGAGCTCGAAACCGGCGCGTACGCCTTGGTGCACCCGCGTGGAGCCTCCAACCGTCCCGGCCGCGAGCGGCATGTCGAGCTCGCCGCGAATGCCGCTTTCGGTTCGCCGCCAGACGACGAGTGGCTTGTAAGTTCCCGTGATCGACGCGAACGCGTGGGCGCCCGCCTCGATCGAGCGCCAGTCTTGCCCCATCGCCAGAGCGACGGCGTCGACGCCGTTCATGACGCCCTTGTTGTGGGTCACCGCGCGATACGGGTCGAGTTCTGCGAATCGGCTTGCCTTCACGATGCCGTCGGCGAGTTCTGCCCCGCCGACCACGTCCGCGCTCACCTCGCAGTTGACTCGAACCCGCCTTCTCATGGGAAGGTTGCTGAGGATGCGGAGACCAACCGTCCCACCGGTGAACTCCCGAATCTCGGGGGCCACCGCTTCCGCGACGGCGTCGACGACGTTCGCACCCATCGCATCGCCAACGTCGACGTAGAGGTGGACGACCAGAACGCCAGCGTCTTCGTCGAGTACCCGGACGTCCATGTCGCGGCAGCCCCCGCCACGCTTGACCATCCCTGGGATCGCCTCGTCAGCCACCCGAAAGATCCGGTCTCGCTCGGCTTCGACGCGTGCCTTGGCCTCGACTGGGTTCGGAACGTCGTCGAACTGGACCTGGGTGGTCATGATCGGGTCGGTGGCTTCCCCAAAGAAGCCGCCTGTCATGCGAACTTGACGTGCGGCGTTCGATGCCGCGGCAACGACCGAGGGCTCCTCGACGGCCATGGGAACGAGCACATCACGGTGGTTCACCCGAAAGTTGAGCGCGATCGAAAGAGGAAGACCGTGAATCGCGATGACGTTCTCACTCATCCGATCCGCGACGTCGAGCTCTAAGCGACCACCGTTTCGAAGGTGCTCGGCGGATCGGTCAGACAGCATGCCTGTGTCGATCATGGCTCGGAGCCTCTCCTCGATCTGTTCGCGATAGAAGCCCGGGATCCGGCTCGTCACGCTTGGGGGTTGGTCAGACATGCACGCCTCTTTCTTCATTCAACACAACTAAGACTCCCGGTGAACGGTGGCGCGCGCCACGGTCGCAAGTGCGTCGCGTGCGCGGCTTGAAACGAGTGAGGAGAGCGCCTCGGTGGCGGCATCCGCTCGGCTGATCGCGAGCTCGCGCGTCGCCTGGAGCGCGCCGGTGTCACGGAGCCCCTCGAGGAGCCGCGCGCGCGTCGCGTCGGTGACGCTTTCCTGAGAGCCCGACGCGAGCTCTTGGACGACGGGACGAAGCGCCGGGTCACGCTCAAGGGCGACGATCACTGGATGGGTCATCTTGCCCTCTCGCAGATCAGCGAACGGCAACTTGCCGAGGCTAAGGTCGTCGCCGGCATAGTCGAGGTAGTCATCGATGAGTTGGAACGCGACCCCGAGGTTCATCCCGTACTTTTCCAAGGCCTCGCACGCCGGCCCTTCGAGCCCGCCAGCGCGAGCACCCGCAAACATCGCCCAGCGGAATAGCGCCGCGGTCTTGCCCTCCACCACCCGCATATACGTTTCGAGGCGCGCGTCGAGGCGCCCTCGGTTCTCGAGCTGAATCGCCTCCGCAAAGATCATCTCGTCGATGATGTCGAGCAACCGAACCAAGACGTCAGGCATCTCCGCGGCGCGGACCCGGCGGAGGGCATCGACGAGAAGCCAATCGCCGGCGAAGATCGACGCGGCGTTCCCGTAGAGGGTGCGCGCCGCCGGCTCACCTCTGCGTCGCTCGCCCATATCGACGACATCGTCATGAAGAAGGGTGGCGCAGTGAACCAGTTCGACCGCGACACCAAAGTCGCGCGTCTTGTCGTCGAGGCCCCGCCCAACGCGCGATGCAAGGACGACGCACATGGGACGGAGCCGCTTTCCGGCCGTCTCGAGAAGGTGGTGCGCACTCTTGTGAACCACCGAATCCCCCGTGGGGACGGTGTGGATGGCATCCTCGAGCGCAGCCATGTCCCACTTGACGAGGTCTGCGAGGTCGGCAAGGTGCGCCGATAGATCGCCGAGGCCCTGCTCGTCGCACACGGCGCGCAGACTTGTGAGGACGTCCGAGGACGAGTCGGTACGGACGGCGGCTATGAGAGACACAGAGAACCTGCCTTGCTGCGGGGTTGATTCATGCGTCTCGTGCCTCGTCGAACTCCGGGTCGTCGATCTCACGAAGCTCCTTGGGATCGATCATGCGCCCGGCCACGAGCAATCCAAGCAGTCGCTCGCCTGCTTTCGTCAATGCGCTCAGACGCGACAGGCGTTTGCGCATGTGATCGACGCGGCGACGTTCCTTGGGCGTGGCCCTCGGTCGCGCCTCCTCGAGCCGGCGTTGGGCATCGGCGAACGTTTCGGCCGCCTCGCGGATCAAGTTGAGCTCTCGGCGCTCGTAAACACGGCGAAGCAACTTCCAGACGCTGGTCTCGGCAGCGTAGAAGTCCTTGCGCTCGCCGGGTCGCCACGTCTTTCGGACGGCCCCCCAACGCACCAACTCCCCGAGCGAGAGGCTGACCGCGCTGCTACTGAGCTGTAGCGTTTCGGCGAGGCCTGCCGTCGTCATGGCCTCGGGCGACAGGTAGAGGATCGTCCAGATGCGCCCCATGTGGCGCCGGAACCCCCAAAACTCCATCAGCCGCCCCATCGCGTCCGCCGCGTGAAGCTCTGCCTCGCGCCACAAAGGCTCGGAATTATTAGATTCTTCTTGTTTTGCGGCGACGCTTGGCACTCGGAAAGCTCAGTTCGTTCAAATTTTCTTGAAGAGACGTAGGACCGTGGAGCGCCCGCGTCAAGCAAGCGGCCCTCATAGCCCGAGGTTGACGCGAGAGCTAGACTCGCTCGCTCCCATGACGGTCAAGCTCAACAAGTACAGCGCGAGGATCACCCAGTCCAAAGCGCAGGGCGCTTCGCAAGCCATGCTCCATGCCACGGGTCTCACACGGGCCGACATGGACAAGGCCCAGGTCGGCATCTCCGCGGTCTGGTACGAGGGCAACAGCTGCAACATGCACCTGAACGACCTGGCCGCGGTCGTGAAGGAGGGGGTGGACGCGGCGGGCCTCGTCGGGATGCGGTTCAACACGATCGGGGTCTCCGATGGCATGTCGATGGGCACCGACGGCATGAGCTTCTCGATGCAATCGCGAGATTTGATCGCCGACTCGATCGAGACCGTGATGAGCGCGCAGTGGTACGACGCCAACATCTCGCTCCCAGGCTGTGACAAGAACATGCCCGGTTGCATGATCGCGATCGGCCGGTTGAACCGGCCGGCTCTGATGATCTACGGGGGTACGATCCGAGCCGGACGCGGGAACGCCGGTGAGAAGCTCGACATCGTCTCGGCGTTCCAATCGTATGGAGAACTCGTCGCCGAGAAGATCGACGAGACCAAGCGGCTCGACATCGTCGAACACGCGTGCCCGAGCGCGGGCGCGTGCGGGGGTATGTACACGGCGAACACCATGGCATCGGCCATCGAAGCCATGGGGATGTCCCTGCCCTACAGCTCGTCGACACCGGCCGAAGACCCGGGGAAACGGGAAGAATGTCTTCGCGCGGGAGCCGCCGTCCGGCTCTTGCTCGAACGTGACCTGAAGCCCCGTGACATCATGACGCGCGAGGCGTTCGAGAACGCCATCGTGACGGTGATGGCGCTGGGCGGCTCGACCAATGCCGTGCTTCATCTGGTCGCGATGGCCCGCGCGGTCGACGTCCCACTGACGATCGACGACTTCCAGGAAGTGAGCAACCGCATTCCGCTCTTGGCTGATCTGAAGCCGAGTGGGCAGTACGTGATGGAGGACCTCCACAAGGTTGGCGGTACGCCGGCCGTTCTGCGTTACCTTCTGGACCAAGGCGTTCTGCACGGCGACTGCATGACCGTCACTGGAAAGACCCTCGCAGAGAACCTGGCCGACCTTCCCGGGCTATCGGAAGGCCAAAGCGTGATTCACCCCTGGGACGACCCGATCAAGTCGACCGGACATCTCACGATCTTGAGGGGGAACCTCGCGCCGCAAGGCGCAGTCGCCAAGATCACCGGCAAGGAAGGCACGTACTTCCAGGGGCACGCCAAGACGTTCAACCAAGAAGAAGAGATGATCGCCGCGATGGAACGCCGCGAGATTGGCGGGGGCGATGTCGTCGTCATTCGGTACGAGGGGCCCAAGGGAGGACCGGGGATGCCGGAGATGTTGACCCCGACATCCATGATCATGGGTGCGGGGCTTGGTCAGGAGGTCGCCCTGATCACCGACGGTCGGTTCTCGGGCGGCTCGCACGGATTCATCATTGGACACATCACCCCGGAGGCGCAGGAAGGCGGGCCGATCGCACTCGTCGAGGATGGTGATCGAATCACCATCGACGCGGAGGCGAGGACCATCGAAGTCGACGTGTCCGACGACGAACTCGCGCGCCGAAGAGCCCAATGGGAGGCGCCTCCTTATAAGGCGCACCGTGGCACACTTTACAAGTACATCAAAAATGTGAAGCCAGCATCCGAAGGCTGCGTGACCGACGAATAATCGCGCCGGTGGGGCGCGGTCGGGAACCGTTCGCCCGTCGTCGGGCGCCGTTCGCCCGCTTTTTCCAGCAATTTCGTGGATCGACCCTAGACTGGTTCGGAGAGTCGCTCGCCCGCTCTCCGAAAGAACCTACATGTACGTAAACCGCGACGGACTCCGAGAGATCGGAAAGGTCCTCTTCAAGAAGCCCACGGTCGGACGGCTCGTCACGACCGCATGGATCGCCCCGCTCTTCGCGGCGCTGCGCCAGACCGCGGTCGGCTTCCGCGCGCTCGACGAGGTGTTGTACCCCGAGTACCGCGACCAGGAGATCGACAAGCCCGTCTTCGTCTTCGCCAACCCGCGAAGCGGGACCACCCTCACCCACCGACTGGTGAGCATGGACGAAGACGTCTTCACGACGGTGAAACTCTATCAGACGATCTTCCCGTCCGTCGCGGCGACGCGCACCTTCCAGGAGCTCGTCAGCCTCGCACAGACGCGGGTCGGCGGGGCGCTCAATCGCGCGTACGACTTCTTCAACGCGCCCCTCGAGAGCCGTTGGACGGAGGTGCATCGCTTGAGTTTGGACCAGCCGGAAGAGGATGTCTGCACGCAGCTCTGGAGCCTCCAAAGCCCGACGAGCGGCCTCTTGTTCCCGTTCATGGATGCGTTCGACAGTCAGACGTGGCTCGATCAGCAAGACCCCGCTCAGCGTGCTCGCTTCATGGACGAGTACGAAAACACCCTGAAGCGGCACGTCTACGAGGCGGGTGGAAAACGCTTCCTCAACAAGAATGTGTTCTTTGCGGGATTCGTGCAGTCGATGTACGAGCGTTTCCCCGACGCGTCGTTCGTCTACCTGATCCGAAACCCGATCGAATCGCTTCCATCCTTCCTCAACATGTTCTACCAGGCGTGGAAGGCGCACTCTCCTTCGATTCGCCCCGATGGTGAAGAGATCCAGGCGCTCAAGCGACTCGGCTATGACTACTACCGTTATGCGCTCGAGTGTCGCCGGGCCATCCCTCGAGACCAGTTCATCGTGATTCGCTACGAAGACCTGGTGGACGACCCGAAGCGCGCGATTCTCGGCCTCTACGGCCGCCTCGACATGCCGGTCAGCGAGGCGTTCGAAGCCAAGCTGGACGCGGCCTGCGAAGCGCACCGTGGCTGGGAGAGCAGCCGCGACTTTGGCCTCGAGTTCTTCGGAATCAGCGAAGAAGAAGTCTATGCCGAGCTGCGCGACGTGTTCGATGCATTCGGCTACCAAGACCCGAGCGAGCTTCCCGCCCAACTCGAAGCCGCCGAATAGAACCTCTGGACGCGCCTTTTTCGACGACGCCTGGGTAACTTGCCCGGGCGTTGTACATTGGGGGGATTGGAGGCTCCATGACAGACGTCGAACGATTCGAGTTCCGTGGAAGCGGTGGACAAAAGCTCGTGGGTCGGCTCCACCGGCCCGCCATCGATCCGATCGCGTACGCGATATTCGCGCACTGCTTCACTTGCTCGAAAGAGAGTAAGGCGGCGACCCGCATCAGCGGATCCCTGGCGGCGCAAGGGATCGCGACGCTGCGCTTCGACTTCACTGGGCTCGGCGAAAGCGACGGCGACTTCAGCGACACGACCTTCTCCCACAACGTCGCCGACATCGTTGCCGCCGCCGACGCCCTTCGCGTCGATCGCGTGGCCCCTTCCCTCCTCGTCGGTCACAGCCTTGGCGGGGCCGCAGTCCTCGCTGCAGCTTCTGCGATCCCGGAGACCGTCGGCGTCGCGACCATCGCCGCCCCAGTGGAACCCGAGCACGTGGCGCGACTCCTTCGGGGATCCGTCAAAGAAATCGAGACCCGCGGTGAGGCTCAAGTCGACCTCGGCGGAAGGCCGTTCACGATTCGCAAGGCGTTCCTCGACGACATTCGGGCCCAGTGCAACGAAGACAAGATCCGATCGCTCGGCAAGGCGCTCCTGATCTTTCACTCGCCGCAGGACCAATTGGTGGACGTCGACAACGCCCGAAAGATCTACGAGGCCGCCCGACATCCGAAGAGCTTCGTCTCGCTCGACGGCGCCGACCATCTGCTTCGCAAACGTGCCGACGCTGAGTATGTCGCGACGGTGCTTCGAGCGTGGGCCAGCCGGTACTTGCTCGACCCGTCCCCCGAGGTCCCCGACGATGCGCCCGAGGGAGGGGTCTTGGTCGAGGGCAAAGCAAGCGGTTTCCTCCAACGGATCCACGCCCGAGGTCACGTGTTCCCCGCGGACGAACCGATCACGGTGGGTGGCAGCGACCTTGGACCCACGCCGTACGAACTGCTGTTGGCAGGCCTCGGAGCCTGCACCTCGATCACGCTGCGAATGTACGCACGCCGCAAGGAGTGGCCGCTCGAGGGGGTACGCGTCAAGCTTCGTCATGACCGCGTCCACGCCCGGGACGTGGAAGACTCCGAAAAAGAATCCGGCATGGTGGATGTGATCGACAAAGAAATCGAGCTCGAAGGAGACCTCTCCACCGAGCAACGACAACGGCTCTACGAGATGGCGGCGCGTTGCCCAGTCCATCGGACGCTTCTCAACGAGATCAAGATCCGCTCCGTGCTGCTCGCCGAGGAATGACTTGTCGACGCTGGCCACCCTTCATGACGTTTCGCTCAGCCTCGGCGGCGACACCCTCCTCGACCGACTGAGTCTCCAGGTTCACGAAGGAGACCACATCGGGCTCGTCGGCCCGAACGGCTCTGGGAAGTCGAGCTTGTTGAGATTGCTCGCCGGAGACCTCGAGCCGGACGGCGGTCGCATCAAGACCGTCGAAGGCGTGCGGATCGGTTTTCTGCCTCAGGAGATCACGGATTTCCCCGACAAGGGACTCTTCGCGTTCGTGTTCGAGAGCGTGACCGAGCGCCCCATCCTTCAGTCGGCACTGGCGAGCGCAGAAGCCGCGCTCTCTCGTCTCGAAAGCGACGACGCCGCGAATGAAGCCGAGCTCGTCGAAGCCGCAAGCGCGGTCGCCGAGCTCCACGAACGAATCGGCAGGCTCGACGCGACCTTCTCGGAACACAAGGCCAAGCAGATCCTTCACGGCCTCGGCTTCAAGCAAGAAGACCACCCACGGCCTCTATCCGAGTTGAGCGGTGGCTGGAAGATGCGAGCCGTGCTCGCGTCGCTTCTCTTTCAAAAACCTGGCCTTCTTCTGCTCGACGAACCGACCAACCACCTCGACATGCCCTCGGTCGCGTGGTTCTCCGAGTTTCTTCGCACCTACGACCAGGCGCTCTTCTTGGTCTCTCACGATCGGGAGTTTCTCAACGAACAAGTCAATCGGATCGTGAGCTTCGAGCCCGAAGGGGTCCGTTCGTTTAAGGGAGACTACGAACGCTATACGAAGCAACGAGAGGAAGAACGCCAAGTCCTCGAGAACCGGGCGAAGAATCTCGAGCGCGAGCGCGCACACCTCGAACAGTTCGTTCGCCGGTTCCGGGCCAAAGCAAGCAAAGCCGCACAGGTCCAAAGCCGGGTGCGCATGCTCGAGAAGATGGAGTCGATCGACCTGCATCAATCAACGCGGGAGGCTCGGTTCTCGTTCCCTGCGACCGAAAGGGGCCCGCGCGTCCCATTGCGGGTCGACGATCTCTCGATGTCCTACGGGAAGCACCCGGTGTTCGATCGGGTCACCTTGGCGGTCGAACGGGGGGACCGTGTGGCCATCGTGGGGCCGAACGGCGCCGGAAAGACGACGCTGCTTCGCATTTTGGCGGACGAGATCCAACCGACTGGCGGGCGGGTTCAGCTTCCTGGCCTGTCCGAGGTCCGCTACTTCGCACAGCATCACGCCGACGCGCTCAACCTCCAGCACACGGTCTTCGAGGAGGTCATGCGGGCGAGCGACGGCTCGAGCGCCGAACGGGTTCGGGCCGTACTCGGGGCGTTGCTCTTCGGGGAACGCGCCATCGACAAACGCGTGTCGGTCCTTTCCGGTGGAGAGCGAGCACGCGTCGCCCTTGCCAAGATCCTCGTCCACCCCGGCAACGTTCTGCTGATGGACGAGCCGACCAATCACCTCGACCTCCAAACGACCGAGGCGCTGACGAGTGCCCTTCAAACCTATGACGGGACCCTTCTGTTCGTGAGCCACAATCGGGCGTTCATCCGCCGACTCGCCACGAAACTCTGGGTCGTCCATCAAGGAGGGGTCGAGAGCTATCCGGGCACCCTAGACGACTACCTGTGGTCATGCCGCGAACGCGACGTTGCCCCCGCAACCGAAGCCGCCGTCAAACCGGCATCGGCCAAACGCACCCGCAACGCGCGCAAGGAGCAGCGCAGGCGAGAAGCCGAACGCCGAGCCGCGCAGAACCGCGACATCAAGCCGCTCGAGAAACGGGCCGCCGAGCTCGAAGCCCGGATCGCCGAACTCGAGGCGAAAGTGGCCGAGTACGGCACCGAACTCAGTCGGCCGGCGCTCTACGACGACGACGACGCACGCAACGAGATCGTCCAACAACTCAACCGCGTGCAAGCCGAGCTCGACGTGGCACTCGAGTCTTGGACCGAAGCGCACGAACGCCTCGAAACACTCCGCAAGGAATCGGGAGTCAACCCGTGAAACCTCGGGTCGGGGTTTTCGGAGGAATCCTGATCGCCGTCCTGGTCGTCGCGGGCGGACTGTGGCTCGCGCGGGTCGACCCGACCGATGACCTGCTGGAAGAGGCGACGGCGCACGCGCGCAGCGGCGACATCGACGCCGCGGCCAAGACGCTCGAAGAGGCCCGGCGGCCGGGCTCGGCCCCCGACCGCGCGCACGAAGCTCTCCGGATTCGACTGATCGCGGCCCAGGGAGACGTGCGGACCGCCCTGATCGAACTGGTCAAGGCACACCCTGTGGCCAACGGTGACTCGCTCTTGTCGGTCCTCGGAACCCTCCATGAAGCCCTCGAGCAAGCCGACATCGACCCGAAGCACGCCGACCCCGCAGTCACCCGCTACGCCCTAGGCTTCGGACCCACAACAGCCGAACTCGAGTCCCTCCCGCCAAACACCCGCATCGTCCTCAACGCCCTCCGCGCCTACGAACAGGGAACCCCGGTAGAAACCGCCCCCCTCGAACCCCTCACCAAGACATCCAACGAACTCCCCCGCTTCATCGCCCTCACCCGGGGTCACTCCGCCCCCCAATAAACCATTACGTTTCAAGCACTTATAGCCCGCACCGCGAAAACCCGAATCGGGCACTTCGCGCTCGCGCGGCACGGGCCGCGGAGCGCTAGTAAGTGACCGTGGCGACGGGTTCGCCAAGATCGTCGATGGCATGCGCGGTCACGCCGCCGTGGCTGATCGAGTAGATAAACTCGTCGATGAAGACGCCGCGCGTCACCTGCGGAAGATACCCGCAGTCGTAGGCGAAGTCGGCGAAGAAGATCGCGTCGGGCCCGTTGACCCAACCGCCGCAATCCTCGAGCAATAGCCCCGAGTGGTCGACCTCACCCCGCCGGCGAAACCCGTCGTCGAGACTGACATCCCAGAGCTGGAGCGTGCTCGAGAAGCCGCTCTCGTACGACACGAACGGGAACGCCAAAATACCGAGCGCGTCGTAGTAGTTGAACGCCTTGTGATTGTGATTCGCCTCAGAGAAGCCGTCTCCGACCAGCGCCTTGAAGGCCTGGCGCGGACTCGTCGGGTCGGAGACGTCGAAGATCTGAAGGGCTGTACCCCTGTCGAACTGAGTCTCTTCATCGATGTCTCGCCCGATCGTCAACAGATGGTCATCGCCCAACGGATGCATGTAGTCACTAAACCCGGGAATCTTGAGTGAGCCGAGCACGCGCGGAGCCTCCGGATCACTCACGTCGATCGCAAAGAGCGGATCCACCTGACGGAAGGTCACCACATAGGCCAGGTCGCCGATGAAACGCGCCGAGAAAATCCGTTCCCCTTCGGCGAGAGGCTCCGTGCTTCCAAGGACGGCAAGCTCACCTTCGTCGAGATGCATGGTGGTAACGAGATTATCGGTCGTCGGCGGCTCCCAAACCTGGTCGACCTGTTGCGGCTCCCAGCTCGTCCGGGTGGTCGCGACTCGAATGACCCCAGCGCGCTCATCGACCGAAAACTGGTCGTGCACCATCCCGGGAACGAACCCAGAACCCTGATAAAGTGTGCGCTGAACCTCCGCCGACACGGCAAACCGATGAACCGCGCTCCGGTCGTGATCGACATCGCGGTTGTACCAAGCGTAGTCGGGCTGGGTAAGGATCAGCGCCTCCGCGTTGGCGTACACCTGCGACGCGCTCCCCAAGATCGACGTAATCGCCACGTCTCCGGCGTCCGCGAGGTCGACGCCGACGATTTGCGTCATGCCGTAGTCGGTGAACCCAGGCGCGGGTGTGTAGAAATCGCTGCACTGGACGCCGCGTTCCTCGACTTCGCCATCGACCCCCTGTCCCCAAGCCGGAATCCAATCCTCAAGCGTGGTCTTGGCGATGGCCGCTTTGGCGCTCATCGCCCAGAACCGGGCGCGTGCGACCTCTTCCTCCCGAGTCTCGGGGTACGACTCGCCGTCGTAGACCGCTTCCCACAAGTTCGGCACCGTGGCCGGGCGCTGGACATTGGTTTGAACGATTGCGCGCACGATGTCGCCGTGCCGTCGCGAGGAGGTGTAGTAACCATCGACGTACACCTCGCTCACCACCGACGGGGTGTCGCCGTCGAGCGCAATGACAGTCGTCTTCAGATAGGGTCGGCCACAGTAGTAGTAGCCAACATCCACGTCCGCGAGGATCTCGACCCCGCCACCCCCGCACGGGTCTTCATCACGGAGCGCCGGTAGATCGAACACACTCGAAAAGACGACGGCGCGGTTGCCCTCGACGAACATCTCGATTGGAACCCCTTCGACCTCGATGTCCGTCGCCTTCGACATGTCCGCAGCAGGCCACGAATCAAAGGCGTGAAACGCGTTGCCCCGGATCACGTAGAGCTTTGTCCCTCCGTCGGTGACCTTGACGATGTCGGCTTCATCGACGTCAGCGACCTGGCGATTGGTATCCGAGAACGCGCGCGGCGCCTCCAGTCCGCCGCCCCCATCGGCATCGTTGACAGGCCCGGTCGGCGCCCCGACCGGAACACCACCACCGTCGACTTCGAGCACGCCCGGCACCGGGGGACCGTGGTAGTACTCCTGCGTGATGAACGACTCGAGTTCGAGATCGACTTTGGCGATCGCATCCTGATGGACCGCGTCGAGCACCTCTTCGCAGGTGCGCGCCTGGACGAGTAGGCCCTCGATCGGGCTGACCTCCGCATCGTTCGTGCACCCGGAAAGGCCGACGCCACCAATCACTACCAAAACAAGCCATGACAAACTGCGATGCATCCTCATCCTCCTGACCACCCCATCAGAAGCAAAGCGCGTGCCCAGAAAAACCAAGTGATTTCAAGGTAGCCGGTGCGCCAAGGTGTGCCAGCGTCGACAACTTTGGCAAGTGATTGCGGGTGCTCAGCGATTCGGTCGCTGCCCCCATTGGCGCTCGACGAACCAAGCCATCGCAGCGAACACGACATAGGCGCTGAGTGCCATCACCGCGAACGCACGCGCCCCAGGAGGCGGCGGGAGGAACACGTTACTGATTTGGATCACCAGCATCGAGACGCAGAAGAGCCAAACCGCAAGCGCGTTGGACGCGTGTCGCCCCGACAAGGCCTGCGACAATCGCCCACCCGACCGATGGGAGCAATCCGTGCGAATACGGCATTTAGCAGAGGTCGAGGGGGCTCGACGCCGTACCCTTCAACGATTCGAACCTTCTCGAGCCCGAGCAGGACCAACAATGCGAACAGCACGTCGACGAACTGCGCCGCCACGAACAACACTCAGAGCGGAACACCTCCATAGCGCCGAAACGCGAAACTCGGTGCGTAGTGCCCGACGAACACGGCGCGGACCCTATCAGGGATCCGCGTGCTAGAACACACCCGTGGCAAGCGAAGCAAAATCGGGAAAGCGCGTCGTCGTCGTGCTCCTGAGCGCCGTCGTCGCGGCGGTGTTCCTAGCATGGTTCGGATTCAACCAGCTGATCGGGACCGGCGAAGGGATCCAGCCGGGCACCGGAGGCGCGCCACGCGTGCTGTCCGACGGCGTCATCTACATCGCGGAGGCCGGCGAACCTGGATACGTGACCGCGCAGAACATCCGCTCGGGCAAGACCGTGTGGAAGACGGAGCTCGGGACGGTCACGAGCCCGCCGGTTTTGGTCGTGCTCGAGGACGTCGTTGAAGTCCAGATCGCGGGCACACCTTGGATGACCCTCGAACGAGCTTCAGGCGCGCCGGTGGAATGACCGAGCAAGCAATCGAGAGCACCGAGGGCGGGTGTCATTGCGGGGCCGTTCGGTACCGGGTGTCTTTTTCAGCGCGCCGAGCGCTGCAGTGCAACTGCAGCATCTGCACGATGAAAGGCTTCTTACACCTCATTGTCCCGGAGGACCGTTTCGAGCTCCTCTCGGGAAAGGAAGCGCTCGCGACGTACACGTTTGGGACACACACCGCCAAGCACCATTTCTGCACACGATGTGGGATCCATTCATTCTACCGACCGAGGTCACACCCAGGCCACATCGACATCAACGTCCACTGCCTCGACGACCTCGACGCCGATCAGTTCGAAATATCCGCGTTCGACGGACAGCACTGGGAAGAATCGATCGACGACTTAAAGGGCATCGACCTCTAGCGGCTCGGGAACCTGTTTGGCGCGCTCTGCGGGTTGTCGTGTATGCTCCGGCACGCCGAGCGAACCTAAGGAGACTGTCATGTCGAGTGTGGAGTACCCTGCCAAGCAGCGCGAGTTCTGCAATCACCATTTCGACTCGACAATCTGGAACGACTTCGCTTTCCGCGACGACGACATCGTCATTGCGACCTACGCGAAGACCGGGACGACCTGGGTCCAACAGATCGTGTCTCAGCTCATCTTTGACGGGGCGCCCGACCTCGAGGTGGCCGAGATGTCCCCATGGCTCGACCTTCGTGTCCCGCCAAAGGAAGTCAAACTGGCTGCCGTCGCTGCACAAACGCATCGGCGGTTCGTCAAAACCCATCTTCCTGTCGACGCGCTGGTTTTCTCGCCACGCGCCAAGTACCTGTACGTCGCACGAGATGGACGGGACATCGTGTGGAGCCTCTACAACCATCACGCGAATGCAAACGACAGTTGGTACGAGGCGATCAACGACACGCCGGGACGGGTTGGGCCGCCAATCGGTCGCCCCGCGGCGTCAACGCTTCAGTACTACAGAGACTGGTTCGAGAGAGATGGCTACCCGTTTTGGCCGTTTTGGGAGAATGTGAGGTCTTGGTGGGCGGTTCGGGATCTGCCAAACGTTGCCTTCGTGCATTTCGAGGCGCTCCGGGCCGACATGCCAGCGCAGATCAGAGCCATCGCGAAGTTCCTCGAGATCCCAATCGATCCCTCCGCTTGGGACGCGATCGTTCACCACTGCACGTTCGACTATATGAAGGCCAACGCGACCAAGACCGTTCCACTCGGCGGGGCGTTCTGGGACGGCGGCGCCAAGACTTTCGTGAACCGCGGAACCAACGGCCGGTGGCGTGACACGCTCACGGCCGAGGACTGCGAGGCGTACCACGCCAAGGCGGTCGACGAACTCGGCGAAGAGTGCGCGCATTGGCTCGCAACGGGCAAGCGCTGATACGCGGAGGGCGGGCTTACGCGAGCCGCACGATGTCGGATTCGGCGAAGATGTGCGGAACATGTAGACCGAGGCCCGGCCCGGCGTAGAGCTCCGGCGGCACGCCGATGTCGGCCAGATAGAGTTCGCCGACATGTGCGTGGGTCGCCGGCTCGCGAAGGCCGACTTTCGGGAGCGCGAGGGTCATTGTTGCGGTGGCTGCAATCGCGGTGGCGGCGGCGACGCCAGTCGTGGTGTCTACTCCGGAAGGCACGTCGAGGGACAGAATCGGCCCATCCTGGTCACACGCCCAAGCGATCAAGGCCTTCGCCCCGCCCCGGAGATCGCCTCGCAGGCTGTAGCCAACCACGCCGTCCACGATCAGGTCAAACGAGTCGATGACAGTGGGTTCACCGACCGTCGTCGGAATCTGCATGCGTTCGGCGATCGTCGCCTGGTGCCGCGGGACGGTCGCGAACTCAGACGCTGGCTTGGAAAGAAACACCTCGACCCGCGCCCCCCAGTTGCGAAGCCGCCGAGCGCAGACGAGCGCACCACCGCCATTGCCCCCAGACCCCGCAAGGACGGCGACGCGTGCGCCGTCGACCGAACCGCCGAGAAGCCGCGCGCGAGCCAGCTGGGCGAGTGTACGGCCTGCGTTCTCCATCATCTGGACGAGCGTGATCGAAAAGTCGGAGATCATCGCCCGATCGACTTCCACCATCTGATCAGTGGTCAGCCAAGGGATGGAATCGGCCGGCACTTCCGGAAAAGCCGCATGCACCTTCCGAAGGTGGCCCAAGGAAGGCGGAGCGCAAGATGACTGCCGCAGTAAGCTCGCGCCCCGTGTTAGGCCATTCGAATGCTCTGCCAGCGTGCCCGCTTCCACATCAACGCGAAGGTGCCGGACTGGACGATGCGATACGTGATCTGTGCTGCAAACACGACGGTGAGGCCAAAGCCGAGCTTGGGACCAAGCAGGTAAACCACCGGAAGAAAGAGAAGCCACTGCAAGCTGGTCGAAATGATGGTCACCCGCCTCATGTCGCCGACCCCGAGGAGCGCGTTCATCAGCACCATCCCAACACAGTCGATGAAGAGCGACGCTGCGACAATGCGGAGCGGCGCGCTCGCGATCGCAAGCGTGGCCGGGTCATGGATAAAGACCCGGAGGATCATGTCCGGCACGATGATCGCGGGGACACTGATCGCGCCCACGACGACGACGGCCATCTTGGTAACGTCCCAGCCCCACTGCATGGCGTCGTCGACATCCGCCCGGCCTAGCGCCTGGCCGGCGAGCGAGGCCGCAGCGAGCCCGAAGCCAAGTCCAGGAAGGATCCCGACGAGCAAGAGGTCGATGATCACCTTGGTCGCGGCGAGCTCAGGAGTGCCCATGCGAGCGACCAAGGCGAGGAACACCGTCATCCCGGCCGCAAAGAAGAACTGCTGGAGGCCCGCAGGCGCGGCGAGCCTAAGCATCGTTTTGATGGTGGGCCGGTCAGGCAACCCGCGCATAAACCCGGCCTCCCGAGCGTGACGGCGACCGAGGACGAAGTACGAAGCCGTCCCGAAGAACGTAGAGATGGCCGAAGCGACCCCGGCACCGGTGGCACCGAGCTCGGGAGCGCCGAGGTTTCCGAAGATGAACACCCAGTTGAGAAAGATGTTGAGAACATGCATCGAGATCAGCGTGCGCATGTAGAGGATCGACTTATCGACCGCGTTCCAGTAGCCCCGAAACGAAAAGTTCATCCCCATGGCCACCATCGCCACCAAGCGGGCGCGAAGGTATGGGACCCCCTGCTCAGCCACAGCCGGATCGGCGGCGAGAAGCGGAAAATACTTGGGCGCGAGGTCGATCAGCACCGCGGACCACGGCACGGCGAGGAACAACGCGATGAGGATCCCCCCGTTGAGTGGAATCGCGGTTTCGGTGAACCGGCCTTCCCCCACCCGGCGCGCGGCCATCGCCTGGACACCGGCAGACAGCCCGAGGATGAACGAGGAAAGGAGGAAGTTGGCGAAGCCGCCTAGCCCAACACCGGCGAGCGCGGCGTCACCAAACGATCCAACCATCGCCGCATCGACGAGGTTGAGCACGTTCTGCGACAGCATCCCACCGATGATGGGGAGCGCGAGCCCGAGGATCCGCCGGCGCCGGTCGACCGGCACAGCCCAAGGGTATGCCTTGTCGTTGGCAGGCGCATCCACGGGGCCGACTGTAGGACGGGACGAGATGCTGGCAACCTAGTTACCGAAAGCGTTCGGACGCTGGCTCGGGTCCTGCTTCGTCTAGCGCGGCGCCATCCGCAGAGCGCCGTCGAGGCGAATCACTTCGCCGTTCAAGTAGCTATTCTCCACGATGTGGCAGGCCAACGCACCGAACTCCGAGGGCCGTCCCAGCCGGCTTGGATGAGGGATCGATGCAGCCAGTGCTGCGCGAATCTCGTCGGACAACTGCCCGAGTAGGGGCGTGTCGAACGTCCCCGGTGCGATGGTGACCACCCGGATGCCGGTACGCGACAAGTCTCGCGAGGCCGGCAGCGTCATCCCGACGATCCCGCCCTTGGATGCGGAGTAGGCTACTTGACCGATCTGTCCGTCGAACGCCGCCACCGAGGCTGTGTTGACCACAACGCCCCGCTCACCGTCGTCTGGGTCGTTCTTGGTCATCGCGGCCGCAGCCAGTCGAAGCACATTGAACGTCCCGATTAGATTGACCGAGATGACCTTCTGAAAAGCCGAGAGGTCATGAGGTGATCCATCTTTGCCAACCGTCTTCGCGCCTATTCCGATCCCTGCACAGTTGATCGCCGCGCGCAAAGTACCCATGGACACCGCAAGCGCAACGGCCTCGTCCACTTGAGAGGCGTCGCTCACGTCGGTGGCCGCGAACGCCGCTGATTTACCGAGTTCCCGAGCGAGCGCCTCGCCCCGCTCTCGGTTCAAATCGGCGATGACGACTCGACCGCCCCGTTCGACCCACTGCCGCGCGGTGGCCTCACCCAATCCTGAAGCGCCGCCCGACACGATTGCTACCGAACCATCAATTCTCATGGAAGAACCTCCGCGCCGGATGCTTCGGCCAACGTCGCCCGAGGTCAAGCGCCTAGCGTTGCGGGTCTCGTGCGGCTAAAAACGGCCCGTTCACGCTGGCAGGGGGACCAGTGCTCTTTAGCAGCCTCGACTACATCGTCTTTCTCGGATTGGCCGTCACTGGCTTCTGGTTGCTCAACGGGCACCGGCAGATGCGCATGGTGTTCCTCTTTGCTGCGTCGTGCCTCTTCTACATGGCGTGGCATCCGGCGTACATCGTCTTGATCCTTGCCTCGACGGTCGTCGACTACGTCGTTGGCGCGAGAATTCACGCGAGCAAGGCCGCTGTGGCGCGTAAGCGGTGGCTCATCGTGAGCCTTGTGACCAACCTTGGTCTGCTAGGGGTGTTCAAGTACTTCAACTTCGCATCCCAAGCCACGGCCGACGTCCTACACCTGCTCTTCGGGATCACGGTGGAACACCCACCGTTCCTCGACGTGCTCCTCCCCGTTGGCATCTCGTTCTACACGTTTCAAACGCTCAGCTACACGATCGACATCTATCGAGGGAAGCTAGAGCCCACGCGAAACTTCTTCGAGTTCGCCGTCTTCGTCACCTACTTTCCGCAACTCGTCGCAGGACCGATCGTTCGCGCCTCCGAGCTCCTCCCGCAACTCTCACGGGACATCACGCTGCGAATGAGTCAGGTGACGCAAGGGCTCTTCTTGATTGCGACCGGCCTCGTGAAAAAGGTTGCGATTGCCGACTACCTGTCGGTCAACCTCGTCGACCGTGTGTTCGACCAGCCCGCACTCTATACGAGCACCGAGGTTGTCGTGGCCCTCTACGGTTTCACAATGCAGATCTACTGCGACTTCTCAGGTTATACCGACTGCGCCCGAGGCTCCGCCAAGCTGATGGGTCTCGAGCTCCCGCGCAACTTCGACCGACCATACCAGTCTGCGAGCCCGGCCGAGTTTTGGCGACGATGGCACATGACGCTTTCCACCTGGTTGCGAGACTACCTGTACTACCCGCTGGGCGGGTCGCGCGTCGGCGCACTCCGAGCCTACTGGAACCTCGGCCTCACCATGTTTCTCATCGGAATCTGGCACGGCGCTTCATGGACGTTCGTCGTCTATGCCGTGCTGCAATCCGGCGCGATGGTGATCCATCGCTTCTTCTACCGTCGATCCGGAAGGACCCGCGACACGGTCGACGCCTGGCACGTCCACGCGTTCAAGGTGTTCTGGGCCCTGCAATTCGTGGTGTTCTCGAGGATCCTGTTTCGCGCCAACAACCTCGACAACGCGATCGACATCACGACACAGCTCGGCGCCGGAACCTATGGCTTCGCCCAGGTACCAACCGAAGTCTGGGCGGTGCTCTTGGGGTCTTTCGCCGCGCACTACACGCCAAGACGCTGGTTCGAGTCGATTGACACCGGTTTCAGGTCGTTGCCGGCGCCAATCAAAGGCGTGGCACTCGCAGGGCTCGGGCTGGGGCTGAGCTTGATCGCGACCAGTGAAGTCGTCCCTTACATCTATTTTCAGTTCTGATGACGCAATCAAGCACACAACAAGCACTCGCTCACCTGTCGATCGTGGTCGTCGCCATGGTCGTGACAGCGTCGTTGCCTTACGTCGTGCCGTCGCTCCACGCCGTCCGCCCCTGGGTCCCGAGCGAGGACGGTGTACCGGTCGTCCGACTCCTCGAACAATGGGGAGAGATCCCAGCGTTCGCAGGGCACGGAGGCTCGTACCGCAACTCGAGCACCAGTGCGATCACCGTGGACCAACTCGCGGACACGGTCGGCGAATCAGTGGCGGCGAACCTCGGTCCGGGTTCCGCCTCAGCCCCGCCTCCGTCAACCCACCGACTGGCGATCAGCGCGGATGAGTACGCGGGCATCGATACGTTCATCGAAGACCCGACGGGCCGCGGGATGGCACCCTTCTATCGCGCGCTCGAAACCACGGCCAACGAAGAGCCCGGCGCAATCACCCGAGTCGGGCACTACGGCGACTCGAGTATCGCCACCGATCTCATCACCTCGACCGTGCGCGAACAACTCCAGGCTCGCTTCGGCGACGCGGGACATGGGTTTGTGATCGCCGCCAAAGGCAACATCCCTTACAAGCATCGCGGGGTGCGTCAGTCGTCGAACGAAGACAGCTGGATCACTCGAGAGGTCGCGCGCCGGCAAGACCGTCACGGTCGATACGGTTACGGCGGTGTCCAGTCACGTGCGGAACGAGGCGCATGGGCGAAGGTCGCGACGGCCAAACGAGGCGACGTCGGAACTCAGGCATCTCGCTTCGACATCTACTATCAAGCACAGCCGCGCGGAGGCTCTTTTGCGTTTCGACTCGACCGCGGACCCTGGGAGCGCGTGTCGACGCGCGCGGATGCCGTAACAGACCAAGTCTACGAGCTGGACGTCGACGATGGTCCGCACGAGCTTCACGTAAGGTACGCCAACGGAGGACCTGTCCATCTGTACGGCTTCGTCGTCGAGCGAGATGGACCTGGGGTCGTCTACGACTCGCTCGGCCTCGTCGGCGCTCGGGCTAATCGTTTGCTGAACTACGACGCGGACCACATCGCAGAGCAGCTCGAGAAGCGCGGGACGAACCTCGTCGTCCTCGGGTTCGGTGGCAACGAAGCGAGTGACGACAAGACCGAAGAGCAGTTCTATGAAGACTACGCTCGTGTCCTGGCCCACGTGCGAGGGGGGCGCGACGATCTCGGGTGCCTGGTCGTGTCCCCACTCGACCAAGCGTCGCGTTCTCGCGGGCGCATCCGCACACTCGAAACGATCCCGCACATCGTGGCCGCTCAACGGAGGGCCGCCTTCGAGGCGGGATGCGCGTTCTACAATACATGGCAGGCGATGGGCGGGGAGAACGCGATGCGGCGCTGGTACAAGGCGCGGCCCCGACTCGTGATGGGCGACTTTCGGCATGCGACGCCTGCTGGCTACGAGATCATCGGCAACATGCTCTACAAAGCGCTCCTCGCAGGATTTGCGAACTACTTGGCGGACTCGCCCGAAGCCCCGGCCGCGACCGACGCCGCGCCTCCGACCCCGACGTCAGACCCTGGCTCTGGCATCCCGTCGAGCAACGCCGACAGCAATACCTCGCCCAACCGCTGATAGCCGCGGCGTGTGTAATGAATGTGGTCCTGCGAGGCATACGGCGGGCTGTGGGCGGCCCACTGGACCATCGACAACGGCCCCCCCTGAAATGCCACCAAGTCAAAGAAGCCACACCCGAACTCGAGGGCCACATCATGCTGAATGCCGATGAGCTGCGAAGTGCGCTCGCGGTCTTCGAAAACCCGGTCCTCAACTTGCACCGGCCGATCCGATGGCCCGATCAATAAGCAGGACGCGTCAGGGACGGTGTCGCGCATCCGCTGAACGACCGCGCGGAGGTCTCGCTCGTAGTCTTCGAGCGGAGCTTCGTCGCCGCTCTCGTTCGTTCCGTACGCCAGCACGACGAGGTCTGGATCTCGCCGCTTCAAGTGCTCTCGGTAGATCGCGTCGTCCCACAACAACTGGTAGCGGGCGCGAGAGCCGTTGATCCCAAGCGTGTCGACGATCACGCCGGGCCGGTCTCTTTCGACCGACGCGCCGAAGAGCCATACGGGACGCTTGCTGGTGGTTCGAAGCTCGAAGGTGTGGGGCCCATCGGGGACGCGAAACGCGGCGTACGCGGTCTGAGGCTTCGCCCCACGCGTCGAGACCCGGCGCGCGGAACGTCCGTCGATGATCACCTCGAAGTCGCCACCTTTGGGGATCTTCAAGTAGTAGAGCTCGAACACTTCGGCGGCGTTCCCAAAGTCGCCGTCTTCGACGGTCTTGACGAGCCCAAAGGAACCGGGCCGGCTGCTCGCCATCGCGAGGCCAGCAAGACCAACCGCCTCGACCTCGGAATCGCCGACCCGGATGCGGTGAGTCTTCCAGCGCTTCCCGTCGCTATCGATGTTGATGTCCCGGTGCCGATACGTCCGCCAGGGGTGGACCGGAACGACGAATCCGTGGCCAGCATCTCCGTAGCGGTCTTGGAGCTCGCGTCGGATGTATCCGGTAAAGAGGTCGCTCGCGACGTGCGACGCGCCATAGAACACGAGGCGGGCCTGACCTTCGCCGGCTTCGGCGCGTGCGAGCGCTTGGTGTAGCGCCCTCATCGACTGCCCGTCTCGATCTTCGATCGCAATGTCGAGGCCCAGGGCGTCGACAGGTGGGGGCCGGAGCAGGCGCGGGCCCATGCGCTGCGCCGACGACTCGACGGCGTCGAGCACGCCTCGCTCGTCGATCGCCGCGGGAGCAGGCGTCGCGGGGTCGGCCGAAGTGTGGGCAACGTCATAGCTCAGCGTCCACAACGCCGCGGCGGTCACGCCCGCCAACACCACCGCGAAGGGTGAACCCCATAGATCGCGAACCCTCACGCCCTCACCATGGCGATCCGCCCCGATCGAGTCAAATTGGCGTGAAAGACTTTGAGAAGTCGGCCATGATGCGCGCCATGACAGAGCGCGAGTTGTTGCTCAGAGCCGCCAAGTTCGACGTTGCGCGGCTGACTTTCGAGGGGCCGGATGGCGCACCCATAGTCCGCGACGTTGTCGAGCACCCCGGAGCCGCGGTGATCCTTCCGGTCCTCGACGATGGCCGGGTCGTTCTGATCCGAAACCTCCGGAGAATCGTCGGCAAGACCCTGTGGGAACTTCCCGCGGGGACGCTCGAGCCAGGAGAACCACCCGAGGTCTGCGCGGGCCGAGAGCTCGAGGAAGAGACCGGCTTTCGTGCGGGCACGATGACGGGGCTCACCGAGTTCTTTGCATCGCCCGGCGTGCTCAACGAGCGCATGTACGGTTACCTCGCGACGGATCTCGAGAAAACGTCCCAGAACCTCGATGAGGGCGAGGAGATCGAGGTGTTCCCGACGCCGACTTGGCAGGTTCGAGACATGCTCAAGGAGGGCCACATCGAAGACGGCAAGACGATCGCCCTTCTGCTCTACTGGATGCATCTTCACGGTCCCTGACCCGGCCAATCGGACGACGCCCCGCCATGGAACTGCTGACCCGAATCGAAGAGAACTGGATCGTCCTACTGATCCCGATCATCAGCGGCGTCGTCGGGTGGTTCACCAATGTCGTCGCCATCAAGATGATGTTTCATCCGATCGAGTTCGTCGGCATCCCCCCGTACCTCGGCTGGCAGGGCGTGATTCCAGCAAACGCCCTACGGCTCGCACGGATGTCGAACGCGTTGATCACTGAAAAACTGTTGTCTCTCCGCGAGCTCTTCGATGAGAGCTTCAGCGCGGACGCCTTCACGGGAAAGCTCGGCGCAGTCGTCGACGAGATCACCGACCAAGTCATCCACGATGTCGCGACCCAATACGCCAAGCCGATGTGGGACAACGCCGGTGAGTTCATGCAGAACAAGGTGCGCAACCTGGTCCGCGACGAAATCATGGCGGTGTCGAAGGCGATCGCACTCGACATGGCCGATGACATCGACAACATCCTCGACATCGAGGCGACGACCCTCGAAGCGATGGATCGCGACCGGGCACTGATGGGGGAGCTCTTTTACGAGGTCGGGCGGAACGAGTTCAAGTTCATCGAGCGGTCAGGGCTCTACTTCGGTTTTCTTTTTGGGGTATTCCAAATGATCGTCTGGGTACTCTACCCGGCGCCGTGGATCCTACCTGCAGCCGGGTTCGCGGTGGGGTACTTCACCAACTGGATCGCCCTGAAGCTCATCTTCCTGCCGAGAGACCCTGTGCGCCTCGGGCCGTTCTCAGTGCAGGGCCTGTTCCACAAACGCCAGGCAGAGGTCGCCAAGGCGTTCGGTCACACCGTGGCGACGCGGGTGCTCAACGCCGACAACATCGTGCTCAGCGTCATGTCGACGCCAGGGGCCGCCCGCATGGACGCCATCGTCGAGCACCGCCTGACGGAGCTGATCGAGAAGTACGAAGCGCACCCGATGGCAGCCTTGGTCTTGCCGCCCGACAAACGCCCGGCCCTTCGAGAAGAGATTCTCGCGCGCATCCGTGAAGAGTGGCCGAAACCCGGAGGGTTCTTCCATACGTTCGCGGGGCAGTCGGTCGACCTTGCCGGAGAACTCGAAACGCGCATGGCCGCGCTCGACCGAGCCAGCTACGAGGGCGTTCTGCGGCCGGCATTCCAGCAGGACGAGTGGAAGCTGATCGTGGCGGGCGCGGTGCTTGGGGCGGGCGCAGGCTTCCTCCAGCTGGTCTATATCTTCGGGGACGCGATGGAGCGGCTGAGCCGCTGAAAGACGCCGCTTGGCGAACGGCTCCTCAGCCGCTAGAACCTCCGGCTGTGGAACAGAACGCCACCCTTCTCGTTTGCTGCCCCGACCGAAAGGGGCTTGTCGCCGCTCTGGCTCAGGTTCTCTACGGCCACGGCGCCAACATCCTGCACGCCGATCAGCATACCGATCCGGTCGCCGGGCAGTTCTTTCAGCGCATCGAGTTCGACCATTCGCAGCTTCGCACCGACCGAACGAGCCTGAACGCGGCAATCGCCGAGGTCGCCGACCGGTTCTCGATGACGTGGCGTCTCGCAGATGGCGACAAGAAGGCCCGCATGGCGATCTTCGTCTCGAAGTACGACCACTGCCTCTACGACTTGATCCTACGCCAAAAGTCGGGAGAACTCGCGGCCGAGATTCCGCTGATCATCAGCAACCACCCCGATCTCGAGCCCGTGGCCAAGCAGTTCGACATTCCTTTTCACCATCTGCCGATCACGAAAGAAACCAAGCGTTCTCAAGAAGACGCCGCCATCGCGCTGATGAAGCAGGCCGACGTCGACCTCGTGGTGCTCGCCCGGTACATGCAGATCCTGACAAGCGAGTTTTTGTCAGCCTACCCAAACCAGGTCATCAACATTCACCATTCGTTCTTGCCTGCCTTCATGGGAAGCAAGCCTTACCACCGAGCCTACGAGCGCGGGGTCAAACTCATCGGTGCAACGGCGCATTACGCCACTGCAGATTTGGACGAAGGGCCGATCATCGAACAAGACGTCGTACGCTCTTCACACCGGGATTCGGTGCAAGATCTCGTGCGCAAGGGGCGCGACCTCGAGAAGGTCGTGCTGGCCCGAGCCGTCCGCTGGCACCTTGACGACCGCATCTTGGTCTACGACAACAAGACGGTAGTGTTCAGCTGATCAGCCCAAGGAGCCAGACATGTCCGACAGAGTGCACCTGACCATCGACAACGCCGTGGCCACCGTCCGCCTCAGCAGACCCGATAAGATGAACGGGCTCGACCTGCCGATGTTCGAGGCACTCATCGAGACCGGAAAGCAGGTCGCCGCAGATCCAAGCATTCGGGCCGTGGTCTTGCATGGCGAGGGCAAGGCGTTTTGTGCCGGCCTCGACTTCATGTCGTTCATGGGCGGACCGGAGATCGGCCAGCGGCTCCTCGATCGGGGAGCCGAAAGCCCGGCCAACGTCGCCCAGCGACCCGCTTGGGTGTGGCAAGAAGTCCCAGTGCCCGTCATCGCCGCGGTTCACGGTGTAGCCTACGGGGGCGGTCTCCAGATCGCGCTTGGTGCAGACATCCGTATCGTGACACCAGACGCCAAGCTGTCCGTGATGGAAATCAAGTGGGGGCTCGTCCCCGACATGAGCATCACACAGACGCTCCTACGGCAGGTCCCACTCGACGTCGCCAAAGAGCTGACCTTCACCGGACGCGTCATCAGCGGAACAGAAGCCGTCGAGCTCGGCATCGCCACCCGCGTCTCAGACGATCCACTGCGAGAAGCCTTGGATCTCGCGAAGCTCATCGCGACGAAGTCCCCCCACGCGATTCGTTCGGGGAAGGCGCTCCTCAACGAGGCCGCCGAGCTGTCTCGCGCAGACGCGCTCCGCCTGGAAACCGACCTCCAGAAAGAGCTGCTTGGAAGCCCGAACCAAATGGAAGCCGTGCAGTCCAACATGACCAAGCGCGCGCCCAAGTTCGCCGACCCGGAATAGCCCCCCTTCGGACGAGATCCCGAGTGGTCGCGCAAGCGCTTCCGCGTTGATCGGTCTAGGGTGAGCGCGGCCTAGGTCGCAGGAGGAGGTCGAGAGACGCGCGGTTGGTACTGGCAGCAGTCAGGCGGGCACACGTCGTGCGAAGGCCCTCGCTTCCCCACCGCTTGAGGGCTTTCCGTTCGGCCGAGTCGCTCCTCGATGAGCTCCCGGATCATCGATACGAACGCCGGATTCGTGCCCACGGTGGCGGCGCGCGTCAGAGTGATCCCCAACTCCGTCGCTCGCTCCCGCGCTTCGACATCGAGGTCCCAAACGACTTCCATGTGATCCGAGAGAAAGCCGATGGGCGCCACCACGAGGTCTTTCACGTTGATCTGCGCAAGCGCATCGACGTGCTCGAGAATGTCGGGCCCCAACCACGGAATGTGCGGGGGGCCACTCCGGCTCTGGTAGACGAGCTGCCAGCGGTCGTTCCGAGCGCCTTCGGCCACCAACCGAGCGGTCTCCTCGAGCTGGTCCGCGTAGTCTGACGTCTCGGACATGGAACAAGGAATGCTGTGCGCCGTGAACGCGACGCGCGCGGCCTCTCGGCGATCTTTGGGAAGGGTCTCGAGCGCCGCAAGCAAGCCGTCGACGCTCGCCTCAATGAACCCAGGATGATTGTAGAAGACCCGAATCTTGTCGACCCTCGGCGCGCCGTCTCCGACTTCCTTCCGAGCGCGTTCGATGTTCTCGCGATACTGACGACACCCGCTATAGCTGCTGTACGCAGAGGTCACGAACGCCAAAGCGCGCTTGCGGCCATCGTCTCGCATTTGCCCGATGGTGTCCTCGAGCATGGGCTTCCAGTTTCGGTTGCCCCAGTAGATCGGCAAGTCGACATCATGTGCCGCGAGTTCTTCCTCGAGGGCCGCAATGAGCGCCCGGTTCTGGTCGTTGATCGGGCTCTTGCCATCAAAGTGATAGTAGTGCTCCGCAACCTCGGCGAGGCGCTCTTTCGGGACGTTCTTCCCTCGAACGACGTTCTCGAGGAACGGCATGACGTCGTCCCGCTGTTCGGGGCCACCGAAGGAAACGAAAAGCAGACTGTCGTACGCAGGAAAGGCTTCTTCGCTCACGGCCGAACTCTCACCCCTATCGGGGTCGGTGGCAAGTGAACGCCCTTGCCAACGGATCCGAGCTGTGCTCTAGGTCGTTTGTGCAGGTCACGATTCTCGGGAGCGGGAGCGAGGGGAACGCACTGCTCTTGGAGTCCGAGACGACGTCGGTCGTCGTGGACGCCGGGATCTCGCATCGACGCCTGGTCGCCCGGATTCGATCGCTCGGGAGGGAGCTCCCCAGGGTGAGCGCGATCATCGTCACGCACGGGCATACCGACCACGCAGCACACGCGTCGGTCTACGCCTCACGTTTTGGCTGTCCGATCTACGCAACGAAGCCCACGCAGCGCGCGCTCCGCGTCAAGAGCAGTACCGAGGTACGGACGCTCACCGTCGGCCGGCGGCTTCGACTTGGAGGCATCACGGTCGTCAGTCGATCGGTCCCCCACGATGCACCGCAGGTCGCACTACGGCTTGAGAGCGCGACCACCTCCGTCGGCCTCGTGACTGATCTTGGACATGTGCCTTCAGACCTCGCTAGGTTTCTCGACAGCTGCGACACCCTGCTCCTCGAAAGCAACCATGACGAAGACATGCTCGACCAGGGCCCGTACCCCCTCCCGCTGAAACGTCGGGTCGGGGGCTCGCATGGCCATCTATCGAACGCACAGGCGGGCGACCTGCTGGCGAGTCTGTCTTCGACCCCAGCGCGCGTGGTCCTCATGCACCTGTCCGAAACCAACAACACCGAGCGGCTTGCGCGCGCGTCGGCAGAAGCGGCCCTAGGCCACCGTGGCACGGAACTGAGGGTCGCCCGCCCTCGGGAGGCGCTGGCGCTTCCGTTCATGGGCAGTCGACAGCTACGGCTAAGCCTGTAACGGGATCGCCTGGAGCAAAGCGCATGGGACTTTGGTACGACGAAACCTTCGAAGAACACACGAGGCTTGGCGTCCGAGTCAAAGAAACCCTCTTCTCGGAGCGGAGCCCGTATCAGCACATCGAAGTCATCGATACCGTGGCGTTCGGGCGAGTCCTGGTCATCGATGGCGTGTTCATGACGAGTGAGTACGACGAGTTTCTCTACCACGAGATGCTTGTCCACCCTGCCCTCACGACGGCCAAGTCGATCGATCGCGTTCTGGTCATCGGCGGAGGCGACGGCGGCACAGTGCGTGAGGTCCTGCGGCATCGAGAGGTCGACGCATGCGTCATGATCGAGATCGACGAACGGGTCGTCGACGCCTCGAAGGCGCACCTCACGAACATCGGAACTGCGTGGGACGACCCTCGCCTCGACGTTCGCTTCATCGACGGCATCGACTACGTGAAGCACAGTGAAGACGCGAAGTACGATGTGATCCTCCTCGATGGTACCGATCCAGTCGGCCCCGGCGCCGTGCTGTTCGACCAGGCGTTCTACGAGGGATGCAAACGAATGCTAGTCCCGGGCGGGGTGATGGCGCTCCAAAGTGCGTCGCCACTCCTCATGATGGATGTCTTCGTCGAGACCCAGCACAAGCTCGAGAAGCTCTTCACGGAGGTGCACCCGTATATGGGCCCGGTCCCCTTGTACGGAACGGGCACCTGGAGCTGGACCTGGTGCTCGGACACCGGCAACCCTCTGGATGCGCTGACCGAGCGCCAGGCGGTCGTTGCCGCAGTTGCGAAAGCGTACAACGAAGAAGTCCACCGCGCCGTCTTCGCGTTACCCAACTACGTCAAACGCGCCCTCAAGCGCTGAGCCGCCGGGGCGGCTACCAGCGGAGGACCAACTTGCCGAACGTTTGGTTGGCATCCATTCGCGCGTGGGCTGCCTCCACGTCGGACATGGGCAACACCTCGTCGATGACCGGCGCGAGCTCACCCTCTTGAAACCGGGCGAGCATCTCACTGGCGAAGGCCTGGGTGAGGGCGGCTTTCTCCTTGGAGCTTCGGCTCCGAAGCACCGAGCCGACGACCGTTCCCCGTTTCGCCAGCAAGGCGCCGAGCGGAAGCTCACCTTTGACCCCACCCATGAGGCCGATGACCACGATCCGCCCTTGCTTCGCAAGCACCTTGACGTTTTGGCTAAGGTAAGCTGCGCCAACCGTATCTAGGATGACGTTGACGCCTTTTGGCGCTGCGCTGAGAACCGCATCGGCAAACTGGCCGTCGCTCGCGAGGACGCCGTGGTCGAGGCCAAGCCCCTCGCAACGGGCAAGCTTGTCGGCGGTGCGCGAGGTCCCGACGGAGGTCGCCCCAAGTGCCGCCGCGATCTGAATACCGGCGGTGCCGATGCCGCTGGCGACCGCATGAAACAAGACCGTGCCCCCTTTGCTGAGCCCACCTTGAACAACCACGGCATCGAAGACCGTGAGGAAGACCTCGGGAACAGCCGCGGCTTGAACCAGCGTCAGCCCTTCGGGCACGCGCATCAACTCGCTCGACTCGGTCACGAGCTGTTGGGCCATGCCACCACCACCGACGATGCCCATCACCGGATCACCAACCGACCAACCGCTCACTTCTGACCCTAGTTCGGCCACGGTGCCGGCAAACTCCAAGCCAGGCACTTCGGCAGGGACGCCCGGTGGAGCCGGATAGAAACCTCGGCGCTGCAAGCAGTCAGCTCGATTGAGCCCCGCCGCAGCGACGTCGACGACAACCTGCGTCGGCCCCGGCTCGGGCAAGTCGACCTCGCCGATTTCGAGGACTTCGGGTCCGCCCGGTTTGGTGATCACAACGGCTTTCGTGCGTGCCATTCGCGGAATCGTAACGCTTCCCGTCGCGACGTCCAGCCATCTACGCGTGCTATCTTCGCCTCCATGAATGCGAACGTGGGTACGTTCTTGCATCGGTGGGCGAACGAGGATCCGGATCGCGCGGCCATCATCGACACCGGTCGCGGGGGACTTCAGGTCAGCTACGCGAGCCTGGACGCACAAGCATCGATGGTGGCTGGTGCGCTCGTCGCGCGCGGCCTCGAACCCGGCGATAGGGTGGCGATCTGCATGGACAACGGCCTCGAGTTCGCCTCGGCCTGGTTCGGGTGCGTGTACGCGGGATGCACGACCCTTCCGATCCCGGCCATGGCAACAGCACGGGAGATCGCGTTCCGTTTGCGCCATGCCAATTGCCATGCGCTGCTCTGTGACGAGTCACATGAGGCGATCGCCGCGGAAGCCAAAGCGCTCGCTCAGACAGCAACCGTGGTCCTGGCCGCCGCGGAGGCGGCCCACGCAGCGCATGGGCACGCGGGTCCGGTGATCTGCGATCCCGATGCGATTGCGATGATCCTTTACACCTCGGGGACGACCGGCTCCGCCAAAGGGGTCTGCGTCAATCATCGATCGCTCGCCTCGCACACCGACGCCCTCGTCCACCACACGCTTTGCCTCACGAGTCGCGACCGAATCCTCGGGGTCCTGCCGCTCACGCACTCTTATGGGATTCGAATGACGCTGCTGGTGCCCTTCTACGCCGGGGCGAGCACCGTGTTCGCACCGCGGTTCTCGGCAGAACGCGCACTCGAGCTTTGTTCGGAACATCGGGTCACGTGGCTGCCGGGCGTCCCTACGATGTTCGTCGCGTGGGCGAACATGACGCAAGGCAAGGCCCCTCCGTCGCTCCGGTGGTGCATGAGCTCAGGCGCGCCGCTCGTCGAGGGCGCGCGTCTGCGTGCAGAGTCCCGACTCGGTGCACCCGTCCGACAAGGATACGGACTGACGGAGGCGACGTTCTCGACGATCAATGCACCTCCCGACAAGGCTTCGCCCGGTTCGGTCGGCGCGCCCGTCCACGGGGTCGAACTCCGAATCGAGACACAGGCAGGAATCGTGGCAATGGCAGGGGAGCGCGGCGAAGTTCTCGTCCGCGGGCCAAACGTCATGGCGGGTTATCTCGGCGATGAAGAGGCCACCGCAGCCGTAGTGCACGACGGCTGGGTCCACACGGGGGACATCGGCTACCTCGACGACGAGGGGCGACTGACCGTGGTCGACCGGCGCAAGGACATCATTTTGCGCGGTGGCCACAGCGTGTATCCGTTCGAAGTGGAAGACGCGCTCGCCCTGCACCCCGCTGTGGCCGACGTCGCCGTCGTAGGAAAGCCCGACGACTACTACGGCGAAGAGATCGTGGGCATCATCGTCGCGCGAACCCCGCTCTCCGCACAAGAGCTCGACGCTTGGGTTCGCGAGCATCTTTCGCCGATCAAGGTGCCGCGTGCCTACGCGTTCATCGATGCCCTCCCCCTTGGGCCAAGCGGGAAGACTCTCAAGCGTGCGCTACGGGCGCAGGTGGCCGAAGGCGAGATCCCGCTACGTCTCGTCGCGGACGACGCGCCGGCTCAGTAGCTCGAAGCCGCCGATCATCACGAGGGCACCGACGGCAAGCCCCGCCGATGGCCCGTACCAGCCCGAAGCGACCGGGATCTCGGCGCACAGCAGACTGACGCCTCCGACCGCGAGCGCGTACGGAAGCTGCGTCCGAACGTGATCCATGTGATCGCAGCTCGCGGCCATCGAGCTCAGGATCGTCGTGTCCGAGATCGGCGAACAGTGGTCACCCCATACCGAGCCCGCAAGGATCGACGATACGGTGCCGAAGAGAATCCCTTCGCTTCCCGGCGCGAGTTCGTGTGCGAGGGGGATCACCAGCGGAAAGAGAATCGCCATGGTGCCCCAGGAAGTCCCCGTCGCGAAGCTCACCAGGGCGGCCAGCACGAAGACCGCAGGCGGGACCCAGCGCGGCGTGAGCCAGTCGCCAATCGCGCCGATGAGGAAGTCGGCCGTGTGAAGATCGCGACAAACGTCGCCAAGGGCCCATGCGAGCACCAAGATCAGGGCAGCCAGAAGCATGCCCCGCATTCCCGAAAGCCACGCCTCAACCGCTCGCCCGAGGGAAAGCGCACGACTTGCAAGCGACATCAGAAGCGCGGCCAGACAACCCGCCCCGGATGCCCACAGGAGCGCTGCGCTGGAGCTCGCTTCGCCCACGATGGTTCGCAGGGACGGGGCGAGCCCAGCTTCGGTGACTTTGGCCTGCCCGTCGACGTAGATCCCGATCGCGGCGACCGCAACGACGACGACCACGGGGACGACGGCGTTCCAAGGTCGGCCGACGACGTCCTCAGGGACGGCCTCATCGTGAAAATCCGAAGCCGGAGCCGCTCCCGGACGAAGCAAGAGGCCTTGCTCCACTGCGCGACGCTCTGCGCGAAGCATCGGCCCGAAGTCCTTTCCGCGCCACGCAACCCAAGCGACGAACAACAGCATGAGCAGCGGATAGAACCGGTATGGAATCGTCTCGATGAACGTGAGGTACGCGTCACGCTCGATTCCAAGGTGCACGAACTGGTCCTCGATGTAACCCACCTCAACCGCGATCCACGACGAGATCAGCGCAAGGCTCGACACTGGGGCGGCGGTGGCATCCACCAAGAACGCGAGCTTCTCGCGACTGATGCGCAGGCGGTCGGTCACTGGGCGCATCGACGAACCCACGAGGAGTGAGTTCGCGTAATCGTCAAAGAAGACGAGCAAGCCGAGAAACCAAGTGATGACCTGGCCGCGTCGGCGACTGCTTCGCTCAGTACGAACCCACTGCGCAAGCCCACGGGCGCCACCGTTGTGAGTCACCAGGCCGAGCATGCCGCCCAACAACAGGCTGAACACGAGGATCGAGGCGTGACCTCGGTTGGCCACCGCACCGACGATGTGGTCGTCGAGCAATCGCGCAAACGATCCGACGATGGAGAGATCTGTGAGTAGGAACGCACCGAGCCACACGCCGGCAACCAGTGCCAACAAGACTTGCCTGAACGCGAGCGCCAACCCGATCGCCACCAACGGGGGCAAGACCGAAACCCAGGACGGAAGCCCGTGATTCTCGCTAGTTACGGCGGCTTCGGGCACGCTCGGGGCGGCGTCGGCGCCAAGGCTCGGTTGAATGCTCCCCGCGGTGCCCTCGTCTGTCGACTGGGCAAACGCTGTTGCGCACCCCATACAAAGGACACCCGTGACGAAAAGACGACCCAACCAGCTCACAAGCGTCAGACATAGTCAGGTTCATGTGCGCCGGTCAATTTTGGCTGGGATCATCGCGTTGTCGGGCCTCTGGGCGGCCAACACGCACGCCGTGGCCGGTGCGCAAACCGGCCAACTGACGTCCGAGGACAAGGTCCTCCTCGCCTCCGGGGAACTCGTGATGCACCCGAAGAACGAGCAGCGAGGTTCCTTGAAGCTATTCGGAGGCCAGAGCTGGCAGGTGGTCGATGTCCCCGCGGACCTCGCTTGGCGAGCGCTCCAGGATCTTCGTCGATACAAACGGTTCATTCCCCTGGCGACCGAAAGCAAGATCAAAGGGCAACACGGGGAAGAGATCGACCTGGCGATTCGACAGCAATGGGGCCCGGTGGACATCAGCTACGTCCTCCAGACCACCCTGGATGGAGACAAGCGCGCCATGGTCTTCAGGCTCGACCACTCGCAGGGGCACGAGCTTCGGGCGGGCTGGGGCTTCCTTCGGGTTCGGCCAATGAAAGACGGAAAGACCCTCGTTTCGTTCGGCGCGATGGTCGATATCGGGGACGGCGTTCTGGTCTCGGTCATCCGTCCCGCCGTTCGCAAGGATCTGCTTCGGATCCCGACTCGGTTTAAGAAGTACGTCGAAGGTGACGGCCGCGCCCTCTACAACCAGTAGGGTGGATTTCTGAACCGCGATTGCGCGTGCTCACAATCCTGATTGATTTCAGTGGGTTGTGATGCTTACGAAACAATTCGGAAACTAGCCGGATTTGGATATAATCGGCGCTCGGGGTTCGACTTAGCCCGTGGAGGCCCCCTCAATGCGTATCGAAGAAGCCAACTGGGAACCCAATCGCAGGCCCGCACCATGGTGGGCGCACATTCTCCGCTGGTGGCTCTGAGCCACTTGGAGAACCGCGACCGACTTTCGCGCCAGTAGCGCTAGCGCTGCTGCTTCGCGTCAGGCAGCCAGCCTGAGTTCGTCGTTGTCGGGGGAAGCCTGCGGCGGCGTCGCCTCGACCTCCCCGCGGTCGCGGCGACGGCCCTCTTCGAGCACATGATCGGGCACGCCCCGAATGTCCCAGACCAGCCCCACCCAACTCATCATCTTGATGACGTAATAGGTGACGTCGATCTCGTACCAGTAGAACCCGTTTCGGCAGGAGGACTGATAGTGGTGGTGGTTGTTGTGCCACCCCTCACCCAGCGTGAGCAGCGCGGTAAGCCAGTTATTCCGGCTGTCATCCGTCGTATCGAAACGGCGCTTGCCCCAGACGTGAGTCAGTGAGTTGATCAGAAACGTGTTGTGCCAAACGAGCACCGTGCTGAGGAAGAACCCGATGAATAGCCCGGACCACCCCGCCACCAGGAAGCAAAACACCGCGAGGACCGTAGGGGGCACGGCCCAGTACTTGTTGAGCCAAACCAGCTCCGGATACTTCGAGAAGTCGCGGATCTTGTCCCATCGGGTGGCGCCGGAATCGGCGAAAATCCACCCGAGGTGAGCGTAGAGGAACGTGTCCTGCACCGGCGAATGCACGTCGCCCGGTTGGTCCGATAGCTTGTGGTGCACCCTGTGATGCGACGCCCACCAGAGCACGCCCTTCTGCGAGCTGCTCTGAGCCAAGAGCGCCAACAGGAACTGCATGGCGCGGCTGGTCTTGTAGGTCCGATGCGAGAAGTAGCGGTGGTAGCCCGCGGTGATGGCCCAGACGCGAACGAAGAACAGGACGACGCAGAGCGTCATCGCCTGCCAGGTGACTCCCGACCAGATCGCCCCAAACACCGCGAGGTGAGACAGTATGAAAGGAATGGCTTTTCGCCACATCTGCGCCCCGGTGAGAGGCGCGACTGGCTCCGCAGCAAGTGCAGCTGGTTCCATGCTCAAGAGGCTATCTTAGGGCCCGACGAGTCGCCGTCACGGTTCAGTCCCGCTCTGTCATAGTTCTGTCATTTTCGTGGTCTTGAGCGCGGCCTAGGCGATGAACTTGTAGCCTGCACCACGAACGGACAGGAAATGCGTGGGCTGGCTCGGGTCTCGCTCGAAGCGTCGCCGAAGCCTCGAGATGAAGTTGTCCACGGTGCGCGTATTGCTGTAGTTGCGGAGCTTCCAAACGCGCTCGAGGAGCTCGGTCCGGCTCAGGACACGACCCGCGTTCTCAGCAAAATAGCGGAGAAGGTCGAGCTCGAGCTGGGTGAGTTGGACGAGCTCCCCCCCAACCTTGATCTCGTGTGTGTCGAAGTTGATCTCCGCATCGCCGAACGCCAAGGTGGATGTCTTGACGTAGTTACCGGCATCTTGCTCCCATTGGCGACGCCGAAGAACGGAGCGGACGCGTGCGAGCAGCTCACCGAGCTCGAACGGCTTCACCATGTAGTCGTCCGCCCCGGCCTCGAGCCCGAGCACGCGATCCTCAGGCGAGGAGCGCGCCGTCAACATGATGACGGGGATGAAGTTCCCGGCTTCGCGGAACTTTCTGCAAAGCTCGAAGCCGTTGAGGTCTGGAAGCATCACGTCGAGCACGATGGCATCGTAGCCCTTTGGATCGAGCAGGCGCTGGCCGGCCTCCTTGGCGTTGGCCGCCACGTCGACCCGGTAGCCCTCGAGTTCTAGGTTGAGCTTGAGACCGGTCGCCAAATGGTCTTCGTCTTCGACGATCAACAGTCTCTTTTCTGCGCCCTCGTTCATGCCGCGCCCACCTGCGTCTGGGGGAGCTCGACCCGCATGATGGTCCCCTGCCCCCTGCCCTCGGAGAGTGCTTCGACGCGCCCTCCGAGCTGCTTGACGAGCGCCCAGACGACGAAGAGGCCTAAGCCGGTGCCGCGTCGCTCCCGGACTTCCTGGTCTTCGACGCGATAGAAGCGATGAAACACACGCTTGAGGTTTTTGCGATCGATGCCGATGCCGCGGTCTCGCACTTCGATCAGAACACGCCGATCGTCTTGCCTTCGCGCGGTGACTTCGACGCGCGCAGGCCTTCCCGAGTACTTCGCGGCGTTGTCGATGAGGTTCTTGACAACGATCTCAAGCGCGGCGCGATCGGTACTCACCATGATCTCGGGATCGATCTCCACGACGACCTCTGCCGGCGCCAGTTTGTGGCGCATTCGCACCGACGCCGCGCACTCCTCGGCAAGGTCGAAGAGGGTCACGTCGCTGACGTTCAGGATGCCAGGACGCGCGTACGAAAGCCGGTTGGCCTCGAGAACATCGTCGATGAACGAGCGAAGCCGGTCGACGTCGTCGAGCATCATGGTCCGCAGGTGCTCTTCGTCGTTTGGCGCAAGCCCCTCCCGACCGAGGGTCTCGAGGCACAGCTGAATCGAAGCCAGCGGGCTCTTGAGCTCGTGGGTGACGGAATCGATGAAACTGTCTTGCTTTCGCACTTCGATGATCCCGCGCGCAAGAGAGATCACAAACAATACCAGCACCACGATGATGAGCACGAACGACAGCGCACCGAGCACCAGAAGCCAAACATCACCGGCGATTTCAGCTGAGTTCGCAATTCGGGTCGCGAGCAGAAACGACCAGCCAACCAGGAGCGCAACGCTCAACAGGACGGTGACGGCGCCCAACGTGATGGGAACCGAGATCGAGGACCGGATTCTTCGACGTCGCGCCATGCCTCAGAACCGATGGGTCACTTGCCACGAAGGAGTCGCCACAGGTTCTCCTTTTCCCAGCGCTGGGCCGCGGCGTAGTGTTCGAAGGTGCGCTCGCGACGCTTGAACGCACGCGTGTGGTAGTGCCGCCTGCCATTCTGCACGACGGCGGGCATGTCGTAATGGAGCAGCTCGTGGAACACCACGGCCTCGACGAAGAACCGAGGAACCCAGGCCTGGTCGAGGACCGGATGGATTCGAATCAGCTTTTCGTCCGGAAGGTAGGTCCCGAGCTGGAGCGATCGCTGGGTCCGCTTGGGTTGGACCCGCTTGCCCCAGGTGATCTTGACGTCGCCCGCGTGACCGAAATAGCGCACCAACAGGTCGTCCACGATCTCTCGGAGTTCGTGGTGCTCCCCGGCGGTACGGAGGGCGCTTTGCGGGCGACTCGGTGCGACATACTTCGCCCGGTGGGCCTCGATGAAGGCGTCGAGCGGCCCACTGCTCGCGTGGCTCCCAGCCAAGTAGTCGCTCACGGCGTCGAGGATGTCGTCTTCGGCGACGAGAAACATGTGGTGGAGGCGCACTTCGAGGCGATCACCCTTGGGGCGGGCCGAGAGCATCGTGCTGCGATTGTCGGTGATGACGAGCCTCACGGGGCGGCCGAGCCGCTCTGCCAGCGCCTTGCTCCAGTTCGAAGCCCGCGCGTAGGCCCGGTCCAGATCGTCGTTGGGGCGATCCTCGACGACGGGACTGGGAGTCGGGAGCTGATCGCCGGCAAACTCGAAAGAGAGCTGGAGCACGCCAATTGGAGCTAAGGGGTTTGATCGTAGGTGTCAACCGCGCTTTCGGAGATGCGGTCGGCGGGCTAGAATCCCCGCGGATGCGTGCTGCGACCCGGGATCGCCTGGAAGGGCTGACGACACTGCACCGGCTTGGCGCACGCGAGCAGCGCGAAGCGGCATGGCGGCAAGCCATGGCCACGCTCGCCAGGGCCGTGGTTGATGAGCGGCGTCCCGTTCCGCTCGAAGGCCTCGACCCCGTCGCGCTCGAAGAGAGCATGAACGTGGCGATCGAGGGCGGCTATGTCGAGCGACTCGACTGGTTGTCGCCGCCGGCTGCCGCCGCCGCGCTCTACGAAGTCGCATCCGCCCTGCCCTCGGGAACGACCAAGCGCGTCCTCGGCCGGATGGTCCTCGACCGACTTCGCCGCGGAGACGCGCCGACGTTCGTCGCGGTGGCAACCCAACTTGCGCTCGGGTCACATCGTGCCCTTGGCGGTCGCTCGATGCGTGCTCGCGTGGCCCTGGCACTGAGCCTCCCCATTGGCACCGTCGCGAGCGCGGATGCGTTGGCACTCGCGTTGATCTCCCGGCAGGACCTGGGGCGAGACTGGGTGAGTGCACCCGCGACCGGCTCGTTGCCCTCACGCCGCCTAGCGGCACGGCTCCTCGAACGGGCGGCGCGTGAAGCCGCGCGACGGGCGACTGAAGGTGACGACAGCGGGATTCGGGTCTTCTGCACACGACCCGTGCGCGAAGCTTGGGATCGGCTCTTGTCGGACCGCGAAACCCTCGTGTGGCGCCACGTCGCATCTGCGCGGGGCCTTCTCGCTTCGTCGATGCCGGTGTTTCGAGAAGAGATTCGTCGCCATCTCGATCCGGAGTTCACGATCACCGAGTGGCGCAGGGCCGCCGGGTCACTGGCTGCGAGTATCGCAGTGGAACCGGAAGAAGGACTCCAAGGGTGCCGGGACCTCCTCGAATCGGTGGTGTTTCAGCAGGATCATGGAATCGCGGCGGCGATGATCGCGGGGCTTCCGAGGGCCGCAGAAAGCCATCCCGCCGTCGTCGAAGAACTCCTCGAACAGCTGATGCGCGTTGGCGGCCTCGACACGGCCGAGGCGCTGGTTCAACTCCGTCGCGAGCGACTCGGCCCCGGCTTCGCGGACGCGGCGGCCAGGCGCGCCGAAGGCCACCTCCGTAAGTCGGTCACGAGGGGAGGCACTGAAGACCTAGGACGCCTGGCGCTCATGCGGGCACTCGCCGACGAGTTGAGCGGAGACCGCGAACAGGGAACAACCCTGAGCGATATGATCGCGGACGCACTCGACACGTTCGCGCGCGAAGGAGCGTTCGAGGCAGCCCGTGCTGCCGAACCGATTCTCGAGGCCGCTGCCGCCAAAGCGAGCTTGCTCGAGCGGAACACCGAGGCCCAATCCGACGACGCCCCAGGGTCGTTCTTGGCGCTTCGCGAGCTCGACGGAGCCCTCTTCGAAAGCTCCGCGCTGAACGACCTGCTTCTGCTCGGCGAAGATGAAGGGGTGGCAACGGTACGTGACTCGGCCATGGGCGACCTGTTTCAGCGAGTCACCAACTGGCTGGTGATTCGCGAGGGGGATCCGCTCGAGGCCGGAACGCACGTCCCGCAGTTCACGACACGACTTCGGCAGCTTCGCGCGATGCTGCACCTCGTCGACGCCGACGGCAACCACGTCGACCCGCGCAAAGACCTCGTCCGACAGCGGCGTCTCCTGACGCAACAGGTTCTGCTTCATCGCGTCAAGCACGACCCGAAGAGTTCGCTGAGACGCACGCTGTGCGCGGCAACCGCACGCACGTGCGACGCTCTGGTGCGGGAAGGCATCGCCGATGTGGCCGACGTCGTCATCGCTGTCGCCCATCACGTGCCACACTTGGACGACCTCAAGACGATGGCAGAAGCCTCCATGGTGCCCGACATCGAGACCGCGCTCCGCGCATACTCCAAGCTCCGCTACGCCACGAAGACGACCGAGCGTGACGGTCGGGGACTGGTCGCGGCGACTGACGCACTGCGGGCGATCGGCAACGAGCTTCCCGTTGCATCTTCGGCGAGGGTCGAGGCGCTCCGACAGTCGCTTTCGCTGCTCGCCCGCGGGCTGCGATCGGTCGCGGCCTCGAGCTCGCTCACGGAGGTGGCCGACCGTTCGGCCTCCACGCCCCTGGCATCACTCGAGCGCGGAGTCACGATGATGTCCCAGCTCACGCACGGGTCACGACGACGGCTTGGCGATCCAGCGGCCGAGCCACCAAGTGCAGGCGAGGCGATCTGGGCGATGGGACTCGAGGTCGAGCGCGCACTGCGATCCTCCGTATCGGAGATCGACCGGGCCCATGCAGACGCCATCGCGGCCATCGAACGAGACCTTCCAGGAGCGTTCGAGCAGGTGACGGAGGCGGTCCTCAAGCACTTGCGGCGCCTTCCGCTCGACGCGCCCCGCCGCATGCCGAGCATCGCCCCGTTTGAGGCTTCACTCGATGCGCCGTTGCCCGCGTGGGTACCCCCAAGCCGGATCCTCGGAGGCTTTTACTTGGTACGCGCGGTCGGAACGGGTGCGGTCGGTTCGGTTTTCGTGGCGCGCCGCGTCGAGGAACGGCACGACGAATCTGCGCCGCTGTTCGCGCTCAAGGTTCCGGACTACTCGGCCGCCGCAGCGCGTACGCTCTCCGAAGACGAGTTCCTGAAGTTGTTTCGCGACGAAGCAGGTGCATTGCTCGGCCTTCCTGAAAACCCCAATATCGCGCGCTTCGTCACGTTCGATGCGGGCGCCCGCCCGAAGCCGATTCTCGTGATGGAGCTCGTCGAGGGGCCGAGCCTCGAGCGCATGCTCGAGATGGGCGACCTATCGATCCGAAAGGCACGCGACTTGCTGCTTGGGATCGGGGCCGGGCTAGACGCGATGCACCAGGTGGGCGTCGCGCACCTCGACGTCAAACCCTCCAACATCATCGTGCGCAACGCCGATGCGATCACGGGTGTTGGCGCTCCGCCGAAGCCGATCCTCGTCGACTTCGGACTCGCCGGGCGTCACCTGCGGCCGGGTTGCGGGACCGCGAACTACGGCGCGCCTGAAATCTGGGGCTCAGGGGACACGCGCGAAGCGATCCCTGCAGATGTGTACGCCTTTGGATGCCTGATCTTCGAAGCGTACACCGGCGAAACCCTGTTCGAAGCGAACACCGAGGCAGGGATGATCACCCAGCACGTCACACACGATGGGGATCCAAGCTCGGTACGCGCCCTCCTCGCGCATCCCGAGACGCGCCCACTCGGCGAGCTCGTCGCCCGTTGCATTCGACGAGACCCTGCCGATCGGATCACCATTCGGCAAGCTCGCCAGTTCCTGGCGAACCTCGACCTAGGTGTCGAGGATCGCCACTGGCCAGTCGAGCTCGCGGTCTAGCCGCGCTGTTCCGCGTCAGCGCTCGCCGGACGAGTCGTTGGCGCCCTCGGGTCCCACCTCGGCCATGTGGAACTCGACACGCCTGTTCTGTGCCAGGTCCGAGGGCGTCTTTGCGTCCGGAAGAATGGGCCGCGTCGGGCCGAAGCCCTCGGCGATGAGACGTTGTTTGTCGACGCCACCCCGGCCAACGAGGTATCTCACCACGGTCTCAGCTCGCTTCTGCGAGAGCCGCATGTTGAACTTCAACGAGCCTGTCGAGTCACTGTGACCCTCGACCCGAACGATCGGGTACTCGGGATGGGCGTTGATGACCGCAGCCACGTTGTCGAGCAGCGCGAATGAGCGCTTCTGAAGCTTGGCGCTCCCCGTCTTGAAGTAAACCTTCTCGAGAATCTCGAGTTGGCCATCGCCGATGACAACCAGCTGTGCATCCTGGCAGCCTTGGTTCTCGATCGTGCCGGGCTCGTCTGGACAGTTGTCGACTCGGTCTGGGACACCATCGCCGTCGCGATCCGCCTCCGGGCAACCGTTGTTTTCGGGCTTGCCGGGCTCGTCGGGGCACATGTCGTCGACATCGAGAATGCCATCGCCATCGTTGTCGGGGTCTGGGCATCCGTCTTGATCCTCGAACCCGTCGATGTCCTCTGCATCCATCATGCAGCCGTCGTCGACGTCGAGGATGCCGTCGCCGTCGTTGTCGAAGTCAGGGCAACCATCTTGATCTTGGAATCCGTCGAGGTCTTCGGGATCCGCGGGACACTGATCGAGGTCGTCAGCGATCCCGTCGCCGTCGGTGTCCACGGCCACGAAGGCTTTCTCACGCATCGTGAAGCCGATCATCCCGATCAACCGCCAGTCTGGTGCACCGTAGCCGGGCGTCACGCCAGCGGTTCCTGCAAGGCCGACGGTGAAGCCTGTCTTGTTGAAGTACTTGACGCCGCCGAGAACCTCGACAGGCGTTTCTTCACGTCCGCCGAACCCGGTTGAACTTTGGGCTGCGGTACGGCCGAAGGCTTCGACGGTCAGCATCAGCTGATCGTTGAGCGCGAGCGCCTGCAAGCCGCCACCCCAGGTCAACTGATTCCCGAGACGCAGGGTGATGATGTCTTGCGTGAAGTTGGTCTTGTAGCCGATGTTGAGTGGGATACGAACGTGGTCCCCAATGTTGAAGGTCATGAACGCTTCGAACCAACCGCCGATGTATGGGCTCGTACGACCCTCACCGAGATAGTTCTGCTGCCGGTCGGCGGCGCCCGCTGTATTCGCGGTCAGCGTGGCTTGCAACGCGATCTGGAATACGTCGTCGCGTGTTCCGTACAGGTTGCCTCGCGCGCCGAGGTACACGTCGCCGAGCCCCTGGCCCCTGGGAACGAGACCCGACTGCCCGATCGAGTCCAGGAACGTGAGCTCGTCTTCGGAGAGTCGGTCATCGACGATGAACGAGAAGGGCAGGTCCATGAAGATGACGAGCCGGTCCCAAAGGCCAAGGCTCCACGTGAAATGACCGGTGAGGTCCCGGCTCACGACACGAAACTGGGTGCCCGCTTGCGGTGTACCCGGAGCGCCTTCGAACACGAGCTCGTCGTCGGCGTAGTCGATGTAGATCTGAAACCCAAACCGCTTGTGACCTTGCGCGTCGGCCGTACTCACGGCAAAGCCGTCCGTCGTCAATTCGGAAGGGCGAAACTGGTTCAGATCGAACTGTGCTTCTTGGGCACTCACGGGAGACCCGGAGCCGATCAGGCAGACCGCAACCATCAACCCGCCGGCCAATCCCCGGCAAACGCTCTTCAGGGCATCACTCTTGATCACGCCGTCCCTCCCGTTACTTCTGCATGCGTGTGTGGGGCGTCTGATGCGCGTCCCGACCTCGCCCTAGTATCACCTACCTCTCCCGAAGCCGAGAAAAAGCCTGTGGCATGACGCGGGGAAGGCCGCTCCAGAAGAAATAATCCGCTAACATGGCATCGATGTCCGGACAGCCCAAGTATCGAACGGCGCCCGCGCCCACCCAGGGCATGCCGCGAGGCATCCCGTACATCGTCGCCAACGAAGCGGCTGAACGGTACAGCTACTACGGCATGCGCGCGATCTTGGTCATCTTCATGACCAAGTACCTGATGAGCGGCGCGGGCGAGCTCGACCTGATGAGCGACGCGGATGCCAAGAAGTGGTTCCACGGCTTCGTCACGGCCGTGTACTTCTTCCCGATTCTCGGCGCGATCATCGCCGACGGGTTCCTCGGTAAGTACCGGACGATCATCCTGCTTTCGATCGTGTACTGCTTGGGCCACCTGACCCTCGCGATCGACGACACCCGGACTGGCCTCGCGATCGGCCTTGGGCTCATCGCGGTCGGCTCAGGTGGCATCAAGCCATGTGTGTCCGCGCACGTCGGCGACCAGTTCGGCCAAACCAACAGCCACCTGCTCCCCAAAGTGTTTGGGTGGTTCTACTTCTCGATCAACGTGGGCGCGCTGGCCTCGATCCTGTTTGCCGAACCGCTGCTGCATCGATTCGGCGCGTCGGTGGCGTTTGGCGTTCCGGGGGTCTTGATGGCGATTGCAACGCTCGCCTTCTGGATGGGACGGCACACGTTCGTCCACATTCCGCCGGACGGCCCCGGTCTCCTGCGGGACGTGTTCGGGGAGGACGGGGTCCAGGCACTCCGAAGGCTGTTCCGACTGGAGTCATCAGTGGGCGCACCTCAGAGTACTTGGGCGCGAGACGCCGCCACGGTGTTCCGGGGCGAAGGCATCCGCGCGCTCGGAAAGCTCTTCATCATCTACGCATTCATCGCGATGTTCTGGGCTCTGTTCGACCAACAAGGGTCGGCGTGGGTACTCCAGGCGGAGCGCATGGACCGAGACTTTGGAATCGACTGGGATCCTTCGCAGGCCCAATGGCTGAACCCCGCGTTGGTGCTGATCTTCATCCCGCTCTTCAACCGCGTCATCTACCCTGCGTTCGATCGGTTCTGGCCGTTGACGCCGCTTCGCAAGATCTCACTCGGCCTCTTCACGACGGTGTTTGCGTTCTTGCTGCCCGCATGGTTGGAAGCGCGACTCGACGCAGGCGAGCAAGTGAACATCGTCTGGCAGCTCGGTGGCTATGTGCTTCTCACGGCCGCCGAGATACTGGTGTCGATCACCGCGCTCGAATTCTCGTACACGCAGGCGCCCAAAAAGATGAAGTCCTTGGTGATGGGCGCGTTTCTCCTCAGCGTGTCGATCGGTAACCTCTTCACCTGGGGCGTCAACCACTTCATCCAAAACGACGATGGAAGTTCGAAGCTCGAGGGGCCCGACTACTACCTGTTCTTCGCCGGCGCGATGGCGATCACGGCAGTACTCTTCGTTCCTGTGGCCATCTGGTACAAAGAGCGGACGTACATCCAGGACGAATCGCAAGGCGAGTGACGCGAGTGAGCTTCATCCAGCGAGCGCGCGCATGGATCGCGCAAGACCCAGATCCCGACACCCGTGAAGAGCTCGAATCGCTCATCGCGGCTCACGACGAGGAGGCCCTCGAAGCGCGGCTCTCCGGCGCACTCGAGTTTGGGACGGCGGGCCTTCGGGGGATCATGGGCGCGGGCCCCAACCGGATGAACCGGGTCAACGTCATGCGAACCACCTACGGCTTTTGCGAGTGGCTCAAGGCGGCAGTGCCCGAATCCACCGAACGCGGCATCTGCATCGCCCACGATGCGCGCCTCAAGAGCGAGGTCTTCGCACAAGATGCCATCGAGGTGGCGCTTGGACTGGGCTTTCGGATCTACTCGTACTCGAGGTCCGTGCCGACACCGCTGTTGGCGTTTGCCGTGTTGGACAAAAAGGCGGCCGGCGGGGTCATGATCACCGCCAGCCACAACCCGCCCGACTACAACGGGTACAAGGTCTTTTGGGAGAACGGCGCGCAGATCATCCCGCCCAACGATGTCGCGATCGCCAAGCGGATCCACGACTCGCCCCCGGTCGACGAGCTTCCACGTGTCCGCGCCGCCGTTGCCCGGAGCCGCGGTACGCTCGAGAGCATGGACCGGTGCGCACGGAAGTACGTTCGCGTTGTGGCCGAGTCGACTTGCAAGACTGAGCGGCGACGCACGATCCAGGTGTCGTACACGGCGCTCCACGGTGTCGCCGAACCTCTGTTTCGGTTCCTGATGTCACGCACGGGTTTCTGCAAGATCGCCAGTGTGCGCGAACAAGCGCGACCCGATGGCACCTTCCCGACGGTCCCTTTTCCAAACCCCGAAGAACCCGGGGCGATGGACCGCGTCATCGCACTCGGTTCGGAAGTCGAGGCCGAGCTCGCCCTCGCAAACGACCCAGACGGTGACCGACTTGGCGTCGCAATCCGTCACCACGGCCGGTTCGAGATGCTGTCTGGGAACGAGATCGGGATTCTCCTCGCCGATGACCTCTTGCGACGCAACGAAGCCCCAGGTGACCCGCTGGTGATTTCGACCATCGTCAGCAGCCCGATGCTTGGGCACGTTGCCAAAGCGCACGGCGCGCGCTGGGAGCAAACGCTAACCGGCCACAAGTGGATTCAGAACCGTGCCCTCGAACTGGCGGATGAAGGCTACCACTACGTGTTCGGCTACGAAGAGGCGCTTGGATTCGCGGCGCTTCCGGCGGTGCGGGACAAGGACGGCGTCAGCGCGGCCATGTTGATCGTCGATCTCGCAAGCCGCCTCCTTGCCGAGGAACGAACCCTGGTCGATGCGCTCGAAGACCTTTTTCGCCAACATGGGTTTCATGGTGGGCGGCAGCACTCGCGTCGCTACGATGGACCGACCGCCAGGACGGAGATGGCCCAGGCGATGCACGCGCTTCGCACGGAGCCACCGACAGAGATCGGAGGACGCCAGGTGCTCTCGATGACCGACCTGGAACGCCGTGTGTGTTGGACACCCGAAGGCACGCACCCGATGGAGCGCTTCGACCAAAGCGATACCCTTCTTTTCGACCTCGGCGACGACCACGAGGTGATGGTACGACCGAGCGGCACCGAACCGAAAGTGAAGTACTACCTCTACGCCAAAGAACCAGTGACCCACGACGTGGCGACAGCGCGCGAGCGAGTCGACGTGACGCTGGACCGGATCGAGCGTGACCTCGGGCTTCGGTAACTCACTGGAGGACAACAGAAAACACGGCCCCGATCGCGCAGGCAACCACCGCTGCCAAAGCAGCCCACAACACCCACGAGCGCGGCACTTGTTTCCGAGTCACCCCGTACTCGCGCGTCGGCCTTGCTGGACGGGCATCGGGAGGGTCTGAAGCGCGCCCCACGAGATCCTCCAGGCGCGTGGCGGTCGTCACGGGCATCGCCAGTGGATCGAACTTCGGCTCGCGCGACTTGGTCGCATGGTCGACGCGGGCGGTCGGTTCGCGGCTCGGTCGCCGGTTCTCGACGGAGGTCACCACGACCTTGGGGCCGCCCCGTCCAAACTCGATCTCGTCACCACGACCAAGGGCAACGTGCTTGATCCGCTGACCGTTGAGCCACGTCCCGTTGCGGCTCCCGGTGTCGATAAGCAGATACCGGCCATCTTCGTTGCGGATCTCTGCGTGTCGCCCGGACGCATCCAGGTCGACTTCGGGATCGAAGTTCACCTCGCTGTCGGGCATGCGGCCAACGCGAATGAGGTCCTGGTTGAACTCCAACTCGCGACCAGCGTCGGCGCCTTGAATCTGGCGAAGGCGAATCACTAGGGGCGGTCTCAGTTTACGGGCGCGTCTAAACGCACTTCGGTCGGTGTGCCCGGTGCGACGAGGATGTCCTCGCCGACTTGGGTCCCGTCGACCTCACGCGCCTCGATTCGGTACGACCCCGGCAGCAAGCGCAACAAGACGGCTTCATCTAGATGCAACGGGCCGTAGTTCCGACCGTTCACGTAGAGTTCGCCGCGGTCGACACTCGACCGAACGCGCACCTCGACAGGGGTTTGAGCGTCGGCGTAGGCCGGGGGGGGTAGCTCCTCAGGCCCGGAAGCCCGTCGGGACCTACCCGCACCGATGGTGATCACCGCAGCCAGCCCGAGCAGTAGCAGCACGGTTGCGGCTGTCGGCCACGAAAAAGACGAGGACGATTCGGGTTGCGACACCCGGTCTGGACGCGGGGCAGTCAACGCGCGGGGCACCATGCTCTTCACTGCGGTAGGCAGCGTCGGCCCTCCACTATGACGTTCCCCACCGCGCGGTAGCGGATACTGCTGATAAAATGGAACGGCCCCCGGTTCGGCCGGTTCCAGTGCGTCCCCATCAAAGTCGGCCACGATGCACGTCACGTTGTCGTGACCGCCCGCAGCGTTGGCGAGATCAATAAGTCGTTCGGCGAGGAGGGGCAGAGACCCCACACATGCCATCTCTTCGCGGATTGCATCGTCATGGACGAGCCCGCTCAAGCCATCGGAACAAAGCAACAGTCGGTCTCCTCGACGGAGCTCGACGAAAGTCAGGTCGACCGCGACGCGTTCGGTCGTTCCCAGCGCTTGCAGAATGATGTTCGAGTGTTCAAACGCCTCAGCCTCGTCCTCGGTGAGCTGACCCGCTTCGATCAGCTGGTTGACGAGGGACTGGTCTTTGGTGATCAAGCACAACTGGCCGTCGCGAAGCAGGTAGCACCGGCTGTCCCCCACTTGCCCGACGAACAGCACCTTGTCGATGAGGCCGGCGACCGTCGCGGTCGTGCCCATCCCACGACGCGTCCGGTCCTTCTTGGCAGCCATGTAGATGCGGGAACCCGCCTCTTCAACCGAGTCGACCAGTCGCCTGGCGAACGCGTCCCGATCCTCGGCGGGCCGGTCGCCGCGGAGCGTTTCGAAAAGGGCCCCGACCGCCATGTCGCTGGCTACCTCGCCTGCCGCAGCGCCGCCCATCCCGTCGCACACGGCGAGCGCGAAACCGCGGTCTTCGACCGTGCCTTCGATTTCCTCTTCGCGTTCGAAGGGCCCCGACTCCGAGTCGAGGTCGGCGATCATGAAGTTGTCTTCGTTGTGCTCGCGAACGAGCCCCACGTGGGACCTCCCATAGACCGAGAAGCGCAGCCCGGCGGGAGTCGGATGCGGGGTTTGCCGACGCCCCCGCTCCCAGGGTTCCTGACCTGGGCCGGGCGCCAACGTCTCCTTGGCCTCGTTCAGATCGGCCTGATCTTCGCCATTACGGTGTCGATCGCCGCTCATCCAGTCCCCGCGTACACATCCTCTGTCCCCAATACGACACTATAACGATACAAGCTATAGCCAGCGTGTCGAAATCCCCGGGGTCGTATGTTGAGAATCCCGAGCGATTTGAAGGGTTTCAGAGCAAGTAGTGGATGCCGATCCGAAAGACGAGCGCCGCGTTGACGCCTCCGTCTTGGCTGCGCGCGACCCCGTCGGAAGAGGTCGTGAAGGGCTGGGTCCACAAGAGTTGCCCCCCAAGCATGAAGCTGAAGAGCATGCTCCGGTTCATTTCGGCCTCCCCCCCGAAAGCGAGCTCCAACGTACCGCCGAGGGTATCGACGCCGAAAGTCGGCCCGAGCAGCACGAGTCCTCCCCGCGCTCGAAGAACCGGGCGGACGGAACGGTCGACCAGGAAGCTCTGACGAAGGAGGGCGGTAAACGCCTGAGCGACCGCCGCCTCGTAGACCCCGTCCGAATTGAGAATCCAGAACTCGTAGTTGAAACCGAGCTCCGTCCCCTGGTTCCACCGATAGGATAATGGGATTCCTATCGCCGCACCGGCACCGAAGAGGCACTCCGCGCCCGATGGGCAGACTGGCTTGGTGGCCACCGGGATCACCAGCCCCACTTCGATGCCCACAGAAAAGCTCAGGTCGACTCTCTCGGGCGCCGTTCCGGTCAGCTCGAGCGAGTCTGCGAAGGCGGTCTCCGGTGACGCGAAGGCGAGCGCCCAAGCGCAGGCCATCAAGGCTCGAGTTGGCACGGCCCTAGCATAGAGGCCTTGGCCAGCCCCGCCAAGATTGACAGCCCCTCGACCTCTCTTATAGTAGCGCCGATTCGAACCGCTCAAGGGTTTTCTCATGGAGATCTTTCTCAGCAAACGCGTGATGCGTCAGGTTCGCCTTTCGGTCGCAGATGCCATCGAAGACGGCGAGGTCGACTCGCTGCGCGACGATTTGGTCGGCGTATTTTCCGATGATGACATCGAGGAAATCGAGCGTCGCATCGACAGTGGCGATTTCTACGATTTCATCTCCGAGATCTTGGACGAATGGTCCGGCGAAGACCTCGACGAGCTGCTCGAGCTCCTCGAAGCCCAGCTGTCCGACGCCGACGTCGATCTCAAGTACAGCACGCCCGAGAACGACGACGACGAGGACGACGACGAGGACGAACATGAGGAAGAGCTCGTCGTCGAAGACGATGACGACGACGACCTCTAGACACCTTGGACGCCGGCGGATTGACACCTCCCCGCCCCCAAGCTACCAGCTTCGCCGCTCCCGCCAGGAGCGCATCAGTGCCACCGTAGCTCAGTTGGTAGAGCAACGGTTTCGTAAACCGTAGGTCGTTGGTTCGAATCCAATCGGTGGCTCTAGGGATCACGCCGGGTTAGCGGTCGTCACGAGCTTCGTGACCACACCCCGTAATCAACGATAGCCAAACGTCTGCAACGGAGACCGTAACCTCGTTGCGGAGATCTCTGGGCCTCGCTCGGGAGAGGGTGAGCACATGCCAAGAACTGCAAAACCAGGGAGACTCTGCGCGAACCGGTGGCGCGCGCGCTGGCATGACCACAACGGGCGACGACGGTCGAGGCTCAGCGACCTCGGAGGCCGCCTCTACATCCGAACCCAAGCACCTGCGGAGATCTCCGCGCCCCGACGCTCCACCACCATCGCGTCGAACGCGAGGGGGGCTGGGGATGCTGTCACTCGCCGGCGATCGACACGACACGGACGCTGATGCCGGCTGCAGCGATTCGTCGGGTTGATTCGTCGTAGTCGATCGCACTGCCATAGTTGAACCGCCCCAGGGGGAGGCTCTCGACCGGCTCGATCTGGTTGTCTCCGAATCGGATTCGCCAGAGCAGCCCCTCTTTGGTGGTCACGAGTGCCGATGGTTCGTGGTGGTGCTCGTAGGTGACGATGTCGAAAGCAAAGATGCGCTTGGCGTCCGCGTCGCGAAGTAGGTTCGCGGAGTCACGTAGTGCGAAGTCGCCTTCGGTGAGCGCGTAGAGCCAAACGTTTCGGTCGTTCCGATCGATCGCGCAGTTTACGACGAGCAACTCGTCTTCGTGGACAGCCAGGTCGTTGACCCCGAGCCGTGCGCGGCGATTGAAAAGCCGTTGGGACAGCACCGCTCCATCGCTGAGTCGCACCTGATGGAGGCCGCCGTCCTCGCCACCGGCAATGACGATTCCGTCTCGCCACGACGCGAGTCCTCGGATGTGTCTGAGCGGCTCTTCGTCGTGCATGTAATCGATGGGATCCTTCATGCGTAGGTCGACCGTGCGGACCAGGGAGAGGCGCCCGTCTGGGGTGGTCGACCAGATGAGCAGATCGCCGTTTTCGTGACCTGTGATGAAGTGGTCCTCGCCGTCGCGGGACACGAAGAGCCCGCTGACAGCAAAGCCGTGTCCGGCGGGATACTCCACGACTTCGGGGGAAAACTCCGTGGCGCTCACCTTCCGCCAGATGACCAGCGAGTCCTCGCCCGACGAGCTGACGAATGTGTCGGGGTTCTGCACGGCGATCATCCGGACGGCCGCGCCATCCGGCATGGCAAGCGCGGCGACCAACTTGGGGTCATCGGCTGCGTCGTCTGGGCTGATAAAGACACTGATGGTCCCGTCCCACCGGCCAACGACGAAATGCTCGCCGTCCAGCCAGCGAACCTGCTGAGCCATGGCGTATGTCTGACCGGTCACCTGCATCGAGGAGTTCACGGACGTTGTCCCCGCAGAGGGGGAGTGGGCCGGCGCATCGGTCGCGGGCTGGCTCGGGGGGTCGCATCCGAAAAGCGCAATCGCCATCGCAACGCCGCGAACTCCCGTCCACAGAGGACCCCAATTCATGGGCTGGACTCTAGCAGCGGCGTTTCGATGGTGTCATTGCCGGTGGATGAGGTATGGAGCCCGGACGTGGATGAAGACCGGCGAAATTTCCTGCGTTCCGCGGCTGCGCTTGCCCTCAGCGCGTGCGCAGGCCCGCAAGCCCCGACCCCTCGCGCCCAACCCCGTCCCTCGTCCACTGCCTCCATCGCACTGCTTCACCTGGCCCCCGAAGACGGTGCGGTCGAGCAGAATCGCAATGCGTTGATGCACGCTGTTCAGGTGGCGGCGCAGGCAGGCGCGAACCTCGTCATGACGCCGGAACTGTCAGTAAGCGGCTATGCCTTCGCCGACTTGATCGGGACGGACTGGATCGCGCCACAGCCAGACCCTTGGCTTAGAGAGCTGCAGGGGTTGGTTGCCAAACTTGGCCCCACGGTCTTGGTTGGGCTTCCAGAGCGTGACGCGAAGACAGGCCATCTCCACAACTCGCTGATCGCGATCGGACCGGACGGAGCGATCCTTGGACGGCACAGGAAGATTCGAACCTTGAAGGTCGGGTCGGAGGCGTGGTCGAGCCCCGGGACGGACGTCGAGTCCGTGACCCTACCTTGGTTCGGGGAGGTCGGTATGTTTATCTGTGCGGATGCCGTCGACGCTTCGACCGCACTTTCTCTCAAGGAACAGGGAGCGAAGGTATTGGTCTCGGCGGCCAACTGGGCGCCGGGCCCCTACGGACCCGACGGCGAGTGGGAGCGATGCTCAGCGCTTACGTCCCTCCCCGTCATTGTCTGCAACCGCACAGGAGTCGGGCGCACATTGGACTTCAGGCAGGCCGAGAGCGCGGTCGTCTGCGGTGGAACGCGGAAGCTGAGCCTCTCTTCGGCGGAACCTGTGGTGTTCTTGATCAGGTGGGATCGGGAGGCGGAAGAGCCGCTGGACTACGCGAGGCTGTCTTTGTGAGGTGGTATTTCATGTTTTTCTCTATGTTCATGGCCGGCTGCCACGGCGGGTCGACCGTTACCGAGTCTTCGGTTCCCATCGGACGCGCGGACGCCTCGGAGTACGCCACCGACATCCTGCGGACCGAGCGCTGGGGTTTCTGGGAGAAGAGCCTGATCGTCACGCTCCCGGAGCGCACACGCGTTCTGTCGACCAACGAAGGCTTCGTGGAAGCCGATGTGGTCGTGAACCATGCCGCCCACCCGACAGTCTGGGTCAAAGCGTTCGAGGAACTCGGACAAGGTGACACTTCCGGCGGGGATCTCTATCTCGCGGAGGTGGAAGCGCGACTGGCGTCTACCCTTGAGGTCGCCGACGGCCACCTGGTGATGCTCGGAACAGCCGCGGACATGGACAACCTCGCCACGGTGACCGAACGCTTCGATCCTTTTCAGGTGACTGCGATCGTCACCGCAGGTGCGCGAAGCAACGCGCACCGAGCGGGCACCGATGTTGGCAACCACATCGAATCCGCGGGTACCGTCAACGTCATCTTGATGGTCAACGCTCGCCTCACAGACGGCGCCCAAACCAACGCGGTGGTGATCGCCACCGAAGCCAAGACCGCGGCATTCCAGGACCTCGACGTACCGAGCACCTACACACCGAGCGTGCAGGCGACAGGGACGGGAACCGACACTGTCGTCGTGGTGCCTCGCACCCACGGCCCTCTCGTTACCTATGCGGGGGCCCACGCCAAAGTTGGCGAACTCATTGCCAAAGCGACCCACCGTGCTGTGATGGAAGCGCTCATGCAGCAGGACGGATACTGAGGCGTCCTAGGGCCGGCCCCACGCAAGGCCGTCGGGCTCTGCGTTGGTCTCGATTAGGCGCTCGACTTTCCACGTCCGGAGATCGAGAACCGTGATCACGTCCGCGTAGCTGTTGGTCACAAGCGCGTGGGTCTCGTCGGGCGTGAGCAAGATGCCGATCGGGGCTGACCCCTCCGAAAATCGTTCCCCGAAGAGCCTGCCAGAAGTGTCTACCTTGGCGGCGGCGAGACCCGGAAGGCGGATCGTCCGTGCGAGGCTGCGCCGTTCTACATCGAAGACGTAAAGCAAGTCGCTTCCGGCGGCCGTGACCAGCACGAGGTCTTGGCTTCGAACGTACCTCGCCCGGATGGGAAAGGTCGGCGCGGAGAGCGTCGCAACCTTGGTGAGCGATCTAGCATCGACGATGCTCACCGTATCGGCCTCGCGGTTCGTGACCCACACTTCGTCGCGCGACGCGACGAAGGCGATTCCCTCGGCGCCCGCCCCTGTCGGGATGTTGACGATCAGCTTGGCCTCGATGAGGTCGATCACCGACACGGATCCAGACCGTACGTTCGCAACGAAGGCCCGCGTCGCATCCCCGTTCAAAGCCACCATGTGTGACTTGTCTTGTTGCGTCAGAATCGCTTTTTCGATCGTGCCCAACTCGAGATCGATCACCAGTAGCGCGCCAGGTTCTTCCACGGTCACAGCCACGCGACGCCCGTCGGGAAGGAACACCACGTCGTGGGGACGTCGGTAGCCATCGGTGGAGATCGTTTTCGCGACGCGGCGTTCTGCGACGTCGACCACGCTGATGGTATTTCCCGGCCGAGCACGACCGTAGCCCGTGACGACCGCACGCCGGTAGTCCGGTGCGCTCCCAACCTCGTGTGGGCCCTCGCCTACCGCGATGCGAGAGAGGAGCTCCCCGTCTGTGTACGAAAAGACGGACAGGTCCGAAGCCCCTTTTTCGGGTGCGAGCAACACCAGCCCGGTGCGTGAAGGAGCCACGGCGGACCCGGCCTCGACGGGGACGACGACGCCTTTGTCACAGCCAAGCGCAAGTAGGGCGATGAGCGCCAACATGCCGCGTGCCCGCGACTCGGAACGTGCGCCAACAAGGCAAGTCGCTGGGTCGGTGTTCATCGTACGCAGGATAGCTCCGATCCGACGCGGAGGGAGACTCACCCGCCGGCGACCTTCGATCCGCAACCGCATCCGAAGGCGGCACGATGGCAAGACGCGGACCTCGGGGCCGTGACGACGTTTTCAGCGAATCGATCGGCCGAAGTTGACGCCGATCCGGAGGAGCGGGAGGACGTTCCAAATGAAGAAGTTCGACCGCGTAAGGGTCCCCCGCGTGTGTCGGAGGTACTCATAGCCAAAGCTCCACCCGAAGAACACGCGCCGGATATGGACGTCGAGGTCTACGCCGACTCTCGCTCCGACGACCGGGGAACGGAGAGGAACGCCGCTCACCGTTTCACTATCGCGCTTTCGGGCGGCGCCGGTCGACAACGAGAGATGAGGCGTGATCGTCCATCGTCGACGACGCCGCGGAACCCGAGAACGGCCGGCCAAGTACCGAAATGCGTATCCGAGGTGGATGACGCCGAACCGGATCGGGGCGTAGTCGCGGGCATCAAGCGAGACGGCGATGTTGCCCGGAAATCGATACTCACCGTCGACGAGCAGCGCGTGGCCAAGTGGCGATGCGACGCGAAAACCTACGCCTGGCGAGAAATAGAAGTCTCGCGCCGTGTCGTCGGTGTAGCGATTGGTCGCCTCAAAGTGCGAAAGTCGGATTGATGGAGCGAAGATTTGCCCGCGAGTTTCGTAGGAGGCGTCCGCTCGCGGTACACGTGGCATCGGATCAGCGCGTGTGGGCGCCGAGACCCACGTGAAGATGCAAAAGACTGGCAGCGCCCACCTCAGGAGCACGACCGTCGAGCGCGACCGATTGGCAGTCACTGGACCTTCCGGCCGAAGTTCACTCCCATCCGGAACAATGGGATGAAGTTCCAGGTCAAGAAGTTCGAACGCGTGAGGCCGCCGCTGATGTGGTGGAGGAACTCGTAGCTGAGACTCCAGCCCAAGAAGAAGCTGCGAAAATGGAGGTCGAGGTCGAGACCCACGCGAGCGCCTATCACGGGAGAACGCCCCGGAATCCCGTCGAGGCCTCGGTACGCCATCTTTCGCGCGACGCCGGCTGAGAACGCGGCGTGGGGGGCGACAGTCCAACTACGGCGACGAGCGCTCGGTGGGCGAAGGCGCGTGATGTGACGATAGGCGTAGCCCGCATGCGCCACACCGAATCGAATCGGGAAGCTGTCTTCGACCGTCGCGTACCCATCGAAATCCGCGTCAAACCGGTAGTCGCCGTCGACGATAACCGCATGACCCGCGGCGCTGATCAAACGAAAGCCGAGGCCCGGCGAGAAGTACAGGCTCTTTGCGCCGATGGTGTGGGGGTATTCCAGAGAGCCAACGTCCGACCAGCGATAGGACGGGTTGAAGATCTGAGCGCGAACCTCGTACGAGAAGCGGGGTCGAGCCCGTTCAGTGGCGACCTCGGGTCCGACCGCAGCCGTCTCGGCCAGCGCGGTCGGAGCCACTGCGCTCAAGAAAGCCATCACTAGCAAGATGTGTGTGGTGCCCATGCTCCGCTTGATTGCAGCAGGCGTGCCATATACATCGGCTGAAATCACAGAGATTTCAGGCTTTTATAAAACCGGCTGTGTGGCCGAATTTCACACGCTGAGGTATGCTGGCGTCACAGTTCGGGCATATGGCCCCTCTCGGCGATCCCGCTCGAATCGTTCAGCGAACGCGAAACACGTGCTTGATGAGGCCTGTGGCTCGAACGCCGGGCTCCGGCCCTTCGGTTCCCGAGAGGTTGACGAGTCGCGAACTTCCGGCCGACCGATCCGACTCGCTACTGTACGCCGTGCCGTCCACGTAATAAGCGGCGATGCTACCCGAACGCGGTTCGAGATCCGTGAAGACCCGAGGCGGATCGTCGGTGGCCAGGTCAACCAGGCCCCATCGCCACGCCAAGAGCGCGTTGACTTCGCTCGGTCGAAACTCGCTGATGTCTGGAACGAGGGCGTCGTCGAGGATCCGAATGTAGGCTTTGGTGCCTTGTTGCTGAACGAGCGAGGCGGCGTTGGCGAACCCGGTCCGTTCGGGATACGTGGTGTACTCCGTTGGCGTGTACTCTCCTGCCGCGACCCTCACCACGCATTCTGGGCCCGCAGGGTTGCCGACCAGTCGATTGAAGACGCTCGTGACGACAGAGCCCGCGTAGACGTCGCCCGCATCATCCCCGAAGAGGTGAATCATGTAAGAGCATCCCTCGATGGTCTCGACGCGCGTCACCGTGTCACTCTCCGTGTCGATGAAGACGAGCTTCGAGAACGATTCGTAGCCGACCTGCCTGACGAACCCAAGAGAGAATACGATCTCGTTTCCACGGCGTACGTGGTTGCGCGAGATGAGCCCCACGGAGTTCTCCTCCTGTGCTTCGCTGATGTCGAAGCTACCCCGAAGAACCATCTCCGACGGGTCCCACACGATCACCGTATTGCTAAACGTGTCGATGGCGTAGGCCTTTGTGTCCGACACGAAAATGAAATTGCCGGGGTTCGCGCCCATCGAGGTTGGCGAAATGCCCTCGGCCGACACGGTTTCGCCCTCCTCGAGGCTTCCGTCCCCGCGCAACTCGAATCGGGTGATGCGGGGAACGAACCCATCGACGACGAACAGGGTGTTGCCGCGGTCTGGCCCGATCGCCTGTCCGTTGTTGGGAAGCTCGAGCGCACTGCCGATGTCGACCTCAGCGTCCGCGTCGAGGGAATCGGTAAACCCCGCGAAGGCAGACGGGGGAGTCCCCTGAATGATGGACGCGACCACGTAGAGGGCATTGTCGTCGGTCGGTGTCGCCCCGCTGCCGCCGGTCCCGTCCATGCCCGCGCTGTCGCCGCAACCGGCGGCTGCGATGACAGCCGCTGCACAGGCGACTTGATACGTTCGTCTCACGTCAGGCTACCTAATCCGAAAAAGTCGGACCGCCCAGCCCGAGTATGTAAAGAGAGGTTTCGCCGTCGTGCCATCTTCTTCGAGCGCATACACGCTGCTTTCGATGTAGTCCGACGAGGGCGCAAGAGCATAGGGCTTGCCGTCGATATCGAACCAGTAGACGGCCCCACCTCGACGGTTGATGGCCGCCAACGGTTCGGTCGCGCCCGTGTCGGCGTCGTAGCTCCACAACCGCCAGCTCGCGGTGTCGAGGATCGTGAAAGGATCGCCGTCTGCGATGGCGGTCTCGAGGTCGACTTCGTCGTCGTCAAACGCCGAGAACGCGAAGCGACCATTGCCAAGGTGTCGCATGCCTGAACCCTCACGACCACCTGCGAGGTCTGCGAAAGGGAGAACGTCGGCGACGGAGAGCGTATCGGGATCGACCACTACCGTGCAGGTCGCCGCAACGTCGAGCACCAGGGCTGCGCCTACCCCCCTGTACCAGGGACTGAAGTAGACGTTCCCGGTTTCCCCCACCGTGCCGTAAGCGAGGCCCGGGCAGGGGGCGTCGATGACCGCGATTAGATCCTGGGACGCGAGATCAAACACCAAGACTGCCGAAGCCGCATCTCGAAACGCCAGTCGAAGGTCCGTCCAGAACACCGTCTGGTAAAGACGCCCTTCGTGGATCACGCTACCGCGATCGCCGTCGCCATAGGTTGGAATCAACCCATCACGACTTTCGAGTTCAGGAAGCGCGAACGTCCCCGTGATCTCCATTGCGCTCGGGTCCCACACAACCAGTTCACGTGGCCCGTTGGCGACAAACGCGCGGCTTTCATCGACAATGACGTTCGAGGCAAAGGCTGTCGACGGAACGCCAAAATTCGCGAAACTCAAGGCGATGTCTTCTTCGAGCTCGCGCCCCTCGGTGACACGGTAACGCGTGATGGTCGGCGACTCGCCGCTCGACACATAGACGTAGCCATCGAGCGACCACATGTCGGAGAGCGCGGGGAACTCGTAGGCATTGGCGAGGTCCAACTCGTCGTCGGACGGGTCGAGGGACGAGAGGATGCTTACGTAGGTGGCGCTGCCACCCGGGAACGCGAGTCGACTCGAGATGGCGTAGACCTCGGCGCTCGATGGATCACCACCGATCCCGCCGGTCCCATCGGACGACGCGTCCCCGCAAGCGCCGAGACCCAACGCAACCAAGACAATCGCCCCTCGGTACCAACGCATGGCGGAGGACGCACGCTATCAAGGAGATCTGAAAATGCAAATCAATTTCGATTGCGGCCGTTTCGCCAAGATCCTGTCGTCGCCGAAGCGGTGCTGCGTGCGAGCGACGGCAACCGTACGAAAGGCTATCGAAGAAGCGCGCCACCACAGTCGGAAAGCAGCGCCGGCCAGGAGTCGTCAGGCCAGTCGGTCTGCCCCCGCTCGATGAACAGCCACGCACCGTAGGCGATCCAGTAGACGGCCCAGGCGCGTACCGCTCGATGCTCCTGGATCGAAAACGGAGCGCCGCGAGCGTGTTCATAGTCCTCGATGAAACCGAGAATCGTCTCGTGGGTCGGAACGCGCCGAATCACATCCTGGGACCAGTCTCCGCTAAACCCGTGTGCGTTCGCGCCTACCAGTCGGACCTCGGGCCCGACTGCGATCGAATCCCAGTCGAACGTCGCGACGATGTCCTCTCGTTCGAAGCGGGCATGCTCGACTCGAAAGTCTTGGTGGGCCACGACCGGGCGCGAGATCGTGCTGGTCGCGATCGACCGAGCGCGGGTCGCTAGCTGGAAAACCCAATCGACCTCGACTCCGCGGTTCAGAGGTCGCACGTTCGGATCGTACGGTGTGGGGAAGAGGCGGTCCCGCGGAACACCGAAATGGCTCAACGTGGTTTTTTCGACGAAAGGCTGCAGCAGCTGGGTATGCTTGAACACTTCGCGCGCGAGCGCGGTGCGCACAGCGGGGTCTTGACCTTCTCGTACGCGACCCCGGTCTAGATATCGCTCAACCGTCGCGAGTCCCTCGCCGAAAGGTTGTGGGCCTACCAGAGGCTCGGGGGCCGGGTAGCCTCTGTCGTGAAGGTAGCGCTGAATTCGCACGACCTGCTCGAGAGCGTCTCGATCGAACGAAACACCACCATGACCAGGCGCCGAAACTCTCTCCTTCAAGACCACCTTCCGATCGTCCTCGAGCTCCAGGCCGTACGTGCGTCCGACGCTATGGTGGACGAAGAGGACGCGGGCGACGCCGACGCCGAGATGTCGTCGGATGAACGCGTCTTGGCGATTCTGCAGGGTCATGCCCGCTGAAGCGTCGACGATCTCACCGAACCGGGTCAACCACGCCATGTACGCGAAACCTGAGAGAGCGCCAACTTGTTCCGAGACTCCGACGTCTGCCTCCGCAAAAAGGCGACGCCGGGTGGCGGAGCACAAGCGCCGGAGTCACGGTCCCTACCGAAACCCTAGAGAGACCTGGTGCACCCCAACCCGAACCCACTCGACATCACGCTATTCGCTCCACTTCTCACGAGCGGCACCGAACAGTCGCATTTTCGCCGAAAAGTCGTGTGTCAACGGCCGTTCCGGGATGGCGGTGTTCGACTCGAGGGTGAAGCAACCGAGGGGAAATTCGTGGTCCATTGTTACGGACACGGCGGCAGCGGGTGGACGCTCGGGCCCGGTTGCGGCAATCGCGTTCGCGATCTGATCGTCGGGCACCTCGAGTCGGATGGGGCGAGTGATGGGGCGCCCGACGTCACCATCCTCGGAGGTGGTGTCATCGGACTCTTCGCCGCGTACGCGCTCGCCCACCACAAGCGAGCGAACCCGAGGGCGTTGGGCAAGCTGTCGATTGTGGCGGAACGGTACGAAGACCTCGCGAGCAACAACGCGGGTGGCTTGTTCGAGCCGTTCGCGATCGACGGAGATCTCGACATCGACCTCTTGGTTTCTTCCTACGACTTCTATCACCGCATCGCATTGGGGCGGGCGCCAGAGCCAGAGTTCGAAGACTTCGATATCGAGTTGCTGCCGATGTTCTCCGATGATCCGGATGCCATGCCGTCGCTATCGCGCCTTGGTTACATCCCCCACGGGGTCCCGGCGAAGCTTCATATCGGCGAACAGCAGCATTCTGTGTTCGCACACCACGTATTCTTCATGGACGTGGCGTTGCTGATGCGGCACTTGATCGCGGTGTTGACGCGCATGGGGGTTGAGGTCGTACGCGGTGTTTCGGTCAAACGCTTCGACGAGCTCGAAAGCCCGGTGGTGGTCAACTGCACCGGGCTTGGCGCTCGCGTACTGACGCCCGACCGCCACCTACGGCCGGTTCTGGGGCACCTCATTCAGCTGCAAAGCCAACCGCGCGCGTTGCTCGACATCGATCACCATCTACACATCATGGCCAACCAGGCGGTCTCCCTGAAGGACGCGATCACGCCCTTTCGAGACCCGGCGTTTCGGCGGGCTGTCGACAACGCGTTCGCGACATGTGCCGGCACCCCGGACAACTTTCTCGAGAACCGTTTTCGGGACGACTGGCGCGGGCCCTGTCACGCCGCAATCGAAACGCTCTTCGCTGCGATCGCCGCGGTGGAGTCCAACCTCGTAGACGGCGCCGCAACCCCGGATCCCGATCTCGAGACGAGCGAGCGCATCCGTGTTTTTTCTCGACAGCGCGATCGCAATCAATTCGTCGACGGTCTGGCCCTCCTGTGGCGTGCGGCGGAATGCGCGGGCGCCTCGGAAATCGCGGAGGCGGCCATGCGGCTCCTGTGTTCGTCAGTCACCAACCACCTGAAGCGCTACATCTTTGTGATTCAGCGATCCTTCCCCTCGGCGGCGGGCGAAGGAACGCAGCCCGGCCTCGCATACTTCATGCCTATCCTGCACGAACCGGTGCTTCGGGAACCTGGCGGGCGCTTTCGATACGCATCAGAGCACGGGCTCGACGCCGGCCCGCCGGTGGGCGTCCTCGGCGGAACGACGATCGATGCGGAGAACCTCGAAGTGGCACAACACCTCGAAGAGTTCGACGGGATCGTGCGCCGTATGCGCCATCTCGGACTTCGGTGACGGAACGATCCAACCTTCATCAAGTCTGGAGGCAGCCGGTGTGGCGCTCAGACCAGGGCGTCTCGGTTCGTCGCCGGCCACCCGCTAGGTGCTCCTTGTTACGGGGTCGGGCGTCTTCGGAAGGTTGCGGAGCCCCATCCACGCGAGGGCAACGATGTGGCTTGCGACCGTCTCCACCGGCGGCTTTCGGACTTGGCTCCACCACTGCCCCACCATCGTGACCATCCCAATGAGCGCGTGCGCGTAAATGGGCGCAACCTTGGGATCGAAGCCAGCGCGCTTGAAGTCTTTCGCAAACACGTCACCCACGCGATCGGCGACCTCGTTGAGCAAGCTCGAGAAGCCCCCGCGATCGAGGGTCGGAGGCGCGTCGTGCGTCAACACCGCGAACCCATCCGGGTTGTCGCGAACCCACTCGAGGAACGCAAGCGCTGCCTGCTCGGCACTGGCCCGGGGCGAGCCCGTGGACAACGCCTCCGCGATGATCCGGCTCACGTACTCCATCTCGCGATCGACGACGACCGCGTAGAGGCCCTCTTTCCCGCCGAAGTGCTCGTACACGATGGGCTTTGAGATCTTCGCGCGCTCGGCGATCTGCTCGACCGTCGTCGCTTCATATCCGCGCTCAGCGAAGACCTCGCGGGCCACCTGGATCAATTGGGCCCGGCGGGCGGCCCCAGTGAGTTTTTTTCGAGATGCCACTTGACCCGGATACTACGGTGCCGTAAGTTACGCAAACGTAATATACGGCACCGTAACTTTCGTGACCGTAACAGGGAGAAAATCGAATGTATTTCGCTATTTGTCTCACAGTCTTTCTGGCAGCCTATCTCGTCAACACCACCCTCATCTCGGTCTTCTACCACCGCGGGTTGGCCCACGGGGCGGTGACCCTCAGCCCCGGCGCCAAGCGTTTCGCGGCCCGGTACGGCATCTGGCTCACCGGTCTCGACGCCAAGGGTTGGGTCTGCATGCACCGACACCATCACGCACACTCCGACACCCCCGATGATCCCCACAGCCCGGTGCATTACGGTCTGGTCGGGGTGCTCTTCGGTCAGCTCCGAAGCTACGAACGAACCCTGATCGGCCTCGCGCGGAACGAACCAGCGTACGCCGATACCGTGGCCGACCTCGACTTCGACATCAGCCCTCTCAACCGCCGCGGCATGTGGGCGCTTCCCTACGCGCTACATCTCGGCATCGCGCTCGCGGTTGCCATCCCCACGGGCATGTGGGCACTGGGCGCATGTTACTTCCTCGGCATCATGAGCCACCCCGTCGAAGGTTGGATTGTCAACTCACTCGGGCACGCCATCGGCGGCCGGAACTTCGACTCCCCCGACAACTCGCGCAACAACCACCTGGCGGCATGGCTCATCCTCGGAGAGGGGTACCAAAACAACCACCACGCGTTTCCGGCCTCCGCCAAGTTCTCGTACAAGTCGACGGAAGTGGATCTCGGCTTCGGCGTCGCCCGTCTCCTGGAGGCGCTTGGCGCTTTGAGGATTCGCCGCGATCTTCTGATTCCGCCCTCGCCAACTCGTCTCACCTCGGTCCAGGCTGGAAGGTCTCAATCCACGGGCGGCTTGGGCGATGGTCCGCGGCGCTTGTCCACGAGAAGCCCGAGCCCGGCGGCTACGACGAGTAGCGTTCCGACGAGTCCGTGAACGCCGATTTCGGTGTCCCAGAGCCAACGGTCCGCGACCACGCCCACCAAGATGGCGCTGTAGAAGAGGGCCCCGACGAGGTATGCGGGGATCAACCGATTGGCCACCGTGTAGGCCAAGTTTTGCGGGACGAACAAGATCGCCGGCGCGATCAGGATCCACCACTCGGTCCCTTGAATCGCATGCCAGTTGAACGGAAGGGCCACGGCGCTGAACAGGAGCATGCCCGACGCGTAATAGAAGATGATTCGCTCGGGAGGCTCGCTCCGTCCGGCAACCCCCGTGGCAACGCTCCCGGCGGCGCGGCCGAGGCCGGCAAGGAGCCCGAGGAGTGAGTAGGGGTTTAGAAGACCTTGGGCACCATGGTGAAGCAGAATCAAACAAACGCCTCCGAACGCGACCAGCGCAAGCCCCACGGAGAGGCCGCTCGGCCGCTCCCGAAACAGGAGCGTGGTGATCAGCATCGCGAAGAAGGGGTTCGTACTCTCGAGGACCAACGCGTCCGCGACGCTGATTCCCTTGAGAGACGCGTAGAAGCTGAGGAAGTACACGAACCCGGACACGGTGCGTACGACGAGACGCCAGGGACGAACCGGCACGAAGCCTGCACTCCCATGCCTCAAGTACAGTGCGGCGGCCGACACGGGCACCAGCAACGAGACTTGCGCGGCGAGCATTTGGAACGGGCTTAGTCCCGCGAGTGCGCCGAACTTCCCGGCCACGCCAACACACCCCATCATCACGCCGCCAAAGAGCGCGAGACTGGATCCGAGCACCGGGTCATTGGGGGATGTCTTCAACGCCAACCCTGGCAACGATAGCAGCAGTGAGTCTAACTGAGGCGCCGCCCGGGCCGGTAACCGTGCTAGCCTCCCGCTCATGGGCCGCGCCACTCCGCTGTTTCTCTTGCTCGTGATCGCCTGCGCCGACGGCACCAACGACCAACCGGCCCGGCAGCTCGAAGCCTCAGGGACCTTCGAATCGGACGGACTGACGATTCACTACGAATCCTATGGCGAGGGCGACCCGATCATCTTGGTTCACGGATGGGGTACCGACATTCAGTTCAACTGGGTAGTCCCGGGATGGGTCGAGGCGCTACGGAACGAGCGCCAAGTGATCGCCATCGACGTTCGCGGGCACGGGGAGAGCGACAAGCCCCTTCAGCAGGAGCTCTACAGCTATCAGCTCATGGCCAACGACGTGCTCAACCTGATGAACACGTTTGGAATCGAACGTGCGGACTACCTCGGATACTCGATGGGCTCGTTCATGGGAGCATTCCTTCTCGGGCACCATGCGGACAGGTTCAACGCGATGATCCTGGGTGGCATCGGCGACGAGACGGAAGAGAGCGTCGCGACGGCGAGCCCGATTGCCGACGCGCTCAGAACCGAGGACCCCTCGACAATCACCGATCCCGACGCCATCGCCTATCGCCAACTCGTCGATCTCGACCCGCGCAACGACGCCGAGGCCCGCGAGGCACTCGCGCTGGCCGCACTTCAGATGTGGCCCGAGGGCTTCCCCGTCATGCTAGGAGGCGATGGGCTGCGCAATGCCGCCGTCCGCGTCTTGATCGTCAACGGACAAGACGACATTCCTTACGCCCAAACTGTCTCTCCCTTCGTAAACGCGGTCCCCGACGCGGAGCTTCTCGAGATCCCGGGCGCAGACCACTTCGGCGCGGTGTTCTCCCCCGTCTTCCAGGAAGCCGCGGTCGCGTTTCTGCGCGGTGAGTCGAGTCCTACGCGTCCGTAGCGTTGTCGGAGGTCGGAACTCTTGGCCCCCGACGACGATCAGCGGGTGCTGAGCCGGTAGACCTTGATGTTGCGATCCGTTTGGCCAGGGTAGACCTTCATCTGTGGGACGTTCGCTTCAATCCGAGGCCACAACGCGGCTTTTTCCTCGGGGGACAGCCGCGTGGCGACAACGGAGTGCACCTCGGGGCCCACTTGCACCTCCGCGGCCGGGTCCGCGTCAAGGTTGTAGGACCATCCAGGATGATGCTCGCGGCCAAAGTTGCTCGCGACGATCAGATAGTCAGCGCCATCTCGGGTGAACGCGAGCTGGACGGTGCGCTTCTGGCCGGACTTGCGGCCAGTCGTCGTCAGGATCAGCTGGGGAATCACCTGGGGGCCGATGCTGGTCAAACGGCCGCCGCTTAGTTTGTAGAGCACAGGGTCCACCCGAGCGGAGAGCTGGATCGCAAGCCACTTGCCAACCGGCGTGGTCGAGAACCAGTTCATGAATCGTTTGTACATGGGGTGCCTCTCTACCCCATGCTAGGCATTGTGCGACGGTCTTCGCGACGCGTCGTATGGGCTTCCTCGACGCGAATCGACTCCTGACCGGTGAGTTTCACGAGGCTCGCGTCTAGCGGAACCGTCCTCGCCGGCTCATCGCGCTTCCAGCGTTGCGGGGAACGAGTTGAGTCCTCGGACGAACGACGACGAGCGATAGGCCACGTCTTTGCCGACGATGGGACGGACGGCGCGCACACGTCGGGTCATCTCTTCGAGCGCCAGCCGCGCTTCGAGGCGGGCGAGCGACGCGCCGAGACAAAAATGCGGGCCGAGGCCGAACGCCAAGTGCTTGGTCTTGGTAAAGTCTCGGCGGATGTCGAAGCGATGGGGATCTTTGAACTTGCGCGGATCCCGGTTGGCTGCGGGAAAGGTAAGGCCAACCTGTTGTCCCTCTTTGATGATCTTTCCGTGAAGCTCGTAGTCGCGCGACGCGGTCCGGTACATGTTTACGAACGGGCAAACGAACCGAATGCACTCTTCGACGGCGTTTGGGATCAGCGTCGGATCATCGGAGAGGGCGTCATACTGGGCGGGATCTTTCGCAAGCTCGTAGAGCCCGCCTGCGATCGCGTTTCGGGTGGTTTCTGCGCCACCCAAGTTGAGCAACACGTGTTCGAAAAGCAGCTGGGACTCATCGAGCTTCTCACCCTCGGACTCGGCGTTCATCCAGATCGTGAGGATGTCACTTCCCTTGCAGCCAGCCGCGAGACGCTCCTCACACATCTCCTCGTGGAGCATCACGAAGTTGTCGAACGCATCGTTGACCTCGTCGGTGACGTAATCGGGGCCCTGGCCACCCTGGCTCATGGTGTTGATCCACTGTCCGACGGACTCGCGCTTGTCTTTGGGGGTGCCGAGCATGTCGGAGATCAACCGGAGGGGAAGCGGCGCCGCGAGATCGCGGACGATGTCGACTTCGTCGCAGCCAAGCATCGTCGTGACAAGCTCCGCGACGATCTCGCGAACGCGTTGTTCCATCTTACGCATCTGTCGTGGCGTGAAGCCTGACGAGACCAGTGCGCGCTGCTTGTTGTGAAGGTCGCCGTCCTGGTAGATCATTCCTGGATCACCGGGAATGTTCGGCCGTATGCCCTCCCCGCTGATGAACGTTTCGGGGTCGCGCAGGATCTGGACGACGTCGTCGTAGCGAAACACCTCCCACAGGCCGTTCTTCTCATCGAAGTAGATCGGCTCGTGCTCGAGGAAGTAGTCGTACATCTCGTAGGCATCGTCGTGGGTCTTCGGGTCGCAGAAGTCGACCTCATCGAACTTGACCGGACACTGGCTTGGCATGGATCGGTGCGCCTTTCCGTGAATGGAAGAGGGGATCACGCGGACCACAGCCGGCGGGCCTGCGCACCGCCGCGTCCACGTGAACAAGGAGAGAGGTTTTTGACACACCCAAGCCAAGGTGTAAATAAACTTTGGTGAATAATTTGAGACAGGTACTGCTGTGTGTAAAAAAAGTTAGCCTCGCTGTCTCGTTGCAAGGGTCCTGAATCCGGCGCAATCTGACCCAGACGATGACCCGGGGACGCGCAGGCCGCCCACCAATTGCCGATGGGAGAGAGCGGATCTTGGACGCCGCCGAGCGTTGTATCGGCCGCTCCGGCCTTCGCGGGACAGGTCTCGCAGAAGTCGCTGCGGAAGCCGACGTCAGTCGCCCGACCGCCTATCGCCTGTTTCCAGGCGGCCGAAGCGAAGTCATCGCCGCCACGATCGCCCGGTCGGTCGAGGCGTTCAATCACGCCATGATCAAGCGTCTCGATCCCATTGACGACCCACTCGACGTGGTGATCGAGGGGATCATCTTCATGCTGCGCGAGATCCCCAAAGACCCCGTCCTTGCGCAGGCGCTCAGCGCAGACGCGATCGCGTCCCTCAGTGGCGACCCGCTCAAGGATGCGCCGCTCATCTTCCCGGGACGCGAGATCCTGAACCAGTACCGAAAGCGGATTCCAGGCCTCTCGAAGCGCCAACAGACCACGCTCTGGGAGCTGGCGACCCGACTCGGGCTATCGGCATTGGTGCTCGGAAAAGGCGACGACCTGATGGGGGCGAGTCGACGCGCACGAACGAAACTACGCGAGTGGCTTGGCCCGCTGGTCCGGGAGCATGTGAGCTCCTCGGGGAACTAGGCCAGCCATCGGCCCTTGCCGCGAGCCAGTCACGCAATGCCGGGGTACACCGTAGCCTGGTCGGGTGTGTCACCCGTGGGTTCGAGTCGCCACATGTCATCACGGCTCGCTGTCGCTTCGTTTGAGGACGACGATGTCGTCGAATGTCGCTTCGGTCGACCAACCCCGGTGGCGGAGCGCGTTGGCTTCTGGGCTCGCGTCTCGAAGCGCCGCGTAGTTGAACGGGCTCTCTTGTGTGCGGTGAAGGCGAAACTCGGCCTGAGGAATCGGTCGATTCAGGACCACGCTCCCGCCGTTGAGGTGACGGCGCCCGTCCAGCAACAAGCCGGTGGCGTCGTCTTGCCGGCCAACGAAGTCTTGGGCTCGGAAGACGCCCCGGCGCCAAGTCCATGGCCAGTTCGAGATCCCCCAAGCGTTTGAGGCGACGACAAGCGCCGCGATCAGGGTGGCCGCGAGGGCTCCCCGGCGGGGCCATCGTCGACCCGCGCGGTTCGAGATCGTGGACATCCCGACGCCCAACAACACCGCAAGCGCGAACCAGTTGACCATGAGCAGTCGGTGCGCCTTGTAGCCGACGGTCGAGAGCGCCACCGTCGGGACCAGGATCGTCAGCATTAAGACCCAAGTTCGACGCCACGATACGAGGGCGACCAAGACAGAGACGACGGCAGCGGGTCCCATGGCGCGCCAATGGGTGTCGGTCAGGTAGAAGTACCACGGGCGCGATATCTCGCGCGCACCTTCCAGGTAGTTGTAACGAACATACTCGATCGTCGTGTGGAACCAGGAACCCCAAGTCACCCAGTCGACGAGGCCGAACAGGACGACGGGCGCGAGCGCGCCCAAGGTCAGGTAGCGGATAGCGCGGACCCGGTAGCGCCAAAGCAGATCGACCAAGGGTACGAGCATGTGAAACCCAAGGATCACGCGGAGCGAGCCTACGAGACCGAACAGGAGCCCGCACCACACCATCTTCGAGTTCGCGCCTGAATCATCTCGGCGAGCCTCGAGCCAAAACACCCACCCCCAGGCAAGCGCAATCATCGAGGGGACGCCGATGAGCGTGTGGGGTGTGAAGTACACCAGCGCCGGAAGGACGGCGGCGAACAGGCTCGACCAACGCGCGGCACTTTTTGCGGAGGCATCCTGGGCGAGCGCCAAACCGATCCGGTAGGCGGCCGGAATCAGCAGGAGGCTGAGGAGCGCATTGTGAAGGGCAACCGCGCGCTGCGCCGCCAACCCGGTGCAACCCGTCCACGAAAGGACCTCCAGGAGTGCGGCGTAGTACGCCGGTGGCACCCACGAACGCAGCCCGCGCGAGAACTCCCAGGGGAGCCACGCGTGTCCCGTGCGGAGATAGTGGGCGGGCTCGAGGTACTGGAAGATCTCGTCGGGATGATGAAATCCGCCGCTGAGCGACCAGACGAGGACACGGGCCGCAATGCCGAGCGCGACCATCGAGACCATCCATCGCGAGGCTTCACGGGTCACGGAAGCACCTCGATCTCGTACACGCGAGCGATGTTGCGTGGCGCCTCGGACTCCGGCTGGAAGTCGATGCGGACACGATCCACGTCATGGCAGTCGAGCTCGTGCTCGGCGACGGCCTTCGTGTTCCCGTGAACGGCGCGCGCGACCTCGGCTTGGGTTGGGCCCGCGCACGACAGGCGATAGTCTCGCATCGTGTGACCGTCGGGCTCGACGTGCCCAGCGTGAACGACTCGAATCCGCGAGAAGGTCACCGGTTCGGCGAATCGCAGTTCGATCCAGGGGCGGGGATCGGACGGGCTCGAGGCCCACTTCTGAAGGGGGTCCCGCGGTTTGAAGCCGTCGCTCGCGAACAGAGGGTCGTGACCGTGGGCGACGTCGAAACTCGAGGCCACGACTTTCGCCCCTCGATGAAGCGGGGTGGTGGGTTGTCGGCTCCTCGACGCGACCGCCGCAAGGCCGACGACCAGAAGCACGGCGTAGGCTGCCCACGCTGCCCTTTCGAGTCGTCGACCTTCCGCCACTTCGGGAGGGTCGCACATCTAGACGCAACGCGAACCACTATCGGTTCTGCGTCGATTACGTCGGGTCAGGCGTCGCTGAAGGTCTGGCCCTTCTCGGCCATGTCGACCAGGAACGCCGGCGGATTGAAGCGCTCGCCGTACCTGGCGGCGAGATCACGCGCCCGCCCGACGAACTCCCGGAGGCCATACTGATTGATGTACTGCAGCGTGCCTCCGCTCCATGGCGCGAAACCGAGTCCGAAGATCGAGCCAACGTTCGCGTCCCGAACCGAGCGCACCACGTTCTCGTCGTAGGTTCGGGCGGCTTCGAGAGCAAAGATGAAGAGCAAGCGCTCCTTGATGTCTTCGAGCGGGATCTGCGCGTCCTCTTTGACGTAGTGCTCGTAGAGCCCTGGCCACAGGAACTTCTTTCCACCTTCGGGGTACTCGTAGTAGCCGGCCCCGGAAGCCTTACCGCCACGGTTGTGCACGTCGACCATCTCGTCGACGAGCTTGACCCCAGGAGGTTCTTGGTAGACCTCGCCAGCCGCTTCCGCCGCCTTCTTGGCTTCGGCACGGACGTGTTGGCCGAGCGTCAGGGTGACTTCGTCGCTCACTGCCAGCGGCCCGACGGGCATGCCCGCCTGGAGCGCGCCCGCCTCGATCGACGCCGGGTTCACGCCCTCCTCGAGCATGGCCGCGCCTTCGCTCAAGAACGTGCCGAAGATGCGAGACGTGTAGAACCCGCGGCTGTCGTTCACGACGATCGGGGTCTTCTTGATTTGCTGGACGTAGTCGAAGGCCTTCGCCAACGTTTCGTCGTTGGTCTTCTCTCCGACGATGATCTCGACGAGTTGCATCTTGTCAACCGGCGAGAAGAAGTGGAGACCGACGAAGTTCTCGGGGCGCTTGGCCGCCTCGGCGAGGCCCGTGATAGGCAGCGTCGACGTGTTGGAGGCGAAGACTGCGCTCGGGGCAATCTGGGCTTCGGCTTCTTGCGTCACCTTCGCCTTGAGGGCTTGGTCCTCGAACACCGCCTCGATGATGAGGTCGCAGCCTTGGAGGTCTTCGGCGTTCACGGTCGGTGTGATGAGAGAGAGGATCGAGTCCATCTTCTCCTGGGCCATCCGCCCCTTCTGCACCCGCTTGGCAAGGAGCTTCTCGGTGTAGCCCTTGCCCTTGTTGGCCGCCTCGGTCGAGATGTCCTTCAAGACCACTTCGATGCCGCACGTTGCACTCGCGTAGGCAATGCCCGCGCCCATCATCCCGGCACCAAGAATGCCGACCTTCGTCGTTGGCTGCTTGTCGATGCCTTGCGGACGACTGGCGCCGGCGTTGAGCTCGTTGAGTTGGAACCAGAACGTGCCGATCATGTTCTTGGCGACTTGGCTCAGCACGAGCTTCACGAAGTAGCGAGATTCGATGCGCGTCGCGGTCTCGAAGTCGACCTGCGATCCTTCGACGGCAGCCGCCATGATGGCCTCGGGCGCCGGGAACACCCCTTTGGTCTTCCCCTTGAGGATCGCCGGGGCGATGAGGAGCATCTGCGCCGTCTTCGGGCTGGCAGGCGTTCCGCCGGGAATCTTGAAGCCCTTCTCGTCCCAGGGCGCCTTGGCATTGGGGTTGTCTTGGATCCACTCCTTGGCGCTCGAGATGAGCTCGTCTTGGCTGCCGACGACGCCGTGAATCAGACCCGCTTTGAGTGCCTTGTCGGGATCGACTTTTCGGCCCTCGACCAGGTACGGCATCGCGTTCTGGATCCCGAGGAGCCGCACCGTGCGGACAACGCCGCCACCGCCAGGCAGCAAGCCGAGCGTGACCTCGGGAAAACCGATCTGGGTCTGCTTTCCAGCCACGGCGATCCGGCCGTGGCACGCGAGCGCCAGCTCGAACCCACCGCCGAGCGCCGCCCCATTGATCGCGGCAACCACGGGCTTCCCCAGGGTCTCGATGCGACGGAGATAGGACTTCATCGTCTGGACGCCTTCGAAGAGGCTCTTCGCGTCTTCGGCTTTGGCCTGGATCAGCTCGCCGAGGTCGCCGCCTGCAAAGAAGGTCTTCTTGGCGGACGCGATCACCACACCTGCGATGTCGTCCTTTTCGGCTTCCACCTTCTCGACGGCCGCGCCGAACGCCTCGACGAACGCAGCGTTCATCGTGTTTGCGGACTGCCCAGGCATGTCGATCGTCAGGGTGACGATGCGGTCATTGTCTTTTTCGTAACGGATGGCTTCAGTCATCGTAAATCTGCTTTTTCTGAGGGTTTTCGGTTCTGGCCTGGGTTAGACGCGCTCGATGATGGTGGCGATCCCTTGGCCGCCCCCGATGCACAGGGTGGCGACGCCGGTGCGAAGGTCCCGTCGCTCGAGCTCGTCGAGGAGGGTGCCCATGATCATGCAGCCGGTGGCGCCGAGGGGGTGACCCATGGCAATCGCGCCGCCGTTGACGTTGACCTTCTCGTCTGGAACGTCCAGGTCGCGCTGGAACTTCATGACCACCGCGGCAAACGCCTCGTTCACCTCGAAGAGATCGATGTCGCCCGCACTCATGCCCGCACGCTTGAGCGCCTTCTCGGTCGCCGGACCAGGGCCCGTGAGCATGATGGTGGGGTCCATGGCGGTGACGCCGGTGGCGATGATCCGGGCTCGTGGCTTGAGCCCCTGCTCTTTGCCCGCGGCTTCGCTGCCGATGAGCATGAGCGCTGCGCCGTCCACGATGCCGGACGAGTTGCCCGCATGGTGCACATGATTGATGCGCTCGAGCATGTGGTACTTGTGAAGCGCCGCAGCATCGAATCCCATGTCGCCCATCATCTGGAAGGACGGCGCCAGGCCAGACAGGTCTTCCGTCGTGGTGCCGGGGCGGATGAACTCGTCGTGATCGAGGATCGTGAGGCCGTTCTGGTCTGTGACAGGCACCAGGGACTTCCGGAAGTGGCCCTTCTCCCGAGCCTCGGTGGCCTTGGCCTGCGAGCGGACCGCGAAGCCATCGACGTCATCACGGCTGAAACCTTCACGGGTGGCGATCAGGTCGGCGCTGACACCCTGCGGGATGAACCCTGTCTTGAGGTTGGTCTCAGGGTCGAGGCCCCACGCCCCGCCATCGGAGCCCATCGGGACGCGCGACATCGACTCGACGCCTCCGGCCACCACGAGGTCTTCCCAACCCGAGCGAACCTTCATCGCCGCGAGATTGACCGCCTCGAGCCCGGACCCGCAAAAGCGGTTGAGGGTGACACCCGCCACCGACTCGTCCCAGCCCGCCGCCGTGGTCGCTGTCTTGGCGATGTCGCAGCCTTGGTCGCCTACGGCGGTCACGCACCCAAGCACGACATCGTCCACCGCACCGGTATCGAGCTTCGTACGCTCCTCGAGAGCGCCCAACAGGGTCGTGAGCAGGGTGATGGGCTTCACTTCGTGAAGCGAGCCGTTCTTCTTGCCCTTGCCACGAGGGGTCCGAACCGCATCGAAAATCAGAGCTTCTGTCATGGAGACGTCCTTCCTTGGCACGGTTATTCCGCGCGCAGACCGAGCTGCATGTAGCGCCTGAGGAGTTACGGCAAAAGCCGCCGGTTTGCTGTCCGCTCCTGTAGGCACGCAGGGTGCCCAGGCCCCACCACAACACCCGAACTGCCCGTCCTCTTCCAACGGAGCCCAAACCGAGATACGCCTGGGGTCGGAGCCTGACTCGCAATTCGGTCCCGATTCATGGCTCCAGCTCGGAGGCGTCGCGAGGCACCAGCTTCCACCACGTAGGCGACTTCGGTCAGATCCCACCACCGAACTGGGATGCGGACGTTCAGCCGCCGGTCAATGATGGATTGAACAGCGGGTGAGGCGCGGGTCGCCGACCCCAAGGTCGTCGCCGCCGCTCACAAAACCCGAACCGGGAGGATCTCGCCATCCGCAAGCTCTTTGTTGAAAGCCCTAGGCATGGTTCGCGTGACGGACTCACACAACGCTTCGAGGATGCCCACCTTCCAGTTCTTCCGATGGCACACCAAGCTCACTTCACGCGTGGGGACGCGCCGGTCGAAGGGCCGGATGAGACGCTGCTTTGCGTGGCGACCCAACGTACGCGCATAGGTCTCGGGAATGAGCGTGTAGCCTCCGGACGCGTCGATCAGGTGGCGAAGGGTCTCGAAACTCCCACCCGCGAAGTGGACGGTATCGAGAAACGAGCGGTCGTCGAGACCACACAGGTTGATCACCTGGGCGCGAAAGCAGTGCCCGTCTTCGAGGAGCCAGAGCTTCGCCGAGTCGATATCGGTGACCTCGACCGTATCTCGATCAAGAACCGGCTCGTCTTCGTGCGCGTAGAGGTAGAACGGGTCGTAGAACAAGACGCGCTCGTCGAGCGTCGGCTCCCCGAGCGGCGTGGCCACGATGCCGGCGTCCATGCGGCCAGCGGAGAGCTCGCCGAGGATGCCATCAGTGGGCCGCTCGAGCACCGAGAGCTCGACGGCGGGATACCGAGTCGCAAACTCTCGGAGGAACCAAGGAAGTACGTAGGGTGCGAGGGTGGGAATGATGCCGAGCGAAAACGGACCCGACGGCTCGGCGAGCGTCCCCCCGGCGGTGGCCATCAGCTTCTCGTGAGCCGATACGACGTCTCGAGCGGACTCGATGAGCGCCCTCCCCGGCTCGGTCAGCACGATGGGTTTCGACTGCCGATCAAAGAGCGTCACCCCCAACTCGCTCTCGACCTTCTGGATCTGGCTGCTGAGAGTCGGCTGGGAAACGCCAAGCGCTTCGGCGGCGCGCCCGAAGTGACCATGACGGTGCACGGCGAGGACATACTCGAGCTGATTCACTGAAGGCATGTGCGGACCGGTCTGGCCCTGAGGGTTCGTTCCGTCGCGCGGCCAGGCGCCCCAGGGTCACACGACAGTTTGATAGTCTATGACTATCGGTGTCAATGATTCATCTATTTTTCATATGAGTCGAATCGCCCCAGGCTGGACTTAGACGACGCCGCGCCGCCTCGGCGCCCAACCAAGGAGAAACCATGAAAACGCCGTCCAGCATCAAAAGCCAACCCACACCGCTGTGCAGCCCGAGGGTCGCGCTCATCGGGGGTCTCACCATCGTCGTGGTCTCGTCGCTCATCGGCTGCAAGCCCTCAGTCGAGCAGGACCCCTCATCGTCCCCGAACGCCACGGTGCCTGAAGCGGGGTATGAAGCGCCTGCCAAGGCGGGCCAAGCCAAGCGCAAGCAGGATTGGTGGCCCGAACAGCTGGACCTCACGGTCCTCCGCCAAAACACGGCCACCCAAGACCCGATGGGAGAGACGTTCGACTACGCCGAGGCCTTCTCCACACTTGATCTCGCCGAGGTGAAGAAGGACCTCGAAGCCGTGATGACCACCTCGCAGGATTGGTGGCCCGCGGACTACGGGCACTATGGCCCCTTCTTCATCCGGATGGCCTGGCACAGCGCGGGCACCTACCGCACGGCCGACGGTCGCGGGGGCGCCGGCGCTGGACAGCAACGATTCGAGCCTCTCAACAGCTGGCCCGACAACACCAACCTCGACAAGGCGCAGCGGCTACTCTGGCCCGTCAAACAGAAGTACGGACGAAAGATCTCATGGGCGGACCTGATGGTCCTTTCGGGGAACGTCGCGCTCGAATCGATGGGTTTCGAGACGTTCGGTTTCGCCGGGGGTCGTGTCGACGCTTGGGAGCCCGACCTCGTCTACTGGGGCCCCGAGAACGAGTTCCTCGCGGACGAGCGTCACCACGGAGATCGGAAACTCAAGAAACCACTTGGCGCCACGCAGATGGGTCTGATCTACGTCAACCCAGAAGGCCCGAACGGGAAACCGGATCCCGTCGCGGCGGCCAGAGACATCCGTGAAACGTTTGGTCGGATGGCGATGAACGACGAGGAGACGGTCGCACTCATCGCAGGCGGTCACACGTTCGGAAAGGCACACGGGGCCGCGCGCCCCGACGATTGTCTTGGGCCCGCCCCGGCTGGCGCCGGAGTCGAACAGCAAGGTCTAGGCTGGGACAACGACTGCGGCCAAGGCAAGGGCGCTGACACAATCACCAGCGGGCTCGAAGGTGCATGGGGCGCCAACCCGATCGCATGGAGCAATCAGTTCCTCGACAACCTGTTTGCCTTCGAATGGGTCCAGACCCGAAGCCCCGCGGGGGCCATCCAGTGGGTTCCCAAAGACGCCGACACGCTCAAGTTCGTCCCGGACGCACACGACCCGAACAAGCGGCATGCGCCGATCATGCTCACGACCGACCTCGCGCTCAAGTTCGATCCCAGCTACCGGGAGATCGCCAAGCGCTTTCACGAGAACCCAGACGAGTTGCAACGCGCGTTCGCGAAGGCTTGGTTCAAGCTGACTCACCGCGACATGGGCCCTCGCGCTCGCTACCTCGGTCCAGAGGTTCCCGAGGAAGCGCTCATTTGGCAGGATCCGGTGCCTCCGGTCGATCACCCGGTCGTCGACGCGGACGACGTGCGAGTGCTCAAAGCTCAAATCCTCGAGTCGGGACTCTCGGTCCCCGACATGGTGAAGACAGCGTGGGCCGCCGCTTCCACGTTCCGTGATACCGACAAGCGGGGCGGTGCCAACGGCGCGCGCCTGCGCCTGGTCCCTCAGAAAGACTGGGCGGTGAACGATCCAGCCGAGCTCGAAAATGTGCTCACAACGCTCGAGCAGATTCGGACGCGCTTCAACGAGGCGCAGCGGGGCGCGAAGAGGATCTCGCTGGCTGACATGATCGTCTTGGCGGGATCGACGGCGATCGAGCAGGCGGCGGCGAACGCGGGGCAAGAGGTGAACGTCCCGTTCGCCCCAGGACGCACGGACGCGTCCCAGGCGCAAACAGACGTCGATTCATTCGCGGTCCTCGAGCCGGCCGCAGACGGATTCCGAAACTACGTTGGCGGCGCGAACGACCGATCTCCAAGTGAGCTGCTCGTCGACAAGGCGGACCTTTTGGGCCTCACGGTGCCCGAGATGACCGTGCTGGTCGGTGGAATGCGGGCGTTGAACGCGAACGCGGGCGGGACCGCGCACGGCGTACTCACCGACAACCCTGGCGAGCTCAGCAACGACTTTTTCGTGAACTTGCTCGACATGCAAACCCGGTGGCAACCCTCATCGACGTCGGGCCTGTACGAAGGGAGGGACCGGACGACGGGTGACCCGAGGTGGACCGCGACTGAGGTCGATCTTGTGTTTGGTTCGAACTCGGAGCTGCGGGCCGTCGCGGAGTCTTACGCGTTTCAGGACGCCAACGAGACGTTCATCCAGGAATTCGTCGATGCGTGGACCAAGGTGATGAACCTCGATCGCTTCGGGCGGACCTGAATGCCTTACGGAAGGGCAAACACGAACGGGAACGTGAAGCGAACGAGGTCCCGCCCGTCGCTTCGCGGTCGGAACCGAATCTTGCTCACCACCCTTGCCACACAGCGTCCGACTTGCGCGTTGCCAGTCGTGTTCTCCACCACGCGGGCCTCGCGCACGTCGCCTCGCCGGGCGATCGCGAACTTCACCGCCACCTTGCCCGCCAACGTGGGCTCGTCACGCAGCGCCGACTCGTAGCAACGGTGGATCCTCGGTAGGTCGCGGTGGATCTCCCGTCGCACATCGGACGCATCGAAGGACGAGCCCCGCCTGGCGCTTGCCACCCCGCCACCGAGGGCCAGCGACAGGAAAGCGAGGCATGCGATTGCGCCGTACACGCCCAGAAACTGTGGAACTGGCCCCTGCATCTCCCCCCCAAGCGCCCAGCGGGACAACCCGGCGGCCCCCCGGCCACGGCTCATGCATCCCCACTGACTTAGTCCTCCTGGGTTAACCTGCAGGCCGGACGAAGGCGGGTCAAGCGGTCGCTCGAGGTCGTGTGCCCAGGACCGCTGTTGAACCCGGGGCTCGGTCGCCACCCCGCCCGCTTCAGCCAGGTGCAGCGGGCACAGTGCAGCGTCCGGTTGTTCGCCAGAGCGGGTAAAGTCGCTCTCGCAAGGAGAGGATGATGTCAGATCCAACCACAATCCTAACGATACTCGCAACCTTCGCACTCATGATCGTGAGCATGACTTACCTGTTCGTGCAGGCGCACGTTCGCAAAGATCAGATCGTCACGGGAATCATCAACGGCAGGCCCGTGTCGACGAAGCACCGATGGATCATGCTGTTCTTCGATTTCCTCGGATACGCCAACGCCTGCGTAATTCTGCTCGGTGTATTCGCGTACGGTTACTTTCGAGCCGCCAGCGCGTTTGGTGATTCCCTCGCCGGGGATCTCGCACTCCTGTGTGGCGTGACGGCCGCGTTCGGTGTGGGCGCGGTGTTCTTTCCCGTCATCATCCTCGTGTCCTACATGGTCTCCGCCATTCGTTCGAGCGACTCGGCGGGGTCGGCATGAGCGGGCTTGTCGGGTGGCCGACGAGATGGGCGCCGCGCAAACGGGCCTTGAGGATTTCGGGTGATTCCGTTATCAGTGGCTCAACTCGCTCCTCTTCGCCAAGGAATCCGAATGAAGCCCGTTTTTCGTGGGTGCCTCGTCGTGGTCGCCGCCCTCGTTGGTTCATCCTGTAGCGACGGTGACGATTCGACCGCCGAGAAGTGCGCTGCGGAAAGCACGTTCGAGCAGGTGCAAGAGCAAATCTTCGAAAGACGCGGCTGTACGGCGTCGAACTGCCACGGCGACTCACCGCAGGTCGGCCTCGACCTTCGCGCCGACGTGGCTTACGACAACCTGGTTAACGTCGACTCGGTCGCCGGTGATTTCAAGCGCGTGTTCCCGGCAGCCGAAGACCTGAGCATGCTCTACTTGAAGGTGGCGGCGAAGCTCGGTGGCGAAAGCTTGTCGAGCCAAGGCATCACCGGGGGCCCGATGCCAGTCGGAAGCGGTGCGCTCAGCGAAGACGACCTCGGGCTGCTTCGCGCATGGATTCGCGGTGGCGCTCCCCGGGATGGCATTGTCGATGCCTCACAGAGCTTCGCGACTTGCGCGCTCGAAGGCGAAGTGACCCCCAACAAGATCCAGCCACTGCCCCCTCCGCCGACAGGTGAAGGCATCCAGTTCTATGGCGGCGGATGGAACGTGCCGGCCGAGGGCGAGGGCGAGGTCTGTTACGTCAGCTACTACGACTACGCCGACCAGATCCCGGCGGAGTTCAAGGTGCCGTGCGGCGATGACCAAGGAGGACCCGACATCGAGTGCTTCGCGTACAACGCCGTTCTGCTCGCGCAAGACCCGCAATCCCATCACGACATCGTCCAGTTCTACGTGCCCCCAGAGGGCAAGGAGAACCAGTGGGATCCAACAGACAGCGGCTGGAAGAACTGGTCCTGCCTCGGTGGCGGGCGCGCCGGCGCTTCATGTACCCCCGGCTCTGACGAGTGCGGCGCGCGCAGCGTGTGCACCACGAAGCCCGAGGTCGCGGTTGGGTGCATCACCTACCCCAACGCCCCGCCCGATCTCGGCGGTCTCGCTGGCCTCGGGGATCCGGAAAACCTGGGGGCCGCCCTCAGTGGGCAAGGCTCGGTCACGCAGAACATCGCCACGGCCCAGGAAGCCACTTTTCGGGAAGACTATCCCGAGGGCGTTTACTCGCTGATGCCGGTTCGAGGCTTCGTCGTATGGAACAATCATGCCTTCAACCTCACGCGGGCCGACACTTCGGTCGAACAGTGGCTGAACCTAACGTTCGCAAACCCAGACCAGCGTCGCTACCAACGCGAGCAGATCTTCGACGCGTCGGAGATCTTCGCGATGGGGATCATCGATCCGTACACATCGAGGGAGGTTTGCAACACGTACACGCTCCCACGGTTCGCCCGGCTCCTGACGCTGTCGAGTCACACCCATCGGCGGGGAAAGCGATTTCGGATCTGGTACCCGCCCAATGACGTCTGCTCGCCCGGACCCGATTGCAACCCGGCCGAACGCGAACACGACTACATCAACCGAGACTACGCCGACCCGCTCTATCAACGTTTCTCCGGCGCGGACATCCTCGAGTTCGATAGCCCCGACGCGCGCGACCGCACATTCCTCTACTGTTCCCTCTGGGACAACGGGGAAACCAACCCGAGTGAAGTGCGCCGTGAGTCGACCAAACCCGACGCCAACACGTGCGAGTTCCTCGACTCAGTCATCGAGCTCGCCCGAAACCTCGGCATCGAGGCGCTTGCCTGCGGCTGCGAGCCGGAGGTGCGCGCCTGCTACGGGGGCCCGTCCGAGGGGTTGCCCTGCGGAGGCGATGACTCGGTCTGTGGCGAAGGAGGGATCTGCGACGCCTGCCCCGCCGGCGGCGGGATTACCACCGAGGAGGAGATGTTCGTCCTGTTCGGGTCGTACTTCGTCGAGCAGTAGGGCGGTTGGGAGCCCGACGAGCGAGGAACGCCGCACGAGCATGTCGCCAGCTGGAGAGTCCTCCTTTCAATGGTTCCGCTCCCGTAGACATGAGGTTAGGCCAAACGTTAGGGTAGCGTTCTTATGAACAGCGGAAGTCTCATCGGGATCATGGTCGGCGCGCAACTGGCCGGGACCGCGGTCGTCTTCTTCGTGCTGAAGCTAGCGAACGAGCGACGCGAGACCATCGTGACCGGCGTGTACCGCGGTACAGCTCTCAGCAAGAAACACCGATGGATGATCTTCACCAACGATTGGATCGCCTACAAGTTCATGCCTGTCGCCATACTCGTGGGGGGGGCCACCGCGTTTGTCCAGCTAGGCAACGATCTGGTCAGCCCTGGTCCGCAGCTGATCAGCTTCATGACGTCAAGTCTCTTTGCGTTTGGTGCCTTGGGGATCGCCGTTCTGGGCGTGTCCGACTTCATATTCATCTTGTCGACGCTACGCGGTGTAGCGGATGAGCCATCGAACCAGTAGGCTCGCTAGAGATCGCTCCCCGGTGGCTCACTCTGGCGCGAGCATCATGGTGCGCAAGGTCGTGACGAGCCATTGACGGTACTCCCCGGTGGCAGCCTTGCCCGTCGGCAAGGGGACGCTGCGGCGCGCGGCGTCGCCGAGGATGGGCTCGCCGAACAGAACCGCGGCGAAGAGGGCCGTACGACGACGCGTTTCGGCTTCGGACGGGCAAGCCCAACCGTGAATGCGCGCATGTCGCTCGCGCGCTGCACCGAGGACATCGACGAAGTCCTCGAAGAAGCCCTTCCCGCGACTCTCTCGACCCGTCATCCACAGCCATACGGCGAGGCGCGCGTACCCGCGGTCATCCAGGACCTCGAGAATCTCATCGACCATCGGTGCGAGATCGAACGTCGAACCGTCCCAGGACTGGAGGACACGTCGCACCTCGGCACGAAGACGACGCCCCCCAAACCGCAGGAGCGACGACAGGAGCTCGTCTCGGGTTCCGAAGTGGTGATAAATCGCGGCGTCCGTGATGCCGAGGCTCCGGGCGAGCGCCTGAACCCGAACGTGGCGCGGCCCGCCCTCGATGAGCTGAACCTCTGCGGCCTCGAGGATTCGAGCTTTGGCTTCGTCGGCCGAGAGCCGCTGCCTTTTCGCCGTGACTACCACTACCTTGACTACTATAGGTAATAACCTAGACTAGTCAAGGTAAGGTATGGCCCACGTCAAACGCACTCTCGACTCCGACCAAGAACGCGCGCATCACCGGCTGCGGGCCAGAATCGCAGGCTTCGGCGAGAGCCCGTTCAGCCCACCGAAAAGCTGTCACGTCATCTTGAACGGGCAGCGGTTCCACTACCTCGACTGGGGCGACCCCGAGGGAGATCCGGTCATCTTTCTTCACGGTGGTGCGCAGACCGCGCGAACGTGGGACGCCGTGTGTCACGCGGTATGTGCCGACAGCACACGACGAGCGATCGCCCTCGACCAACGCGGACACGGCGACTCGGAGTGGTCCTACTCGTTTGACTACGGTCCCGAGGCGCACGCGCGCGACCTGCTCGCGCTTGCCGATCACATCGGGCTCGACCGGTTCTCACTCGTAGGGATGTCGATGGGCTGCATCAACGGCCTGCGGTTCGCGCTCGACTATCCGAACCACGTCCAATCATTCGTCGCGGTCGACGCGGGGCCGTGGCTCAATGCCGAAGGGGCACAGTCGATTGCCGACTTCGTTGGCGGTAGCAAGGAACTCGCATCGGTCAGCGATTACGTGGCGCGCGCCCTCGCCTTCAATCCGAAGAAGCACCCGGAGCTCCTCGAACACAGCCTCCGGCACAACCTTCGCGAACTCCCCAACGGGCGTTGGACCTGGAAAACCGACTGGCGACGTCCGGGCGAGTTTCTCGAAGGCGTCAAGCAGGCCGTCGTGTCGCTCCAAGACGAGGTGCATCGACTTGGCTGTCCCCTGCTCGTCGTTCGAGGCGGACAGAGCGATATCTTTCGCGATGAACACGCGGAGCGGTTCGCGTCCGCCGTTCGGTCGGGTCAGTGGTGCACGATTCCCGGCGCTGGCCACGGGGTGCAGGGCGACCAGCCACGCGCCCTCGTCGAAAAGCTCGTCGAGTTCTGGGGCGCCCTTGGCTGATCCCGCATCCCGATCTCCGAGAGGCTAGCCGACTGACGCGCTCACGCGGTAGGCTCGCACCCCCATGGTGTGGCCGCAGATTCGCACGGCGCTGATCTTCCTGCACGTCCTTGCGGTCCTCGTGCTCGCCCTTCCCGGAACAGGACGGATGCTCAGGCGTGAGGTTTGGGAAAGCGAAATCGGGCAACACGGCCTGAGAGTGTGGGCAAAACGACTGTCCTGGCTTGGCTACGAGACCAAGGATGAGTTCGAGACGGACTTGTGGGCTTTGACCCTCGCGTATGCGGACGCCAACGAGCGGATCACGCGGCCGTTTCGGCTCTACCGACAGCTCGCGGGGGTGCGACAAGGCTGGGCCATGTTCTCGAGTCCCCAACAGTATCCGATTGAACTTCACGTCGACGTGCGAACCGACGACGGCTGGGAGCCGATCTACCGACCGCTCTCGGACGAACATGATTTCTGGGCCAAGCAACTTCGTCATCACCGAACCCGAAAGATGGTCGGGCGTCACGCTCGGGGGTTCAGAAAAGAGGCGTACGACGGTTTTGCCCGCAGGATCGCCGAGCAAGCAGCGCACGCATACCCTGAGGCGCACTCCGTCTTGGTGCGCATCTACAGCTACACGACCCTTCCCCCTCCAGATGTTCGGCGCGGGCTCGAGCCCGAGGGAAGGTACGAGCACAGGCGTCTCTTTCGAACGAGCCGATTTCGATGAGCAGTTGGACCGACAGGATCAAACACGCCTGGATGTTCTGGGTCACCCTCTTTGACCGCAAGGAACCAGGCACAACCTGGGCGCTCTTTCGAATCGCAGTCGCTGCGTGCGTCTTGTTGAGCCTCGGCCTAATCGCCCGCGCAGAGATGCTCGACGTTCTATGGGTCAGCCAAGAGTACGGTGGGTATCTCGAGCTCGCGGACGTGCCTCTGTTGTGGTTCACACTTGGTCCCGCGACCCCGAGCACCGTCCATACGCTTTACGCGGTCGCCATCGCAAGCGCGGTCGCACTCCTACTGGGCGTGGGCGGTCGACTGGTTACGTTCTGCACGCTGCAAACATACCTATCACTCACACGCCTCAACTGGGATACGGTGGGCGGCCACGATGCGCTGATCTCGAACGCGCTTTGGCTCCTGTTCTTATGCGACGGTTCCAAGACGCTCTCCGTGAGCTGCTGGCTCAGGACCCGGAGTTTCGTGCGCGAAGTGACGATCTCGGCTTGGGCGCGGTATCTCGCCGTCTTTCAACTGGTGGTGGTGTACACGTGGACCGGCCTTCAGAAGGTCAGCCCGTCTTGGTCGGCCGACGGGGACTTCAGCGCGCTCTACTACGTGTTCCTGGACCCGACATGGCGACGCTACGACCTCGACTGGGTCGCGCACGTCTTTGCGCTCACGCAGGCGGCCACGATCGTCACCTGGTTTTTCGAAGTCGGCGCTTGGTTGCTTCTTCCGTTCTTCTACTTCCGATACACGAAAGACCGAGGCGGCCGTTGGCGAGCGGCGTTCATCCGGTACGATCTTCGCGTTCCGTTCACCCTGATCGGGGTCGCCCTCCACCTTGGGATAGGGATCCTGCTCAATGTCGGCGCGTTTTCCTGGATCACCCTCTCCTACTACTTGTGCTTGTGGCAGCCCGAGGAGATCGAGCGGTTCTTGGCAACGCTACGGTCTTGGGGGCGAGACATCGTCAAGAGGCGGGCCTCGCCGGCCCACGGATGACGGGGATATCGACCTACCGCTACGCGTCGCGCGACGCGTGAAGGGTGCGCGCGATGATTCGCCAGACCCGCGGACTCACCCCGAGTCCGACGTGAGAGCCCATCACCTCGATGTGCCGCGCATGCGGGTTGTAGCGGTCAATGGCCGCGCGCCAACCGACGACGCCATCGCTCCGACTGTAGATGACCGTGAGCGGGACGTTCAGCTGGGTCTGGTTCATGTCGTGCACGTGTCGCTCGAACTCGTCGAGATCGAGGCCACGCTTACGCGCGTAGAACGCACCGGCACTGGTGTACTTTGGGCCACCTTCGACGGGCGTCCCAAGCGTGATGATCTCGCGGACCGCGTCGGGCCTGTGCATCGCGATGAGCCGTGCAACCACACCGCCGAGGCTCCACCCGATCAGCGTGAGCTGTTGGCCGTCGCCTCGCATGGAATCGAGTTGCCCGAGGAAGCGGGCGGCCAGTTCCTCGGGATCGCCGCCGTTCAGGCCCAGGTTCCATCCCGACGCGTCGTAGCCCAAGAACGAAAGGAACTGGCGGAGGGGCCAGGTCGAGCGATCGTCGGCGAGAAAACCTGGCATGAGCACCACCCGGCGACCGTCGCCGCGCGGCTCGGCCGCAAGCTTCGGGGCGTTGGGGAGCAGCGAACCGAATTCGAACAACGCCCGAGCCTCCATATAGCGGAGCGCCGGATTGGGGGCCTGTAGTCCGTATCGAGCCTGACGGTCGAAGCGTGCGGCGGGTGGGGTGTCTATGCTGGCTTGCATCTCGGTTGGCCTCTTGAAATAGTTCGTATACGAACTAAATAGGATCGAGGGCGTTCCAACGCAAGGGCCCGCAGGAAAGAAATCATGCGAAGAACGAAGATCGCCGTCCTGGACAACATTCCGGAGTACGACAGCTGGCTCGAAGTCGCCAAGACTTACAACAAATGTCAGCGGTTGCTGACGAGCCGCCTCGACGCCCTCGGGTTGAGTGTCCCCCGCTATGAAGTACTGCTTGCCGTCGCACGCGAGGAGGGGCTCATGCAACGCAGTCTCGCCCGCCGCCTCCTCTCCGCCAAGAGCAACGTGACCACCTTGTTGCAGCGCCTCGAAGAGATGCGACTGGTGCGCCGCGAGCCCGACCCGAACGACGCGCGGGGTCAACGCGTGTACCTCACCGACGAAGGCCGAAGACTCATGCGACAGGGCGCCAAAGCGCAGGCAAGCGTCGTGCTCCTCATGATGGAAGGCCTAGACGCGCGCGAGATCGCGGGATTCGATCGGGTGAACCGAAAGGTTGGCGCCAACCTCGACGAGGCGCTGGAACGCCCGGGCGCCAACGTGTGACGCGGGGGCATCGTGGCGTCACGATGGATCGCGCGGCGGCTGACCGTTGGCCGCGGTGGCGACGACCGGATGCTCCTCTGCGGTTTCCCAGGGTACGTCCGGCCACCAACGCACGAAGCGCGACGCCGCAGCGGGATCGAAGCTCTCCCCCGGTCGCGGGAACACGGCGTCGACCCCGGCGTCGCGCGCCGACACCAGCACACGTTCGGCAGGCTCGGTCCAACTGTGTGAAGCGAGGTCGAACAGCCCCCAATGCACCGGAACCATCGTTTCGCCGCGCAACCACTGGTGCGCCAACACGGCCTGTTCGGGGCCGAGGTGCCAATCGGGCCAAGCCGCGTTGTAGGCCCCGACTTCGAGCATGGTGACGTCGAACGGTCCGAGCCGAGCACCGATCTCCTTCATCCCATCGAAGAGCCCGGTATCGCCCGAAAAGAAGACTCGATGCTCGGGCCCGAGGAAGGCCCAGCCCGCCCACAACGTTGCATCTTGATCGAACACCTCTCGCCCCGAGGCGTGCCGCGCAGGCGTACATACCACCTCGAGCGGACCGAGCTGTCGTCGCTCCCACCAGTCGAGCTCGACGATCCGATCGGCTGGGACGCCCCAGTACTCGAGGTGCGCACCCACCCCGAGCGGCACGAAGAACTGCGTGTCCCAGTCCTTGATGGCCTGGAACGTCGGATAGTCCAGGTGGTCATAGTGGTCGTGCGAGATCACGACCGCATCAACTTCGGGCAGGTCGGCAAGCGGGACCGGCGGTGCGTACCATCGCTTCGGGCCAAGGTACGGGAACGGTGATGCCGTCGGGCCCCACACGGGGTCGGTCAAGATCCGTGTGCCGTCGACTTCGATGAGCATCGACGAATGACCAAACCAGGTCACGCGTAAACCGCTCTCGGGCGGCACGTCGAAAACGCTGCCGTCACCCCGAACCACTGGAATCTCGTGTTCCGGATGAGCCGGTGTCGCGAACGGGCTTGCGTTCAGCAGGGTGTTGGCCATGCCGGTCACCGAGGTGTCGTTCCACAACGGTTGAGGGTTCTCGAAAACCCCATCGTCCCATTGCGGCGACTGCTCCATGCGTGCGAGCCGAGCAGCCTCGGCACCCTTACCGAATGCGGGGCGGTTGAGTCCAATGGCGATCGCCGCCGACACGACGAACAAGCCGACCAGGCCGACCGACACGGCGAACACCAGCTTGCCGATCCGGACCAAGCGTCGAGAAGATCGTTTCGGGGAGGAAGCGTTCACTGGTCTGCCCCGTAGCGAGACAGAAACGTGGCGACGATCTCTTGGGTGAGGGCGTCGCGCGTTGCTGGCTCGAGAGGGCCCGAGAGGAGCTGCGGCCAGAACAGCGCGCCCCCGGCCATCGCCCAAAACACCTCGGCGGCGAGCTCTGGATCAGGAACCCGAAGACGACCCGCCGCCGCCGCCTGCCGGAGCCAACGCACCAGGCTGCCCTCCGCCTCTGCCGCTCGCATCATCACGTCGCGAACGAGTTCGGGCTGCTTGATGAAGACGCCGAGCACCACCCGGGTGAGACTCCGTGTGGCCTCGTCGTCCCCAATGAGCGACTTGGCGCGCGCGAAGTCCGCCAGCTGGTGTTCGAGTGGACGGCCCGGTTCCCACGTCACCTGCTTGAGCGATGCCACGTCATCGATCAGCTTGGCGACGACCGCCTGAAAGAGCGCCTCCTTGCTGCCAAAATGGTTGTACACCGTGCGCTTCGACGCCTGGGCCAGGTCGGCGATCCGATCCATGCTGGTGCCCTCGAAGCCTTCATCGCGGAACGCTTGGGTGGCCGCTTCGAGAATGGCTTCTCGTTTGGCATCGATCCGAGATTCCTTTATGGTTTCCATTGCTTATTAACAAACTACACTGTGCAGTGTATTTTGCCCTTGACCGCTGAAAGACTGAAACTACACTGTGCAGTGTAAAGCGATACATCCGTTGCCGCAAGGCCTGGAAAGGCCAAGCCGACAGGAGGCTGACCGATGACCCAACACCACTGGAATGCTGACCAACTCCCCGACCAGACCGGCCGCGTCGCGATCGTGACCGGCGCCAACAGCGGGATCGGGTTCGAGACCGCGCGCGTCCTCGCCGGCAAAGGGGCCACGGTCGTGATGGCCTGCCGCAATCTCGACAAAGCCGAACCCAAGGCAACCGAGATTCGCGCCACCCACCCTTCGGGAAGCGTCGAAGTGATCCAACTCGACCTTTCCGATCTCGGGTCGATCGAGCGCTTCGCGGACTCGTTCCGGTCCCGCCACGCGCGCATCGACCTGCTGATCAACAACGCCGGGATCATGGTGCCTCCTTATGGAAAGACGGCGCAAGGCTTCGAGACCCAGATCGGAGTCAATCACCTCGGGCACTTCGCCCTCACAGGGAGGCTCTTGGACCTCATCGTCTCGACGCCTGGATCGCGCGTGGTGACGGTGAGCAGCATGGCCCACTACATCGGCAAGATCGATTTCGCCGACCTCAACTGGGAAAACGGTTACAAGGCGCAAGCCGCCTACGGGCAGAGCAAGCTCGCGAACCTCCTGTTCACCTACGAGCTCCAGCGGCGACTCGATGCGGCCGGTAAGGACACCCTCGCGGTGGCTGCACACCCGGGCTGGACCGAAACGAACCTCCAAGAACACTCGAAGCCCGTGAAGTTTCTGAATCGATTTTTTGCGCAAGACGCATTGATGGGCGCGCTTCCTACACTCTATGCGGCAGGGGCGCCGGACGTCGGGGGCGCCGAGTACTACGGGCCGAGCGGTCTTCTAGAAATGAACGGACCGCCGAAGCGAGTAAAGTCGAATAGGCGCTCGCACGACCGTGGCGTGGCCGAACGCTTGTGGGCCCTGTCCGAAGACCTCACCGGCGTTCACTTCGCCGTCGCGGGGTCGTAGGGAGCCTCTCGGAGCAGACCCTACTCCGCAGAGTCTTCCTTCCGAGGCGGCTCGACCACTTTGCCTAGATACTCGGGAAGCTCCACGCCAGCCATCTCGGACAGCTCATGGATCGGCGGCAGCGTCTTGATGAGGCTCGAGATGAACCCCGACGTGCTTGATCCGCGGTCGCCCTCACCGGAATCCCAGACCGTGATCTTGTCGATCTTCAGGTTTTGGATCGCCTCGACCTGGCGCGCGACGATGTCTTCGATCTTCTCGACCATGAGGAGCGTGGCCGCCGCCTTGGCGTCGCCGCCCGCAGCCTCGACGAGCTGCCGGTAGCCATCGGCCTTGGCCTGGAGGACACTCAGCGTGCCCTCGGCCTCGGCCTTGTACTTCGCGAGGATCGCATCGGCCTCGCCGCGGGCTTCGCGCCGGAGTTTCTCGGCCTCGGCTTCCGCGGCGATCTCGATCTTTTCTTTGTCGATCTCCTGCTGGGCGACTTCGGCAGCGCGTAGGCGCTCTTGCTCGGCGAGGTACTGCGCCTTCTGAATGCGGGCCTCGGCCTCGCGCTTGGCCACCTCGCCTTGCTGGAGCGCTGCGGCCGCCCGGATGGCAAGCTCCGCGTTGTACTCCGCGATATTGGCCTTCGCTTTGTTCTCGCCGTCGATCGCTTGGGCTTCTTGCTCCTGGACGTAGATTCGGCGATCAGCCTCGGCCTGCTTCTCGCCCTTGACGGCTGACGCCTCTTGCTGCTGAACGTAGATGCGCCGATCCGCTTCGGCTTCCTTCTCGCCCTTGACGGCTGACGCCTCTTGCTGCTGAACGTAGATGCGCCGATCCGCTTCGGCGGCTTTGGTTCCCTTGACGGCGGCGGCGGCGTTCTCGGCAACTCGCACGTCCTTTTCGCGAAACGCCTCGGCTTCGCCGATCGCGCCGATCTTCTCCTGATCGGAGACGTCCACGCGCGCCTTGTTGATCGCCTCCGCGGCTGCCTTCTTGCCGATGCTCTCGATGTAGGTGGACTCGTCGGTGATGTCGGTGATGTTCACGTTGATCAGGTAGAGGCCGATCTTGTTGAGCTCGGGCTCGACGTTCTTGCGGATCGATTCGAGGAAGCTCTCTCGGTCTTGGTTGATCTGCTCGATGGTAAGCGACGCCACCGTGAGACGGAGTTGACCGAAGATGATCTCCCGCGCCATGTCTTCTACGGCCGCATCGTTGAGGCCGAGAAGGCGCTCGGCGGCGTTCGTCATGATCGCGGGTTGGGTGCTGACACCAACCGTAAACGTGCTGGGGACGTTGATGCGGATGTTTTGAAGGGACAGCGCGTTTTGGAGCGGAATGTTGATCGTGAGCGGGGTGAGCGAGAGGTACGCGTAGTCCTGAATCAGCGGGAGGACGAGCTTGCCGCCGCCATGGATACACTGCGCCGACTGCCCGGCACCGACCTTTCCGTAGATGACCAAGATGCGGTCGGACGGGCAACGCTTGTAGCGGGATGCCAAGTAGAGCGCGAACCCAATGAAGATGACCAGGGCGGCAACGGCCGCGAGCAGGGTGAACACCATCGAACGTATCCTCCTTCAGCGTTTACAGTTTCGCGACCACAAGGGTTTGGCCGTCGTTGACACGAAGCACCTTCACCCGCGTGCCGGTTTCGAGGCGCTCGCTCCCACTTGCAACGGCGGGGACGACCGCGAATCGACCTTGGAGGGTCAGCTGGACCTTACCCTCCCCCGACTCGGGAACGGTGAGGTACACCGTGCCTTCCTGCCCAACCGCCGACTCGATGCGAATCGTGCCACTTGATTGGAGCGTGTTGAACATCGAGAAGAGCCGCCCGATCGCCCATGACAACAGCAACCCGGCCCCAAGAGCCAGACCAAAAGAAAGGAACGCACTCGTTCCACCTTCGCGGTGCGCAGCAAGACCCACCAACCCGAACATCGTGAGAAACGAAGACAGCCCCTGGAACGACAAAAGCGTGAAACTCACGTCCGAGCTGCCAGACGTTTCGGAAGCATCGAAGTCAGTGTCGGTCGAGACCTCGCCGTCGACGTCAGCACCGACGAACTGGAGGACCACCCACACCAAGAACGCAACGCCACCGATCACGGCGCAAAACATGAAGACCGTGTCGATCATCGCCCATTCGTTGACTGCGTCAGACATCCCTACCTCTCCACCCAAGGGCCCGATGCTGCCCTAGGCTCGGGCAAATGGAAAGCCCAATCGCGGCCCCGAGTAGCCGAGTTGGACACGACGGCGGCGACGCGTTGGATCCCCTTCATGTGCCACTTGGACGCACGAGGCGCCGAAACGATCTCGACCCGTACGACGAAACCAAGTCGCCGACGAGGTTTGCTCCTGAGCGTTCTCGCGAGCGAAGAGAATGAAAGAAATCGCTGGAAATTACTGGTCGGACCGCACACTCTAGGGAAGGCGTGCCGTGAACTGCGAAGAGTGCCAAGACCGAGTTCTCGAACTCCTCGAGCGTGAGTCGATCGACCGGCACGGAGTCGAGGAGATCCTCGCGGCGTGCCCGGACTGTCGCAAGGACTTCGATGCGCTGAAGGCAGCCGTGGCCCTCGCGGGCGAGCTTCCGAGGGAAAAACCGCCGGCCCATGTCGACCGCGAGATCTTGAAGGTTGCGGCGGCGAGGCACGCGCGATCTCAGCGCGACTCGGAACCGGACGACACCCGCGTGTTGTCCGTCGATCCGAGCCGTACTCGAATGTGGCCGTGGACGGTCGCGGCAGTTGCGGTTCTCGGAATTGGAATCGGGCTCTGGTCCGGGGGAGACGACGATCGTTTGGCGCGGGTGTCTGAGCCGTTCGGCGGCGATGCCGTCGAAGAGTCCTACGAAGATCAGGCACGGGACACCGACCAGCCGGCGCGTGCCGAACCTGCGTTGGCGCTCGCAGAGGCCGCTAAGCCAGCCGAAGCCGGCGCGAAAGCGACTTCCGCCGCCGTCCCCAAACCACAAGGCCGTCCGAGACGCGGCGCGCAAAGGGTCCCGGCCGATCGGCAGGCGAAGGCAACGGACGCGACGCCACAGGCTGCACAGTCCGAGCGGCGCGAGGCATTTGCGACGGTCTCCGAAACAAAAAGAGCCGGCCCGGATTCGGCAACGAGGTCTGCGCCGGACGCTCCTGCGAAGAAGGCGCGAGCAGGAGCAGGCGCACCCTCGTCCGCGCTCGTGGCCGAAACGGAGGATGTCGACGAGCGTGCCAACAAGAACGAAGCCGCAAGGGCCGCCGATCTCGAGGGCGACGGGGCGACCGCCGCCGGTATGGAGTCCGCGCCGTCTTGTCGTGACCGACTGAAGGCACTCGACACAAAGCAACGGGCCGATCCCAAATACGTACCTCCCGCTCAACAACAGTTAGAGATCGGGCTCTGTTACGTTGAGCTCGACCAACCGGAACGCGCGAAGCCCTGGCTCGAACGCGCATCGCGGCAGCCGGAGACCGCCGATCGAGCCAAGAAGGCCCTGAAGCGACTCGAGTAACGGGCCCGATCGTGAGGCGCCCATCGAAAGTTCATTGAGCCGACTCTCGAAGGTCTCCGAGTTGGTGTTGCAAACGTTCGAGGGCGTACCGCATGCGGCTCTTCACCGTGTTGACGGGCGCCGAGACGATTTCGGCGATTTCGTTGAAGCCAAGTCCTTCAAGCTGTCGGAGCAGGAACACTTCTTGTTGGTCGTCTGGCAGGGACTCGACCGCGTAGGCGATCCTTTCCTTGAGTGTCCCGGCGGTCGCGAGATCATCGGTAGCCGGACCTTCCGCCTTCACGCGCTCAACCATCGGTTGACCCGCATCGTCACGTGTCGCATCGAGCGACTGCGCCACGCGGAACTTCATCCGTCGCTGGTGGTCGATACATCGGTTCCGGGCGATCGTGTACATCCAGGTGGAGAACTTGGAGTCGCCGCGAAAATCGTCGCATCGCTCGATGATCCTGGTCCAGACGTCTTGGTAGAGTTCCTCCGCACGACCGCGATCGCGTACCCGACGCAAGACGAAGTTGAAGAGCGGACTTCGGTAGCGGTCGAAGAGGGTCTCGAACGCTGCGGCGTCGCCCTCCTTGTACGCCATGAGCAGCTCTTCGTCGGAGGTCTCAGTCACGCCAGCCCGGTTTTAGCCCAGGGTGCACGAGACGCGAAGCGGTTTGTGCGCGGCGGGCGGGTGATGCCGCGGACTACTCGGGGTCAGCTGGACGAAAGGCGGGATGGGACTCCCACGCCCGTGGGATCGTCAGCGGAAGATCGAGAAGCTGTTGGCCGTACGCCTTGCCTTGTGGGTCGAAGCGCAGCGAACTGATGCCGCCGCCGCCGAGTGCGTCGTGCAAGACGAAGTTGAGAGCGTGGATGCCCGGAAGACGGTAGCGGTCGACGCGGTCCTCGATTGGGGTTTCGTGATCGGTGGGCCAACGATGCGCGAACCACTGCGCGACCACGTCGGCCGAAAGCTGACTCTCGAGGAGCGGAAAGAAATCTCGATGCCGTGCGCGAACGCCAATGTTGGAGTCCGGCCCTTTGTCGCCGCTCCTCGTGTGGGCGATCGTGACCAGAGGAACGACGATCGGATCGGGTGTTTCGCACCCTGGGCTAGCCTCACTTCGCTCGGTGACCGGTGCCTGCCCCGTCTCGGGGATGGGCTCGGCGTACGGGATCGCCTCTGCGTCGAGCTGCACCGTGGGCGCGAAGAGCTCGCGCGGGACTGCGAAGCTATGAAGCCGAATCACGGGCGTCGGCTTGGGGAGCCCGGTGCCGCCCCCGCTCAACCCGGGGACGACCATCCCAAACGAACCGATCTCGCGAACGACGGCGGCGATCGCCTGTCGCGAGTCATGATGGAGCGCGATTTTCGCCACGACCTCGCGCGATGACGTTGTGCGCGAATGGGGCCCGTAGGTCGACTCGGCGCCAAGGACTTCGAGGTCGTGACGTCGGAGCGGGGGCAAGTTCTCGCGCCGAAGGATGCGCTCGGCACGCCGGACGAACGCGTCGCAGAGTCGCTCGGCCTTGTCGCGCGCCTCGCGGCCGCCAATGAAGAGCATGCACGTGGCCTTGAATCCGTCGAGGGTCTGGGCACACGCCTTGTAGGTCGGCGGCGGCGGCCACCCACGCGCGCCAACAACCTCGACGCGATCCTGGCCGACGGCTTCGAGCGTGACCTCGCGCCAGTCGCAGGTGACGTCGGGAAGAAGATAGGCCCCGGGGTCGCCGATCTCGTAGACCAGTTGTTCGGCTACCGTGCGTTCGTCGACGATTCCTCCACTGCCCGCAGGTTTGGTGATCGTAAACGAGCCGTCGGCACGGCACTCCGCCATGGGGTATCCAAGATCGTCCCACCCAGGTACGTCTCGCCAATCGGTGGAAATCCCCCCTGTCGACTGGGGGCCGCACTCGAGGAGGTGGCCTGCGAGGCTCCCCTGCGACAACCGATCGAGATCGTCGGTGCCCCATCCGAACTCGTGGATCAACGGCCCAAGTGCGAGCGCGGAGTCGACGCAACGGCCGGTCACGACGACCTGTGCGCCCGCATCGAGGGCGGCGGCGATGGGACGCGCGCCGAGGTAGGCGTGGATGCTGAGCGGATCTTCGACCACGGGCGAACCGTCGCGTAGTTCGGTGATGCCTGCTTCTCGGAGTTCCCCGACACGGTCGAGGAGATCATCGCCTTCGATCGATGCGATCCGGATCGCGACCCCCGCTTCTTTCGCCATCGAGCGAAGCGCCGCGGCCGCCGCCCGCGGATGAACACCGCCCGCGTTCGTCACGACACGGACACCCTGCGCACTGATCGTGGCGAGATCGCGGCCAATCATGCGGATCACGTCGGTCGCGTAGCCAAGCGAGGGGTCCTTTGCGCGGGCCCGGGTGAGGATCGCCATCGTGATCTCCGCCAACGCTTCAAACAACAGGTAGTCGCAGCGCTCAGTTGCAAGAAGCTGCGCGGCGGCCAGCGAAGAATCTCCCCAGGCTCCGGAAGCGCCTCCGAGGACAACGGTTCGATCCGCGTTGACTTCAGGCGGGAGATCTCCGGATCCGGGCATGGAGCGTTGTTAGCCCGTCGTCGAACGATCGGCTAGGCGGTCTACACGCGGCTCGCGCCATCGTCAGCCGTGCGCGGCGCGTCTCGGCGTTTCGGTGTGTTCGGCTGCGCCGTGCTTCGCGAAAAACTGGGCGATGTGATCGAACGCTTCGACGGCTTCAGGAAGAATGTCAACGAAGATCTGCCAGACATGGACCATGTCTGGCCATGTTTGGAGCGCGACCGGAGAGCCCGCGGCCTTGGCCCTGAGCGCATAGCGCCGGCAGTCGTCGAAGAGCATCTCGCTCTCGCTCGCCTGGATGAGGGTTGGCGGGAGACGAGAAAGGTCTCCGAACACGGGCGAGATCAGGGGGTTGGACGGCCGCATGCGGGCTACGACGACAACCAACAACAAGAGCAACGGCCGAGGAAGCGTCATGAGTTTGCCAAGCCCGGGCCCCAGCATGGGGTCGGTATGGCGGTTGTCGCGAAGGCTGGGACTTATCCCGCTAGCGTCCGTCGTCGGCGACAGCGCAAGCGCCGCATCGACTTGTCGCAGACCTTGGTCGCGGATCCACGCGATCAACATTAAGGTCAGACTGCCCCCCGCCGAGTCGCCACCGACGTAGACGCGGCGTGCCGGACCCTCACCATCCGGGCCATGTGTCAGCATCCAGACATAGGCCTCTTGGCAATCGAGGATGCCGCGAAGACGTGGGTGCTCGGGTAGGAGACGATAGTCGATCGCAAGAACCGAGGCGCGTGTCCGCTTGGCGAGTTCGGCGGTCAGCGGCCGATGGCTCAGTGGGCTTCCCGCGAAGAAGGCGCCGCCATGAATGTAGAGGAAGCGCCGGTCGGGGTCGGAATCCGGCGCGAGCACCCACTCCGCAACGAACCCCTCGAGAGACACGGGGACTACCGTGACACCCAAGCTCCCACCGTCTCCGGCCTTGCCACCCCCGAAGTCATCGAGCGCAGCACGAATGGCCGAGATCCGTGCACGGAGGGACCTACCTCGAACTTGGGAGTCCATCTCTTTCACGACGGAAAGAACTTCTGTGTGGCCCTCGCTCGCCTGATCGCGACTTCCGGCTCGGAAGGCGGTCGGGTCCCCGAGAGAGTCGGTCAACCGTCGTCGTCGTCGGGCGAACCATAGCGACGCAGCCGCCCAACCGAGGAACGCGGCAACGAGGATCGAGATGACGATCTGCGAGGTCATGCGTGTGGCGGTGTAGCGCACGCGCGCAGACGAAGCACGTGACCGAGCTCCGCAGACGGGCAGCGCCGGGGTCGACCGAAGATATTTACGCCAACTCGGGCGGCGGGATCAGTGACCGCGAGCCCTTTTCGAGCTGGGCGTTGATGAAGCCCGGCGCGATCCGCGACATCCAATGAAGCTGGTTCGCTTGGCCTGGCCGAATCTCGTTGCGCCCGTTCTCGAGCCCCTTGATGGTGGCCTGCACGAGCTGGTCGGTCGTGAGGATTTGGAAGCCCCCCTCGTCTGGCACCTCACCCAGCATCTCGGTGCGCACCGCGGGCGGCATGAGCTCAACGACTTCGACCCCTTGTCGTGCGAGCTGCTGCCGCAGGGATACCGAATAAGAATGAATTGCGGCCTTGGTGGCGCAATAGATGGGCGCGGAATGCAGCGGGACGAACGCCAGGCCCGAGGAGACGTTGATGATTGTTCCCTTGTTCGCCTTGAGCTGTTCGATGAACGCCGACACCAGGCGAATCGGGCCCGCGACATTGATGTCGAGTTCGGCCGTCAGCCCGGTGAGATCGTCGGCAGGAACGCTGAGGTTTCGGTGAAACATCACGCCCGCGTTGTTGATCAGGACGTTGAGTTTGGGATGCTGCTCACGCATCTGTGCCGCGAGGGTCTTGATCTGGTCGGGGTCGCCCGCGTCACTTTGGACTGTGGTGATCCGGCCGGACGCCGCCTTCGCCGCCTCGAGCTTCTCCGCGTTGCGTCCTGTGACGATCACGTCGTTGCCGAGCTCGGCGAATTTCTGGGCGAGCGCTAGGCCGATCCCGGCGCTCCCGCCCGTAATGAGCATCGTGTTTCCTGTGAGCTTCATCCAAACCTCCCGGCGGCCCATTGGGTCGTCTCGGCCCACTGTAGGGCCGAACGAGACGGTCACCAGGCCCTAAGCTGCGGCAGATCCGTCCTCGGAGAGCACCGAAGAGCGTTGGTCGCAAAAAGCCGAGATCTGGCGGGCGTCTCCATAAAGGAAGAGGCGGTCACCCGCCTGCAACACCAAGTCCTTGGGGGGGGCACCGAGGTAGACCCCGTCTTCGTGCTGGACACCCAAGACGAGGAGATGCGCGTCGAAGAACATCCCGTCTCCGACAGGCATGCCGTCGAGTGGGCCGCCCGCCGGAATCTGGATCTCGGTGATGCCGTAGCCTTGGGCTAGATGAAGCAGGTGCGAGTAGTCCCGCCCGTCGAGTTCGGTCCACTTGGTGAGCGCCCAACTGACGAGACGGCCGACGTGATGATCGACGAACCGCGTGGTGGCGATGAAACCGAGCAGCGCGAGCCCGCCGAGGATGACGGCGAGTCGCACCCAAGGCGCAGACCGACCCTCGAGCACAATCGACAGGATCAGCGTGGCCATCACCGACACAATGCCGATGTTGCCGAGCAGCATCAGCGAGATGATGATCCGCCGCCGTACGGGGTGGCGGGTGATCTGTTCGGACTCCGTCGTGGTGAACCCGGTTCCGGTGAACGCCGACGAAGCCTGAAACCGGGCGGAGACGGGCGACATCCCCGTCCGGATCAGCGCAATGGTGGCGACGCGCACGATGAAGAACGACACCGTCACGATGAAGAGAAGCGACACGACTGCAACCATGATTCGCCTGCAATATCACCCGTATGGAGGCCGGGGAAGCCAAGTCAGAATGCGACCGACGGGGCGGGCCCCAAAAAATGTCGAAACCGCGGGAAGTTTCGGATACTGGCGGCCGAAGGCAGTACGCGCGGGCAGCGCGCGGGACGGAGGATAAGCGTGACGAAGTGCAATCGGGGATGGTTGGTGTCGCTGGCTTGTGTGGCGGCGCTGGGTTGGTTGGGTTCGGAGTCTCGGGCGTCGGCGCAGAACGCGCGCATCGACCTGAACCAGTTCCGGCCGGCGGAGCTCGCGACCGACGGTTTCGCCGTCAGCACCGCAGACGGCCAGGGGCACAAGCGATTCGGCGTGTCGCTCTGGGTGGACTATTCCGATGACGCGTTCCGGATCGCCAGCGGGCCCGACGATGACATCGAGCTCGTGCACCAACAGGTGACGGGCCACCTGATGTGGAACCTCGGCCTGTGGGACCACCTCGTTCTCTTCATGGACATTCCGTATCACTTCGTCATCCGAGCCGATGACGGAGCGGGAAGCGAGCTTCCGGCAAGTCTCCAATCGTTGGCGCCCAATGGCGGGTCGCTCGGCGACATCTACTTTGGCGCGCGCGGCAACCTCTACGGGACGCGCGACGACATCGTTCAGGTGGCACTCCAGGCGACGTTGACGATCAACACGGCTTCGCTCTCGAAGAGCGGGCAGGCCTACGCGGGTCAGGCCGACGAGGGCCCGTACATCGGCGGTTGGTTCGAGGCGATGCTCAACTTCAACGCCGGCAAGTTCATTCGCATCCCGCTGCAAGCTGGGTACCGCTTGGCGACCGCAGACGTTCAGGTGACCCCTGAGCTCGAGGTCGGCGATGAGTGGACCTTTGGTGGCGGCGTGATGGCGATGCTTGGTCAAGACCACTTCATGATCTCGGCGGAGGCCTTCGGACGAACCGCCGCGAACCCCTCGACGCGCACGGAGCAGCAGACGCCAGTGGAGGTGCTGGGCGGATTCAAGTGGCTTCCTGACTTCGGCCTCGCCGTCGGCGTCGGTGGAAGCGCCGGCGTCACCAACGGCTACGGCGCCCCCGACTGGCGGGTGTTCGCGATGGTTGGGTACACGATGCCAGGGAAAGAGAAGATCCAAGACGCGGACGGGGATGGCGTTCCGGATGAGACGGACGAATGCCCGAACGACGCCGAGGACCTGGACGGGTTCCAAGATGAAGACGGATGTCCGGATCTAGACAACGACGGCGACGGCATCCCCGACGTCGACGACCGATGCCCGGATGAGGCCGAAGACATGGATGGGTTCGAAGATGGCGACGGGTGCCCGGACCTCGACAACGATGGCGACGGCATCCCCGATGTCGACGACCAGTGCCCGGACGACGTGGGTCCGATCGAGAACAACGGCTGCCCGGATCCGGACGCGGATGGCGACGGTGTCCCCGATCGAATCGACAACTGCCCGAAGGAACCGGGAACCGCCGACAACCAAGGCTGCCAAGACAAGCAGCTCGTCGTCATCGGCGATGGACAGCTCGAGATCCTCGAGAAGGTCTACTTCCGCAAAGGCAGCGCGAAACTTCAGAAGCGCTCGTGGGCCTTGCTCGACAACGTCGCCGCCGTGCTCAACGCGCACCCGGAGATCACGAAGGTGCGGGTCGAGGGGCACAGCGACAAGTCGGGTAACTTCCAGTACAATATGCGCCTTTCGAAGAAGCGCGCTGACACCGTGGTTCGATACCTGGTTGGACGCGGGAAGGTGAAGCGGTCGCGACTGGTCGCCAAGGGTCTCGGGCCCACGGAGCCTCTGGTTCCGGATGCCAAGACCAAGGAAGAGATGGCGCTCAACCGAAGGGTCGAGTTCCACATCGTCGGCGAGACGAACCCTTAGGGCTCACTCCTTAAGAAGGCTTTGCCCGTCAGGACGCACACCATGCGGACCCTGCCGGGCGAAGCCTCGCCACAAGGCCGCTGTCACGACCTCGACGAAACGTTTCGTGGGCTCCGGCATACGCCCGGATGACCCGCCTTGAGGCGAGTCACGGCCACGCGAAAGCGACACGCGCCGGTTCCAGCGTTTTCTTGTTTCGAGGTGATTGTCGATGCGACCCATAGCTTCGCTCCGCATGAGCGCCCCACTCTTCCTGGCGGCCTTCTTTTCGACCACGCCGGTGCTTGCCAGCGACGCCGTATTGGTCGAGCTCTTCACCTCTCAGGGGTGCTCGAGTTGTCCTCCTGCCGATCAACTCTTGTCGGACCTCGGGCACGATCGCGGGGACACGGAGATCATCCCGCTGTCGTTTCATGTCGACTACTGGAACTACATCGGCTGGAAGGACGCGTTTTCCTCACCCAAGTGGTCGAACCGCCAACGGGAATACGCCGCGGCGCTGCCTGGTGACCGAACCTACACGCCGCAGCTCGTCGTTCAGGGGCAATTTGACTGCGTGGGATCGAACGAACGGTGCATTCGCAGTGCGGTGAGCAAAGTCGCGGCGCGACCCTCGGGCGGTACGGTCCGCATTCACGAAGCGCGTGAAATCGGTGGCTCGGTGCTGGTCGACGCCGACGTCGCCCTCCAATCGAATCAACCTGGCGCCGTCGCGGTCGTCGTCTTGTACGAGAGCGGCCTCTCGACGGACGTTCGCCGGGGCGAGAACCGCGGTCGTGAGCTTCGGAACGACTACGTCGTCAGACGCCTCGAGCGGGTGGGTACCGTTGCTGGTGGCGATACGAGCACACGACGGGTGTCCACGCGGTTCCCGATCCAACGACAATGGAACGAAGACAAGCTCGGCGTCGTGGTGTTTCTGCAAGAGCCGACAACGAGGCGTGTTCTCAGCGTGGCCCGCTCGGAGCTTCAAACGCCGCACGCCGAGTTGCAGCCTCTGCCGGAAAGTGAACGTGTCCCGGTGAGCCAGACGGCCCTGGGCGGCCATTGCCCGGTGGCGCTCGTCGAGGGCGGGCAACTGCTCGCGGGTTCTCCAAGCCTACAGTACAAGTTCGAAGGCCAAGTCTATCAACTGATGAGCCCGTCCGCGGGGGCGAAGTTCGCCAGGCAGCCATCGCGGTACGTACCGCCGTTCTCCACGTACGACCCGGTGATCTTCAGCGACTCCCAACAGAAGACCACGGGTGCATTGAACGTGTTCACACTCCACCAAGGCAAGGCGTGGTTCTTCCTGAACACGGACAACAAGAACAAGTTCCTGATGAGACCCGACCCTTACGTGCAAAACGCGCTCGGGCGCTGAGCAGCTGCGTTCGCCGGCGGCCGCGTGGCGCGGGCGAGGGATCGGTGCCATCGACAAGACTCGTGAGCGCCTCGGAAGTCCCCATTCAGCCGGCCGCAACCGTTCTGTGTCTTCGCGACGGCAAGCACGGTGTCGAGGTATTGCTGGTACGCCGCAACTCAAAGCTGGTGTTCCATGGGGGCGCATGGGTGTTTCCTGGCGGCCGCGTCGACCCGGCAGACGTGGGGCTGGGCGTGGCTGACGGCGCACTCTTCGAAGAGACCGCCGCGCGCGCAGCTGCCGCCAGGGAGGCACGCGAAGAGACCTCGCTCGGGCTCGATGCCGAAGCCCTGATCGCGCTTTCACACTGGACGACGCCCCCAGGGTTCCCGAGGCGTTTTAGTACGTGGTTCTTCATCGCGGATGCTAGGGGCGGCGAGGTCGCCGTCGACCAAGGCGAGATCGACGCGTACTGGTGGAGCACGCCCGACGCGGCGATCGCACGCAGAGCCGAAGGTGAGATCGAACTTCCGCCGCCAACCTTCGTGAGCCTGGTGTGGCTCTCGCAGCGGGCCACCGTCGAGGACGCGCAGGCCGCGGCTCGGGCGGCCTCGGTGGAGCGCTACCTGCCGCGGCCCGTGCGCACCACCGACGGTGTCGTGTCGCTCTACGAAGGCGACAGCGGTTACCTCACGACCGATCCGGAAGCGGCCGGACCGCGACACCGGCTCTGCATGTTGCGAAGCGGCTGGCGCTACGAGCGTGACACATGACCCACTCAGGCGGGCGTGCTACGACGCCCGGGTGGCGGAGCAACGTGAGGGCGTCGAACCACGGTGCCGAAGAGTCGTGGCCTCGCGTGTGTGTTGGGCCCTCGGGTCGGCACTGGCGGTCGCGATGGCGTTCGGATCGGCCCTCGGGTCGGCTTCGGCCCCGCCGAACGCAAGCAGCCTCGGCCCGGCGCCCATCGACGAGGACGGTCTCTTCACGAACTGGATCGGTGATCTGCCCCACGGCACGTTCTCGACGCGATTTCCGTTCTTCCTGCGGCGGGTGGTTGGTTCGTTTGTCGACCGACCCGGGGCCCCCGAGCGTGTTGTCAATGATGGGGCGTCGCTCCGGGAGGCTCACGGGTCGAATGCGGCAACGGTGACCTGGGTCGGGCACGCCACGCTGCTCGTGCAAATGGACGGGGTGACGTTCTTGACGGACCCGACCTGGTCCGAGACCGCAAGCCCCATTTCGTTCGCGGGTCCCCGGAGATTCGTGCCGCCCGGGATCGCCATAGACGACCTCCCGAAGATCGACTTCGTGGTCGTGTCCCACAACCACTACGATCATCTCGACCTCGACACCCTAGCGAGACTCGCCAAACGGGATCCCGACACGGTGTTCTTGGTGCCCCTGGCGAATGGGGACCTGCTCCGCGAGAACGGCATCGATCACGTCGTCGAGCTCGATTGGGGTCAGGCGCGGGATGTCGGAGGGGTTCGCGTGTACGCCCTGCCGTCACAACACTGGAGCAAACGCGGCCTCGGAGACGACCGCGAAGCGCTTTGGGCGTCGTGGGGGGTCGTGGGACCCACGCGTCGATTCTACTTTTCCGGAGACACCGGCTTCTTCGATGGGTTCTCGAAGATCGGCGATGTGCTTGGGCCGTTCGATCTGGCGGCGGTCCCGATTGGTGCCTACGAGCCACGGGAGATGATGCGGTGGTCACATACGAATCCCGAGGAAGCGGTGCAGGCCGCCGTGGATGTCGGGGCGAAGCGCGCCGTAGCGATCCACTTCGGGACGTTCGACCTCTCGGACGAGCCGCTCGACGAACCACCACGCCGGTTCAAAGCGGCGGCGGCGAAGACGCGACTCGGGGACGACGGGGGCTGGGTGTTGTCGGTCGGCGAGACGCGCCCGTTCTAGTTCCGGCCCCCGCTTGCGACGAAGTGGGGAAGCATCCGAATTGGATCCGTCGACTGCTTTACCCGCGAAAGGAGGAGCGCGCCCTCGACGGCAGCGATGGTGAACTCGGCGTGCCTCTTGGCCTCTGCGGGTGAGACGCCGCCCCGCTCTTCAACGCTTGCAACGACTTCAATCCAGTCTTCAAAGGCACGACGGCCGGCCTTGGTGATGGCTTCTGACGCAGGAACCGTCTCGAGGAGGGTGGTCGCGATGGGGCAACCCGACCGGAACTCCGAGTCCTCGAGCCACTTGGCGAGCAAGTCGGCGTACGCCGCGACGAAGTCCGTCATCGTGTGATGGCCCTTGGCGAGGGTCTGCAGGGTCTGGGTCACGACTCCGCCCGCGAGGGCAACCGCGGTCGCACCGAGTTCCTCCTTGCCGCCCGGGAAGTAGTGGTAGAGCGACCCCTTCGGCGCCCCGCTTGCGGCGAGGATCTGGTTGAGCCCTGTCGCCGCGTAGCCCTGCTCTCGAAAGAGCCTAATCGCCGCTTGTACGAGGTTCGACTTGTGTTTGGCCGCGTTGCCCATCGCTCCCATCCCTAGCTTCCACTTGACTCTATGCAAGGTGGTCTATATTCTAATATATAGACCAGTTTACATACTCAGGAAAGCCATGAAATCATTTTGGATTGGAGCACTCGCCATGACTCTATTCGCCTGCTCGGGGAGCGACACCCGCTATGTCGCGTCGGTTGTGAAGACCCCCATTCCCGAAGGCCTGGACGCCGCCAAGGTCCAAGCGGAGTTCGAGGCGGCCGCCCCGCGATTCGCGTCAGTGCCGGGGCTGCTCCGCAAGTACTTCGTCATGAGCGACGAGGGTTCGGCGGGCGGGATCTACCTTTGGGAGTCCAGGGCCCGCGCGGACGCGTACTTCGACGACGCTTGGGAGTCGAGCATGTCTCGACGGTACGGGAAGCTGCCCGAAGTGAGGTTCTACGACGCGCCCGTCCTGTCGCCGAATCCCGAAGGTCGGACGTCGGGCGACGACGCCGTGGCCACGATCGTGAGGGTGACTCCCCCTTGGTATGCGTTCCGGCCCCTGGTGGTGAGAAAGTACCGGGACGCGATTCCCACCTACCAATCGATCCCCGGGCTGCTCTTCAAGTACTTCTCGATTGCCGCCGACGGAAAGATCGGGGGGATCTACCTGTGGGAGAACCGACAAGCGGCAGACGCGTTCTACGACGAGGCTTGGCACGCGAGGATTCTCGACGCGTACGGAGAGCCTGGGGAGATCGAGTACTTCGACGCACCGCTGGTCCTTGCGAACCGGGAGCTCTGACATGGCAACGATTCGACAGCTCACGTTCGTTGGGCCGCGCCAGTTGGAATGGCGAGAGGTCGAGGCACCGAGGATTGAGACGGGCGACGACGCGCTGGTGGAGCCCCTAGCGGTGGCGCGGTGCGACCTCGACTTCTACATCGCGATCGGAGGGTATCGCACCCCGGGACCCTTTGCGCTTGGACACGAGATGACGGCAGTCGTAACCGAGGTCGGCGATTCGGTGAAGCACGTTTCGACGGGCGATCGGGTGATCGTTCCTTTTCAGATCCACTGCGGGACGTGCGACAACTGCCGTCGCGGGTGGACGAACGCGTGCACAAGGGTGCCGCCGTTCGCGGCGTTCGGGTTGGGTACGAACCGAGAGCGCGACTTTGGAGGTGGCTTCTCGGACGCGGTGCGGGTGCCGTTCGCCGATGCCATGCTGCTCCCACTTCCTGAGGGCGTTTCACCAGAGGCGGCGTGCGGCCTCGGGGACAACGTCGCCGACGGGTATCGCACCGTTGCGCCGAGTCTCGCGGAGTTTCCAGGGGAGTCCGTGTTGGTGGTCGGCGGCCTCGCGCAGAGCGTCGGGCTCTATGCCGTACACGCGGCCGTCGCGCTGGGCGCCGCGAAAGTGACCTACACAGACTACGACGAGCGACGTCTCGCGCTCGCCGAGGCCGCCGGGGCCGAGGCGCTCGAGACCGACTACGCGAAGGAACGACAAGCGGCGAAGGAGTCGCTCATCACGGTGGACGCCTCCGGAACACCAGACGGCATCTCGTTCGCCATGCGCTCCACCGCACCATGCGGCACGTGCACAAGTGTCACCGCGGGCCTTTCATCCACCGCCGAAGTGCCGTTGAACTACGCCTACATGCGGGGGCTCAACTACAAGGTGGGCCGCGTGCACAGCAGGGCCGTCCTCCCAAGCGTCATCGAACTCGTCACGAGCGGCGCCCTCGACCCACTCGCCATCCTGTCGCGCACCGCACCCTTCGACGACGCCCCACAAGCCCTCCTAGACCCCTCCCCCAAACTCATCTTCACCCGGGGTCACTCCGCACCCCCAGAACCCCAGTGATTCCAAACACCTCCACCCCGCACCGCGAAAACCCGAAAACGCCCCGCCCCATCGCCGGGGGTCACTCCGCACCCCCGTTCCCGCACTGATTCCGGCCAGTTGCGTCCCGCACCGCGAAAACCCGAAATGGGCGCCTCCGCGGTCGGTGGCCTCCGGGGCGGCGGGCCGTGCGAACGATGGGAGGCGCCGGACGACGGGCCGAAATCGGGTTTTCGCGGTGCGGGCTGTAAGCTGGCGAAACGATGGGGGTTCTGGAGGGGCGGAGTGACCCCGGGTATGATGGGGGGGTGGCGGATGTGGAGTTGCGTTATGGGCCGGGGGGGGCGACGGCGGTCCTGGTTGGGAACTTGAAGGCGGCGGCGTTCAAGCAGGGTTTGAAGGTTGTGGTCGACAAGCGGGACGACCAGTTGATCGATGCGCTTCGGCTTCACTTCAGCGCAGACGCCGGCGAGAAGTTGTTGGGGAAGCTGCCCAAGTCGCTTCGCATGTGCTTTCCCGTGTTTGGAAAACGGGTCGCCGATCTGACGGCAGACCTCGGTGACGGGCGCACCGTGACCCTTCGGCTCCCTAAGCTCGAGTCGCGCGACCGGTACCGCACCCTGATCGACGCTTTTTGCCTGCTGGTCCACGACTTCTTCCAAGCGAGCGACGACGTTGCGCGCGCGGCACTGCTTGAAGGGGCGCATTGGGACGACGGAATCGCGCGGCTCGACATCGACGACTCGGGCGACTCGCTCCGCTGGCGGGACGGAGAGATCCCTTGAGTCGCATGAACGCGGGCTCCCCCTCTGCTACATCAATCCCGTAAGGGCTCGTGGCCAACGTCGAAAGGATACGCGATGACCGAGGCGGCAAGCGGACACACCGAAGTAGACGGCATCCGAATCCACTACCGGTCGCTCGGAAGTGGAGACCCCGTACTCCTGATTCACGGGTTCCCGACATCGTCGCATCTGTGGCGCAACGTCATGCCTGGGCTCGCCAAGACCCACCGCGCCATCGCGATCGACCTTCCCGGCTTTGGGCTCTCCGACAAACCGCTCGACATCAAGTACAGCTTCTTCTTCTTCGAGAAGATCCTCGACGGATTCGTCGCCTCACTCGGCATCGAACAACCCGCACTCGTGGTTCATGATCTGGGCGGACCGGTCGGCTTGTTCTGGGCCGTGCGCCAACCATCGCGCATCTCGAAGCTCGTGATCCTGAACACCCTCACCTACCCAGAGACCTCCTGGGCGGTAAAGGCGTTTCTGATCGGCTTGAAGCTCCCACTCGTGAAAGACTACTTCGTGAGCCAACCAGGGCTCGTCGGCGCGATGAGACTGGGAGTCCAGCACAAAGAGCGACTCAACCGAGAAACGCTGACGCCCTACACAGCGCCCTTCTTAGGCAAAGACGCGCGCAACGCGCTCATCAAAGCAGGGTCAGGGTTGAGTATCAAAGGGCTCGCGGAGATCGCTGAGAAACTGCCGAGCATCGGCCTGCCGGTACGAATCATCTACGGGGAGAACGACCGCATCCTCCCGGACATCGCCAAGACGGTGGCACGCCTCCAAACGGACCTCCCCAATGCCGAGGTCACGGCGCTCGCCGGCTGTGGCCACTTTCTTCAAGAGGACGAGCCCGAGCAGCTGGCCGAGCTCATGGGTGAGTTCCTTCGCCAGAGTTAGAATTCAACACCCAGGGATTCGCGATAGGCGACATCGCCGGGCGCAGCGTGATTCCAGTAGTCATCGATGATCGCGTTGGTGCGCACAGCCGTGGTCCGCTGGGGGCCGACCGACTCATCCCACGCAACGATCGCGAACGGAAACTCCGCCTCGTAGAAGATGGTCAATGTCCGACCGAGGGGCGGGTACTCGATCTCGACAGAGTCGAAAGTGCCCGCGACCAACTCGGTCGTCGCGCCTTCGGTCCGCTTCACGATGGCCGGGTACGCGCGCAACGCCTTGTGCCGCATCACGAGGTAGTCGAGACCTGGCACGAGCTCTTGTTCACCCTCGACGATCGTAGTCGGATCGATTCGAATCTGAGCCCAGAGCCCATCCTCCAGTTTGGCATCGGCCAACTTCAGCTTCCGGTCACCCTCGTCTTGTTTGTACGAGTAGCTGCTGAGTTGCAGCCCACTCGCTCGGCGGTTGACCTGCGTAAACGTCTGACCGCACCACTCTTGCACAGTGTTGGTGACCTTGAGCGTCGGTGCGCCCGCACGGTGAGCTGGCGTAAACGACGACGTCATGACCGTGTAGGGATAGATCCCGGTATAGAAACGACGATACGCGTTTAGCTTCAACACAGAGACCGAATCCTTGGCGTCGCCGTGCTCCTGCTTGACCTGGAGCCCCGGCAAGAACGGCTCGGTGACGAACACGAGCACTGCATCACCATCGTGCGTGTCACCGTAGCGGTGCTGCTTGAGGGCGTAGCGGGTGAGTTCGGCCCTGCCCTGATACCAATACTTGTCGAAGGTCGGATACTCCTCTGCGAACGACTCGGGGCTTGGCAGAAAACCCTCGGTCGAAGCTGCGGGTGCATCCTCGCCCTTGGGCGGGGACGGAGTGCAGCCGAACAACCATCCGGAGAGGCCAACGGCCATGATCGTGAAGCGGACCATGGGTCGATCTTGGCCGACCCCACACGGCCGTCAAACGTGCTTTGTCGAGGACCCGGCAACGGGGCATTGCGGGCTCGGTCAACCAGCCCCACAAGGAGAGGGACTATGGTCGCTCTCGTTTCGGTGAACGTCGGACTCCCCCGCGAAGTTCAAACCCCACGAGGCCCCGTGCTCACCGGGATCTTCAAGTCGCCCACCGCCCGCCGCGTACGCGCCGAGCCCCACAATCTCGAGGGCGACGGTCAGGCCGATCTCGTGTCCCATGGCGGCGAGAACAAGGCCATCTACGGGTATCCGCTCGAGCACTATGCCAGCTGGCGCGAGGAGCTGGGCCGCTCCGACCTCGAACACGGACAGTTCGGCGAGAACCTCACCACCGAGGGCTTGCTCGAGACCGATGCCGGCATCGGGGACGTCTTCGCCGTCGGGACCGCCCGCTTGCAGGTCGCACAGCCGCGGTCGCCGTGCTTCAAACTCGGACTTCGAATGAACGACCCCCACTTCGTTAAGCGCTTCATGAAGAGTGGTCGGCCTGGCTTCTACTTTCGTATCGCCCAAGCTGGCGAACTCGGGCAAGGCGACGCGCTCACCAAAGTGGAAGAGGGAAAGTATGGTCTGTCAGTCTGGGATATCTGGAGCCTCAGCTACGGCGACGCCGACGATCGAGAGAAGCTCGAGATGGCACTGACGATCCCCTCTTTGGGCGAAGAATGGCGACGCCCAATTCAATCCAAGCTCGCGCGCTAAGAGGCACGACACTCACGCACCGGGAAAGCTCCGGCGGGCGGAGCCACCACAGACAAGACTAGGACCCAAGCTACGATGCAGTTCAAAAAGGAAAGCCTCATCAACGCCAGCGCGGAGGAGGTCTTCGCCTTTCATGAGGCGCCAGACGCATTCGAGCGGTTGCAACCGCCCTGGCAAACCGCCGAGATCGTCAAGCCGCCTTCGTCCCTGGCGATTGGGACCGAGGTCATTCTGCGAGTCCGGGTCGGTCCCGTGTGGCAAACGATCGTCGCCGAGCACGTCGAGTATGAACCGGGCAGGATGTTCGCGGACCGGATGGTCAAGGGGCCGTTCGCGTCTTGGCTCCACCGGCACATTGTGACACCGCAGGGTGATCATCAGGCGATGCTGACTGACGACGTAGAGTACGAGTTGCCGATGGGCGCGCTTGGGAGAGCCTTTGGTGGTGCCTTCGCGAGGCGTAACCTCGAGCGGCTCTTCGAGTACCGCCATGAGGTGACCAAACAGGCCTGCGAGAGCGGGGAGTTTCGCCAAGCGTGAGCCGGGCCCTCGCGGTCAGGCGCAGCCGGGGCATCAGCCCAGGCGAGTCACCTAGCTGACGGACATGTCGAGCACGGCCCGGAACCGTACCGTGCTGTCCATGCATTTGGCGAAGCCCTCGTTCGCCGACTCGAGCGGGAAACGTTCGAGCTCTGGACGAACCGCCGTGAGCGCGGAGAACCGCATCGTGTCCTCGCTGTCGATGGAAGAGCCGCTCGGCCACCCTTGCAGCATGCGCCCCGACAGCATCCCCATAGCGTTCACGGGAAAAGGATCGTGTGCAGCCGCCACCAACATGAGCTTGCCGCGTCCACTCAAGCCGTTTAGAACGCCGCCGATCGCTTTGCCGCTCGGCGCCGTGGCGAGGATCACGTCGGCGCCGCCGAGCTTGCGCAGCTCCGCCACCTCGTTCTGAGCCTTTGAGTCGATGTAGGTATGTGCGCCGAGTCGTTTCGCGAGCTCGGCCTTGTCGGACCCCCGGGAAAGCGCAACGGTGTGAAAGCCCATCCGGCTCGCGTACTGGATCGCAAGATGGCCAAGGCCCCCGACGCCCTGCACCGCGACGACGTCGCCAGGGCGAGCGCCGCTATTGCGAAGCGCATTGAACGTGGTCACGCCCGCACAAAGGAGGGGCGCTGCGTCTGCCGCACTGAGCTCGTCTGGAATGCGAGCTGCCGCCTCCCACGGGCACACCATGTACTCTTGGTAACCTCCGTCGTAGCTGATTCCGCATACCCGACCGTTGTGACAGTTGATGAAGTCTCCGCGTCGACACCGGTTACAGGTGAAGCAATGGCCGCCGTGCCAGCCCACGCCGACCCGGTCGCCCACGGAGAACACGTCGACCCCCTCGCCGAGCGCGTCGACGACACCCGCCACCTCGTGGCCAGGGACTCTCGGGAGTTTCAATCCTGGGAACTGGCCAAACTTCACAAACGCGTCGCTGTGGCAGATGCCACAGGCTTCAACCCGAACTCTGATCTGGCCCGCGCCTGGCTCGGGGATGTCGCGTTCCTCGAGCTCGAACGGCCCATTCGCTTCTCGGACCACCATCGCCTTCATCGCTTCACCTCGGTGCTCGGTATAGGACGTCGTGCTCGATCGGCAACAACGGACGCCCCGGTGAAAACCACGGTTCCCAGGGCGATTTCGGCGGGCCCGAGCCACTATTGTGGCGCTAGACTCGCCCCCGATGAAACTCCAAGACAAGGTGGTGCTGTTGACCGGCGCGGGTTCCGGTATCGGACGGCATCTAGCCGGTGAGTTCGCGCGCCAAGGTGCGCGTTTGATCCTCACGGACGTCGACGAAAGCAAACTCCAAGAGACCATTCGCACGCAGGAGATCGAGGCAAGCGTCCTTGGGACGGTGGCCGCGAACTTTCTCGAGGACGGCGAACCGGAGCGGGTGGTCGAGGAGGCGTTGGCGTTGTCGCCGCGGATCGACGTCCTCTACAACAATGCTGGGATGATGGTGCTTGGGCAGATCCGAAACCAAGAGTGGAGCGACTTCGAGCGCCAACAACGCGTGAACCTGACCGCTCCCGTGAGAATGACCCACCTGTTGCTGCCGACCATGATCGCGCAGGGGGGAGGCTACATCGGGTTCACGTGCTCGGCGTCGGCCCTGGCTACGCCGCCAGGCGCGGGCTCCTACGGGATCACCAAAGCGGGCATCGCGGCGTTCTCAGAGGCACTGCGCGCGGAGGTCCGCCGACACGACATCTCCGTGACGACGGTCTGCCCTGGCTTCGTACACACGCCACTGGCGCAGTCCGCAACCTATCGCGACGCGAAGACCGCTAATCAGACCAAGAATGTTCCCCGGTTCGTCGGCTCGTCGCCCGAGCGAGTCGCCCGCATCTCGGTGCGCGCCCTGGTCAAGAAGAAGGGCGTCGTCGTCATCAACTTCGACGAGAAGCTGAAGGTCTTCATCAAGTACACCAGCGAGTGGCTTTACACCAAGCTCAACGTGCTGCTGGCACGGCTGCTTCTCGACTCCTGAGCCGGACCGCCGGGTGACGAGCTCGGTTGGGGCGCTAGAGTCTTCGCGATGCACGAAGATGACCTCGCGCGGGCTCGGGCCAAGTGGCGGTTTCGAGGCGACGACCGCCCCGAATTCGCAATCGCCCCAGGCCCAGGGCAAGAATCCGTGTGGGACTATCCCCGCCCTCCGCGCATCGTCGCGGACCCACGCGAGGTACGTGTCCTCTACAACGACTCTCCCATCGCGAACACCGTGAACGCCCTTCGCGTCCTCGAGACGGCGAGCCCGCCGGTCTTCTACTTGCCACCCGGGGACGTCGATACCGATCGCCTTCGTCGCGAGCGCGGGTCGTCGCTGTGCGAGTGGAAGGGCGCAGCCGCCTACTGGTCCTGGGTCACCGATGACGGCCACGCCCTGTCGAACGTCGCGTGGAGCTACCCGAGACCGTTCCGAGAATTCGAGGCCATCCGGGACTACATCAGTTTCTATCCGGCCAGGCTGGCCTGCTACGTGGGGTCCGAGAGAGTTGGCCCCCAACCCGGCGGGTTCTACGGAGGGTGGGTGACCTCCGATGTGGTCGGCCCCTTCAAGGGCGAACCTGGCACGGGGGGCTGGTAGCCCCAGCCACGGACCGCCGCGCGCTCCCAATCGAGGGCGCCGCCCGTTGATCGTGACTGATGACTGGTCATCACTCGTGCGCCTGCTAGTCCTTTGAACTTGAAGATCGAGGTCGACCATCTCACGGAGTACCACTACGACTCCCCCGTGACTTTCGGCGAGCACTCGGTGTACTTGCGACCTCGCGAAAGCCAGACGCTACGCGTCAAGCGGTTCACGCTCGAGAGCGAGCCGAACGGCAAACTCCGCTGGGTCCGTGATTGCTTCAACAATATCGTGGCCGTCTTCAACTACGGTCTCGAACAGTCGTCGACTCTGTCGGTCCATTGTCGGATGGTGTTCGACGTCTCCGAGGAGAACCCGTTCGACTTCATCGTCGAAAGTCGCGCCACCGAGTTTCCCTTCAACTACGACGAGCGAGAGAAAAGCGCCCTCAGCCCTTACCTCGGCGCGAGCGAAGCAGAGCGAGAAGCGGTCGGCGAATGGCTTCGGGGCACGCTCGACGGAACCCCTTGCGATACGGTGGCACTCCTTACTTCCCTCAACCAGGTTGTGTACTCCGGAATCGCCTACGAGCGGCGGGACGAAGAGGGAGTCCAGACACCCAGCGAGACGCTTGCCCGACGAAAGGGTTCGTGCCGTGACATGGCGGAGTTGTTCGTTGCAGCAAGCCGGCAGCTTGGATTCGCAGCACGCTTCGTCAGTGGCTACCTCTACGAACCAACCGACGAGTCTTCAGAAGGCAGCAACCGTGCCGCGGGGTCCATGCACGCTTGGGCCGAGGTGTACCTCCCTGGCGCGGGCTGGCGAGGCTTCGACGCGACCAACGGCATACTCACCGACCATCATTTCATCACCGCCGCGGTGGCGAACCGTCCAGCGTGGGTCGCACCAATTCAAGGGCGCTACTTTCACGACGAGACGGTCGGATCGCGGATGCATGTCGTACTCCGGGTTGAGGGTTCCGAAACGTGAGTCCTGAGATCAAAGCCCTCGCAGACGCAGTCGAACGACGCTTCGACGCGATGGACCTGCACGTCACGATGGGTGGAGAGCCGACCTTCATTCCGGAACACCCCGAAGGGGACGAGTGGAACCAAGGCGCGCTCGGGCCAGAGAAACTCGGATACGCGCGGCGCCTGGCGCGGCGGCTGCTACGCACAGAGTACCCCGGCGCGGTCGTGATGCAGGTGTTCGGCAAGCAGTACCCTGGGGAGCCCCTCCCAAGATGGGTGGTCTTGCTGTTGCAGCGAAACGACCGCACACCGCTATGGAGCCGTCCGGACGCGCTGCTGTTGGACGACGTGCCGGGCCCGCACCCTGACGGTCTCGCGCACGACATCATGCAAGCGATCGCCAAGGAACTCGAGCTTCGCGACTACGTGCTCCCGTGTTTCGAATCCGACTCGGACGGAACGCGAGCCGGGTGGGTACTTCCGCTCGACTGGGCCGACGGAAAGTGGCGGTCAGACCAGTGGCCTTACGCAGCGGACGAGCCGGTCACACTCGCGCCCGGGGAAAGTCCGATCGGGCTCCGGTTGCCATTGGCGGACTTGGACGAGGGCAAGCTTCGTCGCGCACTCACTGTGGAAGTCAAAAACGGGTCGCTACACGTGTTCTTTCCGCCCCTAGAACTGGATGGTTTCGCGAAGCTCGTGGAGTTGGTGGCCCGAGTGACCGAAGCAGCGAACGTGGAGGGTGTGGTTCTTTGTGGATACCGACCAGAGGGGGCGACCGAAGCCCTGACGAGCCTTGGGCTCGCGGCAGACCCCGGGGTGCTCGAGGTGAACCTGCCCCCGACGTCGAGTTGGCACGATTACGACGCGCTGCTCGCTAGAATCACCGCCGCCGCCGCCGAGGAAGGCCTGAAGACAACGCGTCTGCACCTGAATGGGCAGGTTCAGGGGACAGGCGGCGGCGCGCATTTGCTGTTCGGCGGACCGACACTCGACGAGAACCCATTCTTCGCAAGGCCCGACATCCTTGCGAGCGTGATCCGCTACTGGCAGGCACATCCCTGCCTTTCCTACTTCTTCTCAGGGCAATACGTGGGGCCCGGATCCCAAGCGCCGCGCGCGGACGAGACGCTTGCGTCACGGCTCTACGAGCTTGAGACGGCATGCGCGGGCGTCGATCAACTCGACGAAGCGCCCGACCGCGGTTTCCTGGATCGTCTGTTTCGCAATCTCATGACGGACAGCGGCGGCAACACCCATCGTGCCGAGATCTGCCTCGACAAACTTTGGAACGGGGCCTCGCCGACAGGCCTGCAGGGGCTCGTGGAGCTCCGAGCTTTCGAAACGATGCCGGACGTCGCCCTCCAGTCACGCGCAGCCCTCTTTACGCGCGCGATCGTCGCCATGCTCGCGTCGGAACCCCGGGTCGGCGACCTTCGCCGTTTCGATGCAACCTTGCACGACTTGTATCTGCTCCCATCGGGTTTGTGGTCCGACGTTCATGCGGTGTGCGATGAGCTTACAGAAGCCGGTCTTCCATTCGACGCAGCGTGGCTTCGCGACTTGATGGCGCACCGGTTCCCGGTGCTCGGCACGCTCGAGCACGAAGGCCTGGAAGTGATCGTCCGTCAGGCCCTCGAGCCTTGGCCATTGATGGCCGAAGTCTCCCATGGCGGTGCGACATCGCGGCTCGTCGACAACTCGACAGACCGGATCGAGATCGCAGTGGCGGACTCCAAGGCGCTCGGCGCGCATCGGGTTCTCGTCAACGGCATTGAGCTCGCCCTGCGCGAGGTCGAGGTTGAGGGGACGGCGAACAGGCGAGCACGAATCGGAGCCGTCCGCTACAAGTCGGCTGATGGGTGGCCGGCCCTCCATCCGCACATCTCGGTACAGTCACCGCTCACAATCGAACTGATCGACGGAACAGGAAAGGTCGTCTCGGCTGCGCAGTATCACCATTGGAATCCCGATGGATCGGCGTACGACGCGGCACCGCGAGCGCACGAAGAAGCCGAACGTCGGAGGCGCGAGAGGTGGGTCGCCCAGCCGGATGCGGTGGGGCAGATGCGTGCGCCGATCGCAGGGGCGTACGGCCAGGAGGCGCACTACACACTCGACTTCCGCCGCCAGAATCACCCCTGACGCCGGCCCGAGCCCACCTGATTCCGTCGGCGCTCAATGGGACACGACCAGACCGGTCACAGGCTCCCGTGGGGCACATGCGCATGCGAACCCGGCCGACTCAGCGGGAGTCAGGCGTCGACAAGGCGGACGGAGCCCGAGGGAACCGGGAGCTTGGGGAGTTCCAAGAACGCGTCCTTTAGGCTGTCCTGCCAGGCCCTGCGCAGATCGCGGAGGTACTCATCGTCCTCGCCGAACGTGATCAAGCTGCCTGTCCGCTGCGTCTCGGCCGAGTACAACAGCAAGTCGATCGGAGGGCCCACCGTGGCGTTGCTTCGCATCGTCGAATCCATTGAGACGAGCGCGCAACGGCCACCGACCTCCAAACTGAGCCCCGGCTCAATGATTCGGTCGAGGATGGGCTTGCCGTACTTCTCTTCCCCGATCTGAAGGAAGGGTGCGTGGCGGGACACGGGAATGTGGTTGCCGGCGGGGTAGATCATGTGAATCGAATGAGCCTTGCCCTGGATCTGACCTCCCAGGATGAAACTCGCTTCCACGCTGAAGTTCTGCCCCTTTGAGACCTTCAAGTGTTTCTGCTGCTCCTCGTGGCTCAGCTTGCCAACGTACTCTGCGGCGTCGCTCAAGCGGCCTAAGGACCGGAGGCTGACCGGGGCTTCGTCCTCAATGTCCCTACGAAGTCGGTCGATGACAGCGCGGCTCGTGGCCAGGTTGCCGGCGGTCAGGATGGTGAAGAAGCGCTCCCCGTCGCCAAAGAAGGTGTGCATCTTGCTGTAGGTGCTGATGTGGTCGACTCCAGCATTGGTACGGGAGTCCGACACGAACACGAGCCCCTCATCGACTCGAACGGCCACACAATAGGTCATCGAAATAGAACCTACACGGTCGTCCGAGCAGGAGCTACGACGAAAAAGACCCGCCACTCTCGGCAAAAGCGCCTCGGGGGGAGATTCGAGGGCGTGCAGGTGACATTGTCAAGTCCGTGTCGTATATAAAGAGGGGATGGGTGACCTGCGTCAGAAGATCCTCGACGCCAGCGTGGCGCTCGTCGAGGAGCAAGGTGTCCGTGCGGTCAGCTTTCGAGAGGTGGCCCGGCGCGCGGGGGTTAGCCATCAGGCGCCTTACCATCATTTCGGAAACTACCACGGGATATTGCGCGCCATCGCGCGCGAGGGGTTCGCCGGCCTCAGTCAGGCGATGAACGACGCCGCTGAACGTGCCGACGATCCACTCGAGGCGCTGACCGACGCCGGCGTGGCCTACGCGAACTTCGCCCGAACGCACGCCGGTCATTTTCGCGTGATGTTTCAGCGCGCATTGGTCAACATCCGCGATCGCGAGGACCCCCTCGAGGAAGCGGAAGCCGCCCACGCGACCTTGATTCGTCTTGCTGCGGCCGCGAGTGAGGCCGGCTTCGGGAGCCAACTGACGGTAGACGGCCTCACCCACATCTGCTGGGCGACCGTCCATGGGATTTCGACACTTCTGGTGGAAGGCGTGCTTGCCGAAAAGACGCCGATGTCGGAGTCGATCGAGGCCGAACTCGTCCAACAAGTCGTTCGCGGGCTCTCGGCCCTCCTCCGCAAGGATTCGGAGGGGAAAGCGTAGGTCGTTTTCGCCTCTTTTCTGTCTTCCTGCAGCAAAAGCTGGCCAATCCGTGCAGAGATCTCTAGAACAGCACCTGCATGGCGAAGCTAGACACCCTGGCTGACGACATCAGAGCCGGCGTCGTTGTATTTCTGGTCGCGCTGCCCCTGTGCTTGGGAATCGCCCTGGCGTCTGGCGCACCTCTGTTCAGCGGGCTGATCGCGGGCATCTGCGGCGGCATCGTGGTCACCGCGTTCAGCGGGTCTCGACTCGGTGTCAGCGGCCCCGCCGCGGGGCTCGCCGTGATGGTTGCCGCCGGAATCGAAGAGCTTGGCCTCGAAGCATACTTTTTGGCGGTCATGGTCTGTGGCGTCGTCCAGATCGCCGCAGGGTTCTTGCGAGCGGGCGTCATTGCGCACTACTTCCCCACGACCGTCATCAAGGGGATGCTCGCGGGCATCGGGGTGATCCTGATCTTGAAACAGATCCCCCACGCGCTCGGCTACGACAAGTCATTTGAGGGCGAGCTCGAATTCTCGCAGGCCGATGGGCACAACTCGTTCACCGAAATCGCCTACGCCTTCGAAGCGGTGAGCCCGGGCGCCATTCTGATCACAGTGCTTTCGCTTGCCATCTTGCTTGCTTGGCAACAGCCAAGGCTGCAGAAGTACCGTTTCGTCTCTGCGGTGCCCGCCCCACTCTTGGTGGTGTTGCTCGGCGTCATCCTCAACTCGGTGGTCTTCGCCTCGGTGGCCCCCAATCTCACGGTCTTGCCTGAGCATTTGGTGGCGGTGCCAACCTCTACCGGCCTCGCCGACTTCTTCCAACAGTTCTCGTCCCCCGATTTCTCGCAGATCACGAACCCAGCGGTCTACACGGTGGGCGCAACACTTGCGTTGATCGCGAGCATCGAGACGCTGCTCTCCGTGGAAGCGACCGACAAGCTCGACCCCGAGAAGCGCGTCACCCCGACCAACCAGGAGCTCAAAGCCCAAGGCATGGGGAACTTGGTCTCTGGGCTGATCGGGGGCATTCCGGTCACCCAGGTCATCATCCGCAGCTCGGCCAATGTGGGCGCCGGAGGTCGCACGCGCCTGTCGTCGTTCCTTCACGGCTGGCTGCTCTTGATCACCGTCGCGTCGATCCCACAGCTGCTGAACCTGATCCCGCTCGCCAGCCTCGCGGCGATCTTGCTCGTGATCGGCTACAGGCTCGCCAGGGTATCCCTCTTCAAGCAAATGTGGCGAGAGGGAATCTGGCAGTTCCTGCCCTTCATGGTGACGGTGGTGGGCCTGGTCCTAACCGACCTCCTTCGCGGCATCATGCTCGGCATGGTCGTCGCGGTGTTCGAGATCCTCGTCTACAACTACCAACTCAACTTCTACCGCGAGGAAACCGGACCTGGCAGCTTCCGGATCCGACTCACCGAGCACATGACGTTCCTCAACAAGGCGGCGCTCAAGCGAATCCTCGGCGAGGTTCCACCAAACTCCTCAGTGGTCATCGACATGACCGACACCCGCATTCTCGATCACGACGCGCGAGAAGTGATTCAGGACTTCGCAGCGCACGCCGAAGCCGACGGCATCGACATCAAGATCGAGGGCGCATCCGGTCCACTGATTGCACTCGCGAAGGACGCACCGACCTGACCGTTCATCCCTCAGCTGGGGGGAAAGACGGCTTCGAGAAATTCCACCATCCTCTGCCAACTCTGTTGGTCGGCCGCTTCGTCGTAGCCAAGCGGGATGCCGTACTGCTCGTTCTTCCCATTTGCTGCCGGGTTGGTGAAGGCATGCTTGGCGCCCGGGTACTCGACGAAATCGTAGTCCACCTCGGCTGCATCCATCTCGGTCTTGAAAGCCGATACCTGCTCGGCCGGCACCAACTCATCGTCGGCTCCGTGTAGCACGAGCACCTTGCTCTTCACGGCACCCTTCTTGGCCGGCGCTTCGGTCGCGAGGTTGCCGTGGAAGCTGACCACGCCCGCGAGGTCGGCGCCAAAGCGTGCCATGTGCAGCGCGACTGCCCCGCCGAAGCAGTACCCAATCGCCGCGATGGCGCTGGGGTTGGTCGTGCCGTGTCCCTTGAGAAGCTCGTAAGCGGCGTCGAAACGCGCTTTGGCGACGCCCATGTTGGAGACGACCTCTGTCATGAACTTCATCGCATCGTCCGGATGATCGGCCTGCTTTCCGTCGCCGTACATGTCGAGTGCAAGCGCCGTGTAGCCAAGCTCCGCGAGCATTCGGGCCCGCTTACGGACATAGTCGCCGTGGCCCCACCACTCGTGTACCACCAAGACGCCCGGTCGCGGGCCCTTTTGGTTTGCGTCCCAGGCGACGTAGCCTTTCAGGGTCGTATCTCCCGCGGTGTAGGAAACTTCTTCGGTCTGGATGCTTTTGTCTGGGGAATCGTCGGTTCGGGTCACGTCGTTTTCCTCCGGCGCCGCGGGCGCGGCGGGTTCGGGTTTCGCGTTGCGACGGGTGCAACCGAGCACGCACATCGCCACGACAACAACCAAGATAGGTCTCAGGCCTTTCATCGTCATTTCGATAGCTCCGGCTTCGAACACTACCATGCGTGATTGCCGTCGACACACGGTCCGGACGCAATCGCTCGCGGATTCCGGTGGCCGAGCGGACCCGCTTCCGGTAGCGTTTCCGGCGATGTTCGTCAGATCGACCTTCTTCGGCGAAGCCGGACTCGCCGTCTTCCTCCTCCTGATTTGCGCGTGCGGGGATGCGGAGGTCATCGACAACTGCGCGGATTGCCCCGACCCGGACCTTCAACTGTCGTGCTTGGACGCCTCCAACGAGTGTGAGCAATTCAGTGGTACCGACCGGGAGCAGTGCCTCGAAGAGGCGCGCGCCATGTGCGAGTAAGGCGCAAAGCGCATCTTCAACGGGCTAGAAAAGTATCGATCTACGGCGACGCGGGCATCGACAAGAACCTCCAGAGTCCCTACAAATGGGGGGAGCGTGGCAATGGGCCCGCTCGCGAAACCCGCCCGGGAGCGAAACGCCTCGGGCCGTAAGGAGACATCATGCACCCTAGTTTCTACTACCGATGGAAGCGATCCCAGTCCTACGGCAGTGAGGCACGCGCCTCTGCCTGTGGGCAGGGCGGCTGGCGACGAACACCACGCAGCGAAGCGAAAACGGCCTATCGCGCCAGCGAGTTCGGCGTCCGTCGGCCGCTGCGCTACATGGCACACAAGCTCGACCTCGACGACGAGCAGATCGACACCCTGGCCGCGATTCTCAACGTCCTCAAGACCGAACGCGCGCAGGCGCGGCTCGACGAACGGCGTAGCATTGCGGGGCTCGCCGATGCCGTGGGTGGCGAGTCGTTCGATGCGGACCAAGCGGCTGAGGCTCTCGAAGCGCGTGTGGAGGCCGCCAAGCGCCTCAAGACGGAAGTGCTCGCCACGCTCGAAAAGACCCACGCCATGCTCGACGCCGAGCAGCGGAAGCGGCTCGCCTACCTTCTCCGGTCGGGGCAGCTGACGATCTAGGCCAAGCCCCATCCAAACTGGACGATCGGGGGCCTCATCAAGGAGTCAATCGCTACCCGAGCCTTCCCAGCGGCTCTCGGTGAGCTTGAGGCCCTCGATCGATCCACGGGCGTACATCTCCTCGTAGGTGCGGACGTATCCGGTCTTGGAGATCCGCCACACGCCGTCATCGCAACGGCGATACTCGTCCTCGTAGAACGCGGCCCCGCGGATCGCGATGTCGAACTTCGTGTCGATGACGTGATCCGTCAGACACCACTTGCCCACCGCTGTGTCGGCGTCGACGAGATCGATCTCTGGCTGGCTCACTTGGTGGCTCGAATGAAAGCTGTCGGCTCCCATGGCCCCCGACAGAAACTCGAGAATCGCGTCGCGTCCCACGAAGGAAAACTTCCCGCTACTGTAGGCGCCCGTCGCGTCTTCGGTGAAGCAGTCGCGCAGTTCGTTCCACTGCTTGGTGTCAAGGCATCGTTGGTAGCGGTACTTCAGCCGCTTGATCGATTCCAGGTCTCTCCAGTCGAGTTCCACAACCGGACTCTAGCATCGGATCGCCATGTTCGGTCCTCATGCAAGAAGGTCCTTCCATGACCAGCCGGTTCGGCTAGGATGCGCGGATGGACTTCGGTGGAAGAGATGCCGTGGTGACCGGCGGAACCGGTGCCCTGGGCCGTGCCGTGGTCGGTCGGTTGATCGAGGCCGGCGCCACGGTGCATGTGCCGGTGTTCGCACCCGATGAGCTCGAAGGGTTTCCTTTTCGGGAGCATGCCGCAGTGCGGCTTCACCAGGGCCTCGACCTCACCAACGAAGCCGACGTTCGGGCTCTCTACGACGCCACTTCGTCCCTCTACGCAAGCGTGCATCTCGCGGGCGGGTTCGACATGGGGCCCATCACGAACACCACCCTCGACACGTGGGAGCACCTGTGGGGTCTCAACGCGACCACGTGCTTCTTGTGCTGCCGCGAGGCCGTACGCGTGTTGGAGTCGCGAGAGGGCCGGATCGTCAATGTCGCGGCGCGGCCCGTGCTGGTGCCGACAGCACACATGTCTGCATACGCCGCGTCGAAAGCCGCCGTCGCTGCGATCACGCTCTCCCTCGCCGAAGAGCTCGCCTCATCCTCGGTATGGGTCAACGCGGTCGTGCCGAGCATCATCGACACGCCAACCAATCGCAAAGCGATGCCCGGGGCCGACCACGACGAATGGCCAACCCCAGAACAGATCGGCGAAACGATCTCCTTTCTCGCCTCCCCCGCCAACGCGGTGACACGCGGGGCGCTCGTTCCGGTCTACGGACGAACGTAGCGCACGGAAAGACAGACCATGGCTGACAGGCAGTACGAAACGACGGGAGCTTTCGCCAAGATCCTCGATACGATCCGAGAGTTTGAGTCGACGTTCCTCACGGGGGAACGGGCTGTCGATTCAGATGTTTCGGTGATCGAAGGGTATCGTTGGATCTTCTCGGTTCTCCAAGTGGCATTCGATTGCTACGTCTGGGGCGACTCGGACCGTCCGTTCTTCGTCGACATCGTGGGCCGCTACAAAAAGTGGGGCGGCGACAACGCGGATGCCTACTACCAGTTTGCACCGATTGATCCGCGACGAACATACCGCGTCCATCTCGAGCCCGGGGACGCCGTATACCTGTCCCTCAGCGTGTACGAGGGCCCGAACGACGGCCAGCCAGCGGAGGGTATCGTCGGAAGCCTTCACCTTGGCGAGATGGAGGCCAATGCTGACGGGTCGTACGACATCATCCTCAGCGCAGAGGAGCGCGCCGGTAACTGGATCGGGCTCTCCCCCGAATCAAACGCCGCAATCACGCGCGACTACCTGGCGAACCCCATGCAAGATACGCGCGCCACATGGACCATCGAAGCCGAAGACCCGCCGGTGACGACACGGATCACCGACCACGACATGGCGCGACGGTTTCGCGCCGCAACGAACTGGTTGAAGGCCCAAGGCGAGATCACACCGATCGCCCCGATCGGGGACCCGAACACGATGATGGAACCACTCCCAGTCGGTGCGATCACTTACGGCTGGGGCGCTGGCGACGCATCCTACGGTATGGGCAACTACGACCTCGCCGAAGGGGAGGCGCTCGTGATCCGAGGGACCACGCCCAAGTGCCCGTTTTGGAACCTGTGTATCTGGAACGAGTTCCTACATACGTACAACTACGACTACGAGCGAGTCTCGATCAACGGCCACCAGATCACGTACGAAGACGATGGCTCCTGGACGATCGTGGTCTCCGAGGAGGATCCGGGACACCCGAACTGGATCCGCACCCAAGGCCATCGTAGTGGTGTCCTATGGGCGCGCTGGTTCCTTCCAGAGGAGACCCCTCCTCAACCCACGACCGAAGTCGTGCGCGTCGCAGATCTCCGGAATGCAGCTGGCGGCTAGAGAATCGACCCATCGGTCCCTTTCAGAGGATGTGAGTTCCCGCTTTCCATGACATGACTACGAAGCCCGAATGACGTCGACTTCCACAAATACCACCGGCCTGTTGCCGGTGCTGCGCGTCGCCGCGGGCGCGTTGGTGGGACGCGTGTCGATTCCCCTATCGCTCGTCCGGAACCGACTCGCCCAAATCTCGGGCGAGGTCGACATTGAGGTCGCGCCGGAACCACCAGGGCTCCGGATTCGGGGTCGTGCCCACGCCCTGGGCGCACCGATCGAGTTCTCGGCGCACGTCGCTGCCGAAGGGATAGGCGTCCGAGGTGAAGCGCGAATCGTGTCGATCCGGATCAACGACGTCATGCTTTCCACGCCAAGCGACGCACCCGGTCCGCTCGCCGATGCGATTCGGCAAGGCAGCATCGACACCGACAACCCCGCGACGTTGGTCGGCAACATGGCCGCTCTGCCAGATTTCATCGTCGAAGCGCACGGGAACACCGTCGTCGTCGATCTGATGCGAGTGCCCGCCGTCGCCAACGACGAGACCGTCCAAACACTCGCCGCCGCCGCAACCAGCTACGTCGGGATTTCGCGAATCGACGTCGACCAAGACAGCATCGTGCTGGGTCTTCGCGCCTTTCCTGGAGGCGTTCGGGAGGCCGCCCTCAGCACGGCACGCGCCGCGCTCGCGCCGGCCGTCCGCTTCCTCTGGCCATCGGGGAGGCCAGCCAAGTGAGCGCAATCTCGAGCTGGAACCCGTACAGCCGGTCGTCGTGGGCGTCCCGCGAGCAAGAGTTCCACGAGATCGCCGTCCGCTCGGCCAACGGCTACGACAACTTCGGCGATCCAAGCTACCTCGAAGGCCTTCGTCGGCTTCTCTACGCCTACGACCACGAAGCCAGGCTCCACCGCACGGGCAAAGTCGTCGCCGCCTATCAGACGGTCGGCCTTCTTGCGACGCGACTCAAGCTCCACGAATGGTTCGACATGCGCCCCGCGTCGGCGAGCCATCCCATCGAGCGGCCTATCATCATCACCGGCATGGTGCGGACTGGGAGTACCGCCCTTCACTACCTGATGGGCGCAAACCCCGACATGCAGTGCCTCCAGTACTGGCTGGGGCTTCACCCTCAGCCTCGGCCGCCGCGAGCTTCGTGGGAGAGTGCGACCGATTTTCAGCACGCCCGCATTGAGCTCGACATGATGTATCGCGCAGGCAAAAGCATGCTCGAAGCGATTCACCACATGACAGCCGAAGGCCCCGACGAACCGGGTCGGCTACTCGGGCTTGGCTTCAGCGACGACCGATTCGAGGTGGTCTCCACGGTGCCAACGTACTCGGCGTGGTACGACGACACCGTGCACCGCGAAACCTACGCGCTTCACCGACGTACAATGCAGCTGATCGGGTCTTACGAACCTTCAACCCGCTGGCTGTTCAAGTATCCCGTGCACCTGCGAAACCTCGATGCGTTGCTGGAGACCTACCCGGACGCCTGCATCATCTGGACCCACCGCGATCCTGCCGACGTCCTGCCCTCGTATGTGAGTCTGTGCGCCCATTTCCGTTCTCTCTTCGAGCAGGACCCCGACCGGCCCCGAATCGCCTTCGAACAGATGCAAGCTTGGGCCCGGGCCGTCGAACGAGGACTCGAGCTCAGAAGAGATCGCGAGCACCAGTTTCATGATGTGTACTTCAACGATTTCATGGCGGACCCGGTCGGTGAGGTCGAGAAGGCGTACGCACGGTTCGATCAGCCGTTCTCGGAGGGCGCCCGACGCGCCCTCAATGCGTGGCGCGATACGCACAAGCCTGGTCAGTTCGGAACCCACAACTACGAACGCGACGATTTTGGGCAATCGGCCGCTCAGGTGCATGAGCGATACGCCGCCTATCTGAGGGCGTTTCCGAAAGTTCTCGAGAAGCGAAAGACCGCAGCGTGAACCCACCCGACGATACTCCCGACTCCAAAGCCAAGCGTCCGCAGCGGAGCGACCACGAGCGGCGCCTGATCGCCGACGCCGAGCGTCTCTTCCCGACGGGCACGCGCTGCCTCACCTTCGACGATGATCTCAATTTTTGTGCCGCGCGCGCCGAAGGAAGCCACATCTGGGACGCGAGCGGCAACGCGTACGTCGACTATCTGCTCGGGTCGGGGCCCCATGTCTTGGGGCACGCGCACCCCGCCATCGTCGATGCGCTCGGCCGTATTCCGCAGGCAGGCACCTCCTTCTTGCTCGTGAATGAGCAAGCGGTGTCCCTCGGCAGGAAGATCGTCGAGCACGTCCCGTGCGCCGAGATGGTCAGCCTTCACAACAGCGGCAGCGAGGCCACGTTTTTTGCCCTGCGTTTGGCGCGCGTCTACCGCAAGCGTGACAAGATCCTCAAGTTCGAGGGCGCCTACCACGGGATGCACGACTACGCGCTGATGAGCAATCAGTGGACGATGGGTTCGCCCCCATTTCCTCGCGCGGTGCCGAACAGCCATGGCATCCCTCGTGTCGTTCGCGACGAGGTGTTGGTCGCCCCGTTCAACGACCTCGACAAGGCCGCCGACATCATCTCCGAGCACCACGACGAGTTGGGAGCGGTGATCATGGAGCCCGTGCAGCGCACCTTCCCGCCCAAACCAGGGTTCTTGGAGGGCGTACGTGAGGTGACCCGAAACTACGACATCCCACTCATCTTCGACGAAGTGGTCACCGGGTTCCGGATGAGCCTCGGTGGTGCACAGGAGGTCTACGGGGTCACGCCTGACCTTTGCGCACTCGGAAAAGCGATCAGTGGCGGGCTGCCCCTCGGTGTCGTGTGCGGTCGCGAAGACCTCATGGCCATCGGAAACCCTCGAAGGCGGCTCCAGATGCTGCCGTATTCGATGCAAACCGGGACGTTCTCGTCCAATCCAGTGTCCACCGGGGTGGCCTGCGCGGTCATCTCGGAGCTCGAAGACCCGAAGCACTACGCGCGTATCAAAGAGTCAGGCACCGCATTGATCGCGGGGCTCCGCGATGCGATCGAACACGCCGGAATCGAAGCCACCGTCACCGGCACCCCAGCGGTGTTCGAAATCTGGTTCACCAAAGAGCCCCCGTTCGATCACCGATCGGCCAGAGGCTCGGATTTCTACAAGAACATTCGGTTCTCGGATCTGCTGCTCGAAGCGGGGGTCTTGAAGGCCGCCGAGAAGTTCTTCGTGTCGTCCGCGCACGACAAACAAGATGTGAGCCACACGGTCGCTGCGTTCCATACCGCGCTCGAGCAACTGGCTCGGGAGCTCCGATGAAACGGCGCGTCCTCGTTACCGGGTGCTGCGGCAACATCGGGGCCCACGTGGTCGAAGCCTTGCTTGGCCGTGGCTACGCAGTTCGGGGGTTGGACCTAGGGACCCCCCATAATCGTCAAGTGGCCGCAGGCTGGAGCGATTCGGTTGAGATGCTGTTCGGGAGCGTCTGTGATCCATCGGAAGTTGCAGAGGCCGTCGGCGAGGTCGATCACGTGCTGCATCTGGCGGCGATGGTGCCGCCGGGCACCGACGTCGACCAAGCACTTGGGTACGCCGTGAACGTCATCGGGACGCGCACCGTGCTCCGAGCGTGTGAGGCCGCCCCTCAGTCCCCGCGCCTCACGTTTACCTCGACTGCGGCGATTTGGGGCGACAACGATCCCAACCGAGGCCCGAGACGCGCCGACGAACCGATCTCTCCGAGCGACAACTACACGCGCCAGAAAGCCGAATGCGAAGAAATGCTGCGAGCCTCAACGCTCGATACTGTCGTGTTTCGGATCGCAATGACCCCGCCGGTTACGCTGGCAGCCATTTCACCCTTCGTATTCGACATGCACCCCGACCTACGGGTCGAGTTCACCCATCCGCGCGATCAGGCCCTGGGCATCACCAACTCGCTCGCGCATGGCGACGCCGTCGTGGGAAAGACGCTGCTCCTCGGCGGCGGTGCCAGGAATAGGTACCGCTACCGCCAGTGGCTCAACCTCGTGTTCGGGGCGATGGGTTTGCCGGAAGTCCCGGAGTCGGCGTTTGGAGAGGCTCTTTTCCTCACCGATTGGGTCGATTCCGAAGCGAGTCAGGCGATTCTCGACTACCAGCGGCACGGACTCGACGACTACCTCGATGAGGTCCGCCGTGAATTGGGGCCAGCCCGTCATCTGCTCCCTAGGATCGGCCCAGCACTTCTTCCGTTCATCTTGAGTTACTCGCGCCACCATTCGGAAGCGAATGGAAAGCGCGCCCGGCTGCCCGACGCGCTCCGAGCCTGGACGGTCGCTCGCCGTGGGTTCGATGCGGCCAAGAGCTACTTCTGAGATGACACTGAAGCCGAGAAATTCGAACGAGCCCGTGGTCGCCCAAGGCGCCGACGCCACCAATCGAATCCTAGGCGCCTTATTGCGGGAGCTCGAGGTGCCTGCGATCGAGTCTCGTCTCCCCCGCGAGTTCTTCTACCGGCTCGGGCTTGCGTTCCCGCAACAGTACGGCATCGCCTGCCGGGACGTCGCTGCATGCGTTCGTCTCGCGGAATCGCTCGGGGCAGGCCCTTTCCTACAAACTCGAATGAAGCCACCCAACTGGATCGAGCGGGGTGAGCGGAAGCGGTGCACACTCGAGTTCGCCCTCGGGTACGCCGAGGACGTCCAGATCGAGTTCTTGGGCCCCGGCGACGGCACACAGCACTACGCGCGTGCCCTGACCGAGGCCGAAGTGACGCTGCACCACGTCGGAATCTACCAGCGCGGGATCGACCAGATCGCTGAGCGGCTCGAAGCCGAGGGGTACGCCACGGCAGTCACGGGCGGGCTCTCGCTCGGCCCCGCTCTCAAGATCGACTTCCGATACTTCGACGCGCGAGAAGCGCACGGACTCTATCTGGAGGTCCTCGACTTCACGGCTTTCGGTTTCTCGCTATCCACCGAGCCCGCCATACGCGCCTATTCCGCGATGGCTGCGCGGATGCGCGGCAGCCGCTAGGTCGCTGCTTCAGCAAACGCGGGGTCACTCGCGAATCGTGCAACGTGATGCTCCTCGTCGCCAAACGAGGCGTTGAGAGTATACATGCGCTTGAAGTAGAGCCCGATGTCGTGCTCGTCCGTGACGCCGATGCCACCGTGAAGCTGAAGGGCCTGCTGGGCGACCCAGATACCACCGGTCGCGAGCTGGTACTTCGCTGCTGAGACATCGCGGCGTCGTTCCTCGGGATCGTCTTCGTCGGCCCGGACCGTCGACGCCATCGAGATCGAGCGCAAGAGTTCGACCTCGGCGTACATGTCGACCGCACGGTGCTGGAGGGCCTGGAACGAACCGATCTTCGCGCCGAACTGTTCGCGGGTCCCAAGGTATTCAGTGGTCATGTAGAGCATGGTCGTGGCGATCCCAACCGACTCGGCCACGGCACCGGCGGCGGCGTAATCTAGCGTGCGCTCGAGCACCTCGGTGCCCGAGCCCTCGTCACCAAGGCGGGCGTCGGCCGGAACCGAGACGTTGGCGAACTCGATGAAGCCCGCCTTGTGCCCATCAATGGTTTTGGCAACGGTCACGGTTACGCCCGCCGCGTCGCGAGGCACGACGAACAGCGTGACGCCGCCGGGTGCCTTTGCCGACACGATGAGGTGGTCGGCGTGGTGCCCGTTCAGAACCCAGACCTTCTTCCCGGCGAGGATGTATCCGTTGCCGTCGGGCGTCGCCGAAGTCTGCACGGAGCTCACGTCGTATCGGCTTTGCGCTTCGGACCACGCGAGGGCAAGGGTCGTATCGCCTTCGATCATCGGGGTGAGATAGGCCGCATGCTGCGCCTCGTCGCCGGCCCGCAAGAGCGTGAGCCCGCCGAGTACCACCGAGGCCAGGTACGGCTCGGGAACGAGGGTGGTCGCGAGGTTCTCGAGAACCGCCGCGCACTCGACGAACCCGCCGCCGTAGCCGCCCACCGACTCGGGGAACGGGACGCCGAGCCAGCCGAGCTCGCCCATGTTCTTCCAGGCCTTCGGGTCGTACCCGATGTCGTCATCGCGCAGCTTGCGAAATCGTTCGACGGGCGATTCGTTCTTGGCGAAATCTGCCACCGTCTTGGCAAGCATCTGTTGGTCTTGGTCGAGCTCGAAATCCATCGTGAGTTGTCTCCTAAGTCCGTGTGCGCTCAGCTGCTCGGCAGCTGCAGGATCATCTTGGCGATGACGTTTCGTTGAATCTCGTTCGAGCCGCCATAGATCGTCGCCGCTCGCTCGTAGCAGAAGTATGGCCCGATCGACTCCTCGACCGCGGGCACGACGCCTTCGTTGTACCAAGTCATCGAGTTCTCCCCCATGACCTCCATCGAAAGCTCGGTCATCTCCTGGATGAGCTCGGTACCGACGAGCTTCAGGATCGAACTCTCAGGTCCTGGCATGCGGCCCTTCTGCTGCTCGGCAAGCGCGCGGTAGCTCACCATGAGGTGTGCCCGGAACCGCATCTCGAGTCGTGCGATCTTGGCGCGCCAAACCGGGTCTTCCAGCATCGGGCGCCCGTTGACTGTCTTTGAACCCGCGATTCGTTTGATCTTCTGAAGCGTGTTGCGGCAGGGACCGATCATCGCCAGCAAGGTGCGCTCGTGGCCGAGCAACGCCTTCGCCATGGTCCAGCCGTTGTTGATGCCGCCCACGACGTTCTCCTTCGGGACCTTCACATTCTCGAAGAACGTGTCGCAGAACGCCGGGGTGTGCCCAAGGGTGAGCATCGGCTTCACCTCGACGCCCGGGCTCTTGAGGTCGATCAGGAGGAAGGTAATGCCAGCCTGCTTCTTCACCGAGGGATCGGTGCGCACGAGACAGAACACCCAGTCGGCGAACTGGGCGTAGCTGGTCCAGGTCTTCTGGCCGTTGACGATGAAGTGGTCGCCGGCGTCTTCGGCTGTGGTGCGGAGCGAGGCGAGGTCGCTTCCCGAGTTGGGCTCGGAGTATCCCTGACACCAGAGCTCCTCGGCCGACAGGATCTTCGGCAGGAATCGCGCTTTTTGCTCGTCAGTCCCAAAATTGACGATCAGCGGCCCAACCATCGAAAGCCCAAACACCGACAATGGCGGCGCACCGGCAGCCTCGACTTCTTCGTTGAAGATGAAGCGGCGAGCGGCGTCCCAGCCCGTTCCGCCGTACTGCTCCGGCCAGTGAGGCGCGATCCATCCCTTCTCGTGGAGGATCTTGTGCCACCGACTCGAGTCCTCCGGCACGAAGTGACCATCGCCCGCGGCCTTGCGGCGCATGTCTTCGGGCATCGCTTCCTGGATCCACGCGCGCACTTCCTCGCGGAAAGCCTCTTCTTCTTGGCTGAACGTCAGATTCATGCCTCTATCAGTGACACGAAGTCGGCACGGACACCACGCTGCCACCCCGCCGGATCGAGCTGCGAACTAGCAGTGTTGGGCCGCCCACATGGGAACACCCGCGTTCCTGGGTGTCTTTGACGTCGCGAAACGAACGCGATCCCGCTGTCGGACCCCCGAAATCGCGCCTCAGCGTGCCGGGGCCCTAGATGGGTTTACGGACGAGCAGGTGCGGGATGCCGACCTCTTCGAAGTAGTCACCCTCTGAGGTGTAGCCCGCCCGCTCGTAGAACCGCACCGCGTTCTGGCGGGCGTGTGCGTAGATTTCATCCGCACCTCGCTCGCGCGCATAGTCCTCACAGAACGCCAAGAGCCCGGTCCCGATTCCCTGACTCTGCGCTGAAGCCGCCACCGCGACGCGCTTCATTCGGACCCTGTGCGGCTCGTCGACGAGCAAGCACGTCGCCCGCAGCTCTCCGGCCAGGTAGCCCGCGACGTGAGTCCACGCTCGCTCGGCTTGCACATCGGCCGGCGTCGTGACGCGCCCCTCGGGGTTTTCGAGGATCTCATCACGCAGTCGGATGGCCGCTCGATACTCCGGGCTTCCGTGCTCGATGACCTGAAAACGAACCTGAGAGTTCACGGTGTCTCCTCGATACCCGCCGACGAACCGACGCGCCAGCGCCCTACGCGTCGACGAAGCCTGATCGCTACTTCCCTCGCCGAAGGCCCCGGCGGTTTGACCAAACAGGTCCATTCGTCGTAGCCCCAGGGGATGCAAGCCACCGATAACCGCCTCAGTCGCACTGTCACCAAACTCAGCCAGTTCGCAGGTCCTTTTCAATCGAAGGCGTTGAGCTTCGCGCTCGGGAAGACGGTCAAGTTCGTCGGAACGGCAGGCCTCTCCGTCGACGAGCTGACACCCGAACGCGCCGTCGTCAGCGTTCGCAACCAGAAGAAGGTCCAGAATCACATCGGGAGCGTGCACGCGTGCGCCATGGCGCTGATCGCGGAGACCGCGACCGGTTTCGTCGTCGGTATGAACCTGCCCGACGCGGCGGTTCCGGTCATCAAGTCGCTCAGGATTGACTACGTCAAGCGTGCCAAGGGCGACATGCGGGCGGTGGCGACGCTCACCGAGGAACAACGTCGCCGCATCATGAGCGAGCCCAAGGGAGACGTGATCGTCGCGTGCGAAGTCACCGACGAAGCCGGCGTCGAACCGATCCAGTGCGAAATGACTTGGGCATGGACGCCCAAACGCCGCTGACCGGGGTGAACGAACGAGGACCGAGTCCACGGGCAGACGCCACCGCGAAGGGCCCGGTTGTCACGCCGCCCAGGTCTCGCTAGCCGCGGGCTTGCGCGAAATGCTCGCGCAGTGCCGCGTTGAGTTCTTCTTGCTTCTGAAAGGTGACTCCGTGACCGGCGTCGTCGAAGCGAAGGACGCGAGCCCCAGGGATCCGAGCGGCAAGTCGATCGGTTTGCTTGGGCCGAATGAGAATGTCGAGCCCGGGCCGCACGAGCAGTACCGGCATCCCGAGGGTGCCGACACGGTCCTCCGTGGAGTGCCGGGAGACGGCAGCGAAGTGACCGGCGATCGTTCGAGGGGGTGCCTTGCGCCCGAGGCGAGTGCGCATGTGGCTGTCGAACGACTCCCGATCGATCCCGTCGAGGAACGCCTGTGGATACAGAAGCTTTGGCAGTGAGCGGAGCCTGACGTTCGACCCCCCGAGCAAGCCCTTCAAGAAGTACCAAAGCCCGCGTGCTGTCGGGATGCCGGCACCTCGGGCCCCGCCGTGGGTTGCAACCAGCGTGAGCGTCGCGCAGCGCTCGGGAAACCCGAGGGCCAGTTCCTGCGCAATCATGCCACCCATCGATACCCCGACGACGTGCGCACGCTCCCAACCGAGGTCGTCGAGGATGCGAATCGCGTCGACCGCCATCGATCGGATCGTCGGAAGAGCTGAACCGGTTTCGCTGTCACCCAGGCCAAGGTGGTCGTAGTGACAACAGCGAAAGTCCCTGCGGAGCGCATTGACTTGAGGGGACCACACGCCGCCGGGCATGCCGAAGCCCATGATGAAGAGGACCGGTTCGCCAGCCTCACCAAACACCCGGTAGGCGACCCTTGGCGCCGTGCGGGTCTTCGCCCTCAGCTCAGGTTCGTTTGGCGGTGCGTCCGAGTAGGCGGCAACGGCGGCGGTGGCATGGGCAGAGGAACTCACTCAAGACTCGTAGTACCGGACGGTGGGATACGCCAGGTCGATGTTCCCGTGCGCCTCGAAACGCTCGAGGATTGTCTCCCAGACCTGCTGCTCTGTACCTCGCCGTGTCTTGGGCTTGGTCATGTAGCGAATAGTCAAGAGGATCCCGCTATCGCGAACGGACGTGTAGACGATCGGCGTCATCTTGCCGGCGTAAATCAAGTACCGCGATGCGGCCTGTCGGACTTGGCGGGCGGCTTCGTCACCCACCATGAAGGCCTCAGCGTTGATGATCTCTTCTAGGATGCCTTTGGCGGCCTTCCAGTCGCTCTCAAAGGTGATTAGCACCGGGACCTCGTGCCAGATGTACTCGAACCCGCGTGTGAAACTCGCGGTGCGCTCGCGAAGGACCTTTCCGTTCGGCACGTGCATGATCCGCCCTGTGCTCTGATCCGCGTCCACCCAGTTACCGATCTCGAGCAGGCTAAACTGAAACAACCGCACGTCGATCACGTCCCCTGCGGTGCCATCGATCTCGATGCGATCCCCAACTTCGAAAGGTCTTCGAAATACGATGAAAAGGAAGCCCGCAATGTTGGCGACGGTGTCGTGCAAGGCGACCGCGAGGCCGGCGCCCAAGATACCGGCGAAGGTCGCCAACGACTGAAGCCCCGAGAACCAGGTCGGAACGAGGAAGAGAACGATCAGGACGCCCGTCGCCGTGTTGAAGCCGCGACTCCACCGATACCGTTGTGCGACGTCGGTAATATTCTTGCGGATCAGGCGGGCGACGACCGACCGCAGAAGCAAGAAGATCAAGATCACCAGCAGCGACCGCAGCAACTTCAACTGCGTGGCAGGCTGCAGGCCCAACCACGTGCGGCCGTCGGTGAGAAAGTCTTCCACGGGGCGATCGTATCAGGAGAGACGGAGCCCAGGCGAATCTCCGGACGCCCGCCGGATTCACGCCACCGACGGCCGCGTCAGATTCTTAGGTAGCCACGCTCTTGGGTCTATACTAGGCCTAGCACCGATGGGGAGACACCGAAGCATCCGGAAGCGCGCAAGGGGGCGACGCGCTCTGAGTATTCCGGTCCTCGCACTGGCACTCGTGGTTCCCGCCTCGCAGGGCTGCATCAGTCAGATGAAGTCCGACATCAAGGCCAACCAAGCACGCCTCGACGAGCTGGAAGCCGACCTCGAAGCCAAACGCCGGGAGCTCGAAGAAGCCCTCGAAGAAGCCAGTCTGATTCTCCGGCGAAACAGCGCCGACCAAGGGCTCCAGATCCAGGAGATCATCGACCGGCTCGCCGTCATGGAAGGGCAGATCGCCGAAGCGCGGATGCAGAGCAGTGGGCTGTCCCAGGAACAGCTCGCGAAGAACGCCGAACTTCAGCGGCAACTCGGGGAAATCGCACGCGCCGCCGGGATGGACGTGGCGATCGAATCGAGTCAGATCCCCGACGACAAAAAGAAGCACTACGAGGCTGCGGTCAAGGCGCATCGTATCAACGACCATTCGTACGCACGGGCGCTCCTGCGTGCCTACGTCGAGCGGTATCCGAACGACAACAAGGCAGATGACGCACAGTACCTGGTCGGGTCGAGCTACCTACGGCAGGGACAGCCCGCGGCGGCTCTCGGCGAGTTTCGAAGAGTCATCGCCAACTACCGAAAAGGCGACGCGCTCGACGATACGCTCTACGACATGGCCAGGGCGTTCCTTCAGGTGAAGGCATGCAACGACGCCGAGGCGGCCCTCAAGGCACTCCTGAAGAACCACAAGAGATCACCCCTCGTTCCCAAAGCTCGTAAGAAACTCCGCGCGGTCCAAAAGATGGGCAAAGCGGAGTGCGCCGACCGCTGACGTTGCGTCGATCCCCCGAGGTCAATCGCCGCTCAGATCCGATGGCCCCGTCAAGTAGATCGGAGACGACCATGCGCGCTGTTCGGCGAGCGTGAGGCAGTCGTCGGTCCAGTCGGTTTGGTACCCTCCGAAACATGGGTCGCACTCACCGTCGTCGTCGCAGCGAAGGAGCCCTGCGTTGACCGACGGCGTTGGCTCTTGGATCGCGCGGACGTAGTAGAGGAGCTCGCGCCCGAGGGTCGGGTACTCCGGGTCATCGAACTCAACCTCACACACCTCGGCACCCTCTGCGCAAGGGATCGAGAGCCAAGGGTCCTCGATGAGGTCGTCCACCGACTCGGAGTCCGACTGTTGTCGTCGAATTCGAACCACCTCGATCCGCGAGATCTCATGACGGGTATCGCCTGGGAAGTAGCACTCGCCCGCACAAACGTGCTCGATTCGGTCGGCCCCGAGCGCGTCGATGACCTCGCTTGGGCACCCGGGCTTCTGCGCGAATCCGCCCGCCGCGCGTACGCGGAAGGCTGGCACGCCCTCAAACGGCAGCTCGCTCCCCATTGGGAGGGGCTGATCGCCGGCGTTGACCATGTCGAACCACAAGAGAATTCGATCGCCAGATGTGCCGTAAACCTGCCGGTCCGACATGGACTGCCAAATCGCTTCGCGAGTTCGCTCCGGTGCGTGGACTGCGACCAGGCCACCAGTCAGGAAAAACGACGCCTGGCGCTCGAGCCAGACCGTCTGAAAAGGCGGTTTTTCGAGAACGTCCTCTTGCGTGAGCTTGATCGATTCGAGCGATCTCTGGGGAGTGCCAAACAGGAGCCGCTCCCACTCCTCGTTCACAGGGCCTCGCGCGTCCGTCATCTTGCGACGTTCGAGTTCCTTGTAGCCGGTCCCAGGGCGCGCCGAGTGATTGTCGCTCGACGCGATGAACCCGAACGTCGCGTGCTTCGGGTGGTCGGCATCGTTGAAGTCGCCGCGCGCCAATACGTACTGGACGGACCCACCTGGCCGAGCAAGAAAGCTCGGCTCGAAGCAGTCGGTGCACTGGCCGCAGTTGCCCCAGTCGTCGAGGGTCGCGTCCGGAATCACGAGATGCCCGGCTGTCCCGGCATTCAAATAGTTGAGCCGAGCATCACTGACCTTGGCGTCGCAGTCGTTTGAGGTTGGGTCCTCACATCGGCCTCGTACGATCTCGCCGGCTCGCCAACAGCATGCCTCGAATGTCTCTGTTGGGGCGGGGCAGGACGGACCGTCTGGCGTTTGGACGACCGCGCGATACGACCGATACTCCTCCGAATTGCCGTGGCCCGAGAACACCTCGATCAGGCGCTGCCATCGAGAGTCGCTTTGCGCGCTGGCAAGCTGCTTGTCCCAAAGATAGCCCCGGGGCGTGTAGAACCCCCACGTCGTGCCGTGCGGGATCACCATCGCGTCGAAGTCCCATTCGTTGAGCTTCTCGAACAAGGCTTCAGGGGTATCTGCGACCTCACGACAGTCGGGCGGCAACTCCGGCGATGGGATGCCGTCCGGACAATCCGAGAGCCCGGCGATCTCGCGAATGTGTACGGTGACGTCGTTGTACGGCTTCTGATCGGGAAAAGCGCGAAAGGGAACGCGAGCGTTGAGCAGGAGCGTCTTGACGTCGGTGAAGGCGCGCGACGCGAGTCCAGGCGCTGCGATTTGCCGGGCAGGCAACCTGTCGTCGGCTGTCTCTTTGAAGATGACGTTCTTGTGGCCGTAGTGTGTGTCAGGCGTAAGGCCGATCTGCGTCCACTCGAACCCGGTAAACGCGACGAGGTCGGGTTGAGGGCTGGTGTCGACGGCGTTGCACTGGCGAATCGACTCTCGCACCATCGCCCATGTCCGAGGGGTGAGGGCCTCGGCATGATCGGTGAGCGCGTAGAAATCTAGCTGGGAGCAGAACCGCGCGAAGTCACAGGCGTCGGCTGGCGGGTGAATCCCCTCGCCCCCCATGAGAGGCAGGCTCCACTGAAACGCATCGACCGAAAGCGTCGTGTGAACGTGCAGATCGCCGAAAAGGATCCGGCCTTCACCGGAAGAGTTCGCCTCGTCGCGCGCTGACACGATCTGCGCGTCGAGGGGCTCTGCGGTCACGATGCCGTCGACCTGTGGGTCACCACGCCCGAGCACGAACCAGAGGACCAACACAGCTAGGCCGACGACGACGATCAGTGTCCCGAATACGCGCTTGATGACACTCATGTGGGCCGACCATAGTCGTCTGCCCATGCGAGGCCAAGGACGAAACCCAGCTTAGCGCTGCCAGCGTACGGTCTCGGCGCTACCCTCGATGATCTGGTTCTGATCGAACCCGTCGAGCCCCGACAGATACACCCCGGAGGCCCCGCGACGGTTCGACGTGAAGGCGATGATTCGACAGTCCGGCGAGAACGCGGGGTCCTTGTTGTCTCCCTGACCCTGGGTGAGTCGCTGGTACTCTTGCGTCTCGAGATTCACCGTAAAGATGTCGAAGTTGGAGTCCCGACCGCTAAACGCGATGATCGGCTGAGCGGGATCCATGCACCACACCGGCGTCTGGTTGTGGCTGCCGCGAAAAGTGACGCGCTTCACGTCACTACCATCGCGGTTCATGGTGAACACCTGCGGACTCCCGTGTCTGTTCGAGACGAAGGCGAGCTTCCCACCTGGCCCACAAGTCGGGCTCACGTCGATCCCGCGGCTGTTGGTGAGTCGACGGGTACCACTCCCGTCGAGGTTCGCGCTGTAGATCTCGGAATTGCCGTGTCGTGACGAAGTGAAGTAGATGCGGTCGCCACAGATGGCAGGCGCCATCGTGATCCCCTTGCCTCCGAGGATTCGGCGCCCCCCCACTCGCGTGTTGGTGATGAACATCCCCTTCTGGCCAAGGCGTGTGTACCAGATCGCGCCCGCTCCAAAGGAAGGCAACATCGATACTCCGCCGCCGCTAGAGACGCGGCGAACACCGTGCCCGTCCATCGACGACGCGTAGACGCTCTTGCGACCCGGTCCGAGCTTGCGCGCAAAAGCGATCTCGGTCCCGAACGGCCCCGCAATGCCGGTCACGAGGCCGATGACCCGGTTCGCAAAGTCGTGCATCCACTTGCGGAGCTCATCGGGCGTGCCTTGGTAGATCTTGGTGAGGGCGGCGGCGCCGCCGCCAGCGGCTTCGTAGAAACGAAGCTCGATGCGAAGGGCGCTGCTTCCCCCGGAAACCACACCCTTGATGACGCCGTTCGTGCCGAGGACAGACCACGACGCGGAGTCGAGGCCGGGGCCCGTGACGTCATGCCGAATCGCACTCGGGCCGATGACTCGGAACCCGGGCATGAGCCGAAAGTCGTTTCGCAGAACGTCAGCCCCCCCTACCGCGTCTTTGGCGGGAGAACCGATCAGATCCGGGATCCCGATCCGGAAAACCTCTTCGTCGGCCGCATCAATGTCGACGACGATCTTGTCATCCGGGAGCGGAGGCGCGTCCTCTTCGCTCGCAGCGGGTACGGTTGAAAGGACCGCGGGCAGAAGAACGATCATCGACAGAATCGACCCTCGCAATCGTTGACTAGCCTGTCCGTTCGACGTCATGTCCTACCTCACTGAAAGTGGCGCCCGAAGAAGCGCAGCGAAATCGTGTTGCCAAGTACCTGCTTCTCGATCGACGCCGGCGGTGGCGGGAGATCTGCTCCCTGAGCTTGATCCACCCTGCGACGAACGGCGGCGTCGAAGGATTCATTCCCGCTCGACCGCACGATCTCGTAGCCTTCGACACGGCCATCTTCGGTGATGGACAACTCGAGGGCGCACGTGAGTTTCACGAGTTCTTCGTCTGGGATACTCGTCGGGGTACGAAAACCCCTGCGGAAGTAGGCGTAGAGCTTGCCGATGTAGATCTCGCGGTCGGTTCCGGTCGCTTGAGTCCCCTCTGCAATGCCATCGGGATCCCCCTCGAGCTCTGGACCCTTCGTTAGATCGGAGATCTCGCCAGCGCGCGCGCCGAGTTGAGCGAGCAGATCCTCGTCGTTCTTCTTCCGCTTCTTGTCGGGCTTCTTCGTGCCCTTGTCGGCTTTGCCAGTCGGGACGGCCATCGAATCGGAGTCCGGTGCCACCGGAGTCGGCGCCTGTTGCGGTTGCTGGGGGGTCTCCTTGCTTGGGAGCGCGCGCTCGCGCTTCTTCTTCCCGAGGCGGACGAAGCGCGCTTCGACGACTTCGATGGGTGGCGGTGGCAGCGCGGACGTCGAGGTTCCGAACACAGACTGAAGCGCACCGAGCAACAACGCGCTCAGGAGTGCGAGTGTCGGAATCGCGACGAACGAAGCGAGCGCGAACCCAACGCCGCCGATCACCTCACGTGGAGTGGCCTTCTCCTTCTCGAGAAGGCTCAGTGCTCGCCAATCGGCCGTGTGCTGTTCGGCCATCCTAGGGCGACTTTCGGGTCACCGGGTCGGTCACCAGACCCATCTTCCCGATCCCCGCTTGGCGGACGATCGCGAGCACTTGGGCGACTGCGCCGTAGGGCACCTCTTCGTCGGCCTGAACGAAAACTTCGTCCGCCCCGAGAACCCGTTGATCGTTGGTCAATCGCTCCTTCAGAACGTCCAGCGAAACCTCTTCGTCGAATAAGAAGATCCGCTGGTCGCGCTGAACCGTGATGATCGGTACTTCTTCGTCGATGTCCATCCTCGGCGCGTCGGCCTTCGGAAGCTCGACATCAACACCCGTGGTGAGCATCGGCGCTGCGATCATGAAGATGATCAAGAGCACCAGCATGACATCCACGAGAGGGGTCACGTTGATCTCACTGAGCGCGGTGCCCGGACCGTCGTTGTTGGAGAACGCCACGCCCTACTCGACCAAGAGGTGCCGCCGAATGATATTGAGGTAGTCGCTTGCGAACGCGGCAGTCTCACTGTCGACCACGCGGATTCGTCGAACGAAGTAGTTGTAGGCCATGACCGCGGGAATCGCAGCCGCGAGGCCGAGGGCTGTTGCGATCAGAGCTTCAGCGATGCCGGGCGCGACCACATCGAGACCCGCGCTCTTCTGCCCGTGAATCGCGATGAACGAGTTCATCACGCCCCACACGGTTCCGAAAAGGCCAATGAAGGGCGCGGTCGAAGCGGTCGTGGCAAGAAACGATACTTTGTTTTCGAGTCGCGTGAGCTCTGCACTCTGAGCACGCCGAAGTGCGCGTTCAACGTTGTCCACGTCGGCTTTGCCCGGTTTGCCGGTACGCGCGATGCGCGCCAACTCCCGGTAGCCAGCGCGGAACACCGTTGCGATCGGTGATCGTGTGTAGCCCGACGAGCGACCGTGAATCTCGTTGAGCGCCTTCGCGTTCCAGTTCCGCGCTTTTTCCTCGGACCAGAACAGCTCGAGGAAAGTCCGACTCTGGTCGGTCACCTGCTTGAGGCGGATCCACTTCGCGCCGATGATGTAGAGGCACATCACGCCCATGAACAGCAAGATCACCATGACGAGCTGAACCACCGGCGACGCGCCGATGATCAGCTGCCAAGGGTTGAGTGCGGTTGGCGGGTTCGACTGAAGGAACACGGCAAGCATCAGTGACTACCCCCCACGAGTCGGAAGACCCGGCTCAGTTCGCAGAAGCGCTGACGTTTCGGTCGCGAGCCCAACCCGCCTCGTCGGTACCGGTCGCCATCTCTTCGCCAACGGAGGTCACGGAAATGCGGCCACCGTCGAGTCCGAGCGAGATCAGGTAGCTGCGCACGGCTTGCCCGCGGCGTTCCCCAAGGGCGATGTTGTACTCCTCGGTCCCACGAGGGTCTGCGGCCCCGGTCAACAGAAGGTTGAAGTTCGGATCGGGCTGTCCGCGGTAGCATTCAACGGCTTCTTGAATCGCGGTCCGCGAGCTGCTGTCGAGATCGGACGAGTTAAACTCGAAGTAAACGGTCTCGAGATTGCAAGGCTCTTCGATCGGCGTGATCATGACCTCCGGCTCAGGCTCAGGCATTTCGGAACCGGTCGTGTCTTCGACGACTGGCTCGGGGTCATCCTTACAGCCCACGAGAACGACGGCGCAAAGCGTGACGCACAGCAGTGCTGTCAGAGATGGATTCAGTTGTCTCTTCATGGAGTCTCTTCCCCTTCCCCCTCTGAACAGGGGTTACCAGAGCCAGTCTACCCGCCGGCCGAAACCGCGCAATTTTCCAGTGACTGCGCGGGGTTAAACAGATCACGATTTCAAACCCTAAATACGCG